>NZ_JAHZPU010000001.1 GCF_019929575.1 Streptococcus infantis
CTCTATACTGTTTTTTGCAACTCTAGTATATCAGATGAACATGTCTTTTGTGTTGCACTTCATTTTACAACAGGGCTCTTTCTATTTTATTGAAATTTTCTTTAATATACAAGGATCTTGTTTTCTATTTAAAATTATTTGAAGCTACATACCGTTAACAATAGGCTTAGCAGTGGATATTGTTTATCAAGCATTCTCAACTTCCTATTAACTTCAATTTCATCCACAAGACTTTCTATGAAAATAATAAAAATACATGCATGAAGAAAGGTATAGCTCATAAAATAAGATAGACAAGAGGTACTTCCTTTTATAAAGCCCAAAAAACCGTAAGAATTTCTTCTTACGGTTTTTCTAGTAAACTCATATAATCAAAATGCTCAAGTTTACTTTATCAGAGTAATGTTTTACTCTTCTTCCTCGCGTTTTTTAGCGATGAGAAGTCCACCTGTCGCTGCTGCAAGAAGCGCTAGAGCAAGTGAAGCACTAGATTGTTTTGTACCAGTGTTCGGCAACTCTTTCGCTCCTGCTTTCTTAGCTGTTGGGTTAGCAGAAGACTCTTTAGTTGCTTCCTTAAAAGTATTCTCACTTGCAATTACTGCTACTGAACCATTTACAAAGGTTACAACAACTGATCCGTCATTGTTAACCTTGATATCTTTCGCAGTTGGGTTAGCTTTCTTAACTTCATCCGCTACCTTAGCTTTTTCTGCATTAGTCAAGTTGCTTGAATCTGTAACTGGAGTTACGGCTGGATTCTTAACTCCATCTGATTCCTTAACCTTATCAGCTGATTTCTTAACTGTCTTATCTGCTGGAATAACGGCTGTGGTGTCATCTTTAAAGGTTACAACTACTGATCCATCTTTGTTTACATTGATGTCTTTCGCAGTTGGGTTAGCTTTCTTAACTTCATCCGCTACCTTAGCTTTTTCTGCATCAGTCAAGTTGCTTGGATCTGTAACTGGAGTTACGGCTGGATCCGTTACTTTGTTATTATCCGCATCTGTGCTTGGAGTTTTAACAGTAACTTTAATTGGAACTTCATCCTTAGATCCGTCTGGGTAGGTTACAACGACTGTTGCGTCTTTTTCACCATCAGTTGCTGTATCTACTGGTGTCTTGAATTCGTATGTTGTACCAATTGGTAGATCTGAAACATTACCAATTGAGTCTTGTGCATTTGGTGTTGAACCTGCTGTTACTGTTTGTGCCTTAGCAGTTGGATCATTCTTATCCGCATCGCTACGTGAGTTTTGTACTTCAAATGTAATCGTGACTTCTTGTGGGTCTTGTTTGTAGTATTCTGGATAAGTAACCACTACAGTTTTAGTATATGTACCTGGAGTTGTCGCTGTAGGAGCCTCACCATCTTTCCATGCAAATGTTGTTGCACCACGGTAGTTATTTGGAAATGCTGGTGTGCCAGTTTGATTTGTAACGTATGTCGAAGGATCTGCGTTAAAGCTTCCACCAACTTTTGCAGTGTACTTTTCTTTTACTGCTACTGCTTGGAATTTTGAACTTACATCATCAATAAAGTTATCTGTGAAACCAGTCATGATATTTGTTCTACCACCAACAACCCCTGTTCCTTGTATACCTGCAACATAGTCAAGTGGCATAGATTTATCTAGGATTGGTGTGTCAAATGTAATCGTCCACATAACGTTACGAATTGCATTATTATCCGCTGTCATCGTATACAAAGCCTGTGAACGTTCTGCTGTTTGAGCCGCTACCGCTGCTTCATTTCCTCGAATTGCTGGATTTTTTGTATCTTTGTAAAGTTGAGTCAAACGCTTCGTCGTTTCAGCGCCAGTATAGGTATTCATTCTACCATTTTGACCCATTAAGTATACTCCGTCATTATTCTTCCAGTAATTACGGCTATTGACTACTTTTCCATTCTTATCCGTCTGTACAACGCTCCAATTGGTCGGTTCACCTACAGAATCTTTCGGAATTGTGAAGTAGACATAACCACTGGCTGAGTTTCCTTTACGGCCTGGGTTATCAAGAATTATCCAGTGGATAACATTTTTAGCCTTGTCTACTTCGTAGTTAATTTTAACATAACCTTCGACATCTTCTTTGTTTGTATAGTCAAGGTTTTGTGCACCATCTGACGCACGTGTTTCAGTTGATGCTGTAGCACGCGCTGCACGATTAGTACATGGTTTAGCTACTAAAGAGCCATCTTTGATAGTTTGAACTGCTGTCAAGTTTGCACTTGAACCATCTGCAAAAGTAACAACTACTGATCCGTCTGCTTGGACTTGAACAACAGTCGCTGTAGGGTTTGCTGCCTTAACAGCTGCTACTACTTTTGCTTTTTCTTCATCAGCAAGTGCTGACGGATCATAAACTACAGTCACTTCTGGTGCTTGGATGCTGTCTGCTTCCTTAGCTTTTTCAACTTTATCAGTTGCTGCTACTGCTTCTTCCTTAGAATTTTCAGTAGTTGCAGCTGGTTTTTCAGCTTTTTCAGCCACTACTGTAGCTACAGCAGCTGGTGTTAATGGTGCTACTTCTACAGCTGGTGCTGCATAAGTTACATTCTCTTCATCTACAACTGGCTTAGTCCCCTCTGTTGTAGAGTTATTTTCTGGATTAGCTTCTACTGTATCTGCTTTGACTGGTGGAGCCACCAAAGCTGCCCCAACCGCAAAGACAAGCGAGCAACCGAAAAGGAAATGTTTTCCTTTTTTAATCATACGCCAATTCTTTTGTTCTGCATTTTTACGATTAAAATACATGAATCTTGTCCCCTATCAATTTTAAAATATAGTGTGTCTTTAACACACAAATTACATTATAAAATAAAATATAGCATTATTTTAGTCAACAATTTCAAACTTTATCATTAAAAATTTTTTTCAATACAAAAAAATTCCAAAATGTTATTTTTTATTCTAAAATACAATATAATAAATTCAGACAGATTCTTTGTTTTTTTTAATTTACTTGTGATATAATAACATTTATCTTCAAAAAAATATGATTTTTATTTATTATAATCAAATATATTACAGGAGGAATCATTCATGAGAGCCCTATTGACTCAAAAAGAACAAAGGCAATTAAAAATTTTAGAATATTTATTTGAAAATCCAGACTGGATCCACCTAGATCCTCTGGCGGAAGCCCTAGATATCAACACCCGTATTATCAAAAGTGATATCAAGGAGATGCGCGAAGTTTTGTCTTGCTTTGAAATTCAATCTTCAACTGCAGGTATCAGACTCGCCAATAATAAAAATCTGGGCATTGAACGAATTTACCGCCATATTTTACAAGATTCATCTAACTTCCAAGTTTTGAGAGCATTCTTTTTATTAGAAGAACCATTTACCTATGAACATCTAGCTCAAACCCTCGATGTCTCACTTCCTGCCCTTCGCAAAAAAGTCGCTGAGATCAATCATACCTTACAAAATAAATACCGCTTCAAACTTAAGGTCACTCCAATCTCTATCATTGGAGATGAAAAAGACATCCGCTTCTTCTTTGCTCAATATTTCCATGAAGCCTATGGTTACTTCAAATGGCCATTTACTGATTCTAAGAAAGACATTGAAGAGTTTGTTGCTTTCTTTCTTAAAGCGACAGGATTTCCTGCCAATTATGCCAACTTATTGCAGCTAGAAACACAAATAGCTGTTAATTTGCACCGATTTAAAATTGGTACCACTATCCAAACAACGAGTAATTCTACAAATGATCTCCCTATATATAATCAACTGCCAGAATACCAAGATCAACTTGAACCTCTAGCTAAGCGCCTAAATATCGAAGTTAACCGTCATACCTTAGAACAAATCTTTGATTCTTACACCCAAAAAGGAATCTTCTTTACTGTTGAAGAATTTCTAGCTGCCCGTTCAGAGAATGAGCAAGTTAACCACTCTTATCACGCAGCTCGCGATGTCCTGGATAACTTAACACGAGAGTTTGGTGTTCACTTTTCAAATACAGATGAGTTAGTGTGGCACTTGCACAATACTGCTCTTCTTGAACGCCAAGAAATCAACTCAGAATCTATCATTTCTCATAACAAATCCTATTCACTTTATAAAATCAAGCGATTCTTCCCTCATTTTTACGAAGCAGCTGTTTTCGAAATGATGCGTTATAAGTCTAGCTTGGGACAAAAAGAACATGCACATGCCGTTGTTCATCTCGTTTATACACTTTTGACCCACGCTTCAGGTTTGACGGAACAACTGTTAGAAGTTCAGAATAAGGTTCGTGTTCTTGTTTTGAGTGAGTTTGACTTTGCTCACCCTCACGCTCTCATCTCCCTCTATAAATACTACACTTCTAAAAATATCCAGTTTGAGACTTGGGACAAGGCTACACTAAATGTTGACGAGATTATGGAGGCTGGATACGATGCCATTCTGACCAACTTTGATATCGAAGGCTTAAAACATCCAAAACTGATCAATATTGGACGCATGGCACAGCTTCAGGTTATCAACGAATTGAACACCATTTCGATTGGTGATCTTTAAAGAAAACTTCTTTATGAAAGACCAATCATTCATAGTTTTATTTTCATAACGAAAAAGCTAGAATTCTGAATATCAGAAAACTAGCTTTTTTTATTTTTTATCCTACCATAGAATTCCCTTATAAGAAAATAGCAGGGCTAAGAATAACAATCCGTAGAAGAACATAAAGAGCCACTTTAATTTTACACACAGGGCTACAAATTCACGGATAAAGGCTGATGGGATGTAATAACCAGCTGTTCGACATCCCAAGCCATCTCCTTTCATGCCTAACTTGCGAGCATAGGTACTGGTTCTAAAAACATGATAATCATTTGTTACAAAGAGAAATTGAGGATTGGTTACCAGTTTCTCACCAAGTTCCTTGGAAAAGAGAAGATTCTCGTAAGTAGTCCTTGATTGGTCCTCCAGAATAATCGCATCTTTGGGGACATCTGTCTCCGTAAGCAGATAATTTGTCATAGCCTGAGCTTCAGATATCTTTTCGTCCTCTCCTTGTCCACCACTGGCTATGATTTTGATATGAGGATTCTTAGACTTATGGTAAGCTTCCACCGCCTTATCAATTCTCCTCTTTAGCAAAGGTGTTACCTTTTCCCCACCTAGTAAACCTGCACCATGAATAATAATAAAATCATAATGCTTCTTCTTAGGAATAAAGAGATACAAGATAGGGTACAACATAAAACCTGCAAAGGCAAAACCAAAAATAAAGTAAGAATAAGTGATAAATACAAATAGAATATTGATCAGATGGTTATTGGAAAATAAATCGCCTCTATCTCCCAATCGAAATGACACCAAGGCAAAAAATGCCAAAATGACTATTCCAAAGAGCGCTGAGAGATAATTGGCCTTTGACCGTCCCTCTCGCTTCAGCAAGATAACACCATTATAGATCAAAAAGATACCACCCCAAAAAACCAGCAAGGGGAGTAAAATAAAGGCAAATCCATAGAAAGCAAGCTGAACCTTCTCATAACTATTTTTATAAAAAAGTAGGATAGATAAATATAACTTGAAATGAGAAATAATAAAAATAATACTGAATTCCACAAACTTCTATTATCCTTCCAAAATGATAGTATAAAGGCTAATATAATTCCTATAACGAGATACATTTCTCCCTTCTTTAATGACTACATTTTATCATAATTATCCACATAGAAAAAGAGGATCTGAGGTCCTCTTATCCTTCTATCCTACTCCCTGCATCCGCCACTACTTGGGCCAGACTAGTTTGACTTAATTCTTGTTCCATGGCTTCTTGAATTTTATCTAACTTTTCATCCAAAATCCCATGGATATTGGCTCCAACTGGACAGGCTGGATTTGGTTTGTCATGAAAACTAAAGAGTTGCCCTGTCTTTCCTAGGGATTCAACTGCTTGGTAAACATCTAATAGGCTAATGTCCTCTAGATCTTTGATAATCTCTGCTCCACCAGTTCCACGCGCAACGGAAATCAAGTCTGCCTTTTTCAGTTGGGACAAGGTTTTACGGATAATAACTGGATTGACTCCAACACTACTCGCCAGAAAATCACTAGTCACCTTACTTTCTTTCCCTTTTAGGGCAATAATGATTAACATATGAGTCGCAATGGTAAATCGACTTGAAATTTGCATAAGCTTCTCCTTTTTCTATTAGACTAGTTCGTTTCTTTCTTATCTTTATTATATCTCTTCAAGTTGTAATGTCAAGAGTTACCACTAAGCCAGTCATCCAGTTCTGCATCATGCCCTTGACTTTGGGCAATTTCATGAAGTAATTCTTGGTTATGGGTATGGTGAATCCCATTAACCAAACTTTCATAATAAATTTGGTAGTAGGGTAAATTTAAGTCTTTGGCTAGCTGTAATTCTGCTTCAATATCATAAGCAACCCGACGAAAATCAACATCTTTTAAGCCTTTTTCGTCAAATTCTAATATCATGTATTGGGCACGCAAATCCTTGCGTAAATTTTCAGATAAAAAGAAGGGTTGACCAATCGAACCTGGGTTCAGGATAAGCTGACCACCACTACCATAGCGAAGAAACTGCTGATGGATATGACCATAAATGGCAATATCGCAATCTGGATTGGTGACAAGACGGTCAAAATCCTCTTGCTTTCCAAGATGAATCAGCTCTCTCCCCCAATTTTTATCAGGCAAGTGGTGGCTAATCCCTAACTTCAAATCTCCAAACTGACGGTGCACTTGCAAGGGATAGTTCTGCAGCGCCTCAATCTCCTCAATGCTGACTTCTTCCATAATATACTGGCACTGGCGCAAGAGATAACGATGACTCGGTCTGCTTTCATCCAACTTTCGATGACAGGCCCGCCACAAGCTCTCCTCCCAATTTCCCAGAACTCTAAGAGTGATGGGTAAAGTATCCAATGTCTGGAGAATATTTTTTCGTCCTGTTCCAGGCATGAGGATATCTCCCAAGAGCCAATACTCATCAACCTCTGCCTTCTGTACATCTGCCAGAACAGCCTCTAAAGCTGTCGTATTGCCATGTATATCTGATAATACTGCAATTTTTGTCATATCTCTTCCTCTTAGCTTTTCTATTTTTATTATAACAGACTCCAAGTCAAAGTCAAAAAGCATCAATCTTCTTCCTATCGTTTTTTACTTTACTTTTTTAGTGAAAAGGATTACAATGAAGGTAATAAGAATGAGGAGGTTTTTGCTATGACACAACGTTATGAAAACATCATGGTAGCGGTTGACGGTTCTAAGGAAGCTGACTTGGCTTTCATCAAAGGGGTTCATTCAGCACTGCGTAACCAAGCAAAACTAACTATTGCCCATGTCATTGACACACGTGCTCTTCAAAGCATCTCAACATTTGATGCCGAAGTTTACGAAGAATTGCAAGTAGAGGCCAACGATTTGATGGCTGAATATGAAAAGCGTGCAAAAGATGCTGGTCTCACAGATATTAAAGTAGTTATTGAGATGGGTAATCCTAAAACTCTTTTAGCTAAAACAATTCCAGACAATGAAAAGGTTGACTTGATTTTGGTTGGAGCAACAGGACTCAATGCCTTTGAGCGTCTACTAGTTGGTTCTTCATCAGAATACATCCTACGCCATACCAGCGTTGACCTTCTCGTCGTTAGAGATAAGGATAAAACTTTGTAATAAAAAAGAAATGAGAGTGGGACAGAAATCGGTAATTCGTTAGAATTCGATTTCGTCGTCCCACCTCCGCACAGTTGAGTAGGGCTGTAAAAGCTGATAAAATCAGCGTAGTAGAGCCCACTCAACCACTGCGTCTTGCTCGATAATCCAAAGACAATTGAGAGGCTAGGACCTTTGTCCCAGCCTCATTTTTTCATAAATTGTTGATGCAGTAGTTGGTGCTAGGAAATCAAGACTTCATACTCTTCGAAAATCTCTTCAAACCACGTCAGCTTCCATCTGCAACCTCAAAATAGTATTTTGAGCTGACTTCGGCAGTTCTATCCACAACCTCAAAACGGTGTTTTGAGCAACCTGCGGCTAGCTTCCTAGTTTGCTCTTTGATTTTCATTGAGTATCAGTTACCTAACGCCTACTTTTTATCTTCTCTTTCCTTATGGCGCTCATAAGCCTTTAACTGGCGCTCAATTTCCTTTTTAATGGCTGGTTCTGGAGCATATCGCTCCTCCCAGTCATCTGGTTTTAGGATTTTGTGAGTAACTGGGTCAAAATGAGCTTTTCCATCAGAGAACATTTTACCCATATTGGCTTGATGGACAATGTCAAAAATCCGTTCTGGATCCACCCCCATCAAAACAAAACTACCGTAGGTGAAGTAAAGGGTATCAATCAAGGCATCTACTTGCCCTACCAAATCTTGCTTAGCAGGTGTTTTCTTGACTACTTTCTCTGCTGCTTGGTCAAGAGCTTGGTGTAACTGTCCTACTGCCCGTTCGAAGTCTTCTTCAGAAGAGCTAGCAGCTCGAACAAACTCGACCAGTTCTTCTATCTTAAATCCCGCTCTATGGGTGGCACCTTCGAAATCCCAAGCTTGTGGCTCTTCTTGAGTTCGTTCATCCATCATGTGGTGAAAGGTTTTGAACTTATTGAAATGATAGTCACGGCTGACAAAGACTTTCTCTGAAGCCAAAACACCAAAGTGTTCCAAGGCCTTGTGAATCCCATCTTGCTGGTTGCTGGTTGTGATATGCTTCGCCACTTCCTTGACACTGCTACTACCATTGCCCATAGCGACTGACATCCCAACTCCTGCCAGCATCTCTAGGTCATTGTCCGAGTCACCAAAGGCCATGACTTGATTGAGATCAAAACCATACTCTTTTCCGACACGGCGAATTCCTTCTAACTTGGAATTCCCTTGGTTAATAACATCGGCCGCAAAAGGGTTACTACGAGTCAATTTCAAGTCTTGAAAATCAGCTGCTGCTTTCTCAGATTCTTCCGGCGTCATTAGCATCAAAACTTGATAAATGGGCTGATTCATCAAGTGAAGCAAGTCTTCTTCCTTCTGAGGAACAACCTTACTCACCATTCGATTAAAGGAATGACTAACTGTACGAGTCAACATAGAGGGGACAAAACGACTCACCCTTTGAGAAAAAGAACCTAGGCCAAAAGACATGATTTTCGAACCCAGCATGGCATCCTTGGTCCCTAGAGCAATCTCCTTGCCCTCTTTTTTGGCATAGGTGATCAACTGCCGTAAATGAGACTTGGAAAGAGGACTTGTAAACAAGACTCTGTTTTTATTAAAGATATATTGGCCGTTATAGGTTACGGCAAAATCCAGATCTAAATCTTCCATTAAATCCTTAACAAAAAAAGGTCCTCGCCCTGTCGCTACTCCAACAAGCACCCCCTGGTCCTTCACAATCTTAATCGCGTCCTTAGTGGATTTCAAAACACTCTTGCGATCGTTGACCAGTGTTCCATCGATATCAAAAAAAACAGCTTTGACTTCCATCCTACCTCATTCTCCCCTTTTGTGATACAATGATTATACCACATTTCAGAAAGAGTGAGTAAATCATGCCTAAGAAAATCCTTGTTTTACATACGGGTGGTACTATTTCCATGCAAGCGGATGCCTCTGGCGCTGTTGTGACTAGTCAAGAAAACCCTATGAATCATGTATCCAATCCACTTGAGGGAGTTGAAGTCCATGCTCTCGATTTTTTTAATCTGCCAAGTCCTCATATTAAGCCAAAACATATGCTGGCCCTCTATCAAAAAATCAAAGAGGAGTCTGATAATTATGACGGTTTTGTGATTACACATGGGACAGATACCTTAGAGGAAACTGCCTATTTCCTCGATACCATGGAGGTTCCTCACAAACCGATCGTACTAACAGGGGCCATGCGTAGTTCCAACGAACTCGGGAGCGATGGTGTCTACAATTATCTCAGCGCCCTACGCGTAGCGAGCGACGATAAGGCTACTGACAAGGGGGTCTTGGTTGTAATGAATGACGAAATTCACGCTGCTAAGTATGTGACTAAGACACACACGACAAATGTTAGTACCTTTCAAACGCCGACCCACGGCCCTCTTGGACTCATCATGAAACACGAGATTCTCTACTTTAAAACAGCTGAACCCCGTGTTCGCTTCGACCTTGATAAGATCCATGGCTTGGTCCCTATTATCCCTGTCTATGCTGGTATGACAGAAGAACTCCTTGATTTGCTTCCCGTTGACCAACTGGATGGACTTATTATCCAGGCCTTTGGTGCTGGAAATGTCCCCAAGGAAACATCACAAAAATTGAACGCCCTTATCCAAGAAGGACTCCCAATCGCCTTGGTTTCTCGTTGTTTTAACGGGATTGCTGAACCTGTTTATGCCTATGAAGGCGGTGGCGTTTGTCTACAAAAGGCTGGTGTCTTCTTTGTCAAAGAGCTCAATGCTCAAAAGGCTCGTCTCAAACTCCTCATTGCTATCAATGCTGGCCTTACAGGAGAGGAATTACGAGCCTATATGGAAGGATAATACTCTTCGAAAATCAAATTCAAACTTCGTCAACATCGCCTTGCCGTACTCAAGTACAGCCTGCGGCTAGTTTCCTAGTTTGCTCTTTGATTTTCATTGAGTATAAAAAAGTCGGTGAGATAGAAATTACTAGACCACGTCTTGTTTTCTAGTCACCCCCGCAAGCCTTCTACCATCAACTTGATGCTTGAATCATTGACCAAAAAGTTTTTACTACTAAAAAGCGAGAGTGGGACAGAAATCGGTAATTCGTTAGAATTCGATTTCGTCGTCCCACCTCTGCACAGTTGAGTAGGGCTGTAAAAGCTGATGAAATCAGCGTAGTAGAGCCCACTCAACCACTGCGTCTTGCTCGACAATCCAAAGACAATTGAGAGGCTAGGACTTTTGTCCCAGCCTCTTCTTGTTAATCTTTACGAGTTGAATGACGTTCTACCAAACCATGTGGCAAAAGAACTTCACGCTCTTCCAACTCTTCCTTATGCATAATCTTCGTCAACATACGCATACTAATAGCACCAAGGTCATACAAAGGTTGAGCAATGGTGGTTAGGTTTGGACGAGTATAGCGCGCGATTTGCGAATCATCACTAGTGATAATTTCAAAGTCTTCCGGTACAGAAACACCCTTGTCAGCAAGTCCGTTCAAAACACCTGCTGCAAGTTCATCACCTGTTACAATCGCTGCTGTTGCTTTGGAAGAAATCAAACGTTCTGCTAAGGCATAACCATCGTCATAACGGTATTTTGATTCGAAAACAAGCCCTTCACTATAGTTGATTCCCGCTTCTTTCAAAGCATCTTTATATCCAGCCAAGCGAATTTTACCGTTGATGTCATCCACTAATGGTCCACTAATAAAAGCAATTTTTTTATTTCGTTTCAAGAGGTGGCGGACTGCATCAACAGTAGCATGTTTATAGTCAATATTGACACTTGGAAGTTGGTGCTCCACATCCACTGTCCCCGCGAGAACAACAGGAGTACGTGAGCGTGAAAACTCTGAGCGAATCTTCTCAGTCAAATGATAACCCATGAAGATAACGCCATCCACCTGTTTAGAAAAAAGAGTATTGACTACAGATACTTCCTTCTCATCATCTTCGTCACTATTGGCAAGGACGATGTTGTATTTGTACATTTCCGCGATATCGTCAATCCCTTTAGCAAGAGTAGAGAAATAAGTGTTTGTGATATCTGGAATGACGACTCCAACTGTTGTCGTTTTCTTGCTTGCTAGACCACGTGCTACTGCATTTGGACGATAATCGAGACGGTCGATGACCTCTAAAACCTTCTTGCGAGTGTTTTCCTTGACGTTCTTATTGCCATTAACAACACGACTAACCGTCGCCATTGACACTCCTGCTTCTCGGGCAACGTCATAAATTGTTACTGTATCATCTGTATTCATTCCGTTTCCTTTCTACTTTGAAAATTTTGTTTTCATGATTCCACTATTTTCATTCTACCACTTATTGTAAGCATTTTCAAGCATTTGATGAAGAATCTTTGAAAAAAGTTTCAAAAACATTCACAACTTTTTAAGAGCAGTTGACTTTTCTTGATTTTTCTAGCAGTTTGCAGTATGATAATAAGAAAATCAATCAGGAGAAATGGATGGCTTTTATAGATTCCCATAGACGGTGCGCCAGTTTCGGTGTTGTGACCAATCTACCCGATGATGTTATCGACTCTATCTGGTATATTATTGATCATTTTTTAAAACATGTTTTTGATCTAGAAGATGAATTGGAATTTCGGTTTTTGAATAATGAAGGCTCCATCACTTTTCGTTTTTCTAGTCAACATCTTCCAACAACGATTGACTTCGACTTCAACCATCCCTTTGACCCACTCTATCCACCTAAAGTTCTGGTGCTAGATATGGATGGGAAGGAAACCATTCTCCTACCAGAAGAAAATGACCTATTTTAAAAACTCTAGCTTCCCCTATCTACTTAGGAAACTAGAGTTTTCTTTTTGCTAATAAATAGAACGACTGACTACTATACCACTTGGTTTGGTATATTCTAAATCAAGATAATCCTGATAAGTTCCTGGAACGATAAATCCTTGGGGACTGAGAATGTCTGTTCCAGCTTTACCCACGATAGAATCAGCCAGTAAAACACAATTTGTACTGAGAACAAAATAGGTCTTAAACTTAGATGAGCTGAATTTATAAAGCATCGCATCTGCTTCCTGTTTCAGTTGGTAGGAGTAGGTATGCTTGACCTCGCCCTCTCTTCTTTTCATCAACTGCGAGCTTGGCTCCCAAGGTATTAACAAATCTTCTATTTCTGCTAAACGAGTTTGGATAGCAGCTTTCTGTTGGTCTGTCAAACTCAGACCATAAGCAAACAAGGTCTTCTGACTTTCCCTCTTACAAAGTTCAATGTATTTTTCCCGATTGGCCTTAAACAAAACACCATCTCCGACCATGCCGAATAAACGCTCCGAGTGAGGATCGTACGAGCCATAGGAAATAACCTTCCCTTGATAACAAATATCCACATGTCCCATAGCGAGGAAAAAAGAGGTTTCTGAAGTATGGACAAAAATTTCCAAATCAACCACCTGATCGTTTTTTCTTTCTGAATGCACTTCTCCTTCTTGGTTTTCATGATTTGACAGCCACTCATTCAGTTTACGCAAGGTGCTAATAGGGATCAGAGCTGTCACAAAGATTGGCAAAGTCATTCGCATTCGTCGCTTCAGCTTGGGATTGCTTTCTATCCTCTCAAAAAAGAAACCGTCCCGAAGACTGCTGGCTCCTAGCATGAGCAAGTAACATCCAAGCAAGAGCAATTCAAAATTCGCCGCATCGTGAAAAGGAGAAATGCTATAAAGACCAAATCCTATCATCCATACAGCATCGAAGAAATGATGGAGTCGAGGGTGAATGGCATTTTTTCGATAGAGAAACCAGGTAACAAGACTAATGCCACCCGTAAACAGCTGGTAGCTCGCAATGATAAAAACTAGGAGATAGAGGGTGAGGTCTTGCAAGATGATGGAGTCAAACACGAGAGCCGCAACCATCAGCTTAGCCAAGGTTACAAGGATGTTTTCCCTACGTTTTTTGTCCTGAAACCAGCGAGTCAATAAGTGCCAAACCGCTGACAAGGAAAAGTAGCCGATCAGCAACTGGTACCCCATCCGTGGAACAACTTGTCCAAAACGAATCAAGAGAATCCCTAAAGTAATAGCAAGCAGTCCCTCCCCAATACTCTTCCACTTGCTATAGGTCTCGGAAAGTTTAGGCATTTCCTTGCTCCAACTGGTTAAGCAAGTAACGAATTGGTTGCTTTAAGATCGGATGAATAAAATGCGGAGCTATTTCCACTAGCGGTTCAAGGACAAAGAGGCGCTCAGCGATATAAGGATGCGGCAAGATAAGCTCATCAGTGTAGATGACTTGGTCCTCGACAAAGAGCAAATCCAAATCAATCAAACGAGGTCCCCAATGAACTTCTCTGATCCGTCCCATTTCTGACTCAATGGCTAACAAGGTTTCTAGCAAGATTGGAGCTGGCAACCATGTTTCCACTTCAATGACCTGATTGGCAAAACTATCTTGCTCTACACCGCCCCATGGCTCAGTTGTAATCACACTGGACTCTTTGAGAATACGAATCCCACGAGCACTCATGTTAGCAATAGCTTGCTTGAGATTAGCCCTTTTATCGCCCATATTGCTCCCTAAAGCAATAAAAGCTCGCTGCTTACGGCGATGGATGGTTACTGAACAAGTATCTAGTGGTAGATGAACAGGCGCCCATGGTTTTTTAAGCTCTAGTTCAATCTCATGAACAATTGGATAAGTTTCAAAGGTCCGCTCCACTAGTTTGTAAGCTACTGTTTCAATCAAGTCCTCGGTGTTTTCCTGAAACCATGTTGTCCATTGTTGACACAGCTCTCCGTAGTGGATAGAAGACACCAAATCCAACTCTGTCGCAGCCTTGGTCATATCATAGGATAAGCTAGCTGAAATGACAAACTTTTGCCCCAGTTCTTTCTCACTAGGAAAGAGTCCATGAAAGGCAAAAATTTCTAGGTCTTTAATTCGCAGTTGATCCATAACTAGTCCTTTCTAGAAGAATCCGCTTCAAGCGGATTCTTTTTATACTCAATGAAAATCAAAGTGCAAACTAGGAAGCTAGCCGCAGGCTGCTCAAAACACTGTTTTGAGGTTGCAGATGGAAGCTGACGTGGTTTGAATTTGATTTTCGAAGAGTATTATAGTCCCATTAAACGATAAGCCTGATCTCGGAGGTCCTTATCCGTTTCAAATAGACCACGAGCCACTGTTGTCAAAGTAGCAGTGCCTGGTTTTCGAACGCCACGCATGCTCATACACATATGCTCTGCCTCAATGACAACAAAGGCTCCCTTGGCACCCAAAAACTCCATCAAGGCATCTGCCACTTCGATATTCAAACGCTCTTGAATCTGTGGCTTTTTAGAGTAGACTTCAACCGTACGGGCAAGCTTAGACAAACCTGCTACACGCCCATCTGGAATGTAGGCAATATGAGCCTTCCCATAAAATGGCAAGAAGTGATGCTCACACATGGTATGGAAAAAGATATCCTTTTCTACTACCATATTGTCATCAATAATCTCAAAGGATTTTGACAGGTGCTCTTCAGCAGTTTGCCCAAGACCTGAAAAAATCTCTTGGTACATACGAGCGACACGGGCTGGTGTTTCCTGCAAGCCTTCGCGATTTGCATCCTCACCAACTGCCTCGATGATCATTTTTACAGCTTCTTCAATCTTTTGTGTATCCATTCTCTAATTTTTCCTCTCCATTAGATAGGCTCTCACTTGGGCTAAAAAGTATAAAGACCCCGTGACAATCCTAACTGTTTTTTTCTCTTTATTTTCTGATAATTTTTGATCTAGAAATTCTCTCCAACTTTGATAGTTGAGATTTCTAGAATGGGCTGCTTTTTTTAGCACCTCTTCGTCGGTCGCCCGACTATCCTCAAAATGAGTTAGTGTAACCTTAGTATTGGGCAAGGTTTCTAGCAAGTCCAACATATCCTCTAAGGCCTTGGTTTTGATGCAAGTAAAGAGGATTTCCTTATGGTAGTCAGCAAAGCGTTTTTGCAATGTTTCTACCAAAGCCTTGATAGCATGGGAATTGTGGGCACCATCCAGAATCATCAAAGGTTCTCTAGAAACAACTTCCAAGCGTCCTGGCCAGCTTGTCTCCTCTAAAGCTTGAGCCACTAAGTCATTACTGGCTAATTCTTGACCAGTAGTTTGGCAATAAGTATCTAACAAGGCTAGTGCCATCCCAGCGTTTTCTATCTGGTGTAAACCAAGTAGACCTGTCTGAAAACGACCTTGTCTAACCGAACTTGAATAGTCAAAGACCTCTCCAGCGATAATACTTTCACAATGGCTGACCTGATAGTCATCTCCATAAGCAAGCCTTGGGGCTTGTTTCGCTTTCGCAATCTGGTCGATAACCGCCAATGCTTCTGGGACAATGTTCCCAGTCACTAGAGGAATTCCTAATTTGATAATCCCAGCTTTTTGTTCTGCAATGGCTTCCAGAGTATCTCCCAACAAAGCTACGTGGTCCAGTCCTATTGTCGTGATACCAGTTAGTATCGGTTGACAGACATTGGTACTATCCAAAAGACCACCCATACCAACTTCCATAATAGCCACATCGACTTGCTCTGAAGCAAAATAGTCATAGGCTAGGGCAGTGATAATCTCGAACTCTGTCGTTCCTTGTAAGGCCGGAGCATGCTCCCCTTCAAGTAGTGAGCGATATTCCGCCATTAAGTCTTCTAATCTCACTTCTGGGATGGATTCTCCATTAATGGCAATCTGATCCGTATAATGAACCAGATAGGGAGAACTAAAGACACCAACTCTTAGCCCCATCTTTTCCAACATATTCTTCAAAAAGGCTATAGTAGAGCCCTTGCCATTGGTTCCACCAATGTGGATAACCTTAAGCTTAAGATGGGGATTGCCTCGTAAAGCTAAAAGCTCTATCATTCTTTCCAAACCAAAGTGCGGTTGGTCTGTCCGGTAGTGGGCAATCCACTGATTCGTTTCGTTTTTATTCATCTTATTTATACTGTTTCAAGTTTAAATTTTCCGCATCATCTGCCAGACGGATGGCTGATGCAATTTCAACCGCCATCTTGTGGCTGGCTACATCGTGTACGCGCACCACTTCCACACCTTGTCTAGCGGCGATACTGGTCACATGAGATGAAGCCGTATCACGATTTCGGAAGCCTTCTTCAGTTTCTGGATTTACTTCAAAACCATTTTCTTCCAGAATATTGATGACAAAGCGCTTGCGAGAGACTCCTAAAAAGATAGGATAGCCCATCTCGTGTAATTTATCAAGGTCACGTAGAAGTAGTAGATTTTCCTTTTTGGTCAAGCCAAAGCCAATCCCTAGATCCAGCATGATCTTGTCTTTCGAAATTCCTGCTATTTCCGCTCTTACTAGAGCACGGTCAAAGAAAGCTGTCATCAGTTCTTCTACTGGTAGTTTTTCAAACTCATCTAAGTCTTCCTTTGTAAAAGGCTCTCCAAAGCCAAAATGAGGGAAGATAAGTGAACTAGGGTGCTGAGGGCGTGCCATGACTGGATTAAACATGATGACTACCTGAGCTCCAGCTTTAGCAACCACATCCGCCATCTCCTTATCACCCATGAGACCAGTAATGTCATTGACTATATGGGCACCAGCTTTTAGAGCTTCATCTGCAACCTGACTTTTCCATGTGTCGACCGAAATCAGAACATCACTCTCTTGACGGATAGCCTTAATGACTGGGATGACACGTTGGATTTCCTCTTCAATCTCAACATAGCTATAGCTACTTCCAGGTCGAGTGGATTCTCCACCAATATCTAGGATAGTGGCTCCTTCGTCTATCAATTTTCTAGCCTGTTTCAAGGCCTCCTCAACAGCAAAAAACTGGCCCCCATCAGAAAAAGAATCTGGGGTGACATTGATAATACCGCAAATAGCTGTTTTTGTATGATTGTCTCTTTTTTCCACGATTATCACTCAAATTTCATTTAGATTGGTATTCCTCTATTTTACTGTTTTTTTTGGATTCTGTCCAATTATCCCTCACTACTCTCAAACTTTAAAAGAGCGCAAAAAAGAGAGTGGGACAGAAATCGGTAATTCGTTAGAATTCGATTTCGTCGTCCCACCTCCGCACAGTTGAGTAGGGTTGTAAAAGTTGATGAAAGCAGCGTAGTAGAGACCACTCAACCACTGCGTCCTGCTCGACAATCCAAAGACAATTGAGAGGCTAGGACTTTTGTCCCAGCCTCCTTTTTTATATTCTTATTTTTCAGTCAAAGCTGCAAGTCCTGGAAGAACTTTACCTTCGAGAAGCTCCATTGAAGCTCCACCACCAGTAGAGATCCATGAGAACTTGTCTGCACGACCAAGGTTGATAGCTGCGGCAGCTGAGTCACCACCACCGATGATTGATTTAACGCCTGGTTGTTTCACGATAGCGTCCATCACACCGATTGTACCTGCTTGGAAGTCAGGGTTTTCAAATACACCCATAGGTCCGTTCCATACAACTGTTTTAGCACCAGTCAAAGCTTCGTCAAATTTAGCGATAGATTTTGGACCGATGTCAAGACCAAGGAAACCTGGGTCAACTGCTTCACCTTCAGTGTCTTTCACTTCAGTGTAGTCAGCAAATGCGTTTGCTTCTTTTGAGTCAACTGGCAAGATCAATTTGCCGTTTGCTTTTTCAAGAAGAGCTTTCGCAACATCCAATTTATCTTCTTCTACAAGTGAGTTACCGATTTCGATACCTTGTGCTTTGTAGAATGTGTAAGTCATACCACCACCGATAAGAACTTTATCAGCTTTTTCAAGCAAGTTTTCGATAACACCGATCTTATCTGAAACTTTTGAACCACCAAGGATAGCCACGAATGGACGTTCTGGAGCTTCAACAGCTTCTTGGATGTAAGCAATTTCGTTTTCAAGAAGGAATCCAGCAACTGCTTTTTCAACGTTTGCTGAGATACCAACGTTAGATGCGTGTGCACGGTGAGCAGTACCGAATGCATCGTTTACGAAGATACCATCTCCAAGTGATGCCCAGTATTTACCAAGTTCAGGATCGTTTTTAGATTCTTTCTTACCGTCAACATCTTCAAAACGAGTGTTTTCAACCAAAAGAACTTGTCCATCTTCAAGAGCGTTGATAGCTGCTTCCAATTCAGCACCACGAGTAACACCTGGAAGGAATGTAACTTCTTGACCCAATTTAGCAGCCAAGTCAGCAGCTACAGGAGCAAGTGATTTACCAGCTTTGTCTGCTTCTTCTTTTACACGTCCAAGGTGAGAGAAAAGAATCGCACGTCCACCTTGTTCAAGGATGTACTTGATAGTTGGAAGAGCTGCAGTGATACGGTTGTCGTTAGTAATCACGCCATCTTTTACAGGAACGTTGAAGTCAACACGAACGAGAACTTTTTTCCCTTTCAACTCAACGTCTTTAACAGTCAATTTTGCCATTTGGAAAGACTCCTTAATTTTTTTTACGTGTTAATTATATCACAAAATCAATAAAAGAGATAGCAAAACCTTAAACTTTTCCAGTTCTTTATTGCCCTTTATTTCTTATTATTTTATAATAAAAATAAGATAAGGAGCGCTAAATGATGAAAAACACTCTAACAGATAAGCAAAAAGAGGCAGATTCAGACCTCAATATCATTGCCATTTTGACAATTCTTTCGTTTATAGGATACATCCTTTTCCAAAAACAAATACTTGATTTCTCTCACCAAACAGAGTTTCCCGTCTGGATTCGTCTTCTTTTTCTCGCAACTCTCCAGTTTTGTGTTGCTGGATTGGGGACGAGCATAGTAATGATTCGAAGAAAAGAAAGCTGGAAACAATATGGTTTGCTAGCTAAACATCTCCTCCCAACCATTATTAAGACCGCTGCTATCTGTCTCCCCTTACTTCTTTTTCTCATCAGTAGAGGGCAGATTCATTCCTATCTCCCTTTTCAATCCATCCTCTTAACCAGAGAAGTTCTGGCAAGTTCTTTTCCGACAAATATCTTGGGGTTCCTCCTTATTGGACTTATCTGGGGATTCTGGGAAGGTTTTAATTATGTTGTCATTGCAAACAAAATTAACTGTCGCTTTCCATCACATCAGACTTGGCTTGATTACGGAGCCTTGACTTGTGCTCTTATCTGTCTGATGATTCATGGGATGATTAGCTTTCATCTCCATGCCATTTTAGAGGCTTTGTCTGTTTTTATCTTGATTTATGGTATGCTCGTCATTCAAAAGAGAACAGGCAACGCTTGGGGTTGTATTTTTATCTTCCTATTCATTTGGAACGCATTTTAACCCCCAAACAAGATTTTCACTTTTTAAACTCAAAAAAAGATTTGACTCTTAAAAGTCAAATCTTTTTTATTAATATGAAGTCAGTGTTAGATACACTCTCTATCTTAATCTTCTTTTTTCTTTTGAGCTAGCAAGCCAAAACCACTTAAAACTCCAGCTAGGCCAAGGGCAAGAAGATTTGCATCTACTTCTGTACCTGTACTTGGAAGTTGTTTTCCTTCAGGTTTTTCAACTTGTGCTTCTGTTTTTGCTGGTTCTTGCTTCGCTGCTTGGCTTGCTTGAACTGGCGAAACGGATGTTTCAGTCTTAGGTTCTGTTTTTCTAGTTTCCTTCTTAATATCTTGAGTCGCTGGAGCAGGTGTAACTGGTCTGTCACCTGGTACTTTAACTATTTTTGTACCGACTTCAACAATCTCAGTTACGGCTTCCTTGAGAACTTCCGTTCCCTTAAGACTACGATGTCCTTCAGAATCAATCTCTACAAGGTTTCTACGAAGGCCTGCAACTCCTACTTGAACCAAGCGTCGTTCTCCTAATGGGAGGCTAGGATTTACTCCTTCTTCATGTCCATATGCAAGAACTTCTTCTTCCACAACCAAGCTTGGTTTCTTAACTTCTAAGACTTTTGGACCGTCTAGCGGTTGAACACGGCTTTCTACCTTGGTACCAACTTCAGTAATCTCTGTCACTGCTTCCTTGACTACTTCTGTCTTAAGAAGAGTACGGTTACCTTTGGCATCTACTTCAATCAGACGACGAGTCTGACCTTCTACACCTGCCTGAACGATTCTACGTTCACCCACCAAGAGGTCTCCTGACGGACGTTCTTGGCGTTCGAAGGTTTGAGTTTCTGTTTCAATCACTAACTCAGGTAGCGCTTCAACTGTTGGCGCAGTTTCACCTTCTTCTAAGCTACCCACATGATGACTTTCTTCTGCAGAAGCTAGTTTCTTATTCAGCTTTTCTTTCATGTCCGCAAAGGCTTCTGGAGTTGGTGTTTGTGAAGATAATAAAGCTTCAGCTTGCGCAATCAACTCAGATTTAGGATCTTTTTCAAGGACAGATTCGAGCAAGCTCTCCAATTCTTCTCTAGCAGTTTGATAACGTTGATTGCCATCCAATTCAGTACCAGCTTGTTTCAAGTCATTCAAGGTCTGGTTGACTGCTTCTTGACTAGCATCATGATTTTCTAAGATGGCTTTCGCTGCATCAAGCTTCTCAACAAGAGCTGCTTGTTTTGCTGCATCAGCAAATGTATAAGCTAATGTTTCTTTGCGTCCTTGGGCAGATGTGATTTCTTGTTTCAGATATTCGTCGTTAATGGCTGCCTTAGGTGATACTAGAACATCAAAGTCGACAGTTTGTCCTTGATAGTGCAACTGAAGTTTTTGACGACCTGTTTTTTGAGAATCATAACCTGTAATTTCGACTCCTTGGTCTGTAAAGCTATGTTCAGTCTCCGTCTCATCATCATACAAGACCTTGAAACGTCCTTCTGATAAGTCTAGAGCATCACCTACCAAGTAGTCAATTTTCGGTTGCTTGCTAATATACAAGGCTGCGACTTCTTTTGGACCAGTTTCTTCACCAGTGACTTGAACCTTAAAGCTACCTGCAACTGGAAGACCAAGATAGGTTACTGTTAACTCTTGTTCGCCATGATGGTGAGCATCGTAGCCGTTGACTACAACACCAGCATGACTAAGGTTGATGACTTCATCTGCTTCTTCACCTTCGTATTTGACACGGAGAAGACCACCTTTAAGATTCAATTCCTCACCAACTTGATAAGTTGCCTTTTTAGGTGCTACTTCTAGACTGACAGCCTTAATCTTTCTTTCATCCTGAGGAATCGTTACAGCAAGAGTATTACTGATTTCTTTCCCTGGCAATTGTGTGCGGTAGTAAAGAAGGCTTGGACGTTTTTCAAGGCTCAATGGTTCTGTTGCCAAATCTCCTCCAACTACCGTATTTAAGGTAGCGATTGGAGTTTGTGAATCTGCCTTGTCATAGACTGTGATGGATGCCCCAGCAGGAACTTCTGAGAAGCCGAGCTGAACCTTATTGTCAGTTAGAACACGCGCTGCAACTTTAGCCATTGGAATATTTTGGCTCTCCGTATCAAGAGTTTCATACATCTTCCAGTTGTAGATACGAATGGCTTTCCATGGTGTTCCATTGTCAGATGTAATAACGTGCAAACGCCAGTCTTGCGCCGTAATTGGGCTATCAAGGGTAATGTCTGAAACATGAGCTCTATTGCCACGAACAGCCTTGGCTAGTTTCCATTCTCCAGCTTCATCCTTGTAGTAGAGGTCAAAGTCCTTAGTATTCATCAAACCATCGTTGACAGATTCTCCACCAGCACCGGCATGGTCCATGACCCATCTAACGACACGGCGTGGTTGTGTCAAACGGATATCAACGCTACCACTCAATTGAGCAGAAGACCATTTATCAGATAAGCTAGTGATAGTTCCATTCAACATACCTTCGATACCTTCGCCGCCTTCTGTGTCTGGGAAGGTACTTCCGATAACAGTCGCTCCTGGAACGATATTTTCTGCTAATGGTCTTGGAAGACTTGTGTCTTGGACAGTCATTCCCCACTCAAAGTTTGTAGTTGCTGCTTCAGAACGAAGACCATTCTTACCAACTGCGACAACCTTCAACTCTTGACTAGTTCCAGTCGCACTAGCTGAACGGCTAACTTTTGGTAGGTAGATAGTAGTGGCAGATGAGCCTGTCAATAGGCGCCAAGCATCGCCATCCTTCTCATAAACTTCATAGAAATCAGCATCTTTGTTACCTGTAAATTGAACAATAGCTTCCGCTTCTTGGGCATTTTTGAGAGATTTTTTGGCTACTTTAAGAACAGTTGGATCCTGAGGAGCCTCTTGATTATCTGTTACAGTCAACTCACCCAAGTTAAATTGATAACCCTTAAGGGCAGCAGCGTTTTCGAAAGTGAGCTTGATGCCGTAAATAGTCTGACCTGCCAAGGCACTCAAATCAAATTCATCTTTTGTCCAATCGTCAGATAGAGTCAGCTCTTTACGAGCATTCTCGCCACCATAAGTATAGTTTTTCTGAGTCGCAAACTCTACATAAACCTTGCTTCCCTTACCACCTTTATGGGCAACACGAAGTTTCGTTTTATCTGTTACTTCCAGTTTTGTAGAATAGAGACGAACATCTTGGTTGGTATTTTCAGCTAAATCACCCGCAAATTTGAGTGAATTCCCTCCATTGTAGGCATCTTCAAAGTCATAGTCAGCTTGAAGTTTAGCCCCTGATGAAGTTTGCCACCAGCGCCATGTAGGTAAGATACCTGATACAGAACGATAGTTCCATTCAGAATCCTTAGAGACTTTACCGTCTACAAACCATTTCTTCCCATGTCCTGTGTTAAAGGATGTTGTGAAGCTACGTCCTACTGCTGGTGTACGGTCAGCTACAAGGTTGGCAATCCCGTACCAGTCCTTATCATCTGGTTTTTGACCAGTTGGATCTCCTTGGTAGCCTGTGAAGAAGATATTTTCATTCTTGTGATAGTCTTCTCCTGTCTTCCCAAGACTCGTGATAGTATCTGGGGCAAAGAGACCTAGTGATAAGCGAAGTTTGCCATTTTCATCAAAGAGAGCATCCCATTTCACTTTTGTCTTGTAAGAACCTCCTTGTTGCAATTCCAAACCTGCAAAAACATCATACTGACTGCGACCTAGCCATTGTGCCATCGTTACAGAGTAATCATTTTTCTCTTTTGTCCAGTTAAAGTTGGCAAAGAAGTGATCAGCAGGAACCTTATCCCCCTCTTTTTCCATGAATTGGTAATTGTATTCACCCAAACCATCTGCATGATAACGACCATATTCATAGGTCATGGCATCGTACCAAGAATATTTCACTGGATGATTGACTTGAGCCGCATATTCCTTGGTATAGAGCATGAAGTCACGCATTTTCTTACCAAGAGGCGTTACGATATCTCCTGTTGTTTCTTGGTTGATAAAATATCCATCAAATCCATAGTATTTAGCCAAATCAACCAACTTACGAGCGATAGGGAAAGTACCGTCTTCGTCTTGTTGAAGGGCTGCAGCAAATTTTTCTTGGTCTGCAATACTGTTAGACCAGTTAAAGAACAAAGTTCCTAATACAGGAACACCATTACGGTGACCAGCATCAATCACGTCTGGAGTTGGAACCAGCCCTTCCCAGAAGACCATTGAATTCAAGTATTGCCAGTAGTCAAAAGCATAGGCCTTAAACTCTTCACCACCTACAGAAGCGTGGTCTTTAGCCTTAGAGTTAGTGTTAGCAAGGGCTTCAACCTTGGCATCCTTATTGGCTTTTTCGTTGACTACATGTCCACGATAGCGCTTGGCTAGTTCTACTGAAGATCGGTTAATAGCATCGTCTTCACGGGCACCTGGTTCCCATTTCAACAAATCTTCCCATGTGTCAAACTTAATTTCTTTTGGTCGAAGACTTTTTTCTTCTTTCTTAGGAACGTCAGCGACAGTAGCTTTTTCTTCTGGCTTATTTTCTGAAGTAGCAGGCGCTTCTTCCACCTTAGGTGTTTCAGCAGCTGGACTAGTTGCTTCCTTATCACCTGCATTCAACTGGTCCAAGGTTGGTTTTTCTTCTGAAACTGGTTGCTCACTTTCCTTGTCTTCCCTTGCTTCTAGCTCTTTCAATACTTCTGGTGCTGGTGTAGTTGCTTCTGCTGGAGTAGTGGTTGACGGTTGCTCTGAAGCTACTGCTGTAGTTGTTGTCCCATTTTCTGGAACGACAGACTCTTCAGCCAAAGCTGGACCTGCAAACAGAACTGAACCAATCATCAATGAGCAGGCACCCACTGACAATTTTCGAATACTATAGCGACAATGTTTTTCAAAAAATGGATTCTTCATCTTTTTCTCCTTTGACTTTCTCTTGAAAGTAAGCGCTTTATTTTTGAATTAAAAAAGTAGCTGTTCCAAAAATAAACAGAACAGGTCATTTTTATTTTACGATATTTAGAAAAAGAGTCAACACTAGCCCTTCAAGAACTATAAAGAAGTGAAGAATTAATATAAATTAGACAATCATCTGCCATTTTTCGAATAAAAACAACATTTTTCTCAAAAAAGAGTATTTACTACTTGTTAGATTTACTTTTATCCTTTAAAATAGAATGGGAGAAATTCCGCGATTATTTTTCGGAGGAAAAAGAAAATGTCCATTAATTGGCAGGAAATTATTTTTCACTTTTTAGGTGGTCTGGGACTGTTTTTGTATAGTATCAAGACCATGGGAGACGGTTTGCAACAAGCTGCTGGAGATCGCCTTCGTTATTACATTGACAAGTACACAAGTAATCCCTTCTTAGGGGTCTTAGTGGGGATTGTCGTCACTGCCCTCATCCAGTCAAGTACAGGTGTAACGGTTATTACGGTTGGACTTGTCAGTGCTAGTCTCCTCACCCTTAGACAGGCCATCGGGATTATCATGGGAGCCAATATTGGAACGACCGTAACGTCCTTCATCATCGGTTTCAAACTTGGCGAGTATGCCCTACCCTTGATTTTCCTTGGAACCATGTTCTTATTCTTTACAAAAAACCGTACTGCAAATAATATTGGACGTATCCTTTTTGGTGTGGGTGGTATCTTCTACGCCCTCAACCTCATTAGTGCTGGGATGAGCCCTCTTAAAGACTTGCCTCAGTTTAAGGAATACATGGTTACCTTGGGGCAAAATCCTATCTTGGGAGTTGTGGCTGGTGCTGTCATTACCGTTCTGATTCAGGCATCTTCTGCAACCATCGGGATTCTACAAGGTCTCTATGCAGGTGGATTCCTCGACCTCAAAGGGGCACTACCAGTCCTATTCGGAGATAATATCGGTACAACCTTAACGGTTATTATCGCAGCAGCCGGAGCAAACATCTCTGCTAAACGAGTTGCAGCAACTCACGTTACCTTTAACGTTTTGGGAACTATCCTCTGCTTAATCTTGTTGGGCCCATTCACTTCTATGATTGAGTACTTCCAAGCTTTACTTCACCTCTCGCCAGAGATGACTATCGCTTTCTCACATGGTGCCTTCAACGTAAGTAATACCATCGTACAATTCCCATTCATCGGTGCTTTGGCTTACTTTGTAACTAAGTTAATCCTGGTGAAGACGAAGTTGTTAAGTATGAACCTCTTTACTTGGATGAACAACTCATCAAGCAAGCTCCTTCTATCGCCCTAGGAAATGCCAAGAAAGAACTCTTGCACTTAGGAAACTATGCGGTTAAAGCATTTGACCTTTCTTACGACTACATTATCAATTCTAATGAAAAAGTAGCTGAAAAAGGACACAAAACTGAAGAAGCTATCAACACAATCGATGAGAAATTAACACGTTACCTCATCAGCCTTTCTAGTGAAGCATTGAGTCAAAAAGAGAGTGAAGTCTTAACCAACATCCTTGACTCTTCTCGAGACTTGGAACGTATCGGTGACCACGCTGAAGCTTTGATTAATCTTAACGACTACTTGCAACGCAAGAATGTTCAATTCTCTAACTCAGCCCTAGAAGAGTTGGAAGATATTTACCGTCAAACAAGCGATTTTGTTAAAGATGCTCTTGAGAGTGTTGAAAACAATGACCTTGAAAAAGCTCAATCTCTTATTGAACGCCATGAAGCCATCAACAAGATGGAACGCGTCCTTCGTAAGACTCACATCAAGCGCCTAAACAATGGTGAATGTTCTACCCAAGCAGGTGTCAACTTTATCGACATCATTTCACACTACACTCGTGTATCAGACCACGCTATGAACCTTGCTGAAAAGGTTTTGGCTGAACAAATCTAAGATAAAAAAATGCTTTGATTCTTTCGAATCAAAGCATTTTAAATAGCTCTCCAATCATAAAGGAAGAGGCAGCTGCACCCTTGTACCTTGCTTCTTCCTTTTTGATATAGCGGGCCAGATTAACTAACTCTGGCGCTGGTGTTCTAGGATTCTTGAGGAGTTCAAGTGTGACTAGCCCTGAAAGTCGAACTGCAAGCAAGCGCTCATTGGTGCTGGGCAATTGCTTAGCAGTTTCTAGGAGTGCAGCCACTAAATCTTCACTCAAGTTTTGACGGGCATGATTGTAAAGGTCCCGTATCAAGGTTTCTAGGTTTGGTTCTTCCATACCTATCACCTCCATCTTTTTAGTTTAATAATTTTTGATCAAATCTACAGTAGAACGATCCAATTTTTTAACCAAGGCTTGTAGGAAAGCTTGGGCTTCAAGGAAATCATCCATGGCATAAAGGGTTTGATGAGAGTGGATATAACGAGCGCAGACACCGATTGTTGTTGATGGGACACCACCATTTTTCAGATGAGCTGCACCTGCGTCAGTTCCACCTTTTCCACAGTAGTATTGGTACTTGATACCAGCTTCTTCAGCAGTTGTCAAAAGGAAGTCCTTCATGCCTGGGAGAAGCAAGTGACCTGGATCGTAGAAACGAATCAAGGTTCCATCACCAATCTTACCTTGACCACCATAAACATCACCTGCTGGTGAGCAATCCACCGCAAGGAATACTTCTGGATCAAATTTTGTTGTAGATGCATGGGCACCACGAAGTCCAACTTCCTCTTGGACGTTAGCACCAAGGTAAAGTTCATTTCCCAGTTTTTGACCTGACAAGTTTTCAGCTAACTCGCTAACCATAAGCACACCGTAACGGTTATCCCATGCTTTTGAGATGATATTTTTTTCATTAGCAGTTAGGATTGCGCTACTATCTGGAACGATTGTGTCTCCTGGACGGATACCGAAACTTTCAGCCTCAGCCTTATCTGCAAAACCACCGTCAAAAACGATATCTGAAATAGCTGGCATGGTTGGTCCACCTGTGCCACGAGTCAAATGCGGAGGAACTGAACCTGAGATGACTGGAATTTCACGTCCTTCACGTGTAAAGAGTTTAAAGCGTTGGCTGCTGACAACCATAGGGTTCCAACCACCAATGCTGACTACTCGGAAGGTCCCGTCTGGCTTGATTTCACTAACCATAAAACCAACTTCATCCATGTGAGAGGCTACCAAGACACGAGGTGCATTTTCAACTTCTGAGTGTTTAACCCCAAAAATACCACCCAAGCCATCAGTCACGACTTCATCCACGTGAGGTGTTAATTTTTCACGAAGATAAGCGCGAACAGGTGCTTCATGACCTGAGATAGCGGAAAGTTCTGTTACTTCTTTGATTTTAGAAAATAATGTTGTCATTTCTATCCCTTCTTTCTTTCAACCATTTTACCACTTTTTATAGGAGAAAGGTAGTGGAAATCAACATTTTACCAAGTAACTTACTCTTATAACAATAAAAGAATCACAAATGTGATCCTTCTTCTCTTGTATTTCGCTTTAATGAAAAATGGTCTGGCACTGGATCTTTACCCGTTTCAGACCAAGGATGGCAACGTAAAATCCGAGCCAAGCCCATCAAAACTCCCTTGAAGCCATGTTTTTCAATAGCCTGAATCATGTAATTTGAACAAGTGGGCTCAAAGCGACAAGAGGGGGGAAAGGCTGGTGAGATAAAGCGTTGGTAAAAGCGCACTGGCGCAATTAAGATTTTTTTCATTATTTATTATTTGTTACAGCCATGGTGTGTAGCTGGCTGATTTCTTTTTTATTGAGACGGCGTGATTCTCCTGGACGAAGTCCTGTCAAGTCTAAATGTCCAAAACGTGTCCGAGACAACTTATCCACTTGGAGCCCAACTGCTTCAAACATCTTTTTAACTTGGTGATTGCGTCCTTCATGAATGGTTAGCTGAACAACCGAACGGTTTTTAACAGGATCTACTTTGAGAATTTCATAGACGGCCGGCTTGGTTTTCTTGCCTTCAATTTCAACGCCTCGAGTCAAAGGACGGAGGTTTTCTTTGTTGGCAATCCCTTTTACACGCGCAACATAGACTTTGTCGATCTCATTTCGAGGGTGAATCATCTCGTCTGTAAAGTCCCCATCATTGGTCAAAATCAAGACTCCAGATGTGTCCCAATCCAAACGTCCCACAGGGTAAATCCGTTCTTTCACATTAGGCAAGAGATCCACAACAGTCTTGCGACCCTTGTCATCTGTCACACTGGAAATCACACCGCGCGGTTTGTTAAGCAGATAGTAGACTTTTTCTTCGTTGTAGATTGGTTGGCCTTCAACTTCGACCTTGTCGCCTGACTTAATGGTCGTTGCTAGTTCACGTACTACCTGTCCGTTAACCGTCACCAAGCCTTGCTTGATCAACTCTTCTGCTTTTCTCCTACTGGCCACACCTGCGTGGGCAATATATTTATTGATTCTCATCTTCTTCTATCCTTTCACCAAATAATTGGCTTTCTTGTGCTTGAATATCAAGTTCATCTATCACTGGTAATTCTTCCAGATGATTAATACCCATGTAATCTAGGAAATAATCCGTAGTTACATAGAGATTAGGGCGACCCAAAACCTCTTTTTTCCCGTCTTCCTTTATCAGATCAAAAGCCTGCAACTTTGCCAAGGCTCCACTCGAGTTGACCCCACGGATGGCATCAATTTCTATCCGTGTGATAGGCTGCTTATAAGCAATGATGGACAAGGTTTCTAGCGCAGCTCGAGATAGACTCTGGTTGATGGGCGCCTTAGAATATTCTTTCAAAATAGCTGCAAATTGAGGCTTGGTTACCAATCTATAGGCACCACCTGTCTCAATCAAGGCTAAACTGGAATCCTGGTCTTTTTCATACTTTTTGGCTAATTTTTCAAGACTTTGCTGAATCCCAGTCGGTGGCAAAGAAAGGAGTTCAGCCAACTGGCGAATCCTTATCCCCTCTTCACCCGCTACAAACAAGAGCGCTTCTATTTCTGCTAAAGTACTCATATTTCCTCTCTATCAAGCCTGACTTTGTTCTACTTGATTTTCGTCTTTCTTTTTCATGAGATAGATATCTCCAAAGCTCTCTTTTTGAATTAAGAGAATTTCTTGGGTTTTAATCAACTCCAAGGTCGCTAAAAAGAGCGTGATGACCTCTTGTAAATCCTTGGTTTCTTTAAACAAATCTTGCAAGCATAATTGCTGACCTTCAAGTAAGGCTTCTCGGACGATAACCATCATATCCTCAATCTTGTACTCATCTCGTAAAATGGTTGTGTGACTTTGCGAGAATTCTTCCTTTTTCTTGGAAAGCAAGTTTGAAAAGGCTAAGAAAAGATCGATAGTAGTCTTATCGTGGACAAGTTCAGCATCCTCATAAATCAACTCTGTCGGCGCTTTTGAGTAATATTGAGCTCGCTCTTGATGCTTCACTTCCAACTGCTCTCCCAAAAGTTTAAACTTGCGGTATTCTTCGATTTGAGAAAGGAGGTCCTGCTCCAGGTCATCCTCTAGGTCTGTCACTTCTGCAACCTTCGGCAAGAGCTTGCGACTCTTGATCAGCATGAGTTGACTAGCCATGACCATGTACTCACCTGCGACTTCCAAACGCATAGCTTGTAATGTCGAGATATAGGCTAGATATTGCTCGATAACCTCTGTAATCGGCACATCATAGATATCCATCTGGTACTTTGAAACCAAGTGCAAAAGAAGATCCAAAGGTCCTTCAAAATCTTTTAATTTAATATCCATTATCTATATTTTTCCAAGGTCATGACTGTCTTTAATCCTAATTTTTTAGCAATTTCGTACAAGTCAACCTTTTCTTCGATTTGTCTTAATATAAACTGTTCTCTCAATCCTTGAGCCGATAAATCTGAAAAACCTTTTTCCTTTAGAAAGGCTTCTAACTGACGAAAGGCCCACTGACGGGAGTATGGCTTCCCAGCTTTTTCAAAGAGATAGGTCTGCCCCATCAAGGGTTCTAACTCTGCAAGCAAGTTTGTAGGAAGGCTCAAGATTCTTTGTTGAGAAGCTTTATTGATTCTCAATACTTGAAAGTCTAGATTCACATCATTTGTTTTTAAGGCTAGAATTTCACTTGGTAAGAGGCCCAATTCAACTATCAGTAAGGCCAACAAGCGTCCCTCTGGATAGGCACTTTCTTGCCAGAAAGAACTCAAGTCTAAAAGCTCTGACTTGACTTGTTTTTTCTCAGCCTGTTTCGGCAATTCTAAACGATAAAAGGTGCCAATTTCCCCCTTCTGGTATAAAAAGTAAAGAAATTGATTGCAAGCAGAAACCTTACGCTTTTGGGCACTGATTTTAAACTGAGATAGTTGAGCTTGGTAGATTTTTAAACTTGTCTCAGAGATTCGTTCTCCAATCAAATCTAAAAACTGCTCCAAGTCATACTTATAGGATTGCTTAGAATTTACAGACAAACCTTGTTTTTCTTCTAAAAATACTGAAATTCCTTCTCTCATTTGCTTCGAATCTCATATTCCTTACTAAAGTCATGCAAGAGAGCATTTACTGCCTTGAGGATGGACTTACGCGTGATAATGCCTTGGAAAATCCCCTCTGCATCCACAACTGGTAAGAAGGACTCGTCCACTAGCTTGTGCAAAACATCCGTGAGGCGATAGTCTGGACTGACAACTGCTACGTCCTTCTTGGTCATGTGCACGATATCCGTGTCTGCCATAGCTTCCTGACTCAAGCCCTGCTCCATCTGGTAGGCCAGAATGTCTCTAAGTCCAATGGTTCCGACAAATTCTTTCTCATCAGTCACTACTGGCACTCTGGTATAGGTCATCTGGCTAAGGAGGAGAATTGCATGATCTGCATTGTGGCTATCAATGAGTACAGCCAAATTTTCAGCAGGAGTTAAAAAGGTTTCCTCTTGCTCCAGTAAAAACTGTTCAAACTCCTTGGCAATCATCGAGCAAACTCCTTGGATAAGCCTGGATAGACCTCATGGTTACGTGTCAAAAAGTCCACTTTAAAGTAGCTATCATCAATCTCTACACGGGCATAGAGGCATTCTCTGATAGTCCCACGTGGCTGACTGATAGAACCAGGGTTTAGAAAGAGAGTCTTCCCTTCCATCCAAGCGTTTGGAACATGCAAGTGCCCATAAAGACAGATATCTGCATCTTCTTCCTGCGCCCAGAAATCAAGCTTTTGGAAATTGAAGTTAATGTCAAATAAGTGTCCATGGGTCTGGATGATCTTGGTAGGACCCAGTTGAGTCACCAAGCGTTCTGGATAATCTGAATAAAAATCCATGTTCCCTCTGACGACCTGGATTCCTTCCCAGAGGGGTGAATCTGGGCGAAGCTCAGAGTCACCATCGTGAAAAATAGCATCGACTTTCCCCAGATAGCGGTTACGGATTTCTTCTACAATCAAGCTATCTCCGTGGGAGTCACTCATTACAATGATGGTTTGCTTTGCCATGATGGAAATACCTCCAAAAGTTTCTTAACGGCTAAGGCACGGTGGGATTGACTATTTTTTTCTTCGAGGGTTAATTCAGCTGATGATTTGCCAGTTTCTCCTACTAAAAAGAGCGGATCATAACCAAAGCCATTTTCACCCTTAGGTTCAAAGTTAATGTAGCCTGGCCAATCAGCTTCGACCACCAAGCTTTCCTTACCTGGGCTAGCTACGACCAGGGTTGTATGGAATTGAGCTGAACGGTCCTTGAGTTCAAAGACCATGGCTAATTCGTGCAAGAGTTTAGCATTATTTTCTTGGTCAGTAGCCCCTACTCCTGCAAATCGAGCTGACCAGACACCTGGCAATCCACCGAGGACATCGACTTTGAGACCTGAGTCATCTGCTAGCACCATCTTGCCTGTTAATTTGGAGATGGTTTCAGCCTTAAGGCGAGCATTTTCTTCAAAGGTCATACCTGTTTCAGCTACTTCAGGCAGATCAGGATAGTCATTGAGATTTTCTACATCATAACCTAGCTTATCAAAGATAGCACGAAATTCCTTGGTCTTGCCCTCGTTACGAGTTGCAATCAGCAAAGTTTCTCTGACCTTGTTTGTCTCAAAGAAATCTTGAACGTTGACTCCTTCTTTAGGCAATTCCACATGCAGAAGTTGACCATTTTCAACTAAGAGCAAGGCACCTTGACGTTGAATGACTTCTAAGTTTCGGTTCGCTTCTTGGTTGAGAATATCTACCACAAAAGAGAGTAAGCGATAGGCTGAACCATATCGTAAAACAGTGACTGAAAGCGGAAATCCTCGCTCCTCATCTCGAAAGATTTTGGCTAAATCAAACAAAGGAAACGCTAAGTCATCATCCGTCAAAGTCCGAATGCCACCAAAAACACTGTAGGATCCAACATACCAGTCCTGGTCGTCCTTGTATTCATAAATTTTGTTTGTCATAATGTTACATGCTCCACATGAATCTCTTTTTCCAGCCATTCTGCTCCTATCTGGGCAAAACTTTGGCTATTTGCAGTTGTGTAAAAACGGTGTTGAAGGGACGCCGCATCTCGGCTACGGTTAATCTCAAAGTAATTGAGCAAGACTGAAATATCACGCACACACTCAGCTCCGCTATCAATCAGCTGAACCTTAGGCCCCATGACATTTTGAATAATGGGTCTGAGGAGTGGATAATGAGTACAGCCTAAAATCAAGCTATCTACTTTTCCGACTAAGGGACGCAAGGTTTCATAAACAACTTTCTTGGTCACACTGGTCGATAGAGCACCTGACTCGACCAAGGGAGCAAACTTAGGGCAGGCCAAGCTTTCCACTTGTAAATCTGGGTCTAAATCATGAATCTTTTGTCGATAAATATCTGATTTTACCGTCATCGGGGTTCCAATCACACCGATTTTCCCACCTTGACTCGCTTTGATGGCTGCTGATGCACCAGGCAAAATCACACCCAACACCGGAATATCCAACTTAGCTTTAATCTCTTCCCAGACGACTGCCGTTGCTGTATTACAAGCAATAACAATCATCTTAACATCCTTGGTCAAAAGAAAGTTGACCAGTTGCCAAGTATATTCACGAATCTGCTCAGCAGGACGGGGACCATAAGGAGCCCGTGCCGAATCTCCAATATAGACGATTTCTTCATGGGGAAGCTGGCGCATGAGTTCACGTACAACCGTCAAACCTCCAACGCCCGAATCCAAAAAACCAATCGGTCGATTATCCATACAGTCTTCTTTCTAGTATTTTTTCTGATTGATAGTTCATTATCATTACATTTCTTCCTGAAATTGCTGACAGACTGGGTAGCTCCCCACTGTCTCCCTCTTAATCATAATCAAATATCAATAGAATGCAAGGAAAAAGTCTTGTCTCTAAATATCAGTCAAACATAGTGAGAAGTCTGGAACTTTCATCCCAGACTTTTCCTATTTATTTCTTTTTATTGTTAGCAAGGGCTGCTTTTTGTTGGCGAATGATTTGGTGGTAAACTTGTTGTACTTTAGCTTCGCTTGGCTTTTGACCGCTTGCACTCAACAGAGTACGAACTGCTTCTGCATTCAAACGTGGGTTATCCGCAAATTCTTTTTCGATTTGCTTGCGCACCAAGTACATACCTCCAAGAGCTCCTCCTAGAAAAGCTAAAAGAATCAATACAATTGCTAAAATAAGGTTCATAACATTTCTCCTGTTTCTTTTTGAATCTTCTATATTATACCATAAAGTCCCACGCCTGACTAGTTTGAGTTACGCTTTCATAAGGGTTGGTAATTACTCAGATTATTTTTTATCTCTGATCTTTTTCAATAGAATTAAAAAGAACTAAAATTTGGTAAAATAAAGTCATTTCCCCTGAAAGCCCTTGCAATCGCTTTGTTTATTTGTTATATTAAGATTATCTGAAAAAATCACACATATTTCTGCAAGACTTATTTTTTTAAAAGAGAATGTATGCGCTTACAGATTGAAGAAAGGAGAATTTTGTGGATAAGAGATATTGGGAAAAATCCTGTAAGTATAGCATCCGCAAACTAAGTGTCGGAGCTGCCTCTGTTTTACTTGGTGCTGTTTTTTTAGCAGCACAGGGTGTGGCTGCTGATGGTGTCGAGATTCCGGAAAGTGAGGCAACCATTACTGAAACCTCTGCTAAACCTGAGACGAATGTAGAGGAAGTTCTTGTTTCTAACACAGAGACTCAGCCTGTAGCTGAATCAGCTGAAAAGCAAACAAACTCAGAGGTAGAACCACCTCAAACTGCTAGTCAGTCAGAACCAAGTGCTACTACCGCCCCTGCTGACAATAAGGAGAGTGAGAAACCAGAACTTCCTGTGAATAAGCAAGAACATTACGAACTACATTACAACCAACCAACTGCTCCTTCCTATGACGGATGGGAAAAACAAGCCCTTCCAGTAGGAAATGGAGAAATGGGTGCCAAAGTCTTTGGATTGATCGGTGAAGAAAGAATCCAGTACAATGAGAAAACACTTTGGTCTGGAGGCCCACAACCTGATAGTCAAGACTATAACGGAGGAAACTACAAAGACCGCTACAAAGTCTTAGCCGAAATTCGTAAGGCCCTAGAGGACGGTGATCGTCAAAAAGCCAAACAACTAGCAGAGAGAAATTTGGTTGGACCAAACAATGCCCAATACGGTCGCTATCTGGCCTTCGGTGATATCTTCATGGTCTTTAATAACCAGAAGAAGGGCTTGGAAAATGTTACCGACTATCATCGTGGCTTAGATATTTCTGAAGCTATCACAACTACCTCTTATACCCAAGATGGGACAAGTTTCAAACGTGAGACCTTCTCTAGTTACCCAGATGACGTCACTGTTACCCACCTGACTAAAAAGGGAGATAAGACGCTTGACTTTACACTTTGGAACAGCTTGACAGAGGACCTGATTGCTAATGGAGACTATTCTTGGGAGAATTCTAAATACAAACAAGGGACTGTCAGTGTAGATTCTAATGGTATTTTGCTCAAGGGTACTGTCAAAGACAATGGTCTGAAATTTGCCTCCTATCTTGGTATCAAGACTGACGGACAAGTCACTGCTCAAGATGGTTATTTAACCGTTACAGGAGCAAGTTATGCAACACTGCTACTCAGTGCCAAGACTAATTTTGCTCAAAATCCGAAAACCAATTACCGCAAGGATATTGATGTAGAAAAAACTGTCAAATCTATCGTAGAAGCTGCCAAAGCCAAAGACTATGAGACTCTGAAAAATGACCACATCAAGGATTACCAAAGTCTTTTCAATCGTGTTCAACTAAACCTCGGCGGTAGCAAGTCTAATCAAACTACAAAAGAAGCTCTTCAAACCTATAATCCAACAAAAGGACAAAAACTAGAAGAACTCTTCTTCCAATACGGACGTTACCTACTGATCAGTTCTTCTCGTAACCGGACAGATGCACTTCCAGCAAACTTGCAAGGTGTCTGGAATGCTGTAGATAATCCACCATGGAACTCAGACTACCACCTCAATGTCAACCTACAAATGAACTATTGGCCTGCCTACATGAGTAATCTCGCAGAAACAGCTAAGCCAATGATCAATTATATCGATGACATGCGTTACTATGGTCGTATCGCTGCTAAAGAATACGCAGGTATCGAATCCAAAGAAGGTCAAGAAAACGGTTGGTTGGTTCATACTCAGGCGACACCATTTGGCTGGACTACTCCTGGCTGGAACTATTATTGGGGTTGGTCTCCAGCTGCCAATGCTTGGATGATGCAAAACGTCTATGACTACTACAAATTCACCAAGGATGAAACTTATCTTAAGGAAAAGATTTATCCAATGCTCAAGGAAACTGCTAAGTTCTGGAATTCCTTCTTGCACTACGACAAGGCTAGTGACCGTTGGGTTTCTTCTCCATCTTACTCGCCAGAACATGGAACTATCACGATTGGGAATACCTTTGACCAATCTCTAGTTTGGCAGTTATTCCACGACTATATGGAAGCAGCCAATCATCTGAAAGTCGACCAAGACTTGGTGACAGAAGTGAAGGCTAAATTTGACAAGTTAAAACCTCTTCACATCAACCAAGACGGCCGTATCAAGGAATGGTACGAGGAAGACAGCCCACAATTCACTAACGAAGGCATTGAAAACCATCACCGCCACGTTTCTCATCTGGTTGGACTCTTCCCAGGTACTCTATTTGGCAAGGATCAGCCTGAATATCTAGAAGCTGCACGCGCAACCCTAAACCACCGTGGAGATGGTGGAACTGGTTGGTCTAAAGCCAATAAAATCAACCTCTGGGCTCGTCTCTTAGATGGAAATCGCGCCCACCGTTTGTTGGCAGAACAGCTCAGATTTTCAACTCTAGAAAACCTCTGGGATACGCACGCGCCTTTCCAAATTGATGGGAACTTTGGTGCAACCAGCGGTATGGCAGAAATGCTCCTTCAGTCTCACACAGGCTACATTGCCCCATTACCAGCCCTTCCAGATGCATGGAAAGACGGGCAAGTCTCAGGCTTAGTCGCTCGTGGTAACTTTGAAGTCAGCATGAAATGGAAAGAGAAAAATCTTGAAACGCTGTCCTTCCTTTCTAATGTTGGTGGAGACTTAGTCGTAGACTATCCAAATATCGAATCTAGTATTATCAAGATTAATGGCAAGGAAGTTCAAGCTAGTCGCCTCAAAGATAACCGTATCCAACTTGCGACTCAAAAGGGTGATGTCATTACATTTGAAAACTTCCCTGGACGAGTGACTCGCTTATCAGCCCTTCGAAAAGATTCCGTCACAGCTGAACTCGACTTTAACACAGTTGAGGGAGCAACTCATTATGTCATCCGACGAGAAAGCAAGGATGAAAACAGCCAAACTCCTATCGTTCGTGAGTTCATCACCAACCAAACTCACTTTATCGATCGCTCAATTGATTCTAGTCATGCCTATACTTATAGCGTTAAGGCTATGCTAGGGGACCGTACAACACCAGTTTCAGATCCTGCTTCTATCGATGCCTTCAGTGAGTTGATGGATGACCGTGATAAGCGCATCCAGTACGGCTCAGCTTATGGAAACTGGGCTGACTCAGAACTCTTTGGTGGAACAGAGAAATACGCCGATATCTCAAATGGAAATTACTCCGATAAGGATGCGACTGCAACTATTCCATTCAATGGACCTGGTATTGAAATCTACGGACTCAAGTCATCTCAATTGGGACTTGCTGACGTTAAAATAGATGGCAAGTCTGTTGGAGAACTTGACTTCTATACAGCAGGAGCAACTGAAAAGGGTGTATTAATAGGACGTTACACAAATCTATCTTCAGGTCCTCATCTCATGACCATCACTGTTAAACGAGAACATAAAGGACGTGGAAGTGAACGCTCAAAAATTTCCTTAGATTACTTCAAAGTCTTCCCAGGTCAAGGAGCAACTGTTGAGAAAATCGACGACCGTGACCCTCGTATCCAGTATGGTTCCATGTTTAAGGATTGGAGCGATGCAGAACTCTATGCTTCTACAGAAAAATACGCTGACATCAACGCTGATGATAGCCTCGCTTCTGAAGCCACTGCAACCATTCCATTCTCTGGAACAGGTATCCGAATCTATGGATTAAAAACGGCATCACTAGGCAAGGCACTTGTCACACTGGATGGAAAAGAGATGCCAGCCCTTGACTTCTACACTCCAGGAGCGACTGAAAAAGGAGCTTTGATTGGTGAATTCACCAATCTAGCAGATGGCGATCACGTTCTTACTTTGAAAGTAGACCCAGATTCTCCAGAAGGTCGTAAGAAAGTCTCTCTTGATTCCTTTGATATCTTAAAGGCACCTTCTGTGTCTCTCGATAGTCCAAGCCTTGATTCCGTTAAGTCCAAAGATAAGACTGTTACCCTAACCTTACCAACTGGCAATTGGGATGCAGTCGCTGTGACCTTCCCTGGTATCAAGGATCCTCTTCTACTCAGAAAAGTCGATGATGACCATCTTGTCACATCAGGTGAACAAACTGTTCTAACCATTAAGGATAACAAGGTCCAACTAGACATACCTGAAACTACGGACCGTAAAGCTGGCAATTCAATAGAAGCTTATGCCATCCAAGGTACAACAACTACTAGTCCTGTTGTAGCTGTCTTTCCTAAGGATGAAACTAGTCCAGTTGAAGAAAAAATCCATACTAGTAAAGGGGATGAGCCTGCTCCTGTTGTAACCATTCCTGAGTACACAGATCCTATTGGGACAGTGGGAGATCAGGATGCACCTACTGTGGGAATCCCTGAATACACTGGTCCTGTCGGCACTGCTGGAGATCAGGATGCACCTACTGTGGGAATCCCTGAATACACTGGTCCTGTCGGCACTGCTGGAGATCAGGATGCACCTACTGTGGGAATCCCTGAATACACTGGTCCTGTCGGCACTGCTGGAGATCAAGAAGCGCCTTCTGTGATAATTCCTGAATACACTGAACCTATCGGCACTGTGGGAGACCAGGAAGCGCCTTCTGTGGTAATTCCTGAATATACTGAACCTATTGGCACTGTGGGAGACCAGGAAGCGCCTTCTGTGGTAATTCCTGAATATACTGAACCTATTGGAACAGGTAGTGGTCAAGCCGCACCAAGTAACACAGTTCCCGAGTTCAAACTCAAAGTCTTGAAAGACAAGGCTACAAGAGTTCAAGTTATTAGTGGAACAACTGAACTAGGAAGTGCAAGCTACCTCGACAGTCAAAAAGTTGAAAACAAAGAACTTTTGGGCAAGAAATACGATGCTTACGCTCTTCAACTCAAGGATAAAGACGGACGGCCAGTTCAACCAAAAGGTGCTGTGCTCGTTCGACTACCAGTAGCAGGTGACATTCAAGAACTCTATCAATTGACTTCAACAAATGAATTAAAACCACAAGAATTCACCATTCGAGACGGTATGATTGAGTTTATTACTTTTGACGTGAGCACCTACGCTATTGTCTACAAGACAGAAGGCTCAACTGTTAAACCTGTCCCAGCTCATACGGAAGAAAGAAACCTAGAAACCACAAAACCATTAGTTGAAAGTAATGAAGCAAATGATCAGGTCTCTACGAATGACAAACAACTCCCAGCCACAGGTGAACAAGCTAGCCCTCTCCTCTTTATGGCAAGTCTCAGCTTAGCCTTATCGGCTGCTTTCTTACTAAAAGGTAAGAAAGATTAAACATTGTCCCCCTAGGAATATAGATTTATTCCGCTATAAAAAAGAGAGTGGGACAGAAATCGGTAATTCGTTAGAATTCGATTTCGTCGTCCCACCTCCGCACAGTTGAGTAGGGCTGTAAAAGCTGATGAAATCAGCGTAGTAGAGCCCACTCAACCACTGCGTCTTGCTAGACAATCCAAAGACAATTGAGAGGCTAGGACTTTTGTCCCAGCCTCTTTTTCAATTTTAATAATATACTACAAATCAAATCCTATTCACATCTTTTGCAAATGATTTGGTGGGGTAGATAAGTGGTAGAACAAGTCTTAATGCTCTACCTTTTTTTACATCCACTACTTCCGTTTTCTTGCAATCAGGTGAATCGGTGTTCCTTCAAAGACAAAGGCCTTGCGAATTTGATTTTCCAAGAAACGTAGGTAAGAGAAGTGCATGAGTTCTTCTTCGTTGACAAAGATGACAAAGGTTGGTGGTTTGGTTGCCACTTGAGTCGCATAGAAAATCTTGAGGCGTTTCCCTTTATCGGTCGGTGTTGGGTTGATGGCGATAGCATCCATAATGACATCATTCAAGACTGCTGATGGGATACGGGTATTTTGACTCTCGCTGATTTGCTTAATCATCTCAGGCAACTTGTGGAGACGTTGCTTAGTCAAAGCGGATACAAAGATAATCGGTGCGTAAGGCAGGTATTGGAACTGCTCACGGATATCTTCCTCCCAGTTTTTCATGGTGTGGTTATCTTTTTCAAGCGTATCCCACTTATTGACCACGATAATCATCCCTTTACCAGCTTCGTGGGCAAATCCAGCGATACGCTTGTCATACTCACGAATACCTTCCTCTGCATTGAGGACCATCAAAACTACATCTGAACGGTCAATAGCACGCATAGCACGCATAACCGAGTATTTCTCAGTATTTTCATAGACTTTACCTGACTTACGCATACCAGCCGTATCAATCATGGTAAACTCTTGGCCGTCAGCATCTGTAAAATGGGTATCAATGGCATCACGAGTGGTACCAGCGACAGGGCTGGCAATGACGCGATCTTCTCCCAAAATGGCATTAATCAAGCTAGATTTTCCAACATTTGGACGACCAATCAAGCTGAATTTAATAACATCTGGATTTTCTTCTTCAACTTCATGTGGGAGGTTTTCCACAATAGCATCCAGCACATCCCCTGTCCCGATACCGTGAACAGATGAGATCGGTAGAGGTTCGCCCAATCCAAGAGCATAGAAATCATAGATATCATTTCGCATCTCTGGATTGTCAACCTTGTTAACGGCTAGGATGACTGGTTTATGAGTTTTATAAAGTTTACGGGCAACGTATTCGTCCGCATCTGTAATTCCTTCTTTACCAGACACGACAAAGACGATAACATCTGCTTCTTCCATGGCAATTTCTGCCTGGTGCTTGATTTGTTCCATGAAAGGCGCATCGACATCATCGATACCTCCAGTATCAATCATACTAAAAGAACGATTGAGCCACTCACCTGTGGCATAGATACGATCTCGCGTTACACCTTCAATATCTTCTACGATTGAGATGCGTTCTCCCGCGATACGGTTAAATAGGGTTGATTTCCCAACATTGGGACGCCCTACAATGGCAACAGTTGGTAAGGCCATGTTTTCTCACTTTCTACAATAACTTCTTCTGCTCAAGATTTTCTCGAGTCGAGCTTGGTTCTGGATTGCCGAATTGCTCCGCTAAACGTTGACTCCAAGTTGTAGTCGCACGCGCACCTGCATATTCAGTCTGTACTCGGTCATAGGCTTCGATTGCCTCAGTTGACTGTTCTTGGTATTCTTCCTCAAAGACAATATTCTCTAGTGGCAGTCTTGGTTTCACATCATGCTGTTGATTTGGCACACCGAGTGCAATCCCAAAGACTGGATAGGTATAGTCAGGAAGCTTGAACAATTCTGCTAACTCAACAGACTTGTAACGCACCAAACCGATAATCACTCCACCATAGCCTAAGCTTTCTGCCGCAAGCAAGGCATTTTGTCCAGCCAAAGCCGCATCTACTGAAGTGATGAGGAGTCCTTCCACCCCTTGAGGTTGGAAAATATCCGTATGGAGACGAGCCCCTTTTTCTGCACGGTTTAGATCACCAACAAAGAGTAAAAATGCTGCAGACTGGCGAATCGCTTCCTGAGGAACTAGCTCAAATAAGGCGTCCTTCTTTTCTTGACTTCTGACAAGAATGACCGAGTAGGATTGGAAATTTTTCCAAGAAGAAGCCATTTGGGCAGCTGCCAAGATCTCATTCAAGTCTGCTTGGGGAATCTCTTGCTCTTTAAATCTACGCACTGAAGTTTGAGCCTTCATTAATTTGATTGTTTCTGTCATCGGCGGTTTTCTCCTTCAAGTCTTGTTTCCTCTGCTAAATAACGAATGCGTTCCATGACGCGTCTAGCTTCCCAGGTTTCGTCATTTCCGTTTTTCCCTTTAGCGAAATGCTTCTCCAAATCTTCAAAGTTGAAGTTGGAGGTAAAGAAGGTTGGCAAATCTTCCTGCATACGATATTGGAGAATAACCTGCAGGATCTCGTCACGCACCCAAGCTGTTGATTGCTCGGCACCAATATCATCCAAAATCAAGACTTCAGCAAGCTTAATCTCATCCACCAAGGTCTTGACATTGCCATCACCGATGGCATTTTTGACATCGATGACAAAGCTCGGATAGTGGAGGAGAGTTGATGAAACGCCACGTTTTTCTGACAAATCATGGGCTAGGGCAGCCACCATGAAACTTTTACCCACACCAAAGTCTCCATATAAGTAGAGACCTTTTCGAATAGCTGGATATTGCTCCACAAAGGCTAGGAGCTTTTCAAAAACTGGCAAGCGCCCCAAATCATCTAAATCAACTTGAGCTAGGCTAGCTTTTTTAAGACTAGCTGGAAGATTGATTAGCTTGAGACGGTTTTTAATCGCTGCTTCTTTTTCCGCTGCAATTAGCTCTGGAGTCTCTTCATAAGAGACATCTGCATAGCCATGATTCATGACTAGGATAGGTTTGTAGCCACGCGCGATATAGTCTGTATCTCCTCGGAGGAACTTATCTCTCTCAGTAATGTATTGGTTAAACTTGGAAATACTACGGTTTAACTCCTCCTGACTGAGAGATTCTTTCTGGATAAAGGCTGCAACATCAGGGTCCTTCACAATTTGCTGGACTAAATCCTGATACTGAAATCGGCTTGGTTGACGCTTGAGCACGTCTCCGACACTTTCCATCTAGTCTCCTCCTTTTTCTAATCGAGCTAACATTTCTTTTTTCTTACGTTCTAGTTCTAAGCGAGTTTCTTCGCTAGTTTCATTCTTATATTCAGGATTACTCCATTTAGGCACATTGGTTTTTGCTGGGGCATTCTGATTCTGCTTTTGCGTTTTTGCTTTTTGGCCACGTTCACGAATACGGAGAACTGCCTCCTCGGCACTACGGATATTTTGATAGGCGTAGTCATTAGCTACCTTCATGGCGTATTTTTCATTGATATTGGCCGAATCAACCTTATTAAAGGTCAGGAGCAAGATAACATTAATCACTTCATCCAGCAAGCCCAAGGCAGCCATCTGCTGGAGCAGGTCCCGTTCAGTCTGAGTAATACTTCCCTTGCGGGTCTGCTTAATCTCAGCAAGGAACTGCAAGGCTGTCTTTCTCTTAGCCTCTCGGATAATGGTTGCTTCCTTGGGACTAAAGTCAGAAGTCACAGGCTTTTGCGCTATCTTTTCGCGGATGCGTTTGACAGAAATCACTTGCGACATTGCTGTCGCTTTGGCTACTTGATAAGTTTCAAACCAAGTCCACCTCTGCTCGTCTGCTATTGCAAACAAGGCCAAAACATCCGAAGTCTCATCTTGAAAACGAAGACCATCACGGGCCATGAGCTGACGAAAATGCTCCAAATCAAAATCATCTGCTACTGGCTGACTGCTAGAGGGTTCTTGACTCGCAGACTCGGATAACTGAGGGAAGATTTGACTCAAGGCCACCGAGATAGGTTCCCCTTCAACACTTTCCTGTCTCATGGCTGCAACCGCACTATCCCCAATCATTTTTTCTAACAAGGTCCGATAAACTGTATGTTGTAAAAATTCTTGAGTCGATAGGGGAGAATGAAGTAACAAGTTATAGGACTCCCCCTGTTGATAGAGGGTCACCAATTTCATGGCTGTCAGAGTTTTAAAAGCCTTTAAAAGACTATCCATCCCAAAATTCAAATGATTGAGCATGGCTGCAAAGAGATGCTCCTTTTGACCATCATCCCAAAAAATCACAGCATAAAGATAGAGGCTCAGCGCCTCCTGACCGATAATCGGGAGGTAGCACTGCACCATTGATGAGGTATCTTGCGACACCCGATTATTCTTTACAAAAGAAAAACGGTCATTTGGCTTCATTTATTTTTCCTTTTTCTTTTTAGAGGATTGTGTAATCTGCTGGAGTAGGCTTTCAAGCTCACTCACATCCTTAAAGCTACGGTAGACACTGGCAAAACGGACATAAGTAATCTCATCTAGCTCTGCCAACTCTTCCATAACCAAGGAACCAATAACCTCACTCTGAATTTCATTTTCATTGCGACTACGGAGTTTTTGTTCGATGCGATTGACAACCATGCCAATCTCATCACTAGACACTGGACGTTTCTGGGCTGAGCGAATAATCCCGTTAAAGATTTTATCTCTTGAAAATTGTTCCCGTGTACCATCTTTTTTTACCACAACCAGTGTTCTCTCTTCAACACGTTCATAGGTTGTAAAACGATGCTGACACTCTTCACACTCACGTCTTCTTCTGATTGTATTTCCTTCTTCAGCCTGGCGACTATCGATCACACTTGATTTTGTAGCGCCACATTTTGGACAACGCATGCCTTTCCCTCCTTGTCGTTTTCTTTTCATTATACCATTTTTTAAGAGATTCCCAAAATAATTCTCCTTTTGGCTTGACAAGTTTTTTGTTTTGTTGTATTATTGAATTAACACAAAGGTAATTAGAAAGGAGATCGTGATGTCTTGGACATTTGATAACAATAAACCCATTTATTTGCAGATTATGGAGAAAATCAAATTGCAGATTATTTCCCATAAACTCGAGCCCAATCAACAGCTTCCAACCGTTAGAGAATTAGCTAGCGAGGCAGGTGTCAATCCCAACACCATCCAGCGTGCCCTATCGGACTTGGAAAGGGAAGGCTTCGTTTATACCAAGCGGACATCTGGACGCTTTGTCACAGAGGATTTGGACTTGATCCTCCAATCCCGTAAGCAACTGTCAGAAGAACAGCTGCAACAGTTTGTAACAGGCATGGTAGAATTCGGCTATGAAAAAGAAGAACTACCGACTGTTTTGAGAGATTATATTGAAGGAGTTTAAACTATGACCTTGTTAGCATTTGAAAATGTGTCAAAATCCTATGGAGCAAGCCCTGCTCTTACAAATGTTTCCCTTGAAATTCCAGCTGGAAAAATCGTTGGTCTCCTTGGCCCAAACGGTTCTGGAAAGACAACCTTGATTAAACTAATCAACGGCTTGCTACAGCCAGAGGCAGGGCGTATTCTTATCAATGGCATGGAACCAAGCCCAGCAACTAAGGCTATCGTTTCTTATCTACCTGATACGACCTACCTCAACGAGCAGATGAAGGTCAAGGAAGCTCTCACTTATTTCAAGACCTTCTACCAAGATTTTAATCTGGAACGTGCTCAAGGTCTTCTTCGTGACCTTGGTATTGATGAAAATAGCCGTTTCAAGAAACTCTCAAAAGGGAACAAAGAAAAGGTTCAGTTGATCCTTGTCATGAGTCGTGATGCTCGTCTATACGTGCTTGATGAACCAATCGGGGGTGTAGACCCAGCAGCTCGTGACTATATCTTGAACACCATCATCAACAACTACTCTCCAACTTCGACTGTCTTGATTTCAACTCACTTGATTTCAGACATCGAACCAATCTTGGATGAGATTGTCTTCCTCAAGGATGGAAAAGTTGTCCGTCAAGGAAATGTGGATGATATTCGCTATGAGTCTGGAGAGTCTATCGACCAACTCTTCCGTCATGAATTCAAAGCCTAGATAAAGGAGATTATTATGTTTTGGAATTTAGTTCGTTATGAATTTAAAAATGTTAACAAGTGGTATTTAGCCCTCTACGGTGCTGTGTTGGCTCTTTCTGCCCTTATCGGGGTTCAAGCTAGTTCCCTAAAATCCATCGACACCCCCGATCAACAAATGATTATGTTAGTTTTTCTGGCTCTAGTTTTTGGTGGACTAATCATTACCTTAAGTATTTCAACCTTGATTTTGATCATTCGTCGCTTCAAGGGTAGTGTCTACGATCGTCAGGGATACCTAACTCTCACACTCCCCGTATCTGAGCACCAAATCATTTTATCCAAACTTTTGGGTGCTTTCATCTGGTCTCTGGCTAGCTCATTAGTCTTTATCTTGAGTATTTATATCATTTTAGTTCTGACTGGTGCAAACTTCCTTGATATCTTTTCTCTCGAATACCTCTTTAAATTTTACATGGATAGTTTCTGGCTTTCTGTGATCTCATATATCCTCAGCACAATTTCAGGAATCCTCTGCATCTACTTGGCGATTTCCATCGGACAACTTTTCATTGAATACCGCACAGCACTCGCGGTTTTAGCCTATATTGTTATCCAAACCATTCTCGGCTTTGTTGGTCTCAACCTTCGCATAGATTTCGACTACAATTGGATGATCTCCTTTGAAATCGTTAAAGACCTCATCCTCAGCGCAGCCTTCTATCTCGGAACCTACTATATCTTGAAGAATAAAGTTAATTTGCAATAAAAAATGCCCAGCTACTAGAGCTGGGTTTTTGCGTTAACTCAATATCAAATTGGCTACAATAGGACTGACAAATACATAGAGAATACCTGTAACACCGATGGCTAGTCCTCCCATAGCACCTGCAACTGGTCCATAGCGAAAGGCCGTTCCAGTTCCAACGGCGTGACCTGTTCCACCCAGGGCTAGTCCAGCCGCTACTGGATCGTCTATCTTGAGCCATTTTAGAAGCGTTGGTCCGATTACACTGGTCAAAATCCCCGTCGCTACGACAACTACTAGGGTCACTGTGGTCAAGCCCTGCAACTTTTCTGTAATTCCTACTGCCATGGCGGTCGTTACTGACTTAGGAAAGAGGGAAATAGCTAGGAAAAAGTCCATACCAAAGATTTTTGCGACTAGGGCTGTAAAAGAAGTATTGACGATGACAGCTAGAAAACTACCCAGCAAAATACTTCTAACATGATGCTTCATCAAGTGGAAGCTCTTATAGAGGGGAATTCCTAGAGCCACTGTTGAAGGAACAATCAAGTTATTAAGATAAACCCCACCTTGGTAGTAATCTTGGTAGGAAATGCCAGTTACCTTTAGAAATATGATAATAAAAATAGCTGACAGTAGCAAAGGAGTCGTTAAGGGATGAGGATAGCGTCTGAAAATCATCATTCCCCCAAGATAGGCTAAGATTGATAAAGCAATTCCAAATAGGGGATTAGATACAAATTCGCTCATTTGGTACCTCTTTCTTCGTAGTCACCTTCATAGCGTTTTTTGATAAATTGAACCACAAGCGCAATCAAGATGATATTAATCACTGCTGCAAAAAAGACAATCAAAACAATCGGCAGAAGATAGGGAGCAATCACATCAAATTTTTCCATAATTCCAACTGCAGGAGGTAGAAAAAGAATGGTCATGTTGGCTAGGAGAAAATTTCCAACCATGTTAACATGGCGGGTGCGCAGCCACTTGAACTGCAAGGCTAGAAAAAGAATAATCAAGCCGATGATACTGCCTGGGATGGGCAAATGAAAAAAACTAGAAATCCCTTCACCGATTAGAGAAATCACAAAGAGAATCATTAACTGAACATATAACTTCATCGTAAACTCCACAAATAGACTTTCTGCATACCAGTTTACTCTTTTTTCAGAAAATTTCAAGGAAATATATAAGAAACATCCTTCTTGCTATCCAAGCCAAAAAGATGTATACTAATTGCGTGCGCAAGCATCATAGATGCACTAGTATGATTACACTATTATAGAGGGAAAGGAGATGGACATGACTTACTTAGAAAAATGGTTTGACTTCAACCGTAGGCAAGTAGAGCTAGAAGCTATTTTAGAAGAGACCATCGCTGAGCAGAGTGAACAAACCTTAACACTCAAGGAATTTTACCTCTTGCACTTTCTAAATCAGGCTGAAGGCAAATCCCTAAGACAAATCGACTTGCCAGATAAACTCCACCTGAGCCCTAGTGCTGTTTCACGGATGGTGGCACGCCTAGAAGCCAAGAACTGCGGTTTACTTAGTCGGAGATGCTGCGACCAGGACAAACGAGCTAGTTTTATCTGTCTGACTAACGAAGGACAGACTACCTTGTCTCATTTACAAACAGCTGTTGAAGAAAGCTTAGCAACAAAATCAAACTGGTTATCCTAAAACTTTTTTTAAAAAACTTGCGTGCGCAATCAATTTTCTTGACATTCCTTTTTCCAAGGAGTAAAATGAAGATATGATTTAGCAAAGGAGAATCCTATGATTGAAATCACCTATCTTGACGCCAGCAAGCAAGAGAGAACCATGACCTTTGAGTCATACGATGAATTTGAACGTTCTCAACATGCCTGCCTGATTGGTGTCGCAGACTATTACCCCGTCCAAAAAGTAACCTACAAGGGACATGATTTGGACTACCATGGGACTTACGGAGATGTTTTCTTCTATCTCATGAAACAAGATTTAAGCCAATATAACTAAAAAGGAGAAATACTATGGCAAAAGCAATTACAGACGCAACATTTGAACAAGAAACTAAAGACGGATTGGTCTTGGTAGACTTCTGGGCAACTTGGTGTGGCCCATGTCGTATGCAAGGTCCAATCTTGGACAAATTGTCTGAAGAACTTTCAGAAGATGTCTTGAAAATCGTTAAAATGGACGTTGATGAAAATCCTAACACAGCTCGTTCATTCGGTATCATGTCTATCCCTACTCTACTCTTCAAAAAAGATGGACAAGTGGTTAAACAAGTGGCTGGTGTCCACACAGCTGAACAAATCAAGGCTATCGTAGCTGAATTAAGCTAATCAAAGGAGAGGCTGGGGCAAAAGTCCTAGCCTCTCAATTGTCTTTGGATTGTAGAGCAGTACGCAGTGGTTGAGTGGGCTCTACTACGCTGATTTCATCAGCTTTTACAGCCCTACTCAACTGTGCGGAGGTGGGACGACGAAATCGAATTCTAACGAATTACAGATTTCTGTCCCACTCTCTTTTTTCTTGCCCTTTGCCATTTTTCAAAAAATATGCTAGACTGTAATTAGAATATCACGATGTTTGGGACATGCCATCGCTAAAAAAAACCTCTACTTGGTATTTTTTAGCTCCCTCAAGGGAGCTTTTTGCGTGCTCTAAACATTTCCCATTTTGGAAGGAGTACTATGAAACGTCAATCCGCCTTGGTCGTCTTTAGTGGTGGTCAAGATTCAACAACCTGCCTTTTCTGGGCCAAGCAACATTATGAAAGGGTCGAAGCCGTGACCTTTGCCTACGGTCAACGCCACCATTTAGAAATTCAAGTCGCCAAAGAAATCGCCGAGGAACAAGGAATTCCCCACCATATCCTAGATATGTCTCTGCTGGGACAAATCACTGAAAACGCCTTGACCTCTGATCTGGAAATTGAGCAAAAAGAGGGAGAGGTTCCCAATACCTTCGTTGACGGTCGCAATCATCTCTTTCTGTCCTTTGCGGCAGTTCTTGCCAAGCAGCGAGGAATTACAGATATCGTCACAGGAGTGTGTGAAACAGACTTCTCAGGCTATCCTGACTGCCGTGATGTCTTTGTCAAATCCCTCAATGTCACCCTCAACCTTGCCATGGATTACGACTTCGTTATCCAAACACCTCTCATGTGGCTAGACAAGGCTGAAAACTGGGAGTTATCCGACCAACTTGGCGCCTTTGACTATGTTCGTGAAAAGACCTTGACTTGTTACAATGGGATTATTGGTACTGGTTGTGGAGACTGTCCAGCCTGCCACCTACGTCAAAATGGTTTAGAGGTTTATCTCTCGCAGAAAGGAGAAGCCTGATGTTTTTTGCCCCCAAAGAAATCAAACAAGAAACTGGGGAATCTCTTGTCTACAATCCTCACAGAACCTTGGTATCAAAGGAATTTACCTTTGATGCTGCCCACCACCTCTTTCACTATGAAGGGAAATGCAAATCCCTGCATGGCCACACTTATCATCTACAGATTGCTGTTAGTGGATTTTTAGATGAACGTGGCATGACCTATGATTTTGGGGATATCAAGCAAATCTACAAAGACTACTTAGAGCCCCACTTGGATCACCGCTATCTCAATGAAACTCTTCCTTATATGAACACAACTGCTGAAAATATGGTTTATTGGATTTTCCAAACCATGAATCAAGAGTTGCCAGACGAACGCGGTCTCCGTTTGGAATACGTTCGCCTCTATGAAACACCGACTGCCTTTGCAGAGTTTAGACGGGAGTGGTTAGATGACTAGGGAACGTGTCCTCAAACTACCAGTTTTGGAAATTTTTGGGCCAACCTTTCAAGGTGAAGGACGTGCTATTGGCCAGAAAACTATGTTTGTCCGCACTGCTGGTTGTGACTACCACTGCGATTGGTGCGACTCTGCCTTTACTTGGGATGGTTCTGAGAAGCCTACTCGCATGACAGCTGATGAAGTGATCGCTGAGTTAGACAAACTAGGAAGCTACGACTACGTCACCCTGTCTGGGGGAAATCCTGCCACCCTAGCAGCCAACATGGCCGAATTAGTCACCAAGCTCAAGAAACGTGGTGTCACCCTTGCTGTCGAGACACAAGGTTCTCGCTGGCAAAATTGGTTAAAAGACATCGACCAGGTCACCCTGAGTCCCAAACCTCCTTCATCAAAAATGGAAGTCAACTTCGAGACCTTGGATTTCATCGTTTCCCAACTAGATCCTGACAAGGTCACCTTTAAAATCCCTGTTTTTGATGATGCAGATCTAGCCTTTGCCAAAGGCATTCAAGAGCGCTACCAACCAGATGTTCTCTTCTTATCTGCTGGAAATCCTGAACCCAAGGCCACAGGCAATATTGTCCAAGACCAACTGGACCGTCTCAAAGAACTCTGGGAACGTGTCGCTGCTGACGATAGTTGGGGCAATGTCCGCGTCCTTCCTCAACTCCATACCCTCCTCTACGACAACCAACGCGGTGTTTAAGAATAGAAAGAAAAAATCATGTCACAACAAGAAGAAATGAAAAACCTCAGCCTACTAGGCAACGAAGAAACCAACTATATTTTCGAGTATCAACCAGAAGTCCTCGAATCCTTTGACAATCGTCATGTGGAAAATGACTATTTCATCAAATTCAACTGCCCTGAATTTACCTCACTTTGCCCTATTACCGCTCAACCAGACTTCGCAACCATTTATATTTCCTATATTCCTGACAAACTCTGTGTCGAGTCAAAATCCCTCAAACTCTACCTCTTTAGCTACCGAAATCACGGAGATTTTCACGAAAACTGCATTAACACCATCGGAAAAGACTTGGTCAACTTGCTAGACCCTCGCTATTTAGAAGTCTGGGGAAAATTCACTCCACGCGGTGGCATCTCAATTGACCCCTACTACAACTACGGTAGACCTGGAACCAAGTATGAAGCCTTGGCAGAACAACGCCTCTTTCAACACGACCTTTATCCAGAGAAAATTGACAACCGCTAAACTCATACTCAATGAAAATCAAAGAAGCTAACTAGGAAGCTAACCGCAGGTTGCTCAAAACACTGCTTTGAGTGAGGTTGTAGATAGAACTGACGAAGTCAGCTCAAAACACTGTTTTGAGGTTGTAGATGGAAGTTGACGTGGTTTGAAGAGATTTTCGAAGAGTATAATACGAAAAAGCCCTGTTCCTCAAGCTAAGGAGCAAGGCTTTTTGAGTTTCAATTATTCTTCAGTTCCAAGGAAGTTTTTAGCAACAAGGGCTGCAAGTACTCCACCAACGATTGGTGCAAGGATGAAAATCCAAACTTGTTGAAGCGCTACGCCACCTACCAATACAGCAGGAGCCAAGCTACGAGCTGGGTTTACTGAAAGTCCAGTGATGTTCAATCCAACAAGAATCATAGCCATCAATGACAAACCGATCACCAAACCAGCAATAGCGCCATTCCCTTTGCTTGCTGAAGTTACAGTCATGATCACCAAAACAAACAAGAATGTTGCGATTGTTTCAAACAAGAAACCACCAAAGACAGTTACACCATTTGCCAAGGCATTTTCACCAAGACTTGCAGTTGACATACCTGAATTTGCCAAGAGGAAGAATACAGATCCTGACGCAAGGAAAGCACCAACTACTTGACCAAGGATGTAGTTTACAAGCTCTGAAGATGACAAACGTTTATTAACAAACATAGCGATAGAAACAGCTGGGTTCAAGTGAGCACCTGAAACAGTTCCGATTGAGAAAGCTGCAACTACGATTGCCAAACCAAAGGCAAGAGCAATTCCAAGGTGTCCAAGTCCTTCAACACCATTTCCAAAAACAACAGCTCCTGTTCCGATGAACACAAGCATAAAAGTACCGATTAATTCAGCAACAAATTTTTTCATGTTAAGTCTCCTTTTTTCAAACTATGTATTAGTCTATCAGAAGAAGGAAAGGGTTTCAAGAAAATTGTTTGGAAAAATACTGGTTTACCTTAATATCTTTTAATTGAGGGATTAGACAGAAAAATACATTTCCTCTATAGTACTTATCAGTTGCTCATCTCACTAGCTTTTAGAAACTTGATATAATCCAAACCCCATTTCTCGACAGCATCTAAAACAACTCTGAATTCCTGTCCCATTTCGGTTAAGCTGTACTCAACTCGTGGGGGAACTTCCGCATAGACCTTTCGTTGAATAATCTTATCCTTTTCTAATTGACGGAGATGACGTGTCAAAATAGTTTGAGTAATCCCAGGCAATAATCTCTGCAATTCTTTAAATCGTTTGGTACCCGTACTCAACTGATAAATGATTACCAGTGCCCATTTCCCCGTTAAAACCCTCTGCGTTGTCGCAAATGGACAAATACCATACTCACTCACTTTATTTGTCATAAAATATCTTCTTTCTATTTTTTAAAAAAAATTTATCTTTTAGTATCAATAAAAGTACTACTTTTGATACTAGCTATCGAAAAAGTGTCTACTTGTTTTTTTCGATTGTAACTGTTACAATTATATCATAAAAAAGAAATGGAGAATAGATATGTCAACAAACTTAGAAATTTTCAACGCTTATAACCAAGCTTTAATTGCTGGTGACTTTCCTGGTGTCTTTGAAACGATGGCAGACGATATTATCTGGCATCAACCTGGTACTCATAGTATATCTGGTACAGTTGTTGGTAAGGACAAGCTAGGAACTCACCTGGCTACATTTGCTGAGAAAACTAATGGAACCTTTAAGGTGATAACAAATTGGGTTTCTGACAATAAGGATTTAATCGCAGCTAATGTTACTTTTCTCGGAACACGTGTTGATGGTACTGAACTCAATATGAACGGGATTGACCTCTTCCGTATTGAAGACGGAAAAATCAAAGAAGTTTGGCTCTTCTCTTCAGATCAAGCTGAAGAAGATAGCTTTTGGGGATAATTTAAGAGGCCGGGACAAAAAATTTTGATTTTAGGAATTCTTTATTATAAATCTTTAAAATCGATAGATTAGAAAAAAAGCGAACAAGACCGAATTCTGAATGTCAGATAACTCGTTTTGTTCGCTTCTTATATTTAAGGTTAGACTTTTGTCCCCGACTCAAACTACATTACAGGACAAACCATTATCGTTGATGGTGGTATGCAATTCCATTAAGATATAGGAAAGAGGTTGGAAAATGATTCAACCTCTTTTATTAGTTTTCATTATTAGTTAGGAGGATACAATAGAAGCTCTTTCAATAAGTAATATTAGCTAATCTCTAGTATTGAAAAGATTGAATTGCTTCTTTCAAGTCATCTTGTAAACTATTTCTCTGGTCGAGTTGAACATAGACTTCTAATAGACAAGATCTAAAATTGGAAAATTTATAAAAATCTTCCGTCTCTTCTATCGGGAAATCAAGTGACTTTATCCAAGAGGCTAGTGTCGCTTGATCCACCTTGCCTTGCAAAATAGGTTCGTAAAGCACTCTGGCTAAGCGCCATTCCTCATCATCTATAAATCGAATCGAAATTCTTTTAAATAGTTGGCCAAGTATATCAAATCCTTCATGAACTCTGTTTTTAGGAAAGTCTGGATGACAAACCACCTCTGTCAGTAAATCGGCTCCGTGTGCAAAAGCATGTACCCAACCATACTGACTTGAAAAACCAGTCGTATCCTCTTCTTTTTCAAGGTAGTGCAAACCTTGATTGAGCATCGTATTTCTGATATCAATTTTAAGCACTTGATAATAAAGAGAGTGTCGGTTGCCATCGGCAGACAAGAGATTGGCATAAATAAGTGCCCTAAAAGAACGTTCAAGGGTTGAAGCTCCTAGCTTATCGAGCTCTTTATCTAGTCCACCATCAGAAACAATCATAGCAGATATAAATTGAAATTGCTCCTTTGTAAATAACTCTTCTTGGATTCCTCTAGCCAAACTGATAAAAACCAATTCATCGCGAATTTCTGGACTCGGATCCCCTAAGTGTTCAATTAACCACTGGAGTTCTTCTTGACGATAGCTCGGTTTTTCTTCTGCTATTTTTCTTTTCAATTCTGGATACATCTGCATACCTCCAATCATACAAATATATTATACAACATTCTTTTCTAGCTATCATTATAAAAAATAAATAGGTTAGTCTCTGATAGCTTTTCACTCTTATTTATAGGGTTAATTTTTTCCAAAAACCAAGTATTTGTTTGACACAAATTTCACAAAGGTGTATACTGAAACGTGATAGGACTTCTTTTAGAAACCTATCACGACTCACTTATAAACCTTTTGCTGTTCTTTTATGAACGTTTGAATGGTATCACGGATACCGAGGAGGAATCATATGTCTAAAGTAGCTATCGTTACAGGTGCAGGTCAAGGGATCGGTTTTGCAATCGCAAAACGCTTGGTTCAAGATGGTTTTAAGGTTGGAGTTTTAGACTACAACGCTGAAACAGCTGAGAAAGCAGTTGCTGAATTGTCAGCAGATAAAGCTTTTGCTGTTGTAGCTGATGTGTCTAAACAAGCAGAAGTTGCTGCAGCTTTCCAAAAAGTTGTCGATCATTTCGGAGACTTAAACGTTGTTGTAAACAACGCTGGTGTCGCTCCTACTACACCTCTGGATACAATTACAGAGGAACAATTCGCTCGCACATTTGCTATTAACGTCGGTGGGGTGATTTGGGGAGCACAAGCTGCTCAAGCTCAGTTCAAAGCACTTGGTCACGGTGGTAAAATCATCAATGCTACTTCTCAAGCAGGTGTTGTCGGAAATCCAAACTTGACTGTTTACGGCGGTACAAAATTCGCTGTTCGTGGTATTACTCAAACATTGGCGCGTGATTTAGCAGAGTCAGGTATCACTGTCAACGCCTATGCTCCAGGTATCGTAAAAACACCAATGATGTATGATATCGCTCATGAAGTTGGAAAAAATGCAGGAAAAGATGACGAGTGGGGTATGCAAACATTCGCAAAAGATATTACATTGAAACGCCTATCTGAACCAGAAGATGTAGCTGCAGCAGTTAGCTTCCTTGCTGGACCAGATTCAAACTACATTACAGGTCAAACCATTATCGTTGATGGTGGTATGCAATTCCATTAAGATTAAAAAAAGTGAGGTTGGAAAAAATCCAACCTCTTTTATCATCTCTACGATTCCAATTTTCGGAGTCGTTTTTTGTCATTTAAAACAATCTTTCTGTCCTATTCATGCTTCAGAAATGAAAGGATTTCTTCAAGACTAGCGGAACTTCCTTGCTCTAAATAGCGTGATTTACTACCATTTTGATAGACTGAAAGATTCGGAACGGTTTGGATATCCATTTCTTTTGCAAAGGCTGTAATCTCATCCTTTTCATCAGAAGCACTATCCAAATAATAGACTGTCTGGTGACTTTTTTGAATCGCTAGAGCCAAATTGGGCACAAACTTTTGACAGTAGGGACAGGATTCTCTTCCAATGTAGACGACAAACTCGTCGCCATTTGCAAGTTTGGAGCGCATTTCTTTCATATTGATTGCTTTGGTATACTGAACAGCTTCCTGATAAGTTTTTGGAAGAACAGGCTGACTGAATTTCCAAATCATAAACAAAATCGGCATAGCAATTCCAATGATAAGCAAGCTAAGTTTTTTATTGACACGCACTAGCATCTCTGTCCTTTTCTAAGTATTTTCCCTAGTCTAATCGCCCACGACAAGATATAAAATCCAACCGATAGATCTATAATATCGCACATTCTGAAGACAAAGTCTTTAGTAAACTTTATTAAATAAATGTCATTCTAAAATCTCAACAATATAACTCTATTGTTGCACTTTTATGATTTTATTCTCCCAACTGGGCACTGTAGTTGATAATTTGGTCAACTGTGTCTGACAAGAATTGAATGGTATCACGGAGTGGTTTATCCGTTGAAATATCGGCTCCGATAATCATGGCTGACTCAAGTGGTGTCTTGCTACCACCAGACTTGAGGAGATTGAGCCAGTCTTCAGCTCCAGTTTCTGAATGTTTCAGATGAAGGTAACCTGCAGTCGAGATAACAAGACCAGCAGAGTAAGTGTAGCTATACAAGCCCATGTAGTAGTGAGCTTGGCGCATCCAAGTCAGTGCTGCATCATCATCAATCTCAATAGCATCTCCCCAGAAGTCTGTCAAGACTTCCTTCATAATGCTATTGAGTTTACTTGCTCCAAAGGTCTCCCCTTCTTCAATCAGTGTATAAACCTTACGTTGGAAGGCTGCTTCCAAGAGGTGGGTGATAAAGTTATGGAAGTAGGTATCTGTCAAGCGGTGAGCAAGAGCGAATCGTTTCTGACGTGGATCATCAGACTGCTGTTCCAAGTAATCACTTAAAAGCAATTCATTGAAGGTTGACGGTGCTTCAACATAGTAGGTTGACATGTGGGCATTAAAGTAACTTTGATGATTGTCTGAGAAAATGAATTGACCAGAATGCCCAATTTCATGAATCAAGGTATAGACATCACTCAAACGGCCTGTCCAACTCATGAGGACATATGGATGCACACGATATGGATCCGCCGCATATCCGCCAGAATCCTTGCCACTATTAGCAGCAAAGTCCACCCAGCGCTCTTCTTGGTAACGAGCAACTTCTTGACTGTATTCTTGACCCAAAGGTTCTACCGACTTCATGACCAAATCATAGGCATCGTCAATAGTCACTTCAGGATTAAGGGCGCTATCCAAATCCAATTTCCAGTCGGCAAAGGTCATTTTCTCAAGACCGTTCACCTTGGCAACATGCTTGAGGTATCTCTGAGCAACTGGCGCAAAATCTTTCATAATCAGGTCAATCTGACGGTCAAACATGGCACGGTCCACTTCTTGCTCAGCTAGAAGATAATCAAAGACTGAATCGTAGCCCTTCATATCTGCCAACAATTTCTCAGACTTGACCTGAGCAAGATAGGCTGCCGCAGCTGTATTTTGGTGCTTACGTAGTCCTTCTGAGAACGAACGGAAGGATTTCTCACGGACTTCAGCATCCTCGTGATTTTGGTAGAAATTTTCATAGGTCACAAAGCTATTTTTGTAAGTCTTCCCATGGGCTTCAAAGTCAGCCATTTCAAAATCTCCAGCTCGCATCTTAGTATAGATATCCTGTGGACTATAGAAAACTTCACCCAGATTGGTCAAGGCCTTCTCCACATCCGCCCCAAGATAGTGGGCTTTTTTGATTTTCGCCTGACGAATAGCTGCCGTCAAGTGAGGTAACTCACCCAAACGGTCCAAGACTTCCTCGTCTGCAGCCACTAAGGCATCATCAAAGAAGGTTAAGGCAACACTGGCATCTGTCTCAAACTCCATTCCAGCTTGGGCGATATTGGCAAAATCTTCATTACCATAGTCTGTCGTCTGAGGCATAAAGCTGTAATTACCAATATGACTCATCTGAATATAGATTTGTTCCAATTCTGCAAAGGCCTTCTCGAAATCTTCAAAAGTGTGAAGTTTACCCTTGTAGTCACGACTAAATTGATTGATATCTTCACGCGCCTTTTCAATCGCACGCAAGAAGTCCTCACTGTCTTGATATAAGGCTGTCAAGTCCCAAAGTTCCTTTTCGGGAAATTCTGAACGGTGTTTTTGTTCCATTTTCTTCCTCTTATTTCTCTAATTCTAATAATACACTAATGGCTGATAAGGCGTAAAGCGGTGCTGTTTCTGCTCGTAGGATACGAGGGCCAAGTCCTGCAAGAATCGCTCCTTTGGCTTCAAAACTTTCGATTTCTGCGGGTGAGAGGCCACCTTCTGGACCAAAGATAAAGAGTAGTTTACTTCCCTTCTCAAGACTACTTACTGCTTGTATAAGGGCTGCTGATTCTCCTTCTTTAGCTGACTCTTCGTAAGCTACCACGATACGATCAAACTGGTCGAACTGAGCTAAAAAGTTTGCTTTTTTTTCAAAAAGGGTAATGCTAGGGACATGATTCCGCTTGCTTTGCTCGGCTGCTCCAAGGGCAATTTTTTCTAACTTCTCAACCTTTTTGCCCAACTTCTTGCCGTCCCATTTGGCAACTGACCAGTCAGCAGGGAAGGCCCAAATCTGGCTAGCGCCAAGTTCTGTTACTTTCTGGGTGATCAACTCGAGCTTGTCTCCCTTAGGGAAGCCTGATGCGATGGTCACTTGGACTGGCAGTTCCACATTGTCAGCTAATTCCTCAACCAGCTCCAATTGACGCGCCTCTATATTTATCACGCGCGCCAAGCGCTTAATACCATCATCAAAGACCAAAGTAACCTCATCATTTTCCTTCAGGCGCATGACCTGAAACATGTGCTTGCTAGTTTCCTTGTCCTCAATAGTGACAGGTGAGATTGCACTCCCCTTGACAAAATACTGCTGCATGCTAGCCTCCAATCACACCAGAAATATCCTTGGTCTTCTTGAAGACACAGGCATTCCACTCCCCTTGGATCATGTGGGTTTCAAGAAAAAATCCAGCTGCTTCTGCTGACTCACGCACCATGTTCCACTTGTCCTTAATAATGCCACTCATGATCAGGTAGCCTTCATCCTTGACCAAGCGATAAGCATCATCCGTCAGATGAATGAGGATATCCGCCAAGATGTTGGCCACGATGACATCTGCCTCAATCGCCACGCCTTTAAGCAAATCACCTGGCGCTACATGGATGTTTTCCATACAAGGATTGAGCTCAATATTTTCCTGAGCGACACGAACCGCCACATCATCCAAGTCATAGGCGAAAATCTCCTTGGCACCTAGGAGTGAGCTTGCAATAGAAAGAACCCCTGAACCAGTCCCTACGTCTAGCACTGTTTCACCACCACGAAGAACTTGCTCCAAGGCATAAAGGCTCATCTTGGTTGTTGGGTGCGTTCCCGTTCCAAAGGCCATGCCAGGGTCCAGTTTGATAATCTTTTCTCCTGCTGTCGCCTCATAGTCCGTCCATGACGGTACGATGGTCAGGTCATGGGTGATGCGTGCCGGTTCATAATACTTCTTCCAGTTGTCCGCCCAGTCTTCCTCAGCCAAAGCAGTCGTACCGATCTTGACCTCGCCCAGATCCATAAAATCGGTCAATTCTGCCAAACGAGCCTGCAAGTCCGACTCAACTGCTGCTACATCAACCGTATCCGGGTAGTAGGCTGTGACCACGATTTCTTCCTGCTGCTCGACCTCAGGAAAAATCTCACCAAAGCGGTCCACATTCCCCACATAGTCCATGCTGTCTTCGATTGCCACCCCTTGAGCACCTAACTCAATCAAGAGATTGGAGACTAATTCCTCTCCCTCACGCTTAACTGTAACTTTTAACTCTTGCCATGTTTCCATATTTAAGATACCAAGCCCGTAAAACACAAAGCCAAAATAGGAACTTCAACGAAGACGCTTGAATCTAAGAGAAGTTTATCTTTTCTGCACAGTGTTTAGGGCGGGTTCAGTTTAGAAATGTAACCGAACCATCCTTTCTATTTCTCTATCCATTTTTTCATGTAGACCATATCCATGCCCTCTTTTTCAGGCTCAATATGGGTTTGATGGTAGCCATTCTTCTCATAGAAAGCAACCATGCCTGCATCTTGTAATACCGTACACAAATCCCACTGTGTAATGGTGGGGAACTCTTTTTCCAGCAAGCTTAAACCTGTAGATCCATACCCTTTTCCTTGATAGGGAGGTAAAATCGCCACTGTTCCCAACCAAGCATTTGTTAACTCTTCATTGGTCTGAATTCGTAAAAAACCAATCTTTTCTTCATCTTCTCTCACAAAGTAGTAATAGCTATTAGGACGTTCTACCAGTTTCCACTTGATTCGTTCGCGGTCCTCCAGATAAGGATCATACTCATCTTGGTATTTCTCATAGACCGCCTTAAAACTGGCTCTTTGAATGGCAATGATGGTTTCTAAATCTTCCGCTCCTGCTCTCTCAAGTCTTATCATAATTCTCCTCCAAATAATCCCTCAATCTACCCTGTAGCTGAGGCACTGCTTGTTTAGAATTGAGAAATTCCTCAATGCTCATCAGTTTATAGCCCTGACCTTCGTCACCAAAGACAATATTGTCAAATTGTTCTTGTCTTAGCTGACCAACCATAAAGACCGATTGCTTGTCTTTAAAGATTACGCTAGGATAAATCTTGCTCCAAAGCAGACAGTCTTCATCTAAATGAATTCCCAATTCCTCATAAACTTCACGCGCTGCGCACTCGAAAGGACTTTCGTTTCCTTCACGACCACCACCTGGAAATTCCCACATGTTGGGACAAGGGATATCGTCCTTGTCATCACGCAAGATAGTCAAGACCTTATCCCTACAAATCAAAGCAATCTTAGAGCCTGTAAAATCAGAAATTTCTATTTCCATATTAGACTCCTTCGGCTAATTCCTTTTCCAGTTCGGCTAACCAGTTTTCATAATATCTTTTCTCATCCCGTAACATCCGGCTGCTATTCATTTTCTGTCTAGCAATCTTCATAGCCTTGTGAGTTTGAACTACATCTTTCTTTACCTTAAATTGATACCAAGCTTGAATGACCTGCATATCCGCTGTTTTTAGAGATAAAAAGGATTTGACCCCTCGAATACTTGCATATTCTTCCGCTTTCTTATTATCTCCTTCTATCAGAGCAACTTGAAGAAGGTATAATTGAGAAATAGTTTTAGACATTGGATTATCTGTTTTCTCTAACACAGACTGAAACTGTTGCTTTGCAAGCTCTATATTATCATCCAATATGAATACCAATCCCTGAAGAGTCTGAACACTTTCTGCAAAACTCCCTCTCACATCCTCATCAACAGACATGATAAAGTCTTTTAAATCATATTCTTGAGGAGCTAGCAAGGTCTGGGCAGAATGCCTCAACATCAGGTAGGCGTATTTCGTATTTTCAGGGTGTTGTAGTAATTCCCAAATTTTTGCTCCATCGGTAATCCCAACTGGCAGAGCATTGAATAGAAGAAGAGATAAATTTAGACAAATCCAAGTGCCTGCAAAATACCAGTTTGTTGTCAAAAAACCAAAAAGTGTTGCCAATAATATCAAGCAAAGGTGAACTATCAAGCCTCCTGAAAGCATCAAGATGATTCTTTGATCACTTTCATTCTCTTTTAAACCAATATACTGAGCACCAACATTTTTTATAACTGCTGTTCGACTAAGATGAAGCCTTCCTGACTTTTTGGTTAAAAGAAAGTTCCCTAATCCAAAAGCCACCAGCCGATAGCCTGTCAAGTAGCCACAAAAAGCATGTCCCAGCTCATGAAGAATAAAGATTAAATACATACTTAGAAGAGCGAAGGCATAACCAAAAGTAAAGACTAAAACTGCGGAATACCCCAACTCTGCAAATGCGATTGTTCCACAAGCAAAAGCTAGCATAATAAATACAAAAGCTAGCACATAAACCAAATAAATCCCAATTTTCTTCATAAAATCTCCAACCAACTCCTAGTATCTCGGATAAGGGTAAAATTCTCCTTCTTCCAAGCCTGCTTTTCCTTCTTCAAAGACTTCTTGGTTCCATTCCATGACGAATTCTTCTGCTTCTGGGTCTTCCAAAAAGTCCATGAGGGCATCTAGTCCAACCTCTGCAGTATCTTTAAGAAATAGCGCAAAATAAGCTAAAAACTCACGAGAAAAACCTTTCTTCGGCAAATAAGGGATGACTGCCAGATAGTCTTCCTCATTAATTATTGACTTGGCAGGGTTGTAAAAAAGTACCGCTTCTTCAAAAAGGATATCATCTGACGAAACCTCTCCGTCTTCATCTAACATCTCCACCCCTGCAGCATTTTGTGCCTCTAATAGAAAACTCACTTCAACCGCATGATTACGCTTGTCCCAACTAATCTCATAATCAAAAGGAAAGTTCTTATCCAACTCTTCTTGTAAAACATCTAAAAATCCATATGTTGCCATTTTGTCCTCTTTCTATACGACTCTTCAATCGCCCCGAATACTCGGAAATATGCTAAAATAGATACTACCATATTACCACATTAGTATCAGAAAATCCATGTTAGAAAGGACTGCTATGCCAGACAATCTCGCGCTTCGTATGCGCCCCAAAACCATCGACCAGGTCATCGGTCAGGAGCATCTGGTTGGACCAGGCAAGATTATCCGCCGCATGGTGGAGGCAAATCGTCTATCATCCATGATTCTCTATGGACCTCCAGGAATTGGTAAGACCAGTATTGCCTCAGCCATCGCTGGAACGACCAAGTATGCTTTTCGGACCTTCAATGCCACTGTTGATAGTAAAAAACGTCTCCAAGAAATCGCTGAAGAAGCTAAATTCTCAGGTGGTCTTGTACTGCTACTAGACGAGATTCATCGTCTTGACAAGACTAAACAAGACTTCCTCTTGCCTCTCTTGGAAAGCGGACTGGTCATCATGATTGGGGCGACGACTGAAAATCCTTTCTTTTCTGTCACTCCAGCCATCCGCAGTCGCGTTCAGATTTTTGAGTTGGAACCCTTGTCTAACCAAGATGTCAAAGGAGCCATTCAAATAGCCCTGACTGACCCTGAACGAGGCTTTGATTTCCCTGTTGAGTTAGATGATGATGCCCTTGATTTTATCGCAACATCTACCAACGGAGACCTCCGCTCTGCCTTTAACTCACTTGATTTGGCAGTTCTCTCCACACCAGCAAAGGATGACGGCATCCGTCATATCACACTTGACATCATGGAAAATAGTCTTCAGAGAAGCTACATCACTATGGACAAGGATGGAGATGGACATTACGACGTTCTCTCTGCTCTCCAGAAATCCATCCGTGGCTCTGATGTGGATGCCAGTCTCCACTACGCTGCCCGCTTGATTGAAGCAGGTGACCTTCCTAGTTTGGCACGCCGTTTGACGGTGATTGCTTATGAAGATATCGGCTTGGCTAATCCCGATGCACAGATCCATACCGTAACTGCTTTGGATGCTGCACAAAGAATCGGCTTCCCCGAAGCTCGCATCCTCATTGCCAATGTCGTCATTGATTTGGCGCTTTCACCTAAGTCCAACTCAGCCTATGTGGCTATAGATAAGGCCTTGGCTGCCCTTAAAACATCGGGGCATCTGCCGATTCCACGTCATTTACGGGACGGCCATTATAGCGGTAGCGAGGAATTGGGAAACGCCCAAAATTATCTTTATCCCCATAACTATCCTGGTCACTGGGCCAAGCAAGATTATTTGCCAGAAAAAATTCGCGACCATAGCTACTTCTCACCAGAAGATAGCGGAAAATACGAACGAGCCCTAGCTCAGCGCAAGGAAACCATTGATAAATTACGAAATTTGTGAAATCCTTTCCAAATAATTACATTTACCCCTTGATTTTTTTTGAAAAAGTGGTATTATATAAACATAGAAACGCTGTGGTGTACGACCTCACACTTAAGTGTTGACCGACTATTTTTTGTATTATTAGGGAAACAAAAGTCTTCTAACAGCATGTAGGCCGTCTCACACGGAAACAGCTTCAGTTAGAGCGAGTTGCCCACCTGCTTAATTGCGCGGGTTCAATACAAACCGTGAAGTTTCGGCACCAATACAGCTTTTTTGTTTGCCTCCTTAGCTCAGTTGGTAGAGCAGTAGACTCTTAATCTATGGGTCGCAGGTTCGAGCCCTGCAGGGGGCATCTAAATCAACAGGAAAAAGCCTTGATAACCAAGGCTTTTTTGTTGTTCTAAAGTATATTTATCCCCTATTTTTTATGAACTGCCTTTCCAGACATCTCTAATCTGATGACACTCTTCAAAAAAAATTTTAAAATTTAAAACAAAAGTTTTGCTTTTCTTTTTATTTGTGTTATACTTGTTCTTGTGTCAGATACAAGTTATCTAAAGGAGTTTATATGGATACGAAATTTTCAGTAGCCTTACATATCCTGACTATGATTAGTGAGAGCAAGGATACCTTAAGTTCACAAGCTCTGGCTGAGAGCGTCGGAACCAACGCTAGTTATATTCGTAAGGTGATTGCCTTATTGAAAAATGCTGGACTAATCCAGTCTCATCAAGGAAAAACGGGCTACCAACTTAGTAAACCCCCAAGGAACATCACCTTACTTAACATTTATTTTGCCACACAAGAAGTCAGCCACATCAGCTTATTTCCCGTTCATCAAAATAGCAATCCGGATTGTCCCGTTGGGAAACATATTCAAGCTGCCGTTTCGCCACTATTTGCTAGCGCTGAAGCTCAACTTGAGAAGGAACTAGCCCAGCAAACCTTAGAAGATGTCATTAACAATCTTTATAAAGAAGCCAAACAAAAACGAAACTGATTTGCATGCAGATCAGTTTTAAAAAGACTAGACTTGTATCTTTATTAGATACAACAAAAAATAGAAAAGAGAAGACAATGAAAGCTGCGCAACATACTACTTATAACAAAAACAATATCACTCTTAACATCACAGAAATCGCAAAACCAAGTATCACAGACAAAGAAGTTTTGGTCAAAGTCACCGCTGCTGGTGTTAATCCTCTCGATAACATGATTTCCCGAGGAGAAGTCAAGATGATTGTCCCTTACAAACTCCCACAAACTGCGGGAAATGAAGTGGTCGGTATCATTGAAGAGACCGGTAGCCAAGTCAAAAATCTCAAAGTCGGAGACCGAGTTTTTGGGCGTTTACCACTTGATCATATTGGTGCCTTTGCAGAATACGTAGCTGTCGATAGTCAGGCTATAGCCAAGGTTCCAGACTATCTGTCTGACGAGGAAGCGGCTGCTGTCCCTTTGACTGCCTTGACTATTATGCAAGCCTTAGAACTCATGGGGGCTCAAGCTGGCAAGACCATCTTTATCTCTGGTGGTACAGGCGGTGTCGGTGGGATGGCCATTCCGATTGCTAAGGCTAAAGGTTTGAAGGTCATTACCAATGGGGCTGGAGATAGCGCTGAGCGTGTATTGAACCTAGGAGCAGATCGTTTTATCGATTACAAAACAGAGGATTATACAAAAACTGTTAGCCAGGTTGATTATGTCCTTGATACCCTTGGTGGCACTGAGACTGAAAAACAAATGTCTATCATGAAAAAAGGTGGTCAGCTTGTTTCCCTCCGTGCTATGCCAAATGGTGACTTTTCCAAACGTATGAACCTGCCAAAATGGAAACAAATCTTACTTGGACTAGCCGGTCACAAATTTGATAAGATGGCTGACAAATACGGCGTTCACTACCATTTTATCTTTGTGGAAAGCAATGGTGCTCAATTACAAGAGGTAGCTGACCTCTTTAGCAAATTGGAAATCAAGCCATCTATCGATACAGTCTATCCATTTGAAGAAGTGAATAGCGCCTTAGACAAGGTCGCTAATGGTCGCTCACGTGGAAAAACAGTCCTCAGCTTTAAGAAATAAAAAGGAAAAGACAATGTCATATCTTACAACTAAAACTCAATACATCACTGTCGACGGGAACAAAATCGCCTATCGCGAACTCAGCAAAGGCAAATCAAAATTACCTCTTCTGATGCTGGTCCATTTGGCAGCAACCCTCGACAACTGGGATCCAAAACTCTTGGACTTGATTGCTGAAAAACACCATGTGATTGTGGTCGACCTTCCTGGTATCGGAGCCAGCCAAGGCAAAGTGGCGCCAACCATTCCTGGAATGGCTGAGCAAACAATTGCCTTTGTAAAAGCCCTTAGTTACGATGAAATCAATCTCCTTGGCCTTTCTATGGGGGGCATGATTGCCCAAGAAATGGTTCGAATCAAGCCTGATTTGATCAACCGTCTCATCTTGGCAGGAACAGGACCTCGAGGTGGAAAAGAGGTCGATAAGGTCACAGGGAAAACATTTAACTATATGTTTAAAGCTGGACTCGAACGCATCGATCCTAGACGCTACATCTTCTATAACCATGATGAGCAAGGAAAAATCGAAGCTTTGAAAGTTCTCGGACGAATGGGGATGCGAACCAAGGAATTTGCGGACAAAGACATGAGTGTCCCTGGTTTCTTGACTCAACTCAAAGCTATTAAACGTTGGGGGAAAGATTCTCAAGACGACCTAAGATTTATCACCCAACCAATCTTAATCGTCAACGGGGATAAGGATATGCAGGTTCCAACAGAAAATTCTTATGATATGCATGAGAAAATAAAAGATAGTAAACTCATCATCTATCCACATGCTGGTCACGGTTCGATTTTCCAATATGCAGAAGAGTTTTCAAAAGAACTCATTGCTTTCTTGGAGGACTAATATGGTCAAAACCATTCTAATAACAGGTGCTACGGATGGCACAGGAAAAAGCCTTGTATCAAGGCTTTTTTGTTTATCTAAGTATTTAGGGGCTATCCCAAAAGATAGTTTCTCAATTTTCCACTTCTTCCTTAAATCGTACTTTTCCTTGGCTGTATAATCTCATAATTTTCACAAAGCGAACGGGATTGTTTTGGTTATACAAAAGAAAAATTGAAAAGAATAACAAGCCCGCTAACCACAAACCATAGCCTTCATCAATCGGTTGGCCAAATTTTAGAGGAAGAGTCAAGAAATACAAAAAATAAAAGATGGACACTATATTTACTGCAAAGCGGGCAAATCGAAAAGGTAAAGCAGACAGTTGTCTAGGATCAAACTGGTTTTTCACAAACAAATTATGAGATGCGGCATAGTAAAAGACTTTCTCTGTCGTCGGCTGTGCTTTGCGAACATTTTCAAGAGTGCTCGTTCAAGTAAAGCAACCAACGAGAAAAACTGCATCAACCAAAATAGAAAAATACAAGCTAGACTAAACCAGTTATAGACACCAATAAACTTGAGGGAAAAGAAGCCCGAGATTGCAGGCCCACCTGCTAGTAAGAGAATTACCAAGTCAGGAATAAAGGAATTCGTGTTACGAGCGCCTTCAGTATTGAGCAACCTACTCTTTGGAGCAGCTAGAGCCTCTCCTGTCTTTTGGTCATAATAAACAGCTTGTCCATTGCATTCGCCGATAAAGACACGACGGCGTCCAAGAAAAAACATATTGACCTCTTTCTATTTATGAAAACAAGTCCTCAAATTTTGGAATTTTATTATCCTAGTATACCATAAACCAACTTACTAGGTCATAGAATAGCTAAGAGCTACATCTTGCTAAAAGGTTGACAGAACTTCGCTCCATAGGATATGATGGGAATACCTAGAATTTTAACTCTGCATGTTCTTTACGACTTCTACTGAAAAAGCGTTAGTGAGTACAATTCTATATTTGGAGGTTTTATGAAAATCTATTATTCAAAATTTGTCGGTGTCGGCTATCTAGTCTTTGCAGCGGGTGTATTCTTTCAATTTTTCTTTTTCCTCGCGCATGGATTGATCGACTTTTCCCAGCTTAGTCTTCTCACTGTGGTTCCAACCATCCTCTTTTTCGCTGCTATCTATTCAACGATTGCAGGCATCAAAAGACTTTCTAGTCGTAGGCTCTCCTTTGAATTCACCTTTGAAGGCATTTATGTCTATCCTGGGCTCTTCTTTTCCAAGGAAATCTTCATTCCGAAAGAAGAATTGTTGCGAGCATCGTATGTTGAAGTGGATGTCAGTGACCCCGACCATGTCAACAGCAAGGCTTGCTATTTAGATTTTGACCTGAGAGAGGTGACCCAGCTAGAAGATATTTCTAAGTCAAACGTCATCATCGATACAAGTGTTCTAATATTGCGGCTCGCCCTTAGCCTCTGTCGATTTAGAGAGGAAGAAAAAGCCGAGTTGGCGACCTATCTAAAAGAAAACTACGGAATTGATTTCTTATATTAGAAAGCAATAAAAAAAAGCCCTGTTGTAGGGCTTTTTGTGTTGTTAGCGATTTAGCATATGCTACGTTCCGCTTTCATCCTGTTCTTTCTTAAATCGCACTTTTCCTTGGCTATATAATCTCATAATCTTCACAAAGCGAACTGGATTGTTTTGGTTGTACACTAACACGAGTGCAAAGATTACTAATCCAGCTACCCAGAATTCATAACCAAGTTCAATCTCCTGACCAAACTTTTGAGTGTAATTATAAAAAATATATAGCAAATAGATATTAGTGGCAACTATTAGAAAACGAACAATTCGGAAGATTTTAGTAGACAACTTAGCTGGATCAAAGTTATCTTCCCCCACCATCAGGTTATGAGAAGCTGCATAATGAAAAATCTTTTCTGTCGTCGGCTGGGCCTTGCGTACATTTTTATATAGAGCTCGTTCGAGTAAAGCAACCATAAACAAAAACTCAGCCAACCAAAATAATAGGATAAAGGTCAAACTGGTCCAGTTATAGACCCCGATACTCATAGCCGCAAGGAAGCCAAAGCCACCCGTTCCACCGGCCATGAAGAAAATCACCAATTCAGGAATGTAGGCGTTGGTCTTCCGAGCCCCTTCAGTATTGAGTAGGACACTCTTGGGAGCAGCTAAAGCCTCTCTCGTCTTTTGGTCATAATAGACCGCTTGACCATCACATTCGCCGATAAAGACACGACGGCGTCTAAGAAAAAACATCTTGACCTCTTTCTATTTCCTTTGTTATATTTCCTTCTTAACTCGACTATTTCTGTACCGTTCAACTGCCTTCAGCCATCGAATCAACCAGACAATGTGTTTTCGATTTCCACGCGCAACATCTGTATTTAAGAGCTTACTTTTAGCAGTACCTATATCTATACTTAGGCATATAAGATCCGATACATATTTTCCATGAAGCCATCAATCTCTCCTCGAACAATTTTCAACAAACGATCTTCTTCGGATTGCGAGATAGAGACTCCTTCTCTTTTTCCACTGTCGTTATCCTGAGAATAGTTAGAATAAATTAAATTAAGCTCTTTATCTAACACGAAAGCTACATATGTTTGTTTTTCATTAACTTGTGTAATGAAAAATAACTGAAAATCTTTTGTATCTTTCTGAGGAGGGCTGATTTTCAAATGTACTTCTCCTTCTATTTCAAGTGGATAAATGACTCCGTCTAGACGAATGGCACCATCAGATGGAATAATGTAGCCCGCTTTACGTATTTGAGATGCATACTTTTCCGAGGCCATTAAATAATGAAGAACTTCGACTTTATCCTGTTTTTCAAAAGCTGTTTTTAGAGTACTGGATTCTTGAGAATTCTTATAAGCGAGATACAAAGGAATAACTAATAAGATAAAAGATACTATTATCAACCACTTAAACTGTTTCATTTTATCTAACATTACTCTTACCTCCTCTTTCTAAATAGTCAAAGAAGGCTTTCTGCTTTTTCTTTCTCTCTATCTCTTCTTTTTAATCTGATAATAAATAAAACTAATAGTGGTATCCAAAAGAATTGAATAACCAAAAGTTCTTATTGTCCATATAAGCCAAATCGGGCTATTTTCAGCATCTATATTCAATAGTTTTAAAGACACTGCTAGAGTCAAAAATAAGACAACTTCTGTAGTCAAGCGGTGCTTTGCCTTTTTAAGGTCTATGGTTTTCAAAAAGGACTGACTCTTGGTTTCCTTAGGTACTTCTTCCCAATAGGTCTTATCCTTACTTCTTAGATAAAGTAGATAACCAACTTCGACGATTAATCTTGAAAAAGCTGAAATAAACACTATATTGCTCACAATCCCAAATGTTTGCAAATAATAACCGGATAAACTAGCCAATCCTCCGCCTAACAAAGTAACTCCTAGAATAATCCAAAGGGATGGTTTACTGTAAACACTTGAAAAGGCTATATAGTTAGCAGTTGTTCGTTTATCTGAAAATCCTTTTCTTAGTTGCTTTTTTAACCAACTGGCATTATAAACAATTAACCCCATGAATAAACCAATGGAACTTAACCAATAAATCAGCGAGTAGATCAGCGAATTTTTTAGAACCTCATTCGTTAAAATAGTGAGGATATAATCCATTAAAACCAATGAAAGATGAATCCCATTGATTAGTACAAAGAGCATCGCAGTACTAAAGAGTTGATGTTTATAGATGAATGTCTTGCTGAATGACATAATCTGACAGCCCAGCATGAGCAATAGAAGGAGACATAGAAAAAGAAAAGGGACATTCGAAAAGGGATCTACTGTGAACTGCTCCTTGATAAAAAAGTATACATGAGTCAGGTCGATACTCAATACAAACAAACCAGCCCAGGCCAAACTCAACATTCTAACAGAAGCTCTCGTGGAACCCAGCGCTTGAAAATATTCCTTATTTAATGCTTCTGACTGACGGTTCATATCCCACTACTCCTCTTCTAGTTGACTGCTTTTGATCAACTTCTTATAATAGCGTTTGCTGTACCATTCGCGGTCGCTAATCCCCAGATATTCTTTGTATTCCAGACGGCGTCTAAGAAAAAACATATTGACCTCTTTCTATTTCCTTTGTTATATTTACTTCTTAACTCGACTATTTCTGTACCGTTCAACTGCCTTCAGCCATCGAATCATATTATTTTGCCACAGCAATAGAACTGCGACAGCTGGCAAAATCCCCATCAGGCTTAAAGGAAACACCTCACTGCCGATTGGTGTTCCCATCATCTTCAAAACGAGCATGGAGAGGACAGAAATCGGACCCACCAAGCCCATGATAGCCATAAAGACTGTGAAAATCCAAGCAATTAGCTTCTTGCCAAGGGTAACCTTCTTATCTGAAAAATTTTTCCAAAAGAGATTGTATTGACGGCTCTTCTGAAGTTTTCCTTGCTGGTAGGTTGCGCTAAGGCAACATTTTTGTAGAGTGCTCGCTCCACGATCACCAATAGCAAAATGGCTTCCAGTAACCAAATTAGCAGAAAATAAATCAGAGTTCCATAGCTATAGACACCCGTAAAAAAGCGTGTTGCCGGAAAAAGCTGCATGATGCTACTGAATGCTAAAAGGCCACAAATCAACCAGACAATGTGTTTTCGATTTCCACGAGATGCCTCAGTATCTAAAAATTTACTTTTAGGAGCTGCTAGAGGATTTCGTGGCTCATCGACATGGACATAAATAGCCTGACCATCACTTTCCCCTATATAAATCACTTTCCTAAAAAACATACTTATCTTTCTCCTCTAACCAACTGTTTTTCTTAAAACTTCCCTGAAAAAGAGATTTTTTCTTCATTTACTCCTCAAATTTTATGACACAATTGATAGATTTTTTCCCAAAGAGAGATAAAAAATGAAAGAATTATAAACCTTGAGCAATATTTCCTAGTTGGTTCACTCGATCATGAATGGTTTCCACGTTTAGGTTTCCATGTTGATATTCACAAAAAAATCCATTTTCGTAGAAAACTTGCTCTGAAAGCTGACCTTTTGGTGTATTTGGGTATTCAATCATAACAACATTAAAGACACCACCTGTTCCTGTCCCCTCAATTGTATTGCCTCTAAAATGATAAGTGAAAGCCCGAAATTGTTTCCCCTTGTAGTTACCAGAGATGACATAGGCAACTTTTCTCTCATGTCCACACCCAAAAGGATAATAGCTAAAATTGGCATATTTTTCTACATAGGGACTTTGGGTAGGAGTTATAGTGAGCGTACTAGATATCGTTCTGCTTGAGTAATCCCTATAGTTGTCTCTACCTTGAGCTTGGTCAAATTGATATCCGTGCGCAGTTGCAAAGGCTAGATATTCATTGTTATTTTTATTGGCGTGGCTAATAGCCCAATAAACAATCCCTGCTACAAAAACAAAGATTAGTAACATAAAGATGATAAAGAAAACAACAAAAGTCATACTCATTTTATACTCCTTTTTAAATTGGTTAGAAAGCAAGGACATTTCATCACCCTTACTTCTGATTGATGTTCTTAGTTGCGGTAAAACTGGTTATCTTTGTCGCTTACAGATTGACCGATAGACAAGACATCTTGACTGCCATCTGTACCTGTCACTTCATTTTGGACTCCAGCTGGGGTAAAGATCAGTCGTGCCCCTTGTCCACCACCGACAAGATGAATACCTGTTGAGTAGTAGCCATCTTTTTCCTCTACTTGCCCCATCTCGTATTTAAAGGTTCCATTTGCACTTTGGATTGTTACAATCCCATCTGCTGTGACTGTTGCAGTTGTTCCCGCGTAGTTTTCCCAAGTTCCTACAAATTTAGCGTAAGCCTCTTGTGATTTTTGCTTATCTTCCGTTTGTTCTGCTTGAGTGGTTGTAGCTTCTATCGTACTATTTGTTTCTGACTTCTGCCCCTCTTTTTGGCCTGCTTCAGTTTTACTTGCGGACTCTGTAGTCACCTTGCTTGTTGTTTCCTTTTGGTTTGAAGCTGAAGTGTTCTTGTCAGTCTTTCCACCACAGGCAGCCAAGGTCAAGGCAGCCAACAAGGTCAGGACTGATAGGCTCGTATAGCGCAATGTTTTGTTTTTCATAAAAATCTCCTTTGAAATAGATACAGATAAAAGTAGCTCGTCAGATTTTGCATAGATTTTTGACGGCTGTTTCGTAGTCTTCAGTGTATCATTTATTTAGCATTAATTCAATAGCTATCTGATATCAAAAAAGGCTAATCCAATCAGGAATTAGCCCTTTTATTTCTAGTTTTGATTTGCTCGTTTTTTAGTAGATAAACATGGCATCGCCAAAACTAAAGAAACGGTATTTTTTGTCGATAGCATGCTGGTAGGCTTCGAGGACCAATTCACGGCCTGCAAAGGCAGAAACAAGCATGACCAAGGTAGACTTAGGTAAGTGGAAATTAGTAGAAAAAGCATCCACCACTTTCCAGTCATAGCCCGGTTTGATAAAGATATTGGTCCAGCCAGAATCGGCCTGGATTTGCCCATCAAACTTACTTCCGATAGTCTCTAGCGTACGGATAGAGGTTGTTCCTACAGCAATGACACGGCCACCATTTTCCTTGACCTGACGCAAGGTTGAAGCGGCTTCCTCAGATAATTGGTAAAACTCTGAGTGCATTTCGTGTTCATCTAGATTGTCGACTGAAACTGGTCTAAAGGTTCCAAGACCAACGTGCAAGGTCAAGTAGACTAGGTTAACTCCTTTCTGCTGGATCTCTTCTAGTAGTTCTTTTGTAAAATGAAGGCCTGCAGTCGGAGCAGCGGCTGAGCCACTCTCCTTGGCATAGACGGTCTGGTAACGTTCACGATCATCCAATTTTTCGTGGATATATGGAGGCAAAGGCATTTCTCCCAGACTTTCAAGCACTTCTAGAAAAATTCCTTCATACTCAAAACGGACAATACGGCCACCATGGGTTAATTCCTCGGTCACAACTGCGCTAAGTCGACCATCACCAAAAATAACACGGGTGCCGACCTTGAGACGTTTGGCAGGTTTTGCCAAGACTTCCCATTCGTCTCCTGCTGTATTTTTCAAAAGCAAGAGTTCAACATGGCCCCCTGTTTCTTCTTTTTGACCATGAAGTCGCGCTGGTAGTACGCGGGTGTCATTCATAACCAGGGCATCACCTGGCTCTAGCATTTCGATAATGGAGTGAAAGTGGCGATCTTGAAATTCTCCAGTCTGGCGATTGACCATCAAGAGTTTAGAGGCATCGCGCTTTTCAAGAGGTGTTTGTGCAATCAACTCCTCAGGCAAGTGAAAATCAAAATCATTTGTATTTAATGTCGTCATTCTTCTTTTCTCTTCTCATTTATTCAAATTACTTATCAAAGCGAACTTCTTCAAGTAGGTACTCGATGAAGCGTTCACCCATCTTAGACAAGCTAGTTTTCTCATGCTGGATATAAACCAGTTCAATGGGATCATCAATATCAAGCGGAATCGAAACGATATTGTCTCCATTAAGATTACTATTGAGGATACCCGTCGCGATGGTATAGCCGTCCAAACCAATCAAGAGATTGAACAAGGTCGCACGGTCACTAACAACGATGGATTTCTTGTGGTGTTCCTGAGACAAAATCTCCTCTGAGAAATAGAAGGAATTATGGGTACCTTGGTCATAGCTCAAATATGGGAAGTCTTCTAGGTCTGCCAACTGCACCTTGTCTCTTTTAGCAAGAGGGTTGGTCTTGCTGACAAAGATATGGGGTTGGGCTGTAAATAGATGGTGGGCAACGAGATGGTTGTCGTCCAACATCTTCGAAAGAACGTCCCGGTTATAGCTATTTAAAAAGAGGACTCCGACTTCACTTCGGAAGTTCTTGACGTCGTCAATGATTTCCCAGGTTCTGGTTTCACGCAAAAAAAGCTCATACTTTTCCATATCGCTTTTCTTGAGCAAGGAAACAAAGGCGTTGACCACGAAGGCATAGTGCTGCGAAGACACACTAAAAAGCTCGCGATGAGCGATTGGGTTCTTATAGCGTTCTTCTAAAAGTTGCGTTTGTTCGACAACCTGACGGGCATAGGACAAAAATTCCATCCCATCACGTGTGAGGGTGATTCCTTTAGGATTTCGGATAAAAATCTCAATTCCCATCTCATTTTCTAAATCACGAACGGCATTTGATAGAGAAGGCTGAGTAATGAAAAGTTGCTTGGCAGCCTCATTCATGGAACCAGTCTCTACGATTTTGATAATATAGTGTAATTGTTGAATTCTCATATTTTTATTGTACCATACTTGACGCAATATAAAAAGAACCAGTCACTGCAAGTCCCATTATCCTTTGTGAATCTTAAAAGAGGTCGGAACAGTTCCAACCTCTTTTTATCTTTATAGTTAAATAAGCTTTCAAATCGAAACTTAGCTTCCTCTTTCCCAGAAGATGGCTAACAAAATCATGGCTCCTAAAACTGATGGGATAATGGCTGTACCGTTTAGGCTTGGCCCCCAAGCACCAAAGAGTAATTGTCCTAAAAAGGCACCAATCCAGCCGAGAAACATTTTCCCGAAGCATCCCATCCGTTCTCCACGATTGGTGATAGCTCCTGCTAATAGTCCGATCAAAAGACCGACAAACATACTTCCAATCATAGTTTCTCCTTAAATTGCCCAATCTCCATTGCGGAAGAGTGGTACGCGTGTTCCATCCTCACGGATACCATCGATATCCATTTGGTTAGAACCAATCATAAAGTCAACGTGAACATCTGAACGGTTAAGTCCTGCAGCTTCAAGTTCTTCTTCGCTCATCTCTGCTCCACCAACAACACTGGTTGCATAGGCTGCACCGATAGCCAAGTGGTTAGAAGCATTTTCATCAAAAAGAGTATTAAAGAAAGTAATACCTGACTGTGAAATTGGGCTTGGATCTGGTACCAAGGCACATTCACCCAAGGCACGCGCACCAGCATTCTTAAAGACAAGGTCCTTCATAACTTGATCACCCTTTTCAGCTGTGATATCAACGATTTGACCATTTTCAAAGGTTACCTTGATGCCTTCGATGATATTTCCATTGTAGCTAAGAGGTTTTGTAGATGTTACATAACCATCTGCACGACGGAAGTCAGGAGCTGTAAACACTTCTTCTGTTGGCATATTTGGTAAGAAACCTTCACCTTGGGCATTGATAGCTCCAGCTGATTCCCAAACGTGGTTCTTAGGCAAGCCAAGTGTCAAATCAGTTCCAGGCGCTGTGTAGTGAAGGGCTGAGAATTGTTCATTGTTCAGCATTTCCGCCTTGCTCTTGAGAATAGCTGCATGTTCTTCCCAAGCCTTAACTGGATCTTCTTCGTAGACACGGCAAGTCTTGAAGATTTGATCCCAAAGGAGGTCTACTGCTTCTTCGTCACTCGCAGCATTTGGAAAGACTTTCTTAGCCCACTCTAGTCCAGCTGCAGCAGCTACAGTCCAGCTAACCTTGTTGGATTGCGTTGCGATACGCATTGGTTTCATGGCAATTCCCATAGCTTTGGCAGAAGCTGAAAGTTTTTCTGCATCAACTCCGTTCAAGGCACCTGGGTCAGAAGAACGAACACCGAGACGACTTGCTTTGTTTTCAAGAAGGTAATTCATCTCAGCAATTTTGTATTCTGGTACATTGTCCAAACGCTCCATTGGCGCGTGAAGGAATTTCTCACGGTTTACAAAGTCATCTGCCCATTGAACGATAACTTCGTGTGCACCAAGTGCATAAGCCTCTTTAACAATTAAATGCGCCAACTCGCGTTGTTCCACATCGATAGAGAGAGCCAGAGTGTGACCAGGTTGCACGTTCACTCCGTTAGCAACCAACAACTTAGCATATTTTTCTAGATTTTCTTTAAAATTTGGTAAAACCATTTTGTTTTCTCTTTTCTATTTTTATTTTTCTTTTAAAGCAGAAAATAATCCTGCCAAAGCAATAGCACTAGACAAAAGTGCTGTCGATAGAAGAATTGTCTGATCAGCAAGGTCCAATTGATACTCAAACACCTTCTCAGCTGGCTTGTCTTCCGCAAAAATTCTTAGTTTCATCAAATGTCCTTTCTTATTCCCCATGCTCTCCTAGATAGAGACGTCGAGCCTCTGGGCTATTCGTGAGGATATCTACATAGGTTTCATAGTTATCAAGCAGGGGCTTTCCTAAAGAGATATCTTGTTCTGGATTTATATTTTTCCCATAAAGATAGCAAAGGTAGAGACGCTCATTGAGTGTTGGAAATACTTCAATGGACATGTGTTCAGCCTGACCTACTCGTTCCCAATCCTGTTCTTTGATATCTGGTATGATATAAGCTTGGAAAAGGCCCATAAGTGGATTATCCTCCGGTTGACCACTGTCCTTATCCGCTAGAACTAAAGAACAGCGTCGACCAAAACCAGCTACTTGGCGCTCCCTCCCCTTTACCGAAACAGTAATAGGATGACCTCCAATATGACTATAGATCCATTCTTTGGGTAATCCATAATCTAATAAGGGCTCAAGATCTTTAACAATCGTTACAGGACTATAGCGTAGAAACTGGCGAGTAACAGCCTTACAAAAGAGGATATCCTCCTCTTTCAAGGTCACACCCTTCCAGTTATTTTCCTCGTTAAAATGGTTAAAAAATACTAGATAGGGTTCTCTCACCATTTGCGCTAAGACATAAACACCATTTCGTAAGCATATGGAAATAACTTTCCCTGATTTCCAGGGTGTTGCTCTTTTTTTCTTTAGCATCAATAACCAACCTCAAACCTACACAAGACATTTCATACTATTAAAACAAATCATCAAACAAACTCAACTGATTGTCCTCTGGCATATTGCCGAGAATGCCCATTTCATCCATCTTTTCAACCAAGGTTGATGAGAGTCCACCACGCTTGCGTAGTTCTGTTTTAGAGAGGAATTCTCCTTCTTGGCGCGCACGCACCAGTTGCTTGGCAACGTTCTCTCCCAGACCATCCATAGCGACAAACGGTGGGATGAGGGTGTCTCCATCTATGAGGAATTCCGTCGCATCACTACGATAGAGGTCCAACTTCCCAAATTTGAAACCACGTTCCCACATCTCATTGACGATTTCAAGTGTGGTGTAAAGGTCAATTTCTACGTTGGAAGCTTCATTGTTCTTGCGCTTTTCAGCAATTTCTTGCATCTTGCGTTTAATGGCATCCAAACCTGCACCCATGGTCTTGATATCAAAGGCCTTAGCACGGATGGAGAAGTAAGCACAGTAATAATAAATCGGATGGTGAACCTTGAAGTAGGCCACACGAAGGGCCATCATAACGTAGGCTGCTGCGTGGGCTTTAGGGAACATGTACTTGATTTTCCCACAAGATTCGATATACCACTCAGGTACATTATTGGCCTTCATGGCTTCGATATAACCATTGCGTTCTTCTTCTGATATTTTGAGCCACAATCCCTTACGCACGCGCTCCATGATGGTAAAGGCCATCTTAGGATCTAGACCAGCGTGCATGAGGTAAACCATGATGTCATCCCGACACCCGATAACGGTTGATAGGTCCGCAATTCCAGCCTTGATCAAGTCTTGGGCATTTCCCAACCATACGTCGGTACCGTGAGACAAACCAGAAAGCTGGAGCAACTCGGCAAAGGTGGTCGGATGGGTTTCATCAACCATTCCTCGAACAAAGTTGGTTCCAAACTCTGGAATACCAAGCATACCTGTAGAAGTTCCGATTTGCTCAGGCGTCACTCCTAGGATATCTGTTCCTGAAAAGAGGGCCATGACACCCGGATCATCCATTGGGATATCATTTGGATCAATACCTGACAAGTCCTGCAGTTTCCGAATCATGGTCGGATCATCATGTCCCAGTACATCGAGCTTGAGGACGTTCTCATCGATATCGTGGAAGTTAAAGTGAGTCGTTTGCCACTCGGCAGTGACATCATCGGCAGGATATTGCACTGGAGTAAAGTCATAGACATCCATATAGTTAGGGATAACAACGATCCCCCCTGGGTGCTGACCAGTCGTCCGTTTGACACCGGCAGCTCCTTGAGCAAGGCGCTCCACTTCAGCCTCACGGTAGAATTTGCCATAGTCACGCTCGTAACCTTTGACAAATCCATAGGCTGTTTTAGCAGCTACCGTACCTACCGTTCCGGCGCGGAAAGCATATTCTTCTCCAAAGATATCTCGGACGTCCAAGTGGGCGCTCGGTTGATCTTCCCCTGAGAAGTTCAAATCGATATCGGGTACCTTATCTCCGTCAAAACCAAGGAAGGTCTCGAAAGGAATATCCTGTCCATTTTTGCTGAGCTTGTGGCCACAGTTTGGACAGTCTTTATTGGGCATATCAAACCCTGAACCGTAAGAACCATCTGTGATAAACTCACTGTACTGACACTGACCACAGACATAGTGAGGAGAGAGAGGGTTGACCTCGGTAATCCCAATCATGGTCGCAACAAAACTGGATCCAACAGACCCACGAGAACCAACCAAGTAGCCTCGTTCGTTGGAACGGTGCACTAGCATTTGCGAAGCTAGATAAATCACGGCAAATCCATTCCCCAAGATAGAGGTTAGTTCCTTTTCAATCCGTAGATCAACGATATCTGGCAGTGGATTTCCATAGATTTCAAAGGCTTTCTTATAGGTTAGCTCAGCAACTGTTTCTTCGGCTTGGTCAATGAAAGGTGTATACAAGTCACCTTTAACGACCTCAACAGGCTCAAAGATTTCTGCCAAGGCATTGGTATTTTCAATGACAATCTTACGAGCCAAATCTTCTCCTAGAAAGGCAAATTCATCCAACATTTCATTGGTTGTTCTAAAATGCGCCTTGGGTAGTGGAGCTGGTTGGGCAGCTTCTCCATGACCGATCGTTCGGTTAATCATGGCTCCCTGACCTAGACTGCGGACGATGATTTCTCGATAAATTTCATCCTCAGGTTCGATATAGTGGACATTTCCTGTCGCAAGAACGGGCTTACCGAGACGGTCTCCGACATCAATTAAGCTCTTGATGATGGTTTGGAGTTCCTCCATGTCCTTGACCTGCTCTTTGGCAATCAGAGGGGCGTAGATAGCCGGAGGCATGACCTCGATAAAGTCATAGTATTTAGCTACTTCGATTGCCGCATCTACCCCTTGTGACACGACTGCATCAAAGACTTCCCCTTCCGTACAGGCTGAACCTAAGATCAAACCTTCTCGATGGGCATCTAGTACCGTACGTGGAATCCGTGGAACTCCTTCAAAATACTGGGTATTTGAAAGAGACACCAGTTTAAAGATATTTTTTAAGCCCACCTGATTTTTCACATAGATGGTCGCATGCTTGACTCGAGCTTTTTTATACGAATCCGGACTTATTAAATCAAGGTTCAATCTAGCCAAATCTGTCACACCATGCTTTTCTGCTACTTCCTTGATAAAGATGAAAAGCAGACGGCCAGTTGCTTCCGCGTCATAGTTGGCCATGTGGTGGTGTTCTAGGGCAACTCCAAAACGCTTGGTCAAGGGTCCAAGACCGTGGCGCTTGTATTCAGGATAGAGATTTCTTGCGAACTCTAGCGTATCGATGACAGGTTGAGTAATTTTTGGCAGACCGTGACGTTCATAATTGGCATTCATAAAGCCAACGTCAAAGCTTGCATTATGGGCGACAAGAACTGTATCTTTACAGAATTCTTGGAATTCTTTCAGAACTTGAACCAAGGGTTTGGCATTTTTTACATGGTCATCCGTAATTCCAGTCAATTCCGTAGTAAAGGCTGACAAGGGATGCCCTGGATTGATAAATTCATCAAATTCAGCAATGATATTGCCCTTATACATCTTGGAAGCCGCCACCTGAATCAAGTCATTATAGATAGCCGATAGACCTGTTGTTTCTACGTCAAAGACCACATAGGTTGCTTCAGACAAATCCATCTCAACTTCGTTATAGGCGATAGGTACACGGTCTTCAACGATATTGGCTTCCATCCCATAGATCAGCTGGATACCAGCTTTCTTAGCGGCCTTATAGCCATGAGGGAAGGACTGAACATTCCCATGGTCCGTAATTGCTACCGCCTTGTGTCCCCATTTAGCAGCTGTCGCAACGATTTCTTCTACTTCAGGCAGAGCATCCATGATCGACATATTGGTGTGCGCATGGAACTCAACACGACGTTCTCCCTCTGGCATCAAGTCTTTCCGTTCATAGTGGACGACTTCCTGGACATCTTGCACATTCATGGTCAAATCTCGCGTGAAATTATTGACTTCAACATTTCCACGAACACGGAGCCAAGAGTTTTTCTTGATCATGTCAAATTTTTGGGCTTCTTCTTCATTCTTGACCCATTTTTGCATAGAGAAACTAGAAGTATAGTCCGTCATCTTGAAGTTAATCAAGACACGACCCGTTCTAGTCACCTTATGCTCAACATCAAAGACAACTCCTTCAAAAACCAATCTATTTTCTTCGGTATTGACCTCGATCATAGGAGTAATCTCTGCCTTATCAAGTTTAGGCTTAGCAGCTGCCTTCTTGGCTTGAAAATCAAAAACAGGTTTGTCCTCAACTGGAGGAGGCGGGGCCATCTGTTCTAACTGTTCCATAGCCCGAAGAGTTTCTTCATTGGCTGCTTGAATAATCATTTGATTTTCCGTCTGAAAGGCTTCTTGTTCTTCCCTTGTGAGATCTTCATTTTTTTCTAAACTGCAGGAAAGTTTAGGAAAACCAAAGTGTTCCAACTGTTTACTAAGATTTGGCAGATGATTTTTTCTAAAATGCTCTGTATCTGCCGCTTCTGAAGCTTCAATGATTAACTGGTCATTTTCAAAGCGAACCTGAAAATCCTGATATATAGAACGAAAACCTTGACTAGCACAAGGACCTTCCGAAAAAGCCTCTCGATAGTAGGCTTGTAAAAGTTCTCTAGAAAATTCCTGATTTCTCGTTTTTATCTCAAAACTAGCCTGATTTCCTGTTTTTGAAAATTCTTCCTTCAAGCCTCTTTTTAACTCAAGAAAGAGCTCAAAAGGTAAAATATTCTCAAAGACAAAACGGAATTCCCAAACCTTGCTTCGTTTGTGAACAATAACTTGTTCTATTTCAGCCTGACTAAAGGCTTCATGATTTCTCACTTCAGCGGGGATTCCCAACTGATTCATTAAAATTTCAAAAGTGGTTGACATCCATTTTCCTCACAATATACTCCTTCTATTTTACCATATTTGAGGCACTTTTACCTATTTCTACCAAACAGAAAAAGGAAGCCACTAAGTGACTTCCTCGTAGAGTGACGACGTATTAGTCTTCACCCTTGTTTTTCTTAATGATTTCTTCTTGTACTGACTTAGGTACATCTTCGTAGTGGTCGAATACCATCATAAATGTACCACGTCCTTGTGATGCAGAACGAAGAACTGTTGCGTAACCAAACATTTCAGCAAGTGGAACGTAAGCACGAACGATTTGGCTGTTACCGTGTGCTTCCATACCATCTACACGTCCACGACGAGCAGTTACGTGACCCATAACATCACCAAGGTTTTCTTCTGGAACAGTGATTGTTACAAGCATCATTGGTTCAAGGATAGCTGGTTGTGCAGTCTTAGCAGCTTCTTTAAGTGCAAGAGATGCAGCGATCTTGAAGGCTGTTTCAGATGAGTCGACATCGTGGTATGAACCATCGTAAAGCTTAGCTTTAACGTCAACCATTGGGTAACCTGCAAGAACACCGTTAGCCATAGATTCTACCAAACCTTTTTCAACCGCTGGGATGAATTCACGAGGAACCACACCACCGACGATTGCGTTTTCGAATTCGAATCCTTTTCCTTCTTCGTTTGGAGTAAATTCAATCCATACATCACCGAATTGACCTTTACCACCAGACTGACGTTTGAAGAATCCACGTGCTTGAGTAGAAGCGCGGAATGTTTCACGGTATGATACTTGAGGAGCACCTACGTTCGCTTCAACTTTGAACTCACGACGCATACGGTCAACAAGGACGTCAAGGTGAAGCTCACCCATACCAGAGATAACTGTTTCACCAGTTTCAACGTTAGTTTCAACGCGGAATGTTGGATCTTCTTCAGCCAATTTTTGAAGGGCGATACCCATCTTGTCTTGGTCTGCTTTAGATTTTGGTTCAACCATCAATTGGATAACTGGTTCTGGAACGTTGATTGACTCAAGGATGATTTTAGCTTTTTCATCTGTCAATGAGTCACCAGTTGTAGTGTCTTTCAAACCAACGGCAGCAGCGATATCACCTGAGTAAACAGTGTCGATTTCTTGACGGCTGTTAGCGTGCATTTGAAGGATACGTCCGATACGTTCACGTTTACCTTTAGAAGTGTTCAATACGTATGAACCTGATTGAAGAACACCTGAGTATACACGGAAGAATGTCAAACGACCTACGAATGGGTCAGTCATGATCTTGAAGGCAAGAGCTGCAAATGGCTCTTCGTCAGATGCTGGACGAGTTTCTTCTTCTTCAGTATCTGGGTTGATACCTTTGATCGCAGGGATGTCAAGTGGGCTTGGAAGGTAGTCGATAACCGCATCAAGCATCAATTGAACACCTTTGTTCTTGAAGGCAGAACCACACAATACTGGGAAGAATTCAACGTTGATAGTCGCTTTACGGATACCAGCTTTCAATTCTTCGTTAGTGATTTCTTCACCTTCGAGGTATTTCATCATCAATTCTTCGTCAGTTTCAGCAACTGCTTCGATCAATTTTTCACGGTACTCTTGAGCTTGGTCAAGGTATTCAGCTGGAATGTCTTCTTCAAGGATATCTGTACCAAGGTCGTTAGTATAGATTTCAGCTTTCATCTTGATCAAGTCGATGATTCCACGGAAGTCATCTTCTGAACCGATTGGCAATTGAATTGGGTGAGCATTTGCTTGAAGACGATCGTGAAGTGTGCTTACTGAGTAAAGGAAGTCAGCACCGATTTTATCCATTTTGTTGGCAAATACGATACGTGGAACTCCGTACTCAGTTGCTTGACGCCAAACTGTTTCAGTTTGAGGCTCAACACCTGATTGTGAGTCAAGAACGGTAACCGCACCATCCAATACACGAAGAGAACGTTGTACTTCGATAGTGAAGTCCACGTGTCCTGGTGTGTCGATGATGTTTACGCGGTGATTGTTCCATTGAGCTGTTGTTGCAGCAGATGTGATAGTGATACCACGCTCTTGCTCTTGCTCCATCCAGTCCATTTGTGACGCACCTTCGTGAGTTTCACCGATTTTGTGGATTTTACCAGTGTAGTAAAGAATACGCTCAGTTGTTGTTGTTTTACCAGCATCGACGTGAGCCATGATACCGATATTACGAGTTTTTTCAAGTGAAAATTCGCGTGCCATGAGGTTTGTTTCTCCTATTTATTTTTGATTTCTATTCTATTATAACACGATTTCAATAAAAACGGATAGGCAGGACCCACCCGTTCTCAATGTTTTCATGCTATTGTTGGTTTCGACTTACTAGATGGTAAGTTGAGTTGAACTCGGACTAAAGTTAGTTAGCCGATTTGAGCCAGAACGGGATGCGGGGTGAAAAAGATAAACTTCCTTGTATTCATCGAATACTGCGTCAGTTTCCTATTTTCACTGTGCATCCTTACCGTTCCTAGCATCATGATCTAGTTGAGCTCAAGCTAAAAGTCTGGAGAAAAAGATGAATCTCATTGGTTGCAATCGCAACCTGCTTCGATTCCCTATTTTCTCTGGGACTTTCTTAACGCTTTCGCATCCTATATTACCAACGGAAGTGTGCGAAGGCACGGTTAGCTTCAGCCATACGGTGAGTGTCTTCACGTTTCTTAACTGCTGCACCAGTGTTGTTAGCAGCATCCAAGATTTCTTTTGCAAGACGGTCTTGCATTGTGTGTTCACCACGAAGGCGAGCGATTGTTACCAACCAACGAAGTCCAAGTGTTGTACGACGTTCTGGACGAACTTCAACTGGGACTTGGTAGTTAGAACCACCAACACGACGTGCACGTACTTCAAGTACAGGCATGATGTTTTCCATAGCTGTTTCAAATACTTCAAGTGCATCGTTACCAGTAACTTCTTTGATTTGTTCAAAAGCACCGTAAACGATTGAAGCAGCTGTACCACGTTTACCGTCAAGCATAACGCGGTTGATAAGACGAGTAACTAATTGTGAATTGTAAAGCGGATCTGGCAATACGTCACGTTTTGGAGCTCTATTTTTACGACTCATTTCTCTTTATCCCCTTTCCTTATGCTTTTTTCGGACGTTTAGTACCGTATTTAGAACGGCCTTGTTTACGATCGTTAACACCTGCAGTATCAAGTGCACCACGGACGATATGGTAACGTACCCCTGGAAGGTCTTTTACACGTCCACCGCGAAGAAGCACCACGCTGTGTTCTTGCAAGTTGTGTCCGATACCTGGGATGTAGGCAGTAACTTCGATAAGGTTGCTCAAACGTACACGAGCAAATTTACGAAGGGCAGAGTTAGGTTTTTTAGGTGTCATAGTTCCAACACGAGTTGCAACACCACGTTTTTGTGGTGAAGAAACGTTTGTTTGAACTTTTTTATGACTGTTGTAACCAACGTTCAAAGCTGGTGATTTAGATTTTTCTACTTTTGATTTACGCGGTTTGCGAACCAATTGGTTAATTGTAGGCATCTACATTCTCCTGTGTTTTTTTATTTTTGGTGATGATACACTTGGTGACAGCTATCATCTGTGTGTACTTTTGCAACATTTGTCAGCACGTCCCTGTACACTCTTGAGAGACCAAAAGTAAAAAGTACCGTCTATTATTGTACCACGTTTTTTCTATTTTTGTCAATATATTTCTTCTTATTTTTTGACTTCTTGGATCATAAATCTATCTGAAAACGCTCACCTACCAGATAGGTTCTCCAATCGACCACATAGACAAATCACCTTGTAATTGTCTAAAAAATGGTGTTTAATAGATTTGTAAGCAAGAGATCTCTATTACAATTTTATAAAGAAAGGAGAAATTATGAAAGTCAGACTTGACATTGATGCACAACATACTGAAGAACAAATTATCATCGAAGCGCCAACCTTGTCCACTCGAGTTCAAAAAGTCCAAGACTTTGTCCAATCCCTGGATCAAAATGAAACCATCAAAGGAAAATTTCAAGATCAGGTTTACCTGATTCAGATTAGCAAGATTCAGCGTATCTACATTGAAAATCGGAAGGTTCTGGCCGAAACAGATAGCCAAACCTATGCACTCGACATTCGTCTCTACCAAGCAGTTGACATTTTGCCTGCTTCCTTTATCCAAATTTCCCAGTCAGAAATTATTAACATTGACTCTATCAGTCACCTCAAATTAACCTCTAACGGCTTGATTGAAATCTATCTCAAAAACGACAGTTTCACCTACTCATCTCGCCGCTATCTAAAAGCTATTAAGGAGAAATTAGAACTATGAAAAAACAAGTATTTCACGATGCCACAACCGGTATCCTCATCGGTCTCATCCTATCCATTATCTTTTCTTTTATCTATTCGCCAAGTTACTACGCACCTCTAAGCTATGAATCCCCCGTTGGTCAATTCATGAGAGAGCATCAAGTCCATGGTTCTCTAGTCTTGCTCTACTCTACGATTATCTGGGCAGCTATCGGAGTCCTCTTTAGTTTTGGTAGCCGTCTATTCGCTCAAGACTGGAGCCTTCTTCGTGCGACTGTCACTCACTTCTTCCTTATGCTTTTAGGCTTTGTACCTTTAGCAATTCTAGCAGGATGGTTCCCATTAAACTGGGTTTTCCTCCTCCAACTCATTCCAGAGTTTGCAATTGTCTACCTCATTATTTGGACGATTCTCTACAAGATAGAATCAAAGAAGGTTGCCCATATCAACCAATTATTGGCTCAGAAAAAATAAGACCTAAAAACCCACTCAGTCTTGTGAGTGGGTTTTTGACTTATAATTTTTGTTTCCATTCTAACAAGAGGTTCATAGCTTGCATCGGTGTCATATTGTAAACATCTAGTTGGGCCAACTCTGCTAGGATAGGATTTTCTTCTTTTTCATCAAAGAGAGACATTTGCTCATTGACTGTGTTTCTTTGAATAGAAGGATTCTTCTGGCCTTGGCTCTCTAGCTGAGTTAAAATAGTATCAGCCCTTTTTAGCAAGTCTTCTGGTAGTCCAGCAATCTTGGCTACATGAATCCCGTATGATTTGTCAGCTGGTCCTGGTTCTATCTTATGAAGGAAGGTAACCTGTCCATTTTGTTCTAGCGTAGCCACATGAACATTGACCAGATGCTCAAGATCAGATTCCAGACTGGTCAATTCATGGTAGTGAGTTGCAAAAAGAGTCTTGGCACCAATATGCTCATGGATGTACTCGATGATAGACTGAGCCAGGGCCATACCATCATAGGTTGCAGTTCCACGCCCCAACTCATCAAAGAGAATCAGGGATTTCTCAGTAGCATGCGCAATGGCATTATTGGCCTCCATCATCTCGACCATAAAGGTGGATTGACCTGAAACCAAGTCATCCGCTGCACCGATACGGGTAAAAATTGCATCAAAGATTGGCAGGTGAGCACTTTCTGCAGGGACGTAAGATCCCATCTGGGCCATAACTGCTGTTATTGCCAACTGACGAATATAAGTTGACTTCCCGCTCATGTTAGGCCCTGTAATCAGCTGGATACTGGTAGCTTCATCCATTTGGATGCTGTTCGGAATATAAGTCTGGGCTCCCATGACCTTTTCAACAACAGCGTGACGACCTTTTTGAATATCAATTCGTGAATCTTGTGTAAATTCTGGTCGAATCAAGTGCTGATTTTCTGCTACTACTGCCAAACCTTGTAAAACATCGACAGTAGCAATTCCTTGGGCTAGGGCTTGCAGGCGTTGGATATACTTGCCAACCTCCTCGCGGATACGCATAAAGATTTCATATTCAAGACTGGCTGACTTCTCACGCGCTTCTAACATTTCACCCTCGATACGCGCCAACTCTTCTGTTCCAAAACGTTCAGAGTTTTTTAGCGTTGCCTTGCGGAAAAAGTGGGCTGGAACATGACCGAGCTGCGAGTTGGTGACATGGAAATAGTAGCCGTCTTTTTTATTGTAATCAATCTTGAGAGTATGGATGCCAGAGTTTTCTCTTTCCTTGGCTTCAATCTCAGCAATCCAGCTGGTCCCTTCCCTGAGAACACGACGGTATTTATCCAAGGTCTCATCAAAGCCCGTTCGAATAATACCACCTTCGGTAATCACGTGAGGAGCTTCCGAAGCAATGGCTGCGCTAATAAGACTCTCCAACTCAGGAATAGCATCCAGCTGTTCAATCAAATAGGCTAGAGCTGGTTGCTCCATTCCTTCTAAAATTGCTCGGATTCGTGGAACACTTCCCAAGGTAGTCGCTAATTGCAAGAGGTCTTTGGGATTGCTTTTCCCAAAAGAAACACGACTAGCCAGACGTTCGATATCGTAAACTCCCTTGAGGCTTTCCGTTAAATCACTGCGTTCAAAGAAATAATCCAGGAAGACTTGTACAACTTCCTGACGTTCAAGGATACGGTCCGTATCAATCAAAGGACGTTGAATCCAAGAACGTAGAAGACGCATCCCCATTGCAGTTTTAGTCTCATCTAGCAACCAGAAAAGACTGCCTTGTTTCTTACCTGAGCGAGCATTTTCAACCAAATCCAGACTAGCCTTGGTCGCAAAATCCATCTGCAAGAAATCTTTGATTTCATAACGAATAACTGGTTTTAAGTGATTCAACTCTCTCATCTGCGTCCGATGAACATACTGGAGAAGCTTACTGCTGGCAGCTTGTTCAACAGGTGCCAAGCGTGGATCTAGTAGATGTACATCTTCAAATGAATCTTGCTCATAGGAAAGTACCAAATTCATTTGACGACTGAGAATCTGTTCTTCCTCTTCGCTTAAGGCATAGCCGATGACGACTTCCCTGGCCTTAAGATTACGGATTTCACCACAGACTAGGGTAAAATCCAATAAGCCTGTCACATAGAAATCACCCGTCACCAGATCCATGTATGCCAAGCCAAATTGAGAACCATCACGATCAATAGCCACCAAAAAGTTGTTTTGACTATCTGGTTTACTGCTATCAACGACTGTACCAGGTGTAATTACCTGCACAACCTCACGCTTAACAACGCCTACAGCCTGCTTAGGATCCTCCATTTGCTCAGCAATAGCAACCTTGTAACCACGCTCAACCAGGACATCAATATACTGTTGGGCAGAATGATAAGGAACTCCAGCCATGGGAATAGGATTTTCAGCATTTTTATTGCGACTGGTTAGTGAAATTTCTAGTATCTGAGCAGCATTGACTGCATCTTCATAAAACAACTCATAAAAATCACCCATACGAAAGAGCAAAAAAGCATCTGGATATTGTTTTTTGATATCCACATACTGTTGCATGCCTGGTGATAATTTTTCTGTCGTCATCCATTCTCTCCTTGTTAAAAATAGAGAGTGGGACAGAAATCGGTAATTCGTTAGAATTCGATTTCGTCGTCCCACCTCCGCACAGTTGAGTAGGGCTGTAAAAGCTGATGAAATCAGCGTAGTAGAGCCTACTCAACCACTGCATCTTTCTCGACAATCAAAAGACAATTGAGAGGCTAGGACTTTTGTCCCAACCTCCTTATCTATTCTTCATCAAATCTAACAAACGATCTTCCATGAGCTTAGCAACATGCTGATCTCGGCAGATCACCAATAGGGTATTAGCACCCGCAACTGTCCCTAAAATCCATTCATCCTTGTTGGCATCGACAACATTGGCTAAAACTGCGGCTTCACCCAGCTTCGTATGCAAAACTAAGGTGAACTCAGCTCTTGCTACACCTTCTAAATGATGGGATAAAAACTCAACTAGGTCAATCTTCTCTGTCTCATTTGCCAGTACATAGTAGACCTTATCATTTTTCTTAACCTTGGTCAAGCCCAGTTCGCGTAGGTCACGAGACAAGGTTGTTTGCGTCACAAAAACATTGCGTGCTTCCAAACGATCTTGAATCTCTTTTTGAGTCCCTAATTTCTCCTCAGTAATCATCTGTTTGATTAACTGATGACGTTCTCTTTTTCTCATAACATCCTCTCGAGTGTATATTTATAACATTTTACAACTATTTAATAAGAACATTATACCAAAAAAACCGAATATTTCAAAAAAATTCTCATCATTCCTCAAAATTGTGATAAAATAGTAGAAAAGTCCAAAAAAGGAGCTCTTAATGAATACAAAAGAATTGATTGCTAGCGAGTTGGCTAGCGTCATTGATAGCCTGGACCAAGAGGCTATTTTAAATTTACTAGAAACACCTAAAAACTCAGATATGGGAGATATCGCCTTTCCTGCTTTCTCCCTCGCAAAAGTTGAGCGTAAAGCTCCCCAAATGATCGCTGCTGACATCGCTGAAAAAATCAATAGCCAAGCCTTTGAAAAAGTCGTCGCTACTGGACCTTACGTTAACTTTTTCCTCGATAAGTCTGCTATTTCTGCGCAAGTATTGCAGGACGTCATCACTGAAAAAGAGCACTACGCTGATCAAGAGATTGGTAAGCAAGAAAATGTCGTGATCGACATGTCTAGTCCTAATATTGCTAAACCATTTTCAATCGGTCACCTTCGTTCAACAGTTATCGGAGATAGCCTGTCACATATCTTCCAAAAGATTGGTTATCAAACTGTCAAGGTCAACCATTTGGGAGACTGGGGCAAACAGTTTGGGATGTTGATTGTTGCCTACAAAAAATGGGGTAATGAAGAAGCTGTCAAAGCTCATCCAATTGATGAACTCCTCAAGCTCTATGTCCGCATCAATGCTGAAGCTGAGAATGACCCAAGCTTGGATGAAGAAGCACGCGAATGGTTCCGCAAGCTTGAAAACGGAGATAAGGAAGCTCTTGCTCTTTGGCAATGGTTCCGTGATGAAAGTTTGGTAGAATTTAACCGTCTTTACAATGAGTTACAGGTTGAATTCGACAGCTATAACGGGGAAGCCTTCTACAATGACAAAATGGATGCAGTTGTAGATATCCTAGCTGAAAAAGGACTATTGGTCGAATCAGAAGGTGCCCAAGTTGTCAATCTTGAGAAATATGGCATTGAACATCCCGCTCTTATCAAAAAATCTGACGGTGCTACCCTCTACATCACACGTGACTTGGCCGCTGCCCTTTATCGTAAAAACGAATACCAATTTGCCAAATCGATCTATGTTGTTGGTCAAGAGCAATCAGCTCACTTTAAACAACTCAAGGCTGTATTACAGGAGATGGGTTACGATTGGAGTCAAGATATTGTCCACGTTCCGTTTGGTTTGGTAACAAAGGAAGGTACGAAACTTTCTACTCGTAAAGGAAATGTTATCTTGCTAGAGCCAACTGTCGCAGAAGCCATCAGTCGTGCTAAAGCGCAAATCGAAGCCAAAAATCCTGAACTCGAAAATAAAGACCAAGTTGCGCATGCTGTTGGGGTCGGTGCCATTAAATTCTATGACCTTAAAACTGACCGTACAAATGGGTATGACTTCGACCTTGAAGCCATGGTATCCTTTGAAGGAGAAACTGGTCCTTATGTTCAATATGCCTACGCTCGTATCCAATCGATCTTACGCAAAGCAGATTTCAATCCTGAAGCAGGTGCCAACTATAGCTTGAATGATGCTGAAAGTTGGGAAATCATCAAGCTCATCCAAGACTTCCCACGTATTATTAAACGTGCAGCTGATAACTACGAGCCTTCTATCATCGCTAAATATGCGATTAGCTTAGCGCAAGCCTTTAACAAATACTACGCTCATACTCGTATCTTGGATGAAAGTCCAGAACGCGACAGCCGTCTAGCTCTCAGCTATGCAACTGCAGTTGTCCTCAAAGAAGCACTTCGTTTGCTCGGCGTAGAAGCTCCAGAGAAGATGTGATTCAGTACTAACAATTGGAACTAAAGTTCCTATTTGTTAGACGCTAGCCGCTTTTATGCGGACTTGCTATCTGCTTCACTAGTAGTACAACAGACATATTATCGATTTCTGTCGCACTACGTCGTAATCGGTAAAATCACTTGATTGCAGAACAATCTAAGTAACTAACGCTAAATCCTATAGGCGAATTGCCTAAACACTTTACTAGAATGACTTGAAAAGCGGAGACTCTTCGCTTTTCTCTTGCTATTCATTTCTTTATCACTTAGGGAGAATTTTTATGAGCCAATACGCTTATATCTTAGTTGTTATTAGTCTTCTTTTTCTCTTTCTTGTCAACAAATATGAAAAAGAGAAACTTCAAAGACTGCTTCAGGACCAACTATTGAAAGATCAAGATTTTCGTGCAACTATCAAAGAAAAAATCCAAACGATAGAAAATATCAATGATGTCATCGACTACATCAATAAGGGATATCGTTTGGGAATCATGATTTCAAAGGAAATTGTGGAAGACATCAGAAAATGAGGCTGGGACAAAAGTCCTAGCCTCTTCTTGTCTTTGGATTGTCGAGCAAGACGCAGTGGTTGAGTGGGCTCTACTACGCTGATTTCATCAGCTTTTACAGCCCTACTCAACTGTACGGAGGTGGGACGACGAAATCGAATTCTAACGAATTACCGATTTCTGTCCCACTCTCATTTTTTCCTGAGAACTAAGATTCCCACCAGTATAACAATCCCTAGTGATGCCATGATTCCGTAAGCTGACAAACTTTCATCAAGAAATTTCTTGGAGAACTGCAACAGAGCGAACTCTAAGAGTAGCAAAGCACTGCATAGCATAATATCCTTGAAGCTTGGTTTGCGTTTTATATACTTTAAAAATGATCTCTGTAGTTTACACATTTCGATTGTTCCCTTTTGGAGTAAATCCTTCATCCATAGAATAAATCTCTTCCTTAGAAAATCTGGCCTCTTACAAAGCTTCTAATTCATAGAGTTCTGCAATAATCCCTGCAACCTTTTTAATATCTCCCAGCATTCCACGCATCTCAAAGTCTGCTAGAACAGGGAAACCAAAGCGTTGGCTGTATTGTTTAGCCGTCAAACAGTATTGGTTGTTAAAGTTACGATTGCCTGATCCTACAACACCAAAACATTTACTGGCATTGTCTCCATAGGCGATAAAATCACCTACTGGAGTAGTCAAAATCTCCACATCACCATTGTCAACACCATTGCCACCTTCTAGGTAAGTCGGTAGGAAAGCGACATAGGGATTAGTCATCTCAAAGAAGTCTTCTCCTTCCTTGACCAAATCTTTAATATGAATTTTTTCTACTTCAATGTTCTCATACTGTTCTAATAGATATGCCTTCAATCGTGTTACGAAACTCTCCGTGTTTCCGCTCAAACTGATATAGACCAAGGAAATTTTTTTCATGCTCTCCTCCTTTTTTGAATCATAAAAAATAACTACCAAGATTGTATCTTGATAGTTATGCTTTGTCAACTCTTAGGCCAGTTCTTCCTCTTCTTGAGCTTCTGTTAATTCTTTTTGCTGACGCCACATTTTATAGAAGACGATTGCTAGGAAGATAACATTGAGTACGATCCCAAAAATAGCAGAACCTTTGGCACCAAGCTCCGCTCCCATACGGATGTTAGGATCTGTAAAAAGTGAAACCGCATCCTGAACGCCGATAAAGTTGTAGATAGAACCAACGATGGCAACGAAAACATAAGCAATATAAGTGTAGTTAGCCAATTGAAGGTTTTTACGAATAAGGAAAACCAAAGCCACAACAACTAGAATAACAGATAAGACAACCAAAAGAATGCTGAAGACAGAATGACCATGCTCCGATACCTTAATGGTGTAATCAACAAGCTCCTTAGCATAAGTAGCATTAACACCTGATGCTGATGTTTCTAGATTGCTCATACCCTCCGCGGTAGGTACTGGAGAGATAATTCCAAATAGCGACATTGCTGATAGTATGGCTGAAAAAATCAGTAATACCCATAGATAGATTGGTTTCTTTTTCATCAAAGCAACCTCCTTAAGTTTTTTAGTTTATTATAGCATATTTTAACAAGTAAAACAAATCCTACAAGTTTGCTTCTATCTGTTTTCGATAGGCTTTGGGAGACTTTCCACACAGTTTTCGAAAGACCTTATAGAAATAACCTACATTACTGTAACCAACCGTATAGCAGATATCCTCGATACTATCATTGGTGGATAACAAGAGTTGCTGAGCAGCCTTGATGCGTTGCTTATTGAGAAGCTCTGCAAAGGTAGAATTGGTTTCCTTCTTGATCAACTGCCCCAAATAAACGGGATTAATAAAGAGATCCTTGCTGATATCCTTGAGAGAAAGCTCTTTTTTGTAGTCTCTACCAATGACCTCAAGTACACTGACTACATTTTCATTCATACGGTATTGACCGAAGAAGGATGTCAAGGTTTCCTTGGTATAAGCGACTAAATCCTCAAAAGTTGTAATGGCATGAATGTTCTTGACGATATCTGTCATATCGTCTGCTTTCAGATGTTCAAAAAGATGGAAAACATCCATGACAAACTGGGTAAAGAGCTGCTTGGTAATGGATACTCTAGGGGTATTTTCAAGGACAATCTGCTTAAGCAAGGTCAATTCATCAATAATTTGCTGGAGATTTCCTTGGATGATTACTCGATAGATAGGTTCGTAGTAAGAAAAGAGACTTTCAGACTGATCTAAATTGACCGAGCCATAAAAGAGAGTCTTTTCAACATCACGCTTCCACTTTTCAAAATTAGCTTGATAAGGTACTTCAAAAGGCATGGCCAACAAGCCCTCAAATTCCTGATCAGCAAGGACAATCTGCCAGTCTTGACCTAGAACGTAGTAAGGAATGACAAAATTCCCTTGTTTTTCTTTTGAAAGCCCAATCCACCAGTTTTCTTTTTGGCTGAGATGAGTCTTGAAGGCTTCTTCATCTAGTTGCTGACTCAATATTTCTGGCTCATGAGATTTTTCACCAAGCTGACTGGCAATCTTTTCAAGCAAGCGTTCCAGTTCAACCTTATCGACTGGTTTGACCAGATAATCAACGACATTGAGATTCATGGCTTTTTTGACATAGTCAAATTCTTGATAGCCCGATAGTAGGATATAATAAGCATCTGGCAACAAGTCCTTCATTTCCTGAATCATTTCAAGTCCTGTTTTGTCAGGCATGTTGACATCAGATATCACAATATCCACAGGATGTTCTCGGACATAGTCAAGAGCGTCGTCGGCATGATTGGCTGTAGCGACGACTTCCATATCCCATTTATCAAAAGGAATCAAACGCTTGAGACCTTCGGTAATCATGTACTCGTCATCCACTAATAGTACTTTATACATCTTTATCCTTTCTCCTCATCCTGAATAGTAATTCGATAACGAACACCTTGGTGTTTCATTGATTCTACACTAATGTTATAGCGATCCCCAAAATAGAGAACAAAGCGTTCATGAACATTGACGATCCCAATGGACTGTCGTTTTTCACTATAATCCACTGTGTGTTCAAAGGTTCTTTGGGCTAATTTAGTTTGAATTTCTGCTAATTTTTCAGCAGACATGCCACGGCCGTTATCGGTTACTAAAATTTCGACATAACCCTCTTGTTTCAAAGCCTTGATACTGATAACATTGTCCGTTCTTCTGTGGTCAACTCCGTGGGCAAAATAATTCTCCACCAAGGGTTGGAGGGTGAATTTTGGAATGCGCATTTCTTCCAATTTAGGGTCAATCTTAAATCCGTAAGCAATGGATTTCGGATAGCGAACCATACAGAGATAGCTGTACTTCCGACAAAACTCTACTTCTTGCTTGAGCGTCGTTTCTCGTTCATTAGAAATGTTGTTGCGCAAGAGGCTACTAAATTCGTAAATAATATCCGCCAACTCATCCTGATTTTCCATAACTGCGTACATTCGTAAAAATTCGAGGGTATTGTACATAAAATGCGGATTGATTTGAGCTTGTAGAGCTCGCATATTGGCATCTTTTTGGCTCAACTCCAACTGATAAATATCATGGATATTTCTCTCCAGTCGATCCAACATATCATTTGTCGTTTCCGCGATTAAAAGTAATTCCTGGTCTTTCTTCGTAAGATCAATTCTTTTGCCTTGTTCTCCTTGAGCAATATCATGGATTGTTTCCACTAGGTCAACAACCTGCGCTTGGTACTTAGAAAATGTTTTTTTCAAGGTTACATATAAAATAACGATAAAGAGGAAACTAAAAGCAAGAATAAAAACCGAACTAGAGATGCTACCACTAAGGACATAACCTCGAGGAACTGCAACCTGAACCTGATATCCATGAGCAGTCTCATCTTGCAACCATTCCTCTCGATCACTTTTTTCACCTTGGTGAAACATTTCCGTTTCAAAAGGAGAGGTTATGCTCACAGCAATTGGGATATTTCCTCTGGTATTGTCAATAGCCTTATAAAAAACATCGGAAGATACAGAAACATAAATAACTCCAAGAGCTTGATCCGATACTGGATCGGATACGGGAACGGCAAAACTATTAGCATCTGGCTTAAAGGCGTCTGCAGAAACCTTGTAACCACTACGATTGTCCCTAGTCGAAACATAAACTTCTGTCGAGTCTTGCAAGACAATGGCTACACCCGTTACAAAATCATTGCGCACATAAAGGTCATCGATATTTTCATAAATGGATACAGAAATATAGGGTGATGCCTTACGCTCCAGTTGCCAATAGAAATAATCTGGTGTACTAAGGCTAAAATACTTATAAATTCCCTCGATTCGCGCTTGATTATCTACTAAACTTTGGGCTGAACGCGCTGATTCTCGATAGTAATACTCAACCTCACTCACTGTCCGAGTCAAAACCCGCTGAGAAACCTGTCTTGCTTCTTTTTCGCGACTATCCCAGTTTACATAGGAAATCAAAAGAGCAAAACTAGCAATGATGACAATCATCACCCAAGTATAGGTTCGAAGGAGTGAATGAAGCCAAAACTGTTTCATTCTATTTGGACGCCAATTTTTCATGAATGTTTTCATAAACAGGCTCCAATAAATCACTAATAAAGAAATGCCACATACCAATCCCTACAAAAATGATAAGGGCTGGCATATAGAAGCCAATAATGGCTAACAAGACGCTACCAAGAAGAACCTTGGCCACTGCTGACAAGCTCATAAAAATTCCGATAAAGGCAAGCTTTAAGGTATTTTGATAGGATAAGTCAAAATAAACTTGCAATTTTAGAGAAACTGTATAAGCCAAAAATACCAAGGCTACCAAAAAGATATTTAAAAATGTTGCTGCCAAATGTATAATGGTCTGATGCGGCAATTGGATCATGAGATACAAACCATAAATCAAGAGCAAGTCAAGTCCCATAAAGGTGTAGAAACTGAGATTGCTTTTAACAAAATTGCTCTTAAATAAAGCCCATGCTTCCTTGAAACGATAAGCACGGTAAGAATAGCCGTGTTCTGCAAATAAACTCATGAGAGTCGCACTAGCTGGCGCTATACCAAAGACTACTCCTCCTGCTAGTGTCAATAACCAAAAATAAACCGTTGCAATCATCCCCAAAAAGAAACGATGAAAGACTAGCTCAATAAAATTTCCCACGGTTTGCCTCCAAAAAAATAATCTAGAACTATTATAACATATTTCAAGCGCTCTCAAAAATAGGAGGAGAGAAAAGGTGGTGAGAATTAAACTCCCTACCTTTTCAGGAGCAAGTTTGCAGTAGGTGTCCATCGTTGTCAAGGGTGTACAAATATCAGTTTATAAAGGATATATATATTTGCTTAATAAAGGGTTCTGTACTATAATTAAGATAGATAGAGATACCGATTAATAATCAAAGAACCAGTCATTAAAAACGCCTACCATTTGGGAGAAGAAGCTAGCACGTTCTTCAAATCGATCAGCAATAACAAACAAGTCTTGCTGACGTTTGAAGACTTAGAAGACGAGCAACTGGAAGCAGTTAACGAAGACGGAAGCCTAAACGAAGAAATGGTAGACTAAACTATATCCGTTGGATTACATACGAAAGGAGTATGAATCATGACTATTTTTATTTTAAAAACTACTTTGTTTTGGGTTGCGCTTGTATTGAGTCTTTTCTCTGATAAATTGTTCAAACAACAATATGTAAAAATCGTAAAAATAATTTGCACTATAATCATGTTAGTCGTTTCATTATCATATCTGTTCTAAGTTATTTTAAGAATACAGGAATTTGTTTGTCCTGTATTCTTTTTTTCGTCAAATGTACATTGATAAAATGAATAAATAACAAGTTGATAAAATCAACCAAATTAGAGGCGAAAAAAGGTATAGATTGAACTGAAATATAGTGAAATTAACAAAAGAAAAAACGCTTAAAATCAGCGTTTTTCTTATGTATTGATTCGTATTGAATACTTACTTCACTTCTATCTACAGTTTCTAAATCTCTAAATATAATAGAGCTGAAGCAGTGGTAAAACAGATCATCAACAAACTTGGTAATATCTTAGGAAATAATTTCTTTATAGTCCAAGTCGGTTTGCTTTAAATTATACTTTTTTCTTAAACATTTGCTACGAGTAGGTCTTTCTTGTGAGTAATTTTCATCAAATAATTTCATAGATAAGTCCTGTATATAATCATGGTAAAGTAGTAAAAATAGTTGTTATCCTAGTTGATTAAAAAAATCTCTGATTTCCTCATCTTTTATAAAATAATATATAATTTTCCCCTCTCTTCTAGTATCCAAGATGTTTTGATTGGCTAGTTTACGAAGATGGTGGGAGGCAGATGCCATACTGAGATTTAGTAAACAGGCTATATCACAGACACAGAGTTCTTCAACAGCAAGGAGATAAAAGATGATATTTATCTGTTTATTATCGGTAAACTTTGATAAAATACGAAGTGATTTTTGGACTTTTTCCTTTTCAAGGTAGTTCGTTGCGGTTGTAACATTTTGTTGATTTATAACATTCACTTGGCAGATACTATCTTTTTTCATAATATTTTCTCCTAGCTTAACAAAGTCCATAGCATGTCAAAGCTGTTGTTTTCAATCAGGATATACATCCCCAATCCTAAATAAACAACGGCAATAAACCATCTGCTATATTTTTCCAAAGTTTCTCCAACAGAAGGGACTTGTGCCAATTTTTGGGCAGAAAAAACCAAGAGATAAATCATGACTAGAAAAGTAAGTAAAGCCACTATCAAATTCGTTAAATTTAAGGTAATAAAATATGGGACAAAAACACCAATATTGTCAGCACCACAACTTGCAAAAGTAATCATAGCGACTAGAAAAATCAGGTTTTTATCATCTTTGCGCAAACCATCTTTTGCAATAGCTTCTCCATCAGAATCTCCTAAAAGCAAAACTTTGAGTCCTAGGAAAATTGGAATCAAACCGAGCAAACCTAAAATCTCTTTACTAGGAATATAATTTAAGACAAATGCAAAAAGTAAACTTAGCAATATTAGACTAACAGAGCCTAGAAATTGTCCTAAATAGATGTTAATGATGTCTTTTCTGCTTTTTCTTTTGGCAAAAAATAACATTAGGATAATAAGTAAGTCTACGGCTGTCCCAGAATACAGGATTATTGAAGTAACAACATTTTGAACCATAAAACACCTCATTCAAATATATTTTTGAATGTATTTTAACATTAAACTTTGTAGATGTCAACTTCAGCTCCATCAAAATATAGATAAGAAGGTAGTGTACCAAACATTAAAAAGCCCTGCCATCGAAATGATAGCAGGGCTCAACTTCAATATCCAGATGATATATTTATCTAAAAAAGGTAGAGTTTGAACTGAAATATAGTGAAATGTATTGAAATTGAAAAAAAGAAAAAACGCTTAAAATCAGCGTTTTTCTTATGTATTGATTCGTATTGAATGCTTACTTCACCTCTGTAAACACAACGTGTTTGCGAAGTTTTGGTGAGTATTTCTTCAATTGAAGACGGTCTGGAGTGTTACGTTTGTTTTTAGAAGTAAGGTACAAGCGTTCACCAGATTCTTTGTGTTCAAGTGTAATATTTACGCGCATGGTATCTCCCTTCTATTATTCAGCTGATGCAGCTTTAGCGATCTTACGTCCTTTATAGTATCCTTTAAGTGATACACGGTGAGAACGTGAGTAATCTCCAGTAGTTTCGTCAAAGTTTACAGATGGAGCTGTTACTTTGTAGTGTGTACGACGTTTGTTTTTCTTCGCTTTTGAAGTGCGACGTGCAGGTACTGCCATTTTGATTTCTCCTTTTAAGATATAAATTCAGTTAGGTTTGATTTTCATCAACTTTAATAGTATATCAAAACTTTTTTGTAAAGTAAAGTTACTTGACAAAAAAAGATAAAAAAATTTTCCTATCCAATCTTTTGGATAGGAAAATAGATTAAATATCAATCTCGAAGGGTTCATCAATGGTTTCTGAGACGTATTTCCCGTCTTTTTTTCGTTGTTTGACGCATTCGGTGAGAAGATATTCAATTTGCCCGTTGACTGATCGGAAGTCATCTTCTGCCCATGATGCGAGTGCAGCATATAACTTATTCGAGAGTCGAAGGGGAATTTGCTTTTTTTAGCTTCTGCCATTTTAATAAAGGCTTCCTGTATTGACAATTGGTTGTGCATCATGATTGCCACAGAGAACGACTAGGAGATTTGAAACCATGGCTGCTTTACGCTCTTCATCTAGTTCAACCAACTCTCCTTCATTGAGACGTTCCAATGCCATTTCAACCATTCCTACAGCGCCGTCTACAATCATCTTACGTGCATCGATAATAGCAGATGCTTGTTGACGTTGAAGCATGACAGCAGCAATTTCTGGTGCATAAGCTAGGTATGTAATACGTGCTTCAAGGATTTCCAAACCAGCATCCTCTACACGACTTTGGATTTCTTCACGAATACGACTAGCTACAATCTCACTAGAACCACGGAGGCTTCCTTCATCCGCTTGCCCATCACCTGTAGTATCCACATTCGGAGACACATCGTAAGGATAGATGCGGACAATATTACGGAGGGCGCTATCACACTGCAATGAAAGATATTCTTTATAGTTATCTACGTTGAAGACTGCTTTGGCTGTATCGACAACTCTCCAAGTTACCGCGATTCCGATTTCAACAGGATTTCCCAGACAATCGTTAATCTTTTGACGAGAATTACTCAAGGTCATAACTTTGAGAGAAATCTGTTTCTTGCCAATTTCAATATTTACATCATTGCCATTTGATGATTTCATCCCTGAAAAAGTAGATTTTGTGCTAACATCACCACTTTGACCGAGTCGAGTGTGGATTGCAGGATTGACTGCTACGCTGAAGGGATTGACAAAGTAAAAACCAGGTTCTTTGATGGTCCCAGTATAGTTACCAAAGAGGGTCAAAACCAGAGCTTCCTGAGGTTTAACAACTTTTAAACCAGCATGAGCTAGAGCTGAAATTAAGATTAATAAAAGCCCGATAATAATTCCAAAAATGTTTTCCGAACCAGCACCCATTATAAATATAAGGAAACCAAGTACGAGTGCCAACTCAATGAGTACCAATGCTACTACACCATTTGGTTTTGAATTGATTAGTTTTTCAGTCATCAGAATGACCTCCTGTATTTGATATCTAAATGATATCACTTTAATTTTAAATGTCAACAAAAATATGCAACCTTTTTTAAGAAGATTTCAATGGTTTGAATTGTCTGAAAATTCAAGAATTTTCTTCTGTTCATTGCTTTTAAAATGTGCTATAATGGTAAAAACTGAAATGGGAGGGAACTTAATGACAGAATTAGATAAACGTCACCGCAGTAGCATTTATGACAGCATGGTTAAATCACCAAATCGTGCCATGCTTCGTGCGACTGGTATGACAGATAAGGACTTTGAAACACCAATTGTGGGAGTCATTTCGACTTGGGCAGAAAATACACCATGTAATATCCACTTGCATGACTTCGGTAAGCTTGCAAAAGAAGGTGTCAAATCTGCTGGTGCTTGGCCGGTTCAATTTGGAACCATTACGGTAGCAGACGGGATTGCCATGGGAACGCCTGGTATGCGCTTCTCTCTAACGTCACGTGATATCATTGCGGATTCTATCGAAGCTGCTATGGGCGGTCACAACGTGGATGCCTTTGTGGCTATCGGTGGCTGTGATAAGAACATGCCTGGTTCTATGATTGCCATTGCCAATATGGATATCCCAGCTATTTTCGCTTACGGTGGTACTATCGCCCCTGGAAAACTGGATGGTAAAGACATCGATTTGGTTTCTGTATTTGAAGGAATCGGTAAATGGAACCACGGTGATATGACGGCCGAGGACGTCAAACGCCTCGAATGTAATGCCTGCCCTGGCCCTGGTGGCTGCGGTGGTATGTATACTGCAAACACTATGGCTACTGCTATAGAAGTTTTGGGGATGAGCTTGCCAGGTTCTTCTTCTCACCCAGCTGAATCTGCTGACAAGAAAGAAGACATCGAAGCAGCCGGCCGTGCAGTTGTCAAAATGCTTGAACTTGGTATCAAGCCTTCAGATATCTTGACTCGTGAAGCCTTTGAAGATGCCATTACAGTAACTATGGCTCTGGGTGGTTCTACAAATGCCACTCTTCACTTGCTTGCTATTGCCCACGCAGCTAATGTTGACTTGTCACTTGAGGACTTCAATACCATCCAAGAACGTGTGCCTCACTTGGCTGATTTGAAACCTTCTGGTCAGTATGTCTTCCAAGACCTTTACGAAGTTGGTGGTGTGCCTGCAGTTATGAAGTACTTGTTGGCAAATGGCTTCCTTCACGGAGACCGCATCACATGTACTGGTAAGACTGTCGCTGAAAACTTAGCTGACTTTGCAGACCTTACTCCAGGTCAAAAAGTCATCATGCCACTTGAAAATCCTAAACGTGCGGACGGTCCGCTTATCATCTTGAACGGTAATCTTGCTCCTGATGGTGCAGTTGCCAAGGTGTCAGGTGTTAAGGTTCGTCGTCACGTTGGTCCAGCTAAGGTCTTTGACTCAGAAGAAGATGCTATCCAAGCTGTTCTGTCAGATAAAATCGTCGATGGCGACGTAGTCGTTGTTCGTTTCGTTGGACCTAAGGGTGGTCCTGGTATGCCTGAGATGCTATCACTTTCATCAATGATCGTTGGTAAAGGTCAAGGAGACAAGGTTGCCCTCTTGACAGACGGACGATTCTCTGGTGGTACTTATGGTCTAGTTGTTGGACATATCGCTCCTGAAGCTCAGGATGGTGGACCAATCGCCTACCTTCGTACAGGTGATATCGTTACCGTTGACCAAGATACCAAAGAAATTTCCATGGCCGTATCCGATGAAGAACTTGAAAAACGTAAGGCAGAAACAACCTTGCCACCACTCTATAGCCGTGGTGTCCTCGGTAAATATGCCCATACCGTATCGTCTGCTTCTCGTGGAGCCGTTACAGATTTCTGGAATATGGAACAATCTGGTAAAAAATAAGCAAATCAAAAGCAAGCCTCAAAATGGCTTGCTTTTTTGTCTGTTTCAAAATAGATAACTATCGTGGAGGTAGTCCTAGAGCTATACGACCGTAGCGGCTGATGCGTGTAATCTTCCAGGCAGGCGACCAGGTAACTTCAACTCTGACATCCTCAATTCCTTCAATCTGTTTTAATCCAGCTACTATTTCAATGGGTAAACTTTCTGCACAGTCACAGGCAGTATCGGTGAAGGTCATGACAATTGTACAAAGACCAGCCTCATCCAAATGAATCTCGTAAATCAAGCCAAGATTATAGACATCTAGTTCCACATCTGTATCGTAAATTTTTTCTAGTTTGTCAATGATTTGTTCTCCTAATGCTAGAGCACGGTCATTGATTTTGATATCTTCTCTCATTGCATTCCCTCCATTTGTAAACTGCACCTATTTTCTCATAATTCTGACAATTTGGCAAGTCTTTCCCAATTCTCTTTACAGCAAAAAAGTAGAGACACAATCTCTACTTTTGATTGATTATTTTGATTTGACAGATTTATCTGCGAGAGCTTTAACGGCAGCATTAATGGTTTCTGCGTAAAGTTTTGCTCCTTCATCCTGCTTGGTAGTATCACTACCGAAGTGAACCTGGTCTGTTCCCTTCCAAATATCTGGATGGTCCTTGGATACTTGGTTCCAATCTGCCAGTGCAATAAATGGATATTTTTGTGCCAGTTCACGCGCATAGCTTGCGTACTGCTCTACATAAGGTTGCGTTTCCTGTGTTATATCCCCCTCATATGGAGTTACTAAGACAAGTTGATGCCCCTTCGGTAGATTTGTTATCAGTAGATCCAAATCAGCCTTATAATTCTCAGGATTATTAACACCTGTAGCAATAACGACTATTTTAGGGAGGACTTTATTCTGACTGCGGTTGAGCATAATAGCATTGGCTTGCTTGGTATTTCTGCTTACTTGACCATCTGTCTGAGCGTCTGGTAGAACCTCTTTAAGTCCAGGTGTTGCACGCAAGGTTACAGAATCTCCGATGATGGATACACCTTCGGCAATATTGTAGCGACTTGCTTCTGCTTGATCCGCCATGGTTTTTGTACGGGTAATATTAGTTTGAGCTTGATTGAGGCCATTTACCATCAAATCCGTTTCAAAAGCGCCTACTTGAGGAGCAATAAGCATCACAATCAGTGTCAGTAAGCTAAGGAAACCAACGCTACCCGCAAAAATTGGTTGAATATGCGGAATTTCTTTTACCTTTTGCAATAAGCTACTGTTCTTCCCTGCAATGAAAGGTTCAATCACATAGAAAGAAAGGCTTGCAAAGAGATAAGAAAAGATAGTGGTGAGAATCACAGCTGGTAGATTGCTCATTAACTGAGAGAAAATGATATAAAACGGCCAGTGGAAAAGATAGACGGCATAGCTGGTATCAGCTAAGAAGCTAATTACCTTTGGCTCTTCAATCGTCGGAGTTTTCTCATGCAAAAGTCGTGCTGCAACGATCATCAGAAGGGCAGCTAAACTTGCCAACAAGAAGCCAAGCAAGTAGGCAAAGAGATAATTGAATTTCACGAAGAAGGTCAATAAGAGTAAAACCCCGAGACCAGCTGAAAAAACTAACAAGGTCTGTTTCAAGTCCAAGGTTTGATTCAAACGTTTGAGAAGAGGTGTCGTATGACGAACCCCTATCAAGGTAGCTAGGACACTACCTAGGAAGAACGGATAAACATGAGTTAGACTTGAAAAGTAAAGCGTTGAGTAGGAAGAAACAATGAAGCTACCAATAAACATTGAAAGGAAGCTAACAACAAAGGTAGCTGAAGATAGTAGAAAGACCATTCCCCGTAGTTGCCCACCTGTTTTGGCTTGCTTAGACATGAGCCAAACTGCCAAGCCCCACAAGATATAGTAATGAACTTCAACCGCTAAACTCCAGTTATGAACAAAGAGATGAGGAATGAACTGAGATTCATAACTTCCCCCTGTTAACATTTCATAGAAATTGGTCATAAAACCAAGGACACCAGCAATCTGACCACCAATCCCGGCTACATAATCCTGCCGAACCAAGAAAGTAAAGGGCATAACGACAAGGATCATCAAGACAACTGGTGGAAAAATCCGATAGAAACGTCTCCTGAAAAATCCTAGGATATCAATCTTCCCTTTTTGGCCAAATTCTTCTAACAAAAGTGACGTAATTAGGAAACCTGAGAAGGTGAAGAAGACATCAACCCCGAAGAAACCTCCTGGAAAAACCGTCTGAAAGAAATGGTACAAGAGTACCAAGAGTAAGCCTGTAATCCTGATCAAGGAAAACCATTTAATACGCATACGAGTTTATTCTCCGTTCATTAGAGTAGTAAAAAAACCATCTAATGTTCATTCCATATTACCTTTATTTTATCAAAAAAAGAAGAAAAATCCTAAGAGAAAACTTAGGATTCGAGCTTTAGATTGATAATCTTAGAAATTACGACCTGATTTATTGTAGCCATATTTTTCAACAAAATGCTCACGGAATTCCAAGAGATTGTCATCCATAATAGCCTGGCGAACCTGCTTCATAAGATTGAGCAAGAAGTAGAGGTTATGGTAACTGGTCAAGCGAATACCAAAGGTTTCGTCAGCCTTGAGCAAGTGACGAAGGTAGGCACGGGTGTAGTTCTTACATGTGTAGCAATCGCATTCAGGATCAAGTGGGGTAAAGTCCTCCGCAAACTGGGCATTCTTGACAACCAAACGTCCTTGGCTAGTCATACAAGTACCGTTACGAGCGATACGAGTCGGCAAGACACAGTCAAACATATCGACCCCACGAATAACCCCATCAATCAAGCTATCTGGCGCTCCCACTCCCATCAAGTAGCGAGGTTTATTTTCAGGAAGGAGTTGAGTGGTGAAGTCCAAAACCGCGTTCATCTCTTCGTGGGTTTCTCCAACGGCTAGTCCACCGATAGAATATCCTGGGAAGTCCATACTTACAAGGTCTTGAGCTGACTGACGACGAAGATCTTCAAATCCTGCACCTTGTACAATCCCAAACAAACCTTGGTCATGTGGACGACGATGAGCTTTTAACCCACGCTCTGCCCAACGGCTGGTACGTTCAATTGACTTCTTCACATAATCATAAGGCTGATAAAATTGAGGACATTCGTCAAAGGACATCATAATGTCTGAGCCTAGATTGTTTTGGATAGAGATGGCCTTTTCAGGTGAAAGGAACATCTTGGAACCATTGAGGTGATTCTTAAACGTTACTCCTTCTTCTGTGATATTACGGCTATCCGCTAGGGAATAAACTTGGAAACCTCCACTATCTGTCAAGATAGGCTGATCCCAGTTCATGAACTTATGAAGCCCACCTGCTCGAGCAATCAACTCATCTCCAGGACGTAGCCACAAGTGATAGGTATTAGAGAGGATAATCCCTGACCCCATCTCTTTCAATTCTTCTGGCGATTGGGTTTTAACAGTTGCTTGAGTTCCAACTGGCATAAACATAGGAGTTGGGAAGGTTCCGTGTGGCGTGATAATCTCACCCAGACGAGCTCCCGTGTGTTTTTCTTTCTTAATCAAACGATATTTGATTGGTGAATCTGACATTTTTTACCTCCGAAGCTGGGAAAGACAGTCCCAGTTCTTACTTTGTGCCCAAGGGCATACTGTATGATTCTATCAAAAAAAACAGGAACTGTCACGAACTATGGTATAAAGAATTTGTGTTTACGAATACTTTCCGTTGTTTGTCAACAGTTGAGTTTTTATTTATTTTTCTTTAAAATCATTTTCATTAATTGCTGTCATTTTTTTAAATCGTATTCATCTTCGTATTCATTTTCATACCACATTTGCCCGTATAGTTGAGAAGGTTGTAATTTAATTCTAATAGTTTACAAAATGATCAGTGAGTAATTTCACTGTTTTTATTTTTGAAAAAATTACTATTCCTCCGAAAAGATGATTTTACGAATTTGAAATGCGTTTATTGGATTTACGTTTATTGGATTTTAAATCCAACCTTTTTTAGACAAACAAAAAACCGCAAGCCTGAGCCTGCGGTAGATACCAATTTTAGAAAAGTCCTCCTTTCCTTTTATTTTTTAAATTATTTAGTAGTAATCAAGCCATCAGGCTCGACTGTGAATTCTGGCTTGTCTGCCATGCGGCCATCTGGTAAGAGTAGATACCAGCCATCGTTATAGCGAACGAAGCAATCAGACTTCATGTCTCCGTTAGTAGCATCACAATAATACCAGTTATCGTAATATTTCACCCAGCCAGTGGCCATAGAGCCATCACGGTTGAAGTAATACCATTTATCATTGATTTTCTTCCAGCTCGTGGCCATGTAGCCGTCCTTGTCAAACCAGTACCATTTACCGTCTGTGTGCTTGAGCCATTTCTCAGAATACATATACCCTGATTCATCAAAGTAGAACCAAGATTTGTTTTCTTCGATGTACTCAAATTTATCCTTAGGATATGATCCATTAGCCCGAGCAAACCAGTAACCTTTATCATCCTTTTGCCAGCCTTTTTTAGGAGGCTCAGGTTGAGCGCTTGAATTGGTCAAACGGTAAATGTAGAAATAAGGCTGACCTGCAAGAACCCAGATATAGTCATGATTATTGACTGTGATACCATTATAACGATAATTACAATGAATAATATTATCGCTATCTACAAATATACCAGTATGCCCCCCTGCGCCAGCGCTCGCTCCACGTCTGCCCCAAATAAATACATCCCCACGTTGAGCATTACACTCTTGGTTTTCTGCAATAAGCTCATAGCCATTCTTAATAAGCCAGTCATGCTCATACTCTGTATTGACTGCCCAACCAGCTGATGTAGCTCCTGCGCTTCTTAATGCATAATAGACTGAGCTTGAGCAGTCATAAGAGTCCGGACCGTTACGGTAGTCCATACTATAAGATACTTGACCTTTTCGGGCTTGCATCCAAGCAATAGCTGCTTCAATGTTTACTGCCATGTTACTGCCCTTTCCACGCATCATTCATCTGCTTAACTGCTGACTCGACAAATGTATCAAGGTCACGGTCGGTCATGCTGATGTTATATTTGCTAAGTTCTGCACGGATTTTAGCTCGTGCTTGCTCCATCTTCTCCTCGCCCTTATAGCCAGTTTCAGAAGCGACTTGCTCCACGGCATTGACTGCGTTTTTGGCCAAGATTTCGATAATCTTGATGGTCTTTTCTCCACCTTTTTTGACAAGGTAATCCTTGACCGCTTTGACTGCGATACCAGCTAAAATGACTAGGATGCTGATTGCTCCGTTTAGTAAAATTTCGTTAATCTGTTGCATTTATATTTTCCTCCACAATTTCCAATGCTAGAAATTTTTCATACAATACCTTGATGGCTCCATTGCCACCAAGCTCGATATAACTTTCATAAAGACGAGACAATTCCTCAATCTCATGCTGATTGGTATTGCCTCGTCTAATTGCTTTTTTTAGGTTTTCTTGCAATCGAAAACGCTGTAATCTTTGAAGACCTTTTCCAATAATGCTCAATCCTTTGCTATTATCTTTGCCGATAGTCTCAACATTCGAGACTGTCTTTTCAATAGCACTAATTTTGTCAGATAAGAGACTGATTTGTTTGTCAGTCTCTTTTGTATTCTGTGTGCTTTTAAAGGAGAAATAGCTAGGAATAATCACGATTAGAATCGGACTCAACTTATCCAAAAATGCTAGTAATTCCAATCAGACCACTTCCAATCTACTGTGCAGGAACTCGAGTGGTTTCAAGATCACTTTCGTTTTTTGGTACTTCCCACTTCCAAAGTCCAATTTTTCCGTTTTGCTCCAATACTTCCAACTGCTTAAGCGTTTCACCTTGATAAGTAAACGGCTGGTTTACTTGGACCATGACGCGCTTACCTTCGCTAAATTTCTCTGTATGATTCGGATCCTCGATCGCGAAGATCGCTTGTGCTGGATAGGTTGCGCCAACTTTACCAAGATCAACCAACTCCAGGCCACGTTTAAAGACTGTAGGGTCCAGCGGGTGGTCAATATCAGTTACGCGAGCGAGAACGCTCCATTCTGCAACTTCTTTCACTTTTTGAATTTTTTCGTCTTTCTTCGCGAGTTTTACTTCGTACTCTTGCGCTTGAGTGTGTAAGTCCTCTTGTAACTTCTTGACACCATCAGCCGGGTTTAACTCGGTCGCAACTTGGCCAAGTACAGCTTGGATCAGTACTTCATCTGATTCGTTGGTACGGTCCCCAATCAAAACACGCTCAAAGGCCGTGTAAGGGTTCGCTGAACGGATTGAAACGAAGGTGCGTCCTTCTTCTTGCAAGTATTTGTTAATGATTTTAAATTCCATTTAAATCATCCTTTCTAAATTTGTTTAGCTTTAACTTCCTCATAGAGGCTTTTAAGTCGTTCATCAGATTGTAGAATCTTATTCATTCCCTCAAAACCTAACTTGATATTTTCTAAGCTCGACAGTGCCTCGTCACGCTCATTTTTAACTTGTTTCAACTCAGCTAGCGCCTCGTCACGTTCAGCAAGATTGAAAGCCTCTGAGATACTTTTATTAGCTATCTGAATGCCTAAATTGTTAATAACTTTGTCTGTTGTGTTCATTATTTCTTCCTCTCTGTCACAGTGTAACATCCCAAAATCCGGGCGAACCTTCCCCGTTCTGTACACGAAATTCTCTTAGTCGTTTAAAGTTGTCATTTATCAATTCAAACATTTTTTTTAACGAGGTTGTTTGAATACCTTGATTGGCATAGCTTGTTAGTATGAGATCGCCAACAATTACGACCTGTCTAGCATCTGGTTCATTGAAGATTTTCAAACCGACAAAGTCTCTGTTCGGGTTGTGGCTTCCTCGGTCGTTGACACCGAAAGCAAATGCTGCATAATTAGTCCCTTCTGACACTGTGGGAGCAAGGAATGCCTTACGCCCTCCAGAATTAAATTCTAGTGAGTTTCCGGGTGATTTAAACTCGATACCAGCTCGTCCGTTAAATATAAATTGGTTCGTCTGTAAATTTATGCGCATATTTCCATTGATGGAATCAATCTGACCGCCTCTAATCTTCATACCGGTTAGCGTGCCGGCTAAGATACTGCTAGCGTTAACGTTAATAACGTTGATTTTGCTTGCATCAATCGTTCCAGCAGTAATTTTACTAGCAGATAGGCTAGCAATCATCCCATCTTTAATCACGGCATTATCAATCAGAGTCTCGCCAGTTATATGGGTCAATTTCCCGTCAAGTCGATTATGACCGTTAGCGCCAAGATTAAGACCTGAAACCAAAGCACCAGCACTGGTCAGATTTTGAACAGCCCACGAACCAGCCAGTTGAGTCATTTTTGTTTGAGTTGCTTCAAGCTTCGCATTCGCATCTGCGACTGCGTCTTCTGGATGTGGTTGCCATGCACGAGGTTTATATCCCTTATACAAATCGATTTCTGTAATGTACAAATCAGCGGTTCCTGATGATGATCCATTGTTATCAAAACGAATGAACGCATTATCCATTTCTCCAGAATTAAAAGTTACTGAAATATCTTCGCACCTAGCGGTAGATAGTTTCTTACCACTAACAATTTGCTTAATGATTGTGAATCCATTACTCTCGCCTGCTCTTCGTCCCAAAATAAAAACATCATAGCTTAATAAACGACTATTGTTAAAACCTCGAAAATTCAGCATATAGTCAGTATTTCGTTCGAGTTCAAAACGATGACTATCCAAGTGATTCTCTCTTTGAGTCGAATTACTTAGACGCATGAGGTCTTTCTGACTATTGTGGTAAAAGTCATGCTTAACTAATCTTCCTAAATTTCGAGTAGATGCCCATTCCTTAGTACCATTTTTAAAATCACTATTCTTAATGAGGTTAGGTCCACTTACACTATACTTCCCAACCTCGACCTGGAATAACTGACTAGTCATAGCCATACGAGCCACATTGTCTGCGATACTATTGTTAGTATTGCCCAGAATGCGCTCATAGAGGCGACTAGTCTCTTGCACTCGCTGGAAGTCCGTTTGGTTAGCCTTGCCAGCAATCTGAGAAATGATGCCTGCTAATCTGCCATCAACTGATTGCTTGTAATTGGCAATCTGAGTCGCTATCGTGCCATTCTGAGGGTTGGTAATAGCTTCAAACCTACGCTCAATGCCTCTCACATCTTCCTGGTGGGTTGATTTACCAACATATTCTCTGGATATCTGCTCACGCACTGCATTAACTTGACGAGCACTCTCCTCACGAGTGTAGCGTTGTAGTTCTTCCTTTCGCTGACCGTCTTTATTGACATAGTCCTGAACAGTTGACAATTCTGTACGCAGTTTACCAGCTTCAGCTACAACTAAGGTCTTATCTGCTTTATCCTTGGTTGCGTTCAGGATTTCCTGACGGATAGAGCTTGCTCTCACCTCAAATTCAGCCAGACTCAACATCTGATTTAGCTTGTTCTGTGTGTCTGTCTCAAGACTCTTCACAGACTGCCTGATATTCTCAGCAGTCACGTTGAGTGAGCTGATATCCGCTTTGGTTCTAAGACCTTCAGTCAGACGACTCACCCCAGCATCGAGTGCATCAGCACGCTGTCTGAAACTGGATTCAACAATTGAAATCTGACCTTCTATATCTTCAGGAGCTTCACTGTAATCAGTCGAGATATTCCCTCGTTCCAACTTAAGACCTGCAACATATACAGGAGCTTCAGTATTGAATCTCTCGATGCGTGGCAAAATAAATCCTGATTCTGTAATTTCGAAAGTCACAGAAGTTCGCTGCCATTCGTTTGAAATAGCCACTGAGGACATGTATGGCGATGTTCTAGCACGCTGATTGGTTGAAGCATGTGTGAAATACACATTTATCCGATCTCTATCGATGCTACTCTTGATGTAGAACGAGAGAGTATAGACTTCGCCTTTTTGGGTTTCAAAAGCCTGTGATATGCCGAACCATGTACCTACTCGGCTCATGACAGTCATGCCTTGATATTTCTCTGACTCTCTCGTCCAATTGCCGAGGTTTACCCAAGAACCGCTGAAATCTTTCGAGCCTTTAAATAGGTTGACTCCTCCGACCCTCACACTAGCTATTTTACTAGCCAGCTCCTCGGCTGTCTGCGTGAGTTCTGACTTGCTTGCCTTGCCATTGGCCAAGTTGGTCAGTTCTGCCAGTCTACGAGTCGTCATCTCTTCATACGTTGCTTGCGCTGACTTCACACCAGCCAATTCATTCTTGGTCTGGATAAGTGCCTTTACTTGCTTCTCAATCTCAGCTGTAACCTGTTCTTGCTTCGGTCGAATATCGTTTGCGATAGTCCGTTTCAGAACGCCCAAATCGCCTGACAAAGCCGTCTGAGCGTTCGTAGCCTGTCTCTTAAACTCATCAAGTTTGGAAACAGAATCCAACCCAATCCGCTTCGCTTCTTTAGCTAAATCTTCACTAGTTCCAGCTTTTTTAAAGGCTTCGTCACTTCTGCGTTTGTTTTCTTCACTTGCTTGTTCTACCGCTTTCTTGACTTCATCGAATTTTTTTTCAAATTCCGCTGTATCAAGTTTTAACTTTCTAAGCTCCCACTCTGCCCCGTTCCAGGTATACATTTCTGTATCTTCACCAGCCGTTAAGTAAAGAATATCACCACGTCTTATTGTTCCGATTGGCTCATCTTTTGGTTTAGTTGCACCATAATAGACCGTATTCTTACCATCCGCACTAGCAAGCGCCTTTGTAGCTACCGCTAGAGCGCTTTCTGCGTATTCTTTACTTTGTCCCACGCTGCGAATGATTGAGCCTTCCGAGCTTATTTGTTTTTGAACGCTTCCGATATCGTTACAAGTGACTTTATGGTTAATCAAGCGCCCCGTGACGTCATAAGAACTTTCAAACGAAACAATCCGAATTTTTTCCCAGAATCCTATCGTTTCGTTAATAGCCATAATATAATCGCCGGCCCGTGGTTGCGTGTATTGATAGCCGGCTCGGGTTAAATCTTCCATATCAAGTTGGACTGATATCGAGTATGAGTTATCCACTTCAAATTTTAAGCGTCTTAATAACTCGCCGGTATTTTTATAACGTTCATCCGTTACTGGTTCACCTTCGATACGTCCATAAATACTAGCTAGTGGACTTTCATATTCGGACGTATATCGACCTTTACTATGGTCTTCTTCATCCTTCCACGCACCGAGTCCGCGTTTATATGTAATGAATTTGTTGATATTTTTTTCAATCACTAGTTCATTCATATTGAAATTTTTTCGGACGACCGTCGAAAGATCCGCACCGATTTTTTTAGTAATCAGGACGACTTTCCCGGAAACTGAAAACTCAAGTCCAGCAGCTTTTATAATATCTTTAAACATTTCTAAACGCTTGGAATTTCCGAAGTTCTCTTTACGAATAGAATTCACTCGTACTCTTGGTCCAATCTGATATCGATAACCGCTATCTTTAAAGATGGCTTCAATATACACTTCAAAACGATGTGATCCATTGAATTCGGTATAACAATTCGAGTGCCCGAAGTCGTAAAAGAATTGGTGAACGGCGTCGAAGGAAACAGAAAGATTGCGCCCCTCGTCCCGAGGTTTGGCATAAACAATATTATAAAATTCACCGTTAAGCTCAAATTTCCAGCCCCTATCAATTTCGGACAAAACTCTATCATTTGAAATAATAGTCCCTGAAACTGAACGCTCACCATTTACGGCATTTTTGACTGTGAATTCAACTTGCGCTCCAAAAGCTTCGCCTTTTTCATTGTAAAATGTAAGCAATGTTTCCCTCCTTCCTATTTGTATAATTCTTTAAAACCAATTATCTTGATTGTGCCTTTAAAATTCGTAGCCCACGGGATTTTCTTATTCGCTTTTGGTTTAATCACGAAATACTCGAAATTCGTCCGATTATTGACATTATCACTAATAGAGCCAGTAAATAATCGTGTTTCCATTCCTGTAAGCCTTAATTTATTTCCCGATTGGATAGGCGTTTGGACGTGATTATATGTAAACCGTCGCTCGTCAATCTCAAGAAAGAAATTCGTTTGTTGAGCGTTTGCTGTTAATTCAACAATAAACGGAACTTCTAACTGACTAAGTGTGGCCGTCCCCGCATAATCAAACGTATTTGTTGAAAGCGTGATATTTTCCGGTACTGTTTCGCCATACGGCAATTCCGAAGTTACAAAACCAAAAGAAACGTTATATTTCAATCCTGCGGAAGATTTTCCGATGAACTCATATTCAATCGAACCATTATTGACGACCTTATAACGATATTTCCATGCTATATGAGGTATTGTTCCGAGGTTTAATTCGCCCGTTTTCGCTCCTGGTAGTTCAAATCCGTACAAGTCATCTTGTACTGGGTGCATTTTGGTAATGTAAAAACCATCATCCCCTAAAACATATCGATTCAATTCGTCTTTTTTATCAAAAAAGGCTTCCATCGTTGGGACAGTAAGCCTTGCTTTTACTTCTATTATTTTTTCGGTATAGGTCAAGCCGTCAAAAATTCGACCATTGCGACCTTTTACCGTTCGTGTTGAAATATCCACGGCCGGGGAAGAATCATCGACCGCGATATTATATAAGCCCAGCTCCGACAATTTCCGAATCCGACCGTCTTTTTCAATCAATAAATCCATGAGTCCCCCTTACGCGAAATATTCAGAAAGTGCTTGTTCTCTAGCGTCTTTCTCTTTGATTGTTGTATAAATCTTGTCACCCACAATTTCATTATGGACTTCAAATTTAGCATTTGATAATTGAGAATTCTTCACATCATCGCTTAGATTTTCCAAGCTTGATTTCAGACCAGTATTATTCACACTGGCTGAAGTTGTGATCAAGCTATCAACACCATAACTTTGGTCTGTAATCGCCATCGCATACTGTTTCGCAACACCATTGATTCTGCGCACCCAATCAGACATACCGATATACATCCCCTCACCTGTGAATCCACCAATAGATTTCATCACTCGAGAAGGAGAATGGATGTCCAGAGCAGAACGCATCACGCTTGCAATGTTAGAAGCGATTGAATATGCGAGTGAGTAAAGACTACCGGCCATGCTTGCTAGTCCATTGTAAAGACCAGAACCAGCATGAACACCAACAGAGTACAGATGACTAGCTAGCGTATTGAATATACTCACAATCTGACTATTTGCAGAAGACGAAATGCTGACTGCTTGATTCATTCCGCTATTAAAAGCAGATGATACAGCAGTCATGCCCTGTTGGACATAACTCTTAACCTTGTTCAGAGCACTATCAAATGTCTGGGCCATCTTGTTTCCGCCTGAAGTTGCAGCTTGGGTAACTTTATTCATGCCGTCTGTAACAGCCTTAGAAACACCGTTCATGGCATTTTTCGCAGCAGTTTCAGCATTCTTGAAGTTACTTGTGACAGCATTCGCAACCGCTTGAGAGCTACTTTCAGCGTTAGACTGCATAGTAGAAAATGCTGAGGTAGTAGATCCTTGCATGCTATTTGCTGAACCTGTCGCATTTCCACTCATGGTGCTATAATTACCTGAAACAGCAGCAGCTGTACTACTAGAAATAGCACTTGCATTACTTTGAACAGTCTGGAATGCAGTATTTGAGTCTACTTGAAGAGCTTGTAAATAAGAGCTAGCACTTGTATTTAACCCGCTCAAATTGCTTGACACATTCGCATTCATTGTAGCTGACTCTGTCGTTGCAGTCGTTTGGGCTTGTTGCATATTAGTAGATACATTGCTACTAAACATCTGCATGTCGATACCGGCAGCTGCTGCAAGACCTTGCATACTTGTATCGACATTTGTACTCATAGTATTAACCTTGGTTTGAGTATCAAGGTTCATTGCATCCATGGAAAGACCGACATTCGTTTGCATGGTTTGAGCCTGCAAGGTTGCATTTGTTGACATTTCTGTCGTTTTAGCAGAAACATGATCCGACATTTCTGTCGTCTTAGCCTTAACAACTTCGCTTCCTTCGGTTGTTTTCCCGGTAACAAAATCCCACATACCACCGAAGAAATCTCCTACTGCTGAAACTACTCCACCGATTGCTTCAGGAACAGCTGTTAACATCGCCTTGCCTAATTCAAAAATAATTTTTGCGCCAGCTTCAAGAATTTTTGGTAAACCTGCAATCAAACTGATGACTAATTGTGCGATCAGTTGCAGACCACCCTGAATCAGTTGAGGCGTTGCTTGCATCAATCCAGAAACAAGAGAAGATACAATTTGAGCAGCTGAAGCTATGATTTGTGGCAAGTTTTGAATCAAACCTGTCACAAGAGACACTATTAGCTGAATACCGCCCTGAATTATTGCAGGCAAGTTAGATACCAATCCCTGGATAAAGGATGTGATAACCTGTACCGCAATTTGCAAAATTGTTGGTAATGATTGGATGATTCCATTAATAAGATTTTGTTGGATTTGAATGCCATTCTGAATAATACTTGGCATTTGTTGGCCAAGACCAGTCAAGAATGTCGTCACAGCCTGTTGAGCTGACTGTAAAATCTGCGGAAGATTATTAAGGACGCCTTGCACTAGATTTGCTAGCAATTCAACACCCATACTAAGTAACTGCGGAAGTGCACTAGCAATAGACTGCACAAATGTTCCAATCACAGTCACTGCTGAACTGATTAGAGATGTAGCGTTCTGCCCTACTCCTTGAACCAAGCTACCAATCAAATCAACACCAGCCTGTACCAAGACAGGGAACATGGTTGCAAAAGCGCTGGCAAATTTAGCAATCAAATCAGCTCCCGATGCTATTAAAGCAGGAATTTGACTAGTTATGCCTGACACAAGATTTTGAATGATTTGAGGTCCTTTAGTCGTTACTGTATTTAATAACTGGTCTATTTGTGTACCAAATTGGTTGTTAATGATTCCCAAACCAGCCACGACGAGCCCAAGGATTGCAGTAGGTCCGATAGCAGCCAAAGCTACACTCATGACAGAGCTGATACCCTGCGACATTTGGCCCACCATTGCAGTCGCTTCCCCTCCAGCGCGACCTAAAATAGCTGGTACTCCTCCGATTTTTGAAGTGAAATTAATGATAGAATCCCCTGCGTGCCCGAAAACAAGACCCGCAGAATTTCCAAAAGTTGTAACTTTGCCACCCAGCTCGCCCAAGAGACCTGTCATTTTGGACAGTCCCTTAGTCGCAGGACCAAACGCGAAAGCACCTACCACCCCAGCGATAGCTGGTTGTAATCTAACCATCACGCTTTCAAATTTGCCCGCTTGTTCCTCGGTCATTTTTGTTCCGTTCAAAAACTGATTAAGAGCTGGATTCAATGAGTTTAAAGCGTCAAGGAATGTTTGCAAGCCTTTTGAGTTGGAAATTTTATCCACTAACTTATCAACGTATTTTACTAACGTTGTAAGCACCGGTAAAACTGCCGTCCCGACCTTAATTTGCAACGTTTCAAACGAACCACTCAAGGCTTCGATAGCCCCTTTTAAGTTGTTCAATTTTTCTGCCGCTACTTGAGCCGCCGTCACTTTATCGATAGCGGCTTGCATATTGTTTGCGCCTTCTGCTCCCTCGTTCATCGCGATAGTTGCAGCACGCACCGCGTCCGTACCGAATAACGTCTTCAAGGCCATTTGTTTTTCTGCGTCCGTTAAATGTCCCAACTTATCTTTCAAAACTTGAGAAATTTCCGCGAACGATTTTATTTTGCCTTCCGCCGTGAAGAATTGGTTAGCCCCGTCCTTAGTAATGATCCCGAGTTCGTGCATTGCTTCATATTGCCCCTTTGTTGAAGGTTGCAAGTTCATAAGCATTGTCTTGAGCGATGTCCCGGCGTCTGAACCTTTAAGTCCGTTTTGCGCGAATACTGCGAGGGCGTTTGTGGTATCACGGAACGATAGACCAAGCCCAGAAGCCACCGGAGCGACCATGGAAAGACCATATTTCAATTCGTGGACGTCTGTTGCTGACGCGTTAGCAGCTCCCGCGAGTTGATTTGCCGCTTGTGTAGCTGTCATGCCGTCACGACGGAAGGCGTTCAATGCCGTTGATGTAATTTCAGCAGCTTCTTTCAAGTCCAATTCCCCAGCGGTTGCTAAGTTTAGCGACGCGGTAAGTCCACCGTTTAGAATGTCTTGCGTGGAAACCCCAGCTTTTGCTAGTTCCCCCACGGCGTCCGCTGCTTCTGCTGCTGAGAAGGCTGTATCTGCCCCGGCTTTAATAGCTGCGTCGTTGAATTTCTTCATCGTTTCTGCGCTTTCGCCAGTAACAGCCTTGATATTGCTCATTTTAGCCTCGAACTCGGCCGCTTTTGAAATCGTGCTCTTAATTGCTTGTTTTCCAAGATCAAAAGCCTTATATGCAGCAGCAACTCCGATAACTTGCTTTAATAACCCACTAGAAGCACTTGCGGCGCTATTCGTATGGCTTACAATTCCAGTCAAAGCACTAACGGCTTTCTGTCCGGTTGTTTGAAACGCATTTCCGAGCGTTCCTCCGACGTGTGTCGCGAGCTTGCTCGTTGCTGATAACAAACGTCCACCGAATGAGTTACTAACTCGATCCGCGAAGCCGTTTACTTTGGTTGTCAAGCCTGAAAACAAGCTGGACCATGACGAATTGATAGGGTTTAAAACTCTTTGACCGAGCGAGCTTGTCACTCGTTGCGCTGCCGATAAAACGCGAGCCTCGAAAGCTGCTAAACTATTGGCAATGCCATTAAACGCGGTCTTGTAAGGTCCACTCATATTTTTAGCAGAATTCGCAAACACCGAACCGATTGAATGAGCTTTCGAGCTGATTCGTGTTGCCATCGAGTCGATACTATTCGCCATTTCTGCGAAAGCGCTCTTTGGTGATTTTATCGCGTTTGCGATATCAAAACTAAACGCTTTTTTAAACCCTGAATTAACTTTTGAACCGAACGACAAAATTTCGTTTTTCATCGTCCCAAAAATGCCTTTTATATCATTTGATAGACGGATAAGGCCATTTCTCAAGGGTTCGGGCAATTTTGCGCCAATATTTGAAGCGATACGTTGAAGCTCACCCATAGCGATTTTTACGCCACCAGTCAGACCTTGACCGATTTTAGAGCCTATCGATTGATTATTACTAGCTAGCCGGTTCATTAATTCCCCAACTTCGCGAATCATCTGATTGGCGCTTTTAGAAGCAGATTGCGCGGCCGTTTCAAATGCTTTTTTAGTTGAATTCACGACCTCGTTCATCGCCTTATCGTATTCGGTTAAATCCGCACCAATAAGGGCTTCGATTGAGCCATCAAAAGCCATCACTTCACCTCCTTTTTCTTTTTTTAATGTCTATTTCGGAAATGCTCGTTCAATCGTTCAATTTTCGCGAGTAAATCCTCGTTGTTTCTATTGTCGTTATCTTTTGGACTGAATAAGCGTCTAACTTTGTCACGATCCTTTTTCTTGCTTAGCTTGCTTACTTCCGCTTTTTTAGCGTTAAGCGTGTATCGTAAATTGAAGGCAAGCTCGACAAGATTTTCTCTTTCTTCGATACTGCGATAGTATAGACCTTCGCGAATCGCGTCAAGCTCCCTTTTGCTGCAAGAATAAATAATTCGTGTATCTGTTAGACCTAAACGGGCGCACTCGATTAAGAGATTGCGTTCTTCAACCTTCCAACTTGTGCTTCCGTTTGTTCGATCTGGAATTGTGCCGTTGCTTGATCTTGAGCTGTTTCCGCTTTCGCTTTCAAATACTTCAAGGCCAATTCGAGCTTCTCGATATACTTCAAAACTTTTTCGTTGAAAAAACCTGAATCCACCATTTCTTCTTCAATAGCTTTAAAGATAGGCTCGGTAGTTGTCGCGTCCAATTCTTCCAATTTAACTGAAATAGCTGTCAATGCTTCCTCGTCTGAAACAGCTTTCGCTTTCTTGCTTGCGCATAACTTAATTAAATCAACCAAAGCCGAATCGTTACGCTCAACTACTCGAAGGAATAGAGCCCCCACGCCGTCCTCATTCGGTTGTCCGTTTTCGTCACGACTCGATAATTCACGATTAACTTTAAACATAAGCATATAATCAAACTTAATTTCGATTGCACGGCTTCCGACTGTAAATTCCATAGTTTATACTCCTTTTGGTTAAAAAAATAAAAGCAAAAGGGCTTTTGACGGCCCTCTTGCTTGAAAAATTAGCGTGTGATGTTGTTGTAATCGCCAGTTGTTTCGCCCGGATTTTGGTAATCATATACTTCGTTAAGCATATTAATTTCTTCCGTTGAAAGCGGGAATTTCCCGTTGCGAAGACGTCCAACGATACCGACTGTATAAGTAAGTTCAGTAAATCCATCGATTGCGTCGTCGAATTCAATATCGTCTGTAATTTTACCATAACCGAATTGCGCTGGATAAGTGTCTTTTCCAGTCGACGTGTCTTTTACGCTTTCATCGACAATAACGCGCCAGATTTTGACTGATTCACCCGTTTTTTGAGCGTCCAAGATAACTTGAACTGATGGATCTTTTGGTGCAAAGTATTGAGCCAACTCGATTGAGTGCTCGTCTGTTGCTTTTTCAAGCAAACGCCCTTGTTGCGTTTGCTCGTCGATGTATTCCCCACCCATAGTAGTAGAGCCATCTTTACGATAAGCTGGAAGCATTGCTCCCGTACCTTTTTCTGCGTGGATTGACTGGATAAAGTAAAATACTTTCTTACCTACGACCGGCTTCGCGATCGTAATTTTGATTTTTGCCTTGTCTTCTGCTTCACTCATTTATAAGTGCTCCTTTTTAAAATATAATTTCTGTTAAGTTAATAACGATATGATAGACCTCCCGGCCTATTGAGTCATCTTTCAAGACGGTTGACGCCATCCGATTATTCCGACCGATTCGTCTGATCGCTTCTGATCGCACTCTCTCGACTCCTCCGCGACTTTCGTCGTCCGGTAAGAATATATCTATTTGGATGCTTAAATCCTCGATTATAAGCCCCGTCTGGACCGTTTTCGAGGTGTCCGAGCTCGTTTGCCCGATCACCAAAAACGGCTCGAGTACGTTTGAATCTGGAATGTTGAAATAGATCGGAATGTTCAACGGCTTCAATTTTTCTCGCAATTCCGCGAGTGTCTTGATCGAAGGTGCTTCAAATTCCATGGATCACCTCCTAAACATTTTGCGTAGATTCTTGAATAGAACCTCGCTTTCTTCTTTTACGGCCGGCCCGAGGAATGGTTGGGCTTTCATTTTACGCGTTCCGAGTTCGACATAGACCGAATAACCCGCCGGGGACGTTACCTTGTACCGTAACATACCCAGCCGAGCAACAAAAATCCCGTTTCGCATGAATCCGGTATCGACTGCTGCTTTTATTTTGGCTTTTCGTTCTACTCGCAAGGCCGATCTGTGCAATTCAGCACTTACGGCTCGCCTTGCTTGTTTCGGCTTATTCTGGACACGTCGAATGTACTTATCGAGCCCCTTGACTTTATAAGATAGGCTCATAAGTAAATCACCGTACTATTATGATGATATCTTTTGCCCTTGATTTTCATTTTTTGCCCCTTGTAAATGACTTCGGAAAAATCCCGATGGATTCCTTGTAAGTGAAGTTTGAACGCGTCAAAGTCATACTTTCCAAAGAGCCCCATCATTTCATAATTAGACATGGCATTGCGCATACAAGGAACGGGGAAGCTCTTTTTCTTCTCCACCTTGTCCAATAGCTCGTCCGTTGGGCGTTTTTCAAAAATCAAGGTTACGCGATCATTATAAATCATACGCGCCCCCTTTTAAATAAATCTAGCGATCCCACGGGCGCGATGTTTCACCGCGAGGCCTTCTAGTACGGCCTTGTTATCATCTGTTAGATAGCCATCCTCCCACGTAAAGCTCCGGCCTTCTTCGCTGTCAGTGGTTGCGCCTTCGGAGTTTAGGCGGTTGAATCGACTGACAGCCACGTCACGAAGGATATACGCCACCGTCTCGGGCAATTCCTCAAGCTGTGAATCAGAAAATCGGTTGACGTAAGCGATCATACGCTCGAAGCTATCCCGTACTATTAGGGCCAATAAATCGTCTTGTTCCTGATCGCTCTTTGGAATTCCTTTCAGCAAGCGAATCTCTTTCGTTGCTCTTTCTAGCTCAATAGCTGCCATCGTTCACCTCCTAATTAGGCTGCTACTGCTGCAGGTTTTTCGATAGTAGTTTCAACGACACCTTCTGGAATTTCAGCAAAGAGAACGTTTGCTCCAAAGAATACAGACTCGAAAGTGAGATTCTTCAATGCACGATCGCGAGCCACTGCGATAAGTCCAGTTTCATCTGTGAAGTCCGCAAACAATCCGCCAAGATCACCACTTGCAACGTTCAAGTTTGCAAAGACGAGATTTTCGATTGCTGTCGTGTAGATTTTCCCTTCTGGTACACCGTTCATCACGATCACGTTTTGCATACCCAAGAAATTCTTGAGCAAAGTCATTCCGAAGACGTTAGAAGCGTTAGCACCTACGCCAGCGTTTCCAAGGTATTCAGCAGCGTCAACCGGATTCACGAAAGTAACGACTGGAGATCCTTCAAATTCGTTGAAAGTTGCGATTTTTGCCCACGCTTGAGCAAGTGCGCCTTGCAATCCTTTACCTTTGTTTTTAGTTGGGTTTGCTTTCAAGAATGTAAAGAATTGCTCCTTAATTCCGTTTTGAATCTCGCGCATAAGACGAGTATCAGCTTCTGTGATTGCTACTGACGCACCGTGACGAGCGATTGCTTCCGCTGACACGGAACGACGTTTTTTGAACCAAGCGACCTCGTATGCTTGCGCTTTTGCGCGAACCATTTGAGAAAGCGGAATATCTTCACCCTCTGCCGGGTTGGTTGCGTTCACGTCTGCGGTCCATTTATAAGTTTGGATTTTGAGATCACTTGTCAATTCTTGACGACGTGTGACCCCAAGAAGTGTCAATAGATCATTGATATTTTTTGAAAATTTGTTAACAAAATCGATGGACTTAATTTCGCCCAGATTAGCCATTGTTGTTAGTTTTGCTTCAGCCATATTCTAGCCCTTTCTAAATAATTGAATGTTTTCAGCAATCGCAGCCTGACGCTTGTCAGTATCTTCAATTGCCATAATTTGTTCTTTCGTGATTCCTGTTGTAGTACCACGACGCGGCGCGCTCTGAACCAGTCGTTCGTTCACACGCTTTTCAACTTCGCTATCAAATACAGTTCGCAAAGCCGTAATTTTAGCCTTTACTTCTTCGGCAGTCGGAGCAAGCACATGATCTAAAAATTCTTGTGGCAAACCTTCATCTGCCAAAAGAGATTGAGTGGCCAGCTTCATTTCGCGCTCGGCTATATCCTGCTCGCGCTTTTCCAATTCAGCGATTCGTTTCGCTTCTTCCTCTCTGGCACGTTCGTCCTCAGTCAGCTTAGCCAGTCGCTCACCTTCGCTTTTAGCTTGTTCGAGCGCCGTAGCTTGTTCAGCTTCCCATTTTGACCGTTCAGCAGCCAACATTTTTCCGATTTCTGCGCGAGTGAATGTACGTTCGTGCTTCTCGCTACCTGCATTTGATTCTGTTTCCACTTTTTTCTCATTCTGAGTGTCGACAGTCTCAGTTGATTCAGTAGATACAGTTCCGTTGATTTCTTCTGACATAATTGTCCTCCAGCGATTACGTCGCCACTCGATAATCTCGCTTTACGCCCGGCGGCGAAACAATACAGCTTTTATTGTCATCGGTACAGTTTGGACAATATAAAAACCGTACGGGGTTCCATACGGTTTATAGCAGTCTATTCCTGCAAGTCAAGATTCTGGATCACCTGCTTTCTATTTTTGAACTCTTTGTTTAAGTTTTTAATAAACAAAAAGATAAAAGATATTAGCAGTAGGAATATCAGCCACCCAAAAGCGATTGTTACCCATTCCCAAATAAACATATTTTACTCCTTTCTAAGTTACAATTAATCAACTTCATACGATAATGAAGAAATGTCGGTTAATATTTTAGGTAGTAACTCAATCGCAGTGAATGTATCCGTTCCATAAATTTTTAACTCTAATTTCACTGTTGCTGATTCAATTTCGCCTGTTCCTAAAAATTCTACGTTAGTTATCCTAATTTTTGCTGTATCCATTTTCAATCCTTTCTGAGCACGAAAAAAGCGCCTAGATTACTATCTAAGCGCAAGATAGGCGGGACCGCCGAATGTCGCCCGCATTTCTCGACCCACTAGCTAAGTGGCGCGTTGGAGGCGGATACTTTTCAACCTCTATCTCTACTCTAAGTATATCACATATCATCTTTAGAGTAAAGTATCTTTTGCTCACGTTTCAATTTATTTAATTTTTGTTTTTTAATTTTGTGATAGTGGATGATGTAGTTACCATCATCCTTTTGTATAAGAGCCGCTTCCATTAGATATTTCAAACGTTCAGGGACTTTTTTATAGAGTAATATTGAATTGTTATGATGACCAGAATTATCTGCGGCATAATCTGGATTAGCAACCAATTCTTGCAACAATAGCATTTGTTCCAATGGGAATTCTGTGCCATGTTTTTCTAAGATTTTCGCTAAATCCTTACCAGTCACATGTATACGTTTTAGTAACTCTTCAGTCCCTTTCACACTTGGCAACTGTCCAATTGTATAGCTCTCTGCAAGACTTCGTTCAATACTCTTGTAAGGTAAGTTCCCTTTTGATATATCATCCCACAAATTAGCAAGATCATCTCTTAACTTCTCAAAGTCATTATCATGAACTTTAATATCACCATTTAGTTCCTCTTCGTCTGGCATCACACCCGACCTACAGCCGAAATGAAAAGGCGGAGCATTTACCCCTATCTGCATTTCGTCAATCAAATATCGTTTATTTTCCGCATGAATTCTTTTACAAATTTCAGTCGTTCGATTATCCAGATGAACCAGTATACGATAATATTTCAGCCCTGCATCCTTGTAGCGTTGGATAGCGGAGCGATTAACAATCATCGTTCCATCTGTCCTGACGAGTGTCTCGGCTCTGCTGTTGGCTACTTTGTATTTTTGTGCTAGGTCTCTAGCCATTGTTCTAGGGTGATCCCCACGGACAAAACCAGTCTTTAAAACTTTTTTCAAATCCTTGACAAGATTGTCTGTATTGCCCCACAATTGCTGACTGTAGTTGTAGCCGTTGAACGGAGTTTTCACCAATTCTTTTAGTGCTGGTTCGTTGATTGCACCAGTACGACCACCCATAGCCTTTTTATAGCCCATGAGAGCCATTTTTTGCAAATAAATTTCAAACTTATCAGCAATAAGACCTCTTGCTACACCTGCACGAAAAAGCATATCTAACTGCAAAGCATCTAACCTCGTTGCCCTAGATGATGCATATTGTTCATTCAACCTTTTGAGCAATTCTGGGTCTTTCTCGGATTGCTCACGATACTTTCTTGCGTTCTCCCGATAATTTGACAGGTCCGTACCTTTCAAACGCTGGATAGCCTCTTGATAGCTTATGCGACCATTCTCTGAATACTTGCTAACAAAATCATAAAAATCTTTTTGCATTTCATTAGCTTGCTCTTGATAGACTTTGTTTAGCTCAGCAAAAAAATCAATATCTTTTCTGTCTAGATAACGAAAAATCTCATCTGAGCGACCTGACCAATAATCAAGATGGTTTTGATTCAGCTTCTTGTTCATCATCGACCACCTCATTTACTGGCTCTAGTCGCGGTTCTGGCTGTTCTAAGACTTCTTGCTCTTTCAATCGTTCCATCTCATCTGCAGCATCCACACCCGTGACTTGATTCAGCAATTCAAAAATTGTCTGATCGCTGACAATACCGTACAATGATTTAATCATCTCAACGATTTCTTTTTCGTTTTGCGGAACGTTCGGGCTAAAGACTACAGATGTCTCATTGATTAACTCATAAGCTGTGTTTTCGTTACCTTGAATCTTCCAGATATTTACTGCTAAACGCAAGCGACGCATAAGACCGGCTTCAAACAGATCTTCTTGTTGCTCTCTGTAGTTGTCGCTAGCCATGAGCTTGTACTTCATTGACTCGCCTGATTGCGTACCAGCGAAGTTGTTGTCAAGTGTATCTGGAGTGAAAGTAAAACGCAAAATATCATTGACTAAGCGTTGCTTGTATGCCTCTGCGCCTGCACTATCATACGACTTAATCAAATAGCTAGCGTCTGGATTCGCTCCGCCCGGATTCGGGTTATCATCCAAGATGAGAACTTGTGCTTTCTTGTAAGCTTGCGACACATAGAGTCGACCATTTGGATTGATTCGTCCGTCTTCCAAAAAGTCATTTTCTTCTGCTCCTGTGTACGGATTTCCTTTAATCATCAAGATGGCATCGTTGCTATTTTGCTGAAAATTAGCAAGTTCAGACTGTGATAAGTCGTAAGCATCTATGTTATCCAAAACCGACTCATAAGAGCCTAAGCGGTCCTCGTTGTTGCTGTACTCGTTAACCGGAACAGCCTTAAAATAGTGCTCTTGCTCGTCCTTGAGAGCCATTTTATCGCTATCTGTGGACTTCCACTCATAACTATAGATACGATCTGCAGTATAGACTTTGATAATCGTCTTACGCTTGCTGTCACCATAATCTACATCGTAGTAGTTTACGGCCATAAGCGAGTTTTGCTCGTAAGTATCGTCATAAATGACAAAAGTCTGCTCTGGACTAAGTTTATACAACTTGACCCAAGCCTTGCTATCGCGCTCTGTGACTGTCAAAAGTTCGTAAGCACGTCCATACACACACAAATCTTTTTTGATGGAGGAATTGTGCTTTTTCTCGTTATTTTTGGCAGAAAAGGCTTTGATATTGTCAAGGATTGTTTTATTTTCATTTTTGTATTCAACCGGATTCCCTAGCATGTAACCTTGCTCGAAAATGGTGATGTACTTGGCAAAGTCACTAGAAATACGATTATCTGCCGCAGTTTCGTCAGTTTTAGCAGGTCGATACTTGATATTATTATCACCTTTGTAGTACCGCTTCAACTCTTTTAATCGTGGTTGTTGCTCTGCTTTATGACGATTTACATAGCGTTTTAACTGCTCAATCCAATTGTCAGAGCCATATTCGATAACTTCAAAATCTTCAAGCATCATCATAAAATGCTCGTTTGATCTACTGTCAAAGCGAGTACCATTTAAAAATTTAACTTCCAATTTTACCTCCTAAAATAATAAGATGCATTTTTCATGCGGTCTTGTGTTGATTTTCTTTCGATGTGATATTTTTCCAAAGCATATCGAATCGCATCAATTACGTGGTTATTCGCATCAATTGGCTCATTCAACCAATTGCCGTCTTTATCTTGCTTGTAGATGTACGTATCAAACTCTTCTATCGTCTTTTCACAAGACGGGTGGATATAGATTTTAAACTGCTTCATAAAGTCTATGCCAGCGTTAATCGAACCTTTACCTTTTACGGAGGCTTGTATTCTTCTAACGCCCTTAGACCTCAATTCCGCTATTAAGCGTTGTTCTGCGCTATCTGCTGTGATTTCAGCATTTAGCATGTCGCTCTTAGCAATCATCTGATAAATATCTTCAGTGGTCATAGCATGCTCGTAATACTCTGCATATATCCACAGCTCCTTTTTGTCCAAATCAACAGCCAGACGCGGAAAAGTAGTGGGGTCGTGTGTAAAACCAAAGTCAAGACCTGCAGTTGTTTCTCCCACTCGTTTGATTGTGTCCTGTATATCAAAATCTCGGACGCTGTAATTCTCGAATACCAGTCCCTCAGCCACGCCCCACTCACCATCACAGACGATTCTAGCCCGTCTAGGGTTCGTTTGGTACAAATCCTCATATCGTTTGATATCGACTTCGTCCAGCCACTCGTTGCATCGATAGGTGGTCGTGAGCGATAACGTATCAGCCCGTCTCGTCTCTTTGTCAAAGAAGACACGTTTGAGCCAGTGCCTTTCATTCCACGGGTTGAATGTGACTGTGATTTGTTTAAAGAAATCAGGTACATCTAAGCTACCACGGATAGACTCGACTACTGTACTGAACTTGTCTTCAGTTTCGATTTGGTACGCTTCCTCGAACCATGCCCAGCAAAGAATACCTACATCGACCGTGATAGATGTGATTTTCAACTCATCATCCAAACCACGAAAGAGAATCTTTTGACCTGTCTCTTTGACAGTTATTTCAGGCAATGACTCGTTGAATTTAAACTTATGAGCGACTTTCAGTTGGTTAGCTGCCCACTTGAAATCCGTGTAGGTCGATTGCTTGTTCGTGTTTGAGTATCTACGAATAACAAGTAAATTCGCCCAGGGATATTTCAAAATGCGAGTAACATAGTTCAAAGCAGTTGTCTTCGATTTCTTCGAACCACGAGATCCTTTTACAACTCGATAAAGATTTCTTGATCGCCAGAACTGACCGTATCCAGCTCCTACTGTCTTAGGTAGGTCTACAACAATATCATTCTGCTTAATCTGGTATGTCTGACTCATTCGCAAACACCACCGTTCCAGTTACATCAGCTTCAACCTTATCCGTCCAAAGTCTATGACGTTTGCCAAGAAGTTCAGCTGCCTTGATTCTATCTTTCGCACCGACATCGATATCGATAACCTGTTGGCCAAGTTCACCGATACTGCATAGAGTCTGTTCTTGCGTTTCTCCTCGCATGACTGAAGTTAGGTAAGTGAGTACCTCTTCCTGTGTTGCAATCTTCTCAGACGCAAGCTGAGCCAGTCTTTCGTCGATATAAGATTTGATTGTAGTATTTTGTAGTAACTTAGATGCGTTTGTATTAGCGTATTTAGAGCTATACCCTGCCTTAATAGCTGCATCTGTCGCATTTCCACTGATGATGTACTCATCAGCAAATCTCTGTTGTTTTAAAGTTAGTTTTGCGATTTTCCATCACCTCCATTTTTTTACAACACAAAAAGCCACACGCTTGTGTGACTTAATGAAGACCTCTCATAAGAACAGCAGGAATCGAACCCGCGTACGTTTCAGACCCTTTATGGTCATATCGCTCCCCCACTGAGCTATGTCCTTACTGCAAGGCGACTACTGACCTTGCAAACTGATAGATATTATATTTGTTTTTTTATTTTTTGTAGTCTTTTAAAACCTCTAGCGGAATCAAACCGCCTAGCTTATAACTTACCTAGGATATAAGTAACTACGCAATCATGCGAGGTCCAGTCGCTACTGCGACTATTTTTAAGTTAATGGCGGTGTTCGGAGTCGAACCGAATAAAAGAAGTTTATTAAAACTAGGAGACAAAACCACTTACCCATCACCGCCTAAGAGAGGCCGTAGCCTCAAAAAAACAAAGGGGTCATCATTCCGCTTTACCGTACTTGCTGACAATACCATAATACCACTTAAAAACTATCATTTACTCCCGTTATTATCAAAGATTTTTGAAAGATGACTTATCGCTTTATCTCTTGCACGTTGAATTGTTGCGTTACTGCAATTCAACCTTCTTTGTATTTGTGACCAAGGCAGACCGTCAATATATAGTAATCGCATCACGATGTTCTCAATCGGTTCTTCTAACTCTTCAATTGCTCTGACAAGTTCCTCTTGTTCCTTGTACTCCTTCTCGATTTCTTGATAGAGTTCAGCTATGCGATCAATAGCCTTGATGTTCATTTCTTCGGTGCGATTATCATTGCTCTGAGATTTTGGCATACTGTCAAAAGTTTGGCCTTTCATGATGCCAGACCTTAGATTGATAATTTCACAATGTAGAGATTGTATTTTAACATTCTTAAATTTTAGTTTCTTGAGTTCTTTCTCAATAGATCTCTGCACCCTATCACCCCTCTCCAATAAACACATTCATCGGCAAATTGAAATACGTTGCTACATCTTCGACATTATACATATCAGGCGCGGTTTTTAAATTCTCCCAATTTGAGATTGTTGCAGTTGAATAGCCTAGCTTATTCCCTAATTCTTTCAAAGTAATCTTATTGTCTTTTCGTTTTTGTCTTAGCATAAACGCAAAACTCTCACACTGTTTTCTTGTTAGTGGTTTTTCGTAATCCATTCTATTCCTCCCAAATATTTCCAACGATTTGACTGTTTTTAAGCGTTTCTGGTTCAAATGGGCTTATCCTATCTGGGTCAGCAGCGTTGATGCACTCTACATAAAAACCTAGTCCATCATACATAACACCTAGTGTTTGACATTCACCGCTGGATGTTTCAAGGTATCTGTAACTTCCGAATTTTACAACCATTTTTATGCCTTGAATTTCAAGGATATCCCCCTCAAAGATTTCTTGACCATTCTTATCTTTCAGTCCTGTTGACTGCATGAGGGTCAATTCTGACTTTTCGAAAGGAATAGGAATTCCGTAGTCCGATGTTGGTTTCTCCATGTTGCAAATCAAGACGTTATCTGTGATAAAAAAATGTTCTACGAATTTCTTTTCTACGTTATCCCACGCTCTAAATTTTGGTATCATCCCAAATCCTCCTCTTTGACAAATGAGCCGTTAACCATTTTACCTTTTCTGTTCTTGATTTCGTCATAAGCAAGCTGGAAGCACTCAGCAATAGACCAACCTTTCTGCTGACAGTAGATGGTCAGCACTACCAAAATATCTCCGACTGCATCTTTGCCCTCATCATCTCGTTTCTTGAGATGTGCCTGCGCCAGTTCTCCTGCCTCTTCAAATAACTTCAACGCTTGAGCCGTGCTATTGTCGGGGTTATCCAATCCTCGTTCTTTGGCCCAATTCTCTACATGATGCGCTAATAATTCCATGTTTGTTGTCATAACTTCCCTTTTCTATTTGTTATACAATGTTACATTGCTTGAGTGAGTGTAATAGACCTCTCCGTTTTCAAAAGTAACTCGAACGCTATCTTGTTCGTCGTATTTTGCCCATTGCTTGACCTTGCCTTCAACGATTTGTCCGTCAACTAGTTTGATTTTTGCATATTTGAAAGTAAAGGTTGTTCCAATGATATCTTTATTTCCACATCCAACAAGACTAATAAAAGACAAGCTGATTAAAGCTGTAATTAATAATTTTTTCATCAAATTTCTACCTCATCTCCTACAATTCTTCCAACTCAAAATACTCTGTCAGCTCATTCTTCAATTCTTCGAGAGTGTTGCATCGTCCAATCAAATCAGATACATCTAGCATCGTATCCTCTTTATTCAATGTATTCTCTGTCACTGCATTAGCTACCCATTTTGGATGTGTACCAGGGCGAGAAAATTGATCTTGTGGCAATAGCTCAAGCAATGCTTCATATCGCTCTTCAAGAGCAATCAGAGCCCCAAATACATCTATGTAGTCAGTATCTACTTTCTTGCTTTCAAAAACCTCTGGCTGATTTTGTTTTACGATTTCCGCATAAATAGCAGACCATTCTTTTTTTGAAAAACGTGATTTTTCAACCAATGCACCGTATTCAATTTCTTTTCCATCAACTCTAACTTTGTAATTCATATTCTTACTTCTTCTCCTACTTTCACATTATCATACACTTCCTTCGTAACCACGAACACCCCGTAGTCACGAATGGTAATTGTGTATAGTTTGCCATGTCGTCCTTTTTCAAGGACTTTTCCGAATATCTCAGCGCCTGCGTTATCAGCTTTATAGATAACCATCGGCTTCTTCTTTTCTAAATCTCGAATCCTGTCCATCTGCCAGATGTTCAACCCAGCAGACAATAATATCCAGATTGCTATGAATCGTTTCATTCTGTAACCTCCCCTTTTGAATATTTATTTTACCAAGATCGATCGTCGATAAATAGCGTTTTACAGTCTAAGCATAGCACGACGCTGACCGGTTTCAATCGACCGGTCGAATTATCGAAATGTCGCCAATCAGTATGGTGATGTACTGAAGACGTTGAATTACAATTTGGGCAGAATAGTTGCTTCATCCTTCCACCTCCTTAAATCGCCCGTCCATAAAAATCTCTAGTGGTCTAATCCAGCACCTAGCTTTTTCATCTAAAGAAACGTAAACCACGCATTTCTCAAGTGTTTCTTCCCATAGACCGACTTGTACTACTTTATACTTTTTCCCAGTTTTGAGATGAAGCCATACAGAATTTATTTCAGGTATCATCACTCCACCTCCTCAATCTCAATCCCCTCACAATCGAATACCCAGCTAAAGCCTGCTTCTTCTAGCTCTTTACGGGTGTGATGTGTTTGATATAAAGTATTTTTGTCTTTGCTTGAAAATATCCAGTAGTTTTCGTTTCTGTGACAATTTAAAAAATTAAAATTAGTATCAATACCTTTCACTTTCACCAAATACCGCTTCTCTTCCTCGACCTCGTAGCCCTCACGCCATTTTGCATGACTGAAATCTTGCTCAAATTCACCCATGATAGCCTTTAGCCAAACTTCACGATCATGCAATGGCAATTCTCGCAAGCGAGCTAGTATGTTCTTGACATAGCGAGGTGCTTCGTCTGCATGACCTGTTTCAGGTTCGTCTAAACGCTTCAAATCGCTTATTATACCGTCTGTTGCTACAACTTTAAAATTATAGCTATTTTTAAGCAACTCATATTTCGAAATTAATTCTTGTTTATTCGTTCTTAATTCCTGCTTATTCATCTTCCAACTCCTTCACTTTCTGTTTCAATTCTTCATTTCTCTTTCTCAACGAATCCCGTTCCAGCGCTCTAATCCGTCTCTTTCGTGCATCACACGGCTTCAAATACTCGTCTATTTTTTCTTCATTCCACCTTTTCAAGTTTGACTCGATACAATCGCTCTCCTCGATACTTGCTCTCAAGCTGAGCCTTGCATTTAGCAGCATCACCCTCTTTTTTGAAAAAGTGGGTTTCATCTACCATGTTGTCAAAATATAATGTTACAGTATAGCTCATATTTCTACCTCTTAACTTATCTTGTGGCTTTCCAGGTCTCCGAATTCGTGACCGTGGTTTACAAAGTACGAGCCAATCAGGATCGCGTCTGCCTCATCGTCTTTGACGTTCAGGTCGAAATTCTCGGACACTTTAGCAACCGCCTGTAGCTTCATAGATTTTTTACTTCGGTCCTTATAGCTGAACTTCCAGTGCTTACGCCATGTCGACACGTTCACAAAATACACATTATCAGCAATCAACCGCCCAAGGATGATGCCCGTTACAATTCCGATGCTGATCATGGATTGTTGATTAGGTCCCATGACCGAATTCTTCTCGACCACAATAGACTCAAATGCCCCTTCATAGCGTTGTAAGGCTCTTGATTGAATAGTTTTTAATTCACTAGCCATGAACCGACCACGCTCAAAGAATGACTTGCTTTTATGTTTTAAGACACCACTCTCGACAAGGTCCGAGCCTTCAAATAAGGCCCAGCCTGTCGCAGTAGTTGAAATGTCTAACGATAAAGTCAGATTTTTCATTTTAACTCCTTTGCGATTGCAGCGATAACATTGACTGTAACGCTATTTCCTGCTTGTTTGTATAGTTGACTGTTGCTATTTACTTCTTGAGCTTTGTCAAAAGCCCAGTCTGGAAAACCTTGCAATCTCCAGCACTCACGAGGTGTTAGCTTTCTAATTCTAAAGTCAGTCTCAACTACTCCTTGACTCTCTCCTGTCAAAAGAGTATTTGCAATCTGCTTACCAACTCTGCCTCTACGAGTTTTAGAGTTTGGATGAGATAGATTTACACTATCTCCAATTTCAGCTTCAGCATATCCTTGCGAGGTTGCTTCTTTAACTCGGATTTTAGGTTCAAGACCTCCACCTTGATATGCTCTGATTGTTGGTGCGATGCCATCTGTTTCGTAAACAACTCCACATTGATTAAAATTGGGTTGCAATACCCCAAATTGTTTTATAGTATTACTTTTTATTGCTATCTTTTGCCCCTCCCCTTTGTTCGTTGTGAGCGTAGGAGCTAGGCCGTCAGCTTGATAGACTTCTCCATTCATGCCATTTCCAGACGGGTTGACATTACCGATTTTCACGACTGATTGGCTACTAGTTGACTGACTTTCTCCGCCGAGAGGAAATACTCTTCTGGTACATTCTCCTCTAAGATGTCCGATAATGAACACACGTTCCCGATTTTGGGGACTCCGAAATTTTTGCTGTTAAGCACTTGCCATTCCACATCATACCCGAGTTCATCCAACGCTGAGAGGATTGTCTCAAAGGTATTGCCTTTGTCATGGTTGAGGAGTCCTTTAACGTTTTCAAGGAATAAATACTTAGGTTTGAGAATAGAAGCGAACCTTGCAATCTCAAAAAATAGAGTTCCCCTAGTATCTTCGAATCCTCGTCTAGCTCCCGCAATGCTGAAAGCTTGGCACGGAAATCCTCCGCAGATAACGTCAACTTGTCCAATATTTCTGATTTCTTTGTCTGTGACTGTTGTAATATCATGTAATTCTATTTCTCCCTCTGTGTTGTGGATTGCTTTATAACTTGCTCTTGCGAATTTGTCAATCTCACAAAAGCCTATACATTCGTGACCGGCGGACTCCATACCAAGGCGAAAACCACCGATCCCAGCAAATAAATCTAAAAATTTCATTCTGTTACTTTCTTAAAAACACGACTGCCTTTATGTGTGAGTTTGGCTAAATACGGACAGTCGCTCGTCCAAGGTCACATGACCTTCATTGACGTGTTTCTAGTTCGCAGTTTTACAAGAATACACGGCTTGTTTAATTTTGAGTTGTTTCCATTTTGGAAATAGTTGGTTTTGGGTTATTTTGATTTTTCAACAGCAAACATATCCTCGAATTCATCTGTCTGCTCTTTGAACTTCATCGGGCTGTCCCCTCTGAAATAAAATCCATTGTCATCCAATTCGCCTTTGACTCCTGTCGCCCAAGACAAGAAAATTGAGCCTTGGCAGTCAGGACAATTCATAAAAGTAAAGTAAGGTGGGACTTTCCACCTCTTCGCACATCCGCAAAACGGGCATTGCAAATCAACATCTACCTTCTCACTTGGTTTCTGCGAAACCGCTGTACTTCCGATAAATTTTTCTGATAACTTGTCCTTTGCTCTTCTGATATCGACAGCATCAATTTCAGTTAATTTCCGCTTGAATTCATCATCAATTTTTAAAACAGTCCCCGCACTCTCAGGCTCTTTCTGAGTTAAATCCTCAAGGATTTCATCAGCCCCTGTAACCATCTGATAGGCTTTGAATAATGTTTGATAGTCAAGCTCCTGCGCTCGTTCAAAGCTCAATTTCACATCATCTTGTTCAATATAGATCTTCATTCTTCCCTCACTTTTTTCAAATTTAATAATCACTTTCAATCAGGTCGTTCAGAGTAACAACTGCATCTAGTTTTTTCTGGCTTCTGCAGTAGTCACAATGCCCACACTTCTTAGGCTTCTGTTTGCCCTGGATCACGTCCCAAACCTCAACAATTTCGGACTTGATTTTTTCTAATCCTTCATCAAGCCATTCATCATCAATCTTCAAGATTTCACGGTCTGGTACGGTTTCCTTGCTGACTGCTACGATATAAGGTCTAAAATCGTTTCCTGTCATCTGTTTTAACAACTCACGATACAGACCAAGCTGACCGTGATACCCAAAATTCAAAATGTTATTGACTGCAGCAGGAACTTTCTTCTTGAGTTCTGCGCTCCATTCTTCTGCATAAATAGATTTCATGGTTTTTAAATCTACGAAATAGCCACGGCTCAGGTTTACGCTATCCAGCTTACCTTTGACTGGTACTCCTTCGATTTCACCATAGACAATCAATTCTTTCTGAACGTCGTCCGATGAATAGCCATGGTACAGACGGTTGAAGCCTTCATCATCTTTCAAGTTTTCAATCATCTTGTCGCCAATCACAAAATCAGATTTGAGATTTCCTTTGTTCTTGCCAGTCTTGGCTAGTAGCTTCTCGCCATTCTCGTCCATGAAATGCCGATGAGCTTCTGGACTTTCAAAATAGCTATGAACGTAGTTTCCGAGTAAGAGGGGTGTTTCATCCCTCTCCTCGGTCCATTCTCCGCTATCCAAAGCGAACGCCTTTGCTTGGCATTGCTGATACCGTTTAAAGCGTGAGTTGGTCAACCAACTCGTGTCCTGGTAGTAGTTTTCTTGAGTTAGTTCTTCCATGGATACTACTCCTTCACGTTGATCGTATTACCTTCAAACAAGCTAATTTCTTCCAAAACTTCGCCTGTTACTTCGTCAAAATCTGGGATTTCATCTTCTGGGTATTCGGTAGAGGCCAACTTGTTAGGATTTGCTGTTTTTTCAGCCGTTTTTGGGGGTGTTTTGCTTTCTTCGATAAAATCTCCATCCACCACGTTGTCGGGCTCTACGGGCGCGCTAGGGGCTTTTAAAATGTCGTCTAATGTTTCAACTTCATCCCTCACTGGTTCAGCATCTTTCACTCGACGCTCATTGTCATACTCGTTCGCAGTAGTTCGATTTACTGCATCAATAAACAAGTCGTTGTCGTCTGACGTATTAAAGAATTGTTTAGCCGCACGATTGATAACTGTACGCTTAGCCATTTCTTGAGGGAAGTTATTCTGGACATTCTTAGTTTTAGCTTGCGCCCAAGACTTGTCAATTTCCTTCTTGGTCATGATCGTGAGGATTTTTTCACCGTCCGTTTTTTCAATCACACAATAAGCACCCTCGATTGGGTTGTCCTGGTTCTTCCAGCTAGACTTGTGGCTGACAAATTTCCAGCGCCCGTCAACGTTTTCAGCTTCAAACTCGTCTCCTTTAAAGATAATCTGAGCGTAGATGTCTTTTACTTCGGGTAACTGTTTAACGACTTTCATTGTTCCGAAATAGGAACGAGTCAATTTGACTGTATTCCCGTAAGGAATGAAGTAGCATTGTGTCTTAGCAGGACTTAGTCCTTGTGTAACCATATCAAGTAAGGCATTATACACACTTTCAGGTGTGCATTTTTCTAGCAAGTTCCCACTAGCTGAATTTTTAAGGGCGTAGTATGCTGAGCTTAGAGCGTTACTTACGCTATAATTCTGTGCGATCATTAAGCCTTCTTTCTGCATTTCCTGAATTCGGGCAGCAACCGGTGATGTGATCTGTTTTTGTGTTAATTCGTTTGTCATTTTCTTCTCCTTTTAATTTTAGTAATTAAACATTGTTCCACAGTATCCAGCTTCTTCCAAAGCTAATTTTTGAAAATAATGTAACATGTCATTAATACTCATTTTTCTAACCATTTTCTCGGTTAGGGACTCGCCATCAATTTCTGCTTTCATTTCTTCTCTGAGTTCTCGTTTCCATTTTTTGTAATATAATCGCTTTTTCATTTCTTTCTTCCTTTCGTCTTCTTAAGATTCCAATTTTCACGTTTTATACGTCTATTTTCGTTTTGCAATTTCAAGATTATATCTTGTTGATCGTTGATAATTTCTCCGAGCTCAATTCCAAGATGTAAGTAGTCAGAGCGCCATTGGCCAATTTCTGCAAGTAGTTCTTCAATCATGCTCTAACTTCCAATACTTCTCTAAATCCACTGCCATAACGATGGACAGGTTTTTTTGCTCGATTAGGATTTGCCGTCTGTATGGTGCAAGTCCAGTTTGCCGTTCCTCTTCAGTACGCGGTAAGTAATACCCGCTCGGTTGTGTTTTCTTCGCAACAATCGGATGCTTAAAATTCACTCGCAAACTCTCTATCACTTCTTCCAAACTTCGTTTTGATAGACCTGTTTCTTGTCTGATTTTTTCAGCCTTGATAGGTTCTTCAAAACTTGCACGGTTAACAATCAAATTTAATACATTTGTTTCGATCTTACTCATTGTTCTACTAATCATATTCTCTCCCTAAATATACGCATCTTATTTCGGTACTACCACACTTCTCGCACTCGGTAGGCGGATAACTGTCTATCGCTTCAAACTGATGTCCGCAATCGTAGCACCCACAATCCCATATATACATTGTTATTACTCCTTGTGGTTCTTTTCGATTTCTTCTAATTTTTCGACAAATTCGACATACGCTTTGTAAAAATCTCCAGATTTTTTGCTATCTTTATATGCTTTTTCGACCAATTCATCACTGTTGCCATAAAAACAACCAACTCTCCATTTTTTGTTAGACTTTGTGTAAGTGAAATAACGACCGCTAGACCATGTATTTTTAAAGACAATATAATCTGCGTTGCCATATACCCAAGCGTTGCCTGATACCCTAGCGTCGCCATATACCCTAGCGTTGCCATATACCCAAGCGTTGCCATATACCCTAGCGTTGCCTGATACCCTAGCGTTGCCTGATACCCAAGCGTCGCCTGATACCTTTGCGTTGCCATATACCCAAGCGTCGCCTGATACCCAAGCGTTGCCTGATACCCAAGCGTTGCCTGATACCCAAGCGTCGCCATATACCCTAGCGTTGCCTGATACCTTTGCGTTGCCATATACCCAAGCGTTGCCATATACCCTAGCGTTGCCATATACCCTAGCGTTGCCTGATACCCAAGCGTCGCCTGATTGGCTTAAATTGTTTTCACTTGCGACATATCCGCCAATTTCTCCTTTTTCAATTCCACGAAATGAAATCAAGGCTTTTATTCTGAAAAGTTGAACTCCAAAAAACGTGATTGTATCATCTACTAATAATTCATATTTTTTCATTTTCATTGCTCCTTTGGATATGGTAGAGCTAGTAACTCTTCACGTAGACCTTCTGGTTTTTCTGTATCGTAAGTAAACTTACGATCACAGTTACGAATGTTCATGCGTGCGATATTATTGAATTGATTTCTGCCTTGATGGTAAACTTCAATAATTGCTCGGTCTTGTTCTTCAAGTTGCTTCTTTCTTTCTTTTGCTTGTTCTTCTTTGATAGCGATCAAAAACATTGCTACGAATAAGCAAATAAAGACTGTTGCAACTCCTAAAAGTTGGCTTGATAAAGTTGGTTCTGTCATTTTGTTCTCCTTATGCTCTTAATTTTCGTACTTCTTTTTCTAATTCCAAAATCTCGTAAACATCATTGACATCATACATAGTATCTTTCCCCTGCTTACGAAATCTTAATCCTTTACGTTCTAACTGCTTCACATATCCATGCGTAAAGCCGAACTTCTTCATCAAAGCTTGTTGATTGATTGGCATGCGATCATTCTCTAACTTCTCCTTGACCTGCTTTTCAGCAAAAGCCAACAATTGATTCGTGAACAATTCAGCGTTTTCGCCGTCCAATCGTAATTGTAACGTTATACCTTCCATTTTCTACATCCTCTCAACTATGCGGGCAAGCATTTTTGTGATATAATGGTTTAAATTGTAAGTATGCGCCTGATTGCCGTCAGGTGCTTTTTGTTATTTTGAGAATGTATAAACACATCCCTGCGTTGCAAAATGCATCAACTCGTTCATTTTTCTTGTGAATTGATATTCGTCTGTTTCCAGCAATCGCTCTTTCAGCAAGCTAGATAGTGGGTAGTTATAATTTCTTTCAAAATCAGCTATCTGCTGCTGCCGTTCCTCTGTTGTCAAAATGGTAAAATCCTCCTGTCCTCTGCGCTCTCTGGATATTTAAAAGTCAAATCCTTCGCACCTTTCGCAACTCGACTAATCAGACTCGAATCAAATACTTGTTTCATGTCCTTGCCGTCAAGGTTGGTTGTAAAAATCGTCTTATCCCTTGCATCAAGCAGGGTGTATAAGAAATCCTTTTTCCACTGAGTTTGATCACCCTTCCCAAAATCATCCAAAATCAAGTAGTCAACTTTCTTCAGCAAGTCCAACCATTCGTCCGTTGTCCGTGCATCTGTTCGATTAAAACCACTCTGGATCTTCTGAAACATAGTAGGCACGTTCATGAATAGCACGCTCTTAGGATTGTTATTCGCTTTAAAGTCGAGGTTCAACTTTTTAGCAATGGCAATCGCTAGATGTGTCTTTCCTCGACCAGGCTTTCCAAATATGACCGTGTTGCCTTTACCGTCTTGAAAATAGTGCCTTGCTACTCTAAGAGCGAAGTTCCTCGCCTCTTCATCCGTCTTATTTAAAACCGTAAAGGTTTTAAAACTCGCATCCATCATGTCGCTAGACATCAAGCTATTGCGTGCTAACACGTCGAATGTACTGCTTAGAATTGACGAGGTGTAAGCTTCACCAACTTTCTTTGCTTGTTCCCTTGCCATGTCTTCACGCTGACATTCAGGGCAAAACGTAGGCTGATAAAGCCCTTTCCGTCCTTTAGCTTGGACTGGTTGTTTGAACGTCCACATGAAGCATGAGTGTTTCTGACAAATCTCCTTCTCGTTCACATAGTGGAGTGGTTCAAGTCCTAATTTTTGCATTCAACCCCCTTATCTTAGTTCATCTATGCTAACCTCCAATGCATCAGCGATTTTGCATATATTTGGCCAAGAAAGATATTTCACCTTCTAGACCTGAAAAGAATTATCCTAACTATAATTGGGATGATTTAGACCGTTTTATTCAGGATGTTCTAAGTAATCCAGCATTTAAGGTTTGTTGCGTAGATCCTAAACTATATGTTATTTCTAAAGATGAAATTATTTCAGAATGTATAAGTGCTGGCTATACGGTTGAAGAACGTGAAGATGGCATTCTGAACATTTCATGATTTGCTATACTGATCACTTGAGATTCAAGTCTACTAATTCTTTTCAATAAGTCTATCGACTCTCCGATAGGCTTTTTTCTTTCCCCGCTATACGGATATCGTTTTGGTCTCATTTTCTTCCCCTTTCTAAAACGGTAACGGATCGTCGTATTCTTGGAATACAACTCTGTCGCTTCCTGTATTTGTTCTTCTCGTAGGATTCTTCCTGTTCTCGACTAACTCAACCGTGACCAGACCTTTCTGCTTCCAGTCCCTCAAGATGCTACTGAGATACTTGAAATAAGGCTTACCATTGCCCACGCATTCCTTGATAGCTAACTTGATAACCTCTTTGTTATGGTCTTGCAAGAATGCTTTCAAGTCTTCGATTTCAAATGGTGTTGGATAACGACCGAATTCTGAAAAAATCCAATCGTGAACAATTCCCAAGTCGTTTTCGGGTGCGTCCTCTATACTATATAAAGAGTTATCACCAGCACCATCTGGTTCACTCAGTCTTGATATATTAGTCTTGATATTATCAGTCTTGATTGAGTGTACTTTTGACACTTCTTGACGTGTACTTTCTACACTTCCTTTGTGTACTTTTGACACTTCTTGACGTGTACTTTCTACACTTCCAGAAATATATAGACGATTAGGTTTATTCACACCTTGTCTAACTTCTCTAAGTAGTCCAATATCATGCAATTCTTTCTTCGCTTGTACTATAGGCTTGTTACTACAATTAAGCTTTTCCATAAGTTGCTCGTTCGTAAAGTAAACGAATACGTCGCCTTTTTCGTCAAACCATTTATTTTGAATCGATAATGTACGTCTATCAAAGAGAAACATATATATCTGCTTAGCTTTGTCACTCAGCGCATTGTAAGGTGGATCATAAAGCCATTGTGGCATCTGATAAAAAGCATTGTTTTTCACTTCGCTTATTTTCAATCATTCTTTCTCCTTTCTATTTTTCTCAATCTCTTTCTGCTATAATGTAGTCAGAAAGGAGGTGAATCCTATGTCTTTTAAGATAAAAGGAATGGATGGGTTTGAGAAAAACCTCAAACAGTTATCTAAAAACTCTCAGGAAGTTTCAGGAACTCACAAATATTCTTTTGATGAAATATTTTCTGAAAAATTTATGCGCGAAAATTCGAATTTCACCAGCATAGAAGATTTCTTGAAATCAAGTCCTGAAAACATTTCTACCGCAGAGGAACTTGAAAAAGCAGATGAAACAACCTTAGACACATTCGTTTCAAATCAAACCAAATTCTCCAGCTGGAAAGAGATGCTGGCCGAAGCTCAAAAAGCTTTACTTATCAGTCGCCTTGGTTTTTAATTCCAGTTCCATTTCATTTAGCCGTTGAACAGCAGCTTCTAGTTCTTCGGCTTTCTTTATGACCTCTTTAGCGGATTCTATAAAATCTGATAAATTTTCAATTTCGATAAACATCACTAAGATCGTTCCTTTCTTATTTTTTTGTTTCTAGTTATTTACGAAATTTTCGTATTTTTTCCCTAAAAAAATATCATCGAATTTCACATTGAAAAAAAACATGTATTTTTTCAATAGCTGATAACCGATATCAGAGCTATCTTTTTCTAATCTAGCAATTGTTTGACTTGAAACTTCAAACTTTTCTGCCAACTCTGCTTGAGTAAGTCCTTTGTTGATTCTCATAGCCTCTAAAGTCCACTGCACGTTCCTACCTCCTTATTTTTCTATTTGTTCCTCGCAATTCTGCTATAATGTAAGCAGAAAGGAGGGTACTTACTCTACTTTTTTTAAAATTTTCAAAAACATTGAAAGTCCGCTAACTAATCCAGCTAAATACCCTCGCCCATAGTCTGTCATTAAGAATTTCAATAATTCAATTGCCTCTTCTTCGGTCATATACTTCACCCCCCCTTTCAAATATGGTATAATCAAAATAAAAATGATTGGAGAAAAACCATGTCACAACTCAAGAGTTCGTCCAGTTAAAATCTACTATTAACAATATCTATGATGCTATCGAAACGTTAAACAGCAATATTGCAAACGCACCAACTACCAATCGTCCAATGACTCAAGAAGATATTATCATGATGGCTTTTCAAGAACCTGAAAAACTTGAGAAAATCTTTGAGTTGCAAGCGAAGTATCCAAGTGCTTTCACACTTAAAACTACTGATTAGCCTGTTCTAAACGTCTGATTCGTTCCTCAAGACCCTTAACATAGCCTCTTAAGTAACTTATTTCGGCTATGTTTTTTTCTTGTTTTTTTTCTAATTTTAAAACAACTTCTTTTATATCCATCGCCTTCCTCCTTTCCCTATTTTTTTGCTTCAAGAGCAACAGCCTGCCAGGGAGTCGAACCCTGGTGCTACCGATCAGGCTACATTCATTTTGTCCAGCATTCCTGCGAATGCTGCATCAAAGCGAATGTCATCAATTTCATCTTGAGTGAAACCAGCATCAAGAAGATAACGCTCTTGGCGTTCGATCTCTTCTGCCAACTCTGTCCAACCGAAAGCGAATTGACGACTGTTGTTCCAGAATGATTCAAGCTGACCATAGAGGAAGCGTTCCTCGTATGTGTTTTGAAGTAAGGTTTCTTCAACCACTGCTTTGAAGATGTTGATGGCTTTCTCGTTTAATGTGTTCATGGTGTTTCCCTCCGGTTTGTTTTTTTGTTATTTCCTTAAGCTTGATTTAATTATAATACGATTTTTTCGTATTGTCAATAGTTTTTATCAAAAAAATAGGATTTTCTCATATTTTTGATTGTTTATCATTCAAAAATGATATATAATGTAATTATAAAAAATACGAGGTAATCGTAAATGGATGAAAAAAAACGAATGCAAATCATTGCTGAAAATATTACACACTTTAGAAAGCAACGTGGCATCACCCAAAAAGAGTTGGCTAAAGAAGTTGGAATTACGGCAAGTACTATGACAGACTATATGAAGTTAAGAAGCGCTCCTTCTTTTGGTGTTATCCAAAAACTGGCTGATTATTTCGGTGTTAAAAAATCAGATATAGATACTACTTTTAAGGAAGAATCCACCAACTCACTCCCAGATGCTCCAGATTCGCTCACACAGCAGATAACGGATAAGGTAGTGCAATTAACCACTCCAAACAAAAAAATCGTTCTACGGACGTCTGAGGAGCTTCTGGAGAGTCAAGAAAACGAAGAAAAAACGAAGGGAAACGAAGTGTCGGAAAACCTCATCAGCTTGTATCAAGTCGAGATAGTGTCTGAGACGGCTGCAGCTTGTGGATTTAACTATGGATTCGGCTACGACGATACAGATAGAGAGACTATAGAGGTTGACGAGCAACCACCACGTCATGACATTGCAACTAAGGTAAGTGGAGACTCCATGCAACCTGACTACCAAGACGGAGATATTCTCTATTTGGTAGACAAAGGACTGACCACCTACAACGGCGATTTAGCAGTTATCGCATACGGAGACCGTTCTTACTTCAAGAAGATATACACCGAAAACGGACGCTTACGCCTCGTGTCGCTCAATGACAAGTATGAAGACATCATCCTAGACTTCCCACCAGCTGAAGACACACACATCAAGATTTTTGCAGTTGTCGGGGTGTATAGAGGGAAATAAAACCATCGCAGACGAATTGATGCTCATTGATGAATATTACGAATTGATAGGATAAAATTATGGATTTCAAAAAATTAAAAGAATTAGCAAAAACTGCAGTTGATAAAACTGCAGAAGGATTAGACAAAGCTAACGAAATGAGAAAAAAAGCAGCACTAGAAACAAAGATAGTCTTACCTGAAAGCAATAAGTTTTCTAGTCCTACTACTATCAGAAAAACAGTTGATGGCCAATACTACATTGGTATGTACTCAGAAGAACCTGTGCTTTACGAATTTGAAAACTTTAGTTTTTCTGGTTCTACAATTATCGAGCGTACAACGACTACAGGAAAAACCAAGCAAAAAGGTCGAGTTGGTAGCGCTCTTCTTGGAGGAACGATTGGCGCTGCAATAACCCCAGTTGGGGCGGTTGTTGGTGCCATGGCTGGTGGAGCTAGAGAGAAAAAAGGAACTATCAATTCTACATCAGTCACTACACAAGAAGAAAAACCAGGATCAGCATCGGTATTACTCAGAAATATTGCAACTGGTGAAATCAAAACCATTTCAACTAAATTAACACAAGCGCAAGCAAATAATGTCGAAAGATTTTTTGACTAAATAAAAAATCCCCACACTCTCCGACGGCAATCTTGAGTGTGAGGATTCAACTTTCCCTGTGACAAGCAATGGAAAAGATGATAAAAAAATACACTTATAGTTTATCATAAATGCTACACCTTTTCAACTATGCGGGCAAGCAATCGAAAAGAAAGGACATTTTATGATAAAAAAATACATTACAAAAAAAGGAGAGACTAGATACCTCTTTCAAACATACTTGGGCATAGACCCTGCAACTGGAAAAGAAAAACGCACAACAAGACGTGGTTTTAAAACCATTAAAGAGGCCAAGGTTGCCGAACGTGATCTTCTATTAGATGTTGAAGAGAATGGTTTTTCAAACAATGATGATTTTCAGAATCCTACTTTCGCTGAAGTTGCTGAGCTATGGCTTGAAAGCTACAAGAGCACTGTAAAACCAACAACTTATCAGAACACTAAGAAGAAACTTAATGTTATGATTGACTCATATTTTACAGATATGAAGATTCAGCAAATCAGTGTCGCTTATTGTCAGAAGGTTGCTATAAAGTTAAGTAATCGTTATGTCCTCTATGCTAATTACTACTCTGTTATTAGCCGTATTTTCAAGTATGCCACTTCTCTTGATATTATTAAGTCAAATCCCTTAGATAAGATTATCAAGCCTAAAAATAAACCCTTAAAGGGCAAAGAAAACTACTATACAAAGCAGGAGCTAACGGATTTTCTTAAAGTTTCCAAAGCAAATTTTAAGCCTGTAGACTACACTTTTTTCCACTTACTCGCTTTTTCTGGCTTGAGAACTGGAGAAGCTATCGGTCTCATGTGGTCAGATGTTGACTTTGAAAATAAACGGTTAAGCATTTCTCGCACGGCTGTCGTGATTGGCAAAAAACAAACTGTTCAGGACCCTAAAACCAAAAGGAGTAAGAGAGTTATCACCTTAGATGCTGAAACTCTGAATGTTTTGAAACTCTGGAAACGACAGCAAATAAAAGAATATTTCCAGGCTGGTGTGCCTTACAAGCATGATTCGAATTATATTTTTACGAATGACATAGGGGGATGGCTTTTAGCCGCAACTATGAAAGTGAAGCTTAGCAGATTCTTTCGTAAACACAAAGATCTTAAAAAAATTTCGCCTCACGGATTTAGGCATACACACGCTTCTCTCCTTTTTGAAGCTGGTGTTGCAGCAAAAATCATTTCAGATAGGCTCGGTCACAATAATGTTCAAATCACCCTTGATATGTATACCCACATCAATGATAATCAACGTGTTGAAGTCGTTGACCAGCTCATGGATTTCATCCGCTCCAGCTAAAAGTAAAGTCGTATTCAATATCGTATTCACTTTTACCTGACACGCTAGAAGTCCACTGTTTTCAAAGGATTAGCAAGCTGTGTACTATTTATGGTATAATGAAAGAATGAAATACCCAAAAATTGATTTAAAAGAAGTTCGTCAACAAGCTAAACAGTTTCAAACTGAACATCCACGTCTATTGCTTGTCTTTTTACTACCAAGCATTTTCCTGATTCTATCCAGTTTTGTAAGCCCATTATCTCTGCTTGATGAAGAGATTCTTGAGCAATCCTTCTTTACTTTTTTGATGAGCTTGATTCAGTCTTCTCTCTTTCCGATAGCCGTTGGATTTACAAGTTCCATTATCCTAGCTGGCGCTCTCTTTACCACGATTAATCTTTACAGAATTTCCGAGATAGAGCTTTCCTTTAAAGATAGCTTGTCCTTACTTGATAATCGCTTCTTTACCCAGACTTTTCTAACTCTCTTACTCAAGCGTTTCTATCTCTTTTTATGGAGCATCCCTAATCTTTTTGGAGTTTACTTGCTCTTTTATAGTAGTGCTATGGCTCGTAAATTTGTAGAACTTCATCCCGAATTTCCAGCTGTCGATGTTACCAATTCAGATATTGAACATTTTCTACTTACTTTTGCACTCTACTTCTTTGGTAGCGTCTTTCTGATGATTTTGGGAACCATTCTCTATCTGCCTCAATACTACGCTTATTCCCAAGTAGAGTTGCTCCTATGTGATACCCTTGCAATTGGAATAGCCAAGCCGAGTCGCGTACTCAAAACCAGTCGCTTCCTTATGAAAGGCTATAAGTTTCAACGCTTTGTACTTGATTTACAGCTACTCCCTTGGTACATCCTTATCTGGATTAGCTTTGGAATTGCGAGCATCCCTACTTTCCCTTATATCTATAGCAGCCAATTCTTCTTTTATCAAAGACTGCTTGAAATCAAGCGAAGAAAAGTTTAATGTGAATGATTAAAACCAGCACCTTCTATGGAAAGTGCTGGTTGTTTTTATTTTAAGAAAAGGATACTTAGCAAGGTTAGAATAGCTGGTCCACCTTGCTTTAGAATGATTTTTTATCTGCTGTTAAAGCCCCATAAGTCGCTGCTCCTATGACAAACAACACAAAGATTGTTACGATTTCTAAGCTATGTGAGAAATAAATTCCGTAAATAAGAAATCCCCCAATCAAGGCATTGTAAATTCCTTGGTTTTTAAACAGTGAGGTGACAGAGGGGCGAGTCAACTCTTCCTTGTCCATATTAAAGACTCGGCTGGTTGCATCTGATTGGGTTGCCATACTCTCCAAATAAAAGATATAAAAATGTTCGAGGGCAACAAGGGTTGCCAAAATAGTAGTAATGATTGACATCGTTTTCTCCTTAAAATTCTATTTTTTCTAAACCTGACACTAGTTTCATCAGTAAAGTCGTCAGCTCTTTCTGCTCTGCAGTCGATAAGATACTCTCCATCTGTTCCTTCACTTTCAAGTGATGTTGGGGTGGATTGATCAAAAGTTGATTCTTGGCTTCTTGGGTCAATTCAACTAAAACCTCTCGCTGATTGATTGGATTACGATTACGACTGACATAGCCCTCTGACTCTAAAATTTTGAAATGACGGGTCAAGGCTGCCTGGTCAATCTCTAATTTCTCCTGAACGGCAATTTGGTTACAAGGTGACTTTTGCAATAAAAACTGCAGGATTTGATAGCGAGTCAAACTGATTCCCAGCTGTTTCTCAAAAAGTTGTGTGATGATTTGGTCTGCTAAGCGAACTTGATAAAGTAATTCATGTATTTCTACCATTTCTATCTCCTTGCAAACAATTGATTTATCAATTATTGACTTATCAAGTATATTGCAATCAGATAAAAAACGCAACTATTTTGCTCACTCCTTAAAAATAGCCTCTTGGTTTCAATCCCAAAAGGCTATTATTTCTATATTCTAAATAAAACTCCATCCATTAGCCTACCAAGTCCGCTCTAAGGATTTCCCCCTCTTTATCGATGACAACTTCGATGGCATGGCCTGCAAAAATTTCCTCTCTATCATCATAGTAGAGGGTCAATTCCCCGTCTTCATTGATCGATAGTTCACTTAAGTAAAGAGAATTAGTAAAATACTCTTCTGTTAACTCCACATCATTTTCATCTGAATAAATCCAGTCTTGGGCTGTTTCCCACAGTTCTTTAACAATATAGTCTTTAATCCGAGCATCTTGGACTTGGAAGGTTTCCATAAATTTCTTTAAATCATCGAAAGAACTTGGAGGGAGACTTTCATCTGCATTCGCAGCAAAGATAGCGTGAATCTTACCGACCTCATAAGTGATGAAGCCTTCAAACCAAGAATAGGCTCTATTTAGTGTGAATTCGCCAAGATCGTCTTGAATGATGACCGGTTTTTGATAGGCTTCAATCAAGGTTTCTAACCTAGAGTCTGAGGATTGGTCATCTAGGTATTCCAGCAAGTGGTAGCAGTTATTAGCTACTTCTGACATATATGGCTCTAGCTCCATGAAGGGGCGTTTTTTACATTTGATCCGATGAATTTTGTAGGGTTCAAAACTAAATCCCCATCGCTTTTCTTCAAATTCCTCAGGAGTCAGGAGCCATTCCAAACGTCCTTCAAGTTCAGAGAATTCCTGGGTTGCGACATTGACACTAGCTTTAAAATGAACAGACGGCATTTTACAACCATCTTTTAAAGAAGCAGCCCCATTTACATTTTGGAGGGTAAAAATCAAGAGCTCAACAATTTCTCCGCAAAATTCCTGTTCAAAATCATCTCTTGTTTTCTCAAATGGAGTTTTTAATCGTTTTGTCATTCACTTCATCCTTTCTCTCTGCTTTTAATACCTTAGCATTGTTTTGTATACGCTTACATTTTATCATGTTTTAGATTTTATTTCACTTATAAATACTATTTTTACAAAAAAGAAGCCGAAACTAGATTAGTTTCAACTCCTCTTTCTATTAGTTCATCGATACGTGAACGTGGTCATAGTGGTTTTCTGTGATGCTTCCACGGTCTGGCATTGGGTTCCAAGTGTAGGCTGGTCCATATTTGCTATCGTACGGTGCGTAGAAACGTTGTTTCCAGATGATGTAGCTAATGCCACGGGTCGCCATGTTCTGGATTGCATAATCTGCAATTTGGTCTCCAAGAGCTGAGCTTACTGGAACCATAAAGTCAATCGCAAGACCTTTTCCGTGATCACCACTATCTCCTGGACGGTATCCGCTAAAAGATGTAATGCCGAACAAGTTGGCAATTTCTTCTTTAAAAGCTGCTGTTTGTGGTTGAAGTCCTGCATTCTCTGATTTTGCTGCAGCAAGTCCTGCATAGTCAGGAGCTACTGGGGCTGCATAAGTGTTTGAAGAGTGCTGACTTGGTTCTGCTTGATAGGTAACTTCTTCTGTCTCAGATGCGCTTGTAGCCGTCTCTACAGCTGCTTCCTCCACTACTGGAGTTGAGGTTTCTACTACTGGGCTAGCAACTTCTGCCACAGTTTCAGTAGTAGCTTCAGTAGTTGCTTCTGTTGTTGTAGTCGTTGGTTCTTCAACTGTAGGAGCCTCTGTTACAGCTTCAGTAGTTGCTTCTGTGGTTTCAGCAGTTGTTGTCGTTGTTTTTTCTGACGATACTGTAGTTTCTGCTACAGCTTCAGTTTCTTCAACTGGTTGAGTTAAATCTTCAACCTGTACAGTTTGGTCATCTACAGTGACTTGGTTGGTTGTCAAATCTGCTGTGGCAGTTGTTCCTTCACCACCTTGGACTGCGTCAGGGGTTTGAATTTCAACCTCTGTCACTTCTTCCTTTTCATTGACAGTTGTTGTAAGGACTGTCTCAGGGAAAATCAAATCAATATTGCTGATTTTGTTCAAGTTAGCAAGAACGGTCACATCCACTCCCAAAGCTTCGGCAATGGTACTTAAGGTATCACCATACTGAATTGTATAGCTTGTTTTATTCTCACTTTTGGTAACATCGTTTTGAATTTGCTCAACACTACGTGCTGTCCATACTAGTTCTTCTGCTTGGGTTGCCAATACAGGGGCAAAGGACAAGGCTACTGTTGATGCTAAAATAATTCTTTTCTTCATACTATCAAACTCCTTTTCAAATGTAGTACCTGTCTATCATAACACAAAGAATGTAGAAAAAAAGCCCTTTTGGGGCTATTTAACAGAACTGTACATTCGTTGTAACAAATCATATTACTTGAAATAGTTTGTTAGTTTCTTGTCATCAAGCTGACATATTCTTCTTAGAGAAAGCTCTAGAAGGAAAGTGAGCTAATATCTTCCAAATGCTCCATCTGTTGATTACAAGTTGCAGGTGAGGCAAGAAAATTGATACTTTGAATGCCACTATTTTGGGCAAATTCTATATCCAAGAACCGATCTCCGATATAATAAGTTTGCTGTGGATCTAGTCCATACTTATCTATCAAATAGATTGCTGCTTCCGGACCAGGCTTCCGAGCAAAACCACTTTGATTGGTTAAAATCTCTGTGAAATAGTGGGCCAACCCCAAATTCTCCAAAATAGTAAAAGCATTGTCCCCTTTATGGGTATAAACAAACTGCTCAATTCCTTGCTGATCTGCCCAAGCTAAGATTTCACGTGCCCCTGGCATCAGAACAACCTGGGCATTCTTTTCAGCCAAGCTCTGAGCACGGACTTGATTGAGCCTAGCAGCATCCAAACCTCTTTCTCCTCCGACCTTCTCCAATAGATCTTGAACGGAAGTTTGTAGAATAAAGGCACGAACCTCAGCCTTATCATAAGGAATGTCAAACTGAGCAAAGGTCTCTTCGATTCCTGCTAAAATAGCCTCATAAGAGTCCAATAAAGTACCATCTAAATCCCAAATAAAAGCTGTTTCTTGCATTTCTTATCCTTTCAATGTCATGTAAGATTTGTAACGATAGCGTAGGAAAATCCAACGGAAACCATTATCCAAAAGAGTACCAGCCCAAATACCAGGCAAGCCCCAACCAAGAACAATCCCCATCAGATAGGCTGTCCCAATGCGAATACACCACATCCCGATACTTGTCGCATAAAAGGGAAGTCGGGCATTTCCCAAACCTTGCCAGACAGCTGTATAAATGACTGTCCCCGTCGTCATAGGAGTCCCTAATAGAGAGAAAAGAGTCACCAAAACACTGGCTTTGATAGCCACAGGATCACTGGTGTAGAGGTGACTTAGTGGTGTTCCCAGAGCATAGATACTAAGTGTTAAGGGCAACATGAGAAAGAAAGACAACCAAAAAGTTTGCTTACTTAAGTCATCCACCCTTGCCCAATCATTCTCTCCGACTGCTCGAGCTACCTGCATGACTGTTGCCGTAGCGACACCGAAGGCAGGCATATAGTTGAACTGTGTCAAAATTTCACCGATGGCATTCCCCGCAACTGCCTCAGTCCCGAAGGAAACAACCAAGGCAATAATGACAACATCACCAGCCCTCATCATGAGACGTTCTCCCGCTGCAGGTAAAGCCAAGGTCAGCAGGTCTTTGTCCAGCCCCAAACTTGGTCTCGTATATGGAAGTTTTAATTGTGACCACAAAATCACAACACCAACCAAACGAGATAAAATAGTCCCCCAAGCAACACCAGCTATCCCCATATCAAGGATAAAAATGGCAATACTTGAAAAAAGGATATTTAAAGCATTTGATAACAAACTAACATAAAGTGGAAGCCGAGGATTGTGGGTGGCGCGAATCAAAGCCCCCAAACTAGTCATCAAGCCCAAGAGAACAATTGAACCACCCACCAATGATAGGTAAAGTCCACCGCTCTCAGCTACAACTGCTTCTGTCCCCAAAAGACCTATCATCTCTCGACCAGCAAAGATGGACAAGAACCCTAAAACTAAACTCAGTAGCAGGGTAATCTTGATTGCTTCTGTCACATGATAGGCTAGTCTAGACTGGTCCTTCTGTCCCAAACTTTTTGAAATGACACTGGAAATGGCTGCTCCCAGAGCGATGAAAATAGCCTGATAAATAGTGATGATATTACCCGCTACCGAAACACCCGAAATGGCGATTAAACCTAAGTTAGCTACCAAATAGCTGTCCACCATCCCCATGAGCATCTGCAAGAAATTTTCACCCATGGCTGGCAGAGCAATGTTGAGAATATCCTTATTTTTCTTAAACAATCCTTCCTCCTGATGAAAAGAAACCCAGTTAGTTTCCCAACCGAGTTTACTTCCTCTCTTTTAAAGTCCTAGATAAGTTTCTACTGCAGTCTGCATCTCTGCTGCTGCAACAGTTGTCTTGTGACGAACTGGAGCTGTTTCAAGGCCATCCACTGCTGGTGGCACTGCTACTCCTGAAATCTCATGTAACTGAGCCAAAGCTTCAAAGTCGCTAAGTCCTGATTTTCCAGTTACAGCTTCTACTGCAACTACTGGGAATTTGTATGGACTAGCAGTTGATGCAATCACGGTCTTGGTCGCATCGCCTGTCGCTGCTTGGTATTTTTTATAAACTGCTGAAGCAACTGCTGTATGAGGGTCCTCGATATAAGCATCTGCCTCATAAACACGCTTGATTTCTGCTGCTGTTTCTGCTTCCGTCGCATACTCTGCTGCAAAGAAATCAAGAATTTCCGAATCAAAATCAGTCAACTCATACTGACCTTGGGTATTCAAAGCATTCATAAGTTCAGCTGTCTTAACCGCATCATTGCCCAAAAGATGGAAAATCAAGCGCTCCAAGTTTGAAGAGACCAAGATATCCATAGATGGGCTAGTGGTTACCTTAAATTCACGCTTCTTGTCATAGACACGACTTTTAAAGAAGTCTGTCAAGACATTGTTGTCATTTGAAGCACAGATTAGCTTGCCGACTGGCAAACCGATTTGTTTAGCGTAAAAGGCAGCCAAGATATTTCCGAAGTTTCCTGTCGGTACGGTGAAGTTAACCTTGTCACCAGCCTTAATCTCGCCAGTTTTAACAAGCTGAGCATAGGCATATACATAGTAGACAATCTGTGGAACCAAACGGCCGATATTCATAGAGTTAGCTGATGAGAACTGCAACTTGTTGGCTGCTAATTTTTCACGAAGAGCCACATCATTGAACATCTGTTTCACGTTTGTTTGGGCATCGTCAAAGTTTCCATCAATGGCTACAACATGCGTATTGTCCCCTGTTTGAGTCGTCATTTGCAACTCTTGTACCTTGCTGACACCGTCTTTTGGATAAAAAACGATAATTTCAGTACCTGGAACATTCGCAAATCCTGCCATGGCAGCTTTTCCTGTATCACCAGATGTCGCTGTCAAGATGACAATCTTGTTTTCCAAGCCGTGTTTCTTAGCTGCCGTTGTCATAAAGTATGGCAAGATAGACAAGGCCATATCTTTAAAGGCGATGGTAGAACCGTGGAAAAGTTCTAAATTATATTGACCATCGAGTTTTACAAGAGGGGCAATAGCTGGTGTATCAAACTTGCTATCATAGGCATTGTTGATACAGTAGTCCAACTCTTCAGCTGTAAAGTCATCCAAGAAGGCTGACAAGACTAGTTTCGCCACTTCTTGGTAAGAAGCGTCTTTCAATGTGTCAAAATCCAAGTCCACCTTTGGATAGCTAACTGGAGTAAACAAACCTCCATCAGTCGCCAAACCTTGCAAAATTGCCTGGCTAGCTGTTACAGTATTTTTCGCATCACGCGTTGATTGATAAACTAATGTCATAAATCTCTATCCTTTATCTATAGTCTCATCCATTATATCATGATTTTTCAGAAAATTCTCCCTTTATAAGAAAATTATCGGGTCAATTTTTCTTTCAAAGGCTCTAAATAGGTCATTTCTCTCTGACCTCTCATCTCAAGTCCTTGTTCTGCTATAGCTAGTAAGTCTTTGGAGAACTGGATTATCCCAGATTTTTCCTCATCTGTGAGTTGTTTCTTAGAAAACTGTCTTCTCAAAGACTTGTAGTCACGGCCAAATTCCGCAAAGAAGGGGGCTGTTGCTAGATAATCTTCAAACTTATCAAGATTCACCAACAAACCTAGATGAAAGGCCGTCGAAGCAAAGGTGCGGTCTAGGGGCTGCGTACAAACACTACGAAATTCAACGGTTCCTCGAGTTGTTAAGTCCTGAAATTGATAGCTACGGTGTGTTTGGAAATCCTTCTCTTGAGGAACAAGCAGAGTTTCTTTCCTATTCAGAGTATAGGCGGGAATTTCATCAGTATCTAAATAATCTCTAGCTCGAATCGGAGAAAAATAGTAGGTTTCCCCATCACGTTCTGCTGTAAAAATCGCAGAGCGGTCTAGATAAGCAAAGAAATCATCCTCATTTTGAAATAGTTTGGCATTGACACCAACATTCTCTGGATAAATCCCATGCATGGATTCTTCCCAAAAAATATCTCGTGAAATCTTGGTGTCCCAGTCTGCTCCAGAAAACTCAGAATTGGCAAACAGGTAGGCTTTGGCTGCCTCTATCTGGGTGAAAGCATTGATAACTCGTAGGTAGTTAGCAGTCGATACATCCAACTGAACTTGACTCCCACAGATAAAAGCACCGTATTGTGGAAAGTCATGCAAATCAGCTCTATCTTGGCGACTTCCCATATGCAGGTAAGCCATCAGCATCTGGTAACGTGGATAACCCACAGGTCGATTGTCATTCTGATCCCAGTTTGGGTGAATCCCCCAACCTTGGATAGCATGTTCCTTTTCGCCTAGCTTTTCTTGGATTACCTTCATATAGGCCTGAAAACGTCCTTCAACCTCTTGGATATTCTGAGCCCTACCAAAGGCAAATTCCAAGGTTGTATAAGAAACTTCAAATAAAATCCGATCTTGACTCGTTGGTTCTACAAGTTGAATCGGATTGCCATCCTGGTCCTCTTTTTCAACTTTCAGACTGAGAGCATCCACCAAAAAGCGCATCAAGTCCTTGCTGACTTCAATATCTGTGGGTTTCCCTTTCGTGTGTACGATAGGAAACTCCAACTCAATACCAATGTAGAGTTGTGGATTTTTTTTGATATTTTTTAAATAGCGATCTTTTAATAACTGAATTGAAGGGGACATACATACCTCTCACTCTAAATACTCTTACTAGAAACATCAATTGCTTTCTATATTATACCAAAAACCCTTCGAGAAAGAACTCAGAAAATTTGCTAGTAATTTTGGGAAGTCGATACATACCAAACTATTCTCAGGTTTATAGGTATTCCTTCTCTGATACTCCAATATTTATTGTTCAATTTTCACAGTCTTATCAACCGGTTAAGCGATTACATAGTTTTTTACATAAAAACCATTGTACTATAGTAAATATTGTGATATACTTCACATGTAAAAACATGAGAGGGCAGTTTAAATCTGACTTCCTTGAAAAATTTTCAAGCCAAGCCCCTTTTCCTCTGCACCTCAACGACTAATCAAGGAGGATAGCTATGAAAGCTGTTGTTGTAAATCCAGAAGGCACTGGTGTTGCTATTGAAGAAAAAGTTCTCCGTCCACTCGAAACAGGGGAAGCTCTTGTAGAAGTTGAGTACTGTGGTGTCTGCCACACTGACCTCCACGTTGCACATGGTGACTTTGGTAAAGTTCCAGGACGCGTTCTCGGTCACGAAGGTATCGGTATTGTCAAAGAAGTTGCTCCTGATGTAAAAAGCCTCAAAGTTGGCGACCGTGTCAGCGTAGCTTGGTTCTTTGAAGGCTGTGGTATGTGTGAATACTGTACAACTGGACGCGAAACTCTTTGCCGTACAGTAAAAAATGCTGGCTACTCAGTAGATGGTGGTATGGCTGAACAATGTATCGTAACTGCAGATTATGCTGTTAAGGTTCCAGAAGGGCTCGATCCAGCCCAAGCTTCTTCTATCACTTGTGCCGGTGTTACCACATACAAGGCTATCAAAGAAGCAAAAGTTGAGCCAGGTCAATGGGTTGTCCTCTATGGTGCTGGAGGCCTTGGTAACTTGGCTGTCCAATACGCTAAAAAAGTATTCAACGCTCACGTTATCGCAGTAGATATTAACAACGATAAACTTGCCCTAGCTAAAGAAGTTGGAGCAGATATCGTGATTAACGGTCTTGAAGTCGAAGATGTCCCAGGCCTTATCAAAGAAAAGACAAACGGTGGTGCTCACTCAGCTGTCGTAACAGCTGTATCAAAAGTTGCCTTTAACCAAGCAGTTGACTCTGTTCGTGCAGGCGGTCGTGTAGTAGCTGTCGGTCTCCCATCTGAAATGATGGACCTTAGCATCGTCAAAACAGTTCTTGACGGTATCCAAGTCATCGGTTCTCTCGTTGGAACACGTAAAGATTTGGAAGAAGCCTTCCAATTTGGTGCTGAAGGTCTGGTTGTACCAATCGTTCAAAAACGCCCTGTCGAAGATGCCATTGCTGTCTTTGATGAAATGGCTGCTGGAACCATCCAAGGTCGTATGGTTCTAGACTTTACTCATTAAGATAAATAATAAATGCCAAAACGAGGTAGGACAGAAAATCCCACCTCGTTTTTTTAGCAATAATACTCTTCGAAAATCAAATTCAAACCACGTCAGCTTCGCCTTACCGTACTCAAGTACAGCTTGCGGCTAGCTTCCTAGTTTGCTCTTTGATTTTCATTGAGTATAACATTTTGATACGACAACTAATTGGACTTGGGGCAATTTTTAGACGCCCAAGAGCACTAGTGACGAAAACTTCCTAGTCCCTCCACTTTTTTATATTAAATTTTTTGACCATTTTATAGATGATTTTATAAAAAGTTGATATATCAATATTTGTAAAAATGGAGATTTGAGATTTTTTTCACTCTTTATTATAATTAGTTGCTTTTTTTCTGAAATCGATTTATACTTAAGGAGTCTTAAAGTTTTCTTAAACTACAAGTCAAACATTTTATAAGGAGGAATGACAATAATGAGTATCGGAATCATTATTGCGAGCCACGGTGAATTTGCTGCGGGTATTCATCAGTCAGGATCTATGATCTTTGGTGAACAAGAAAAGGTTCAAGTTGTAACCTTTATGCCAAACGAAGGTCCAGATGATTTATACGCCAAGTTCAACAATGCTGTGGCTGCATTTGACGCAGAAGATGAGGTTCTAGTCTTGGCTGACCTTTGGAGTGGTTCTCCATTTAACCAAGCTAGTCGCGTAATGGGAGAAAATCCTGAGCGTAAATTTGCCATCATCACAGGACTTAACTTGCCGATGTTAATCCAAGCCTACACCGAGCGCCTGATGGATGCTAATGCAGGAGTGGATAAAGTCGCTGCGAACATCATTAAAGAAGCCAAAGATGGCATCAAGGCTCTTCCAGAAGAGCTAAATCCAACTGAGGAAGTTGCAACTGCTGCAGCTGCTCCAGTTGCCCAAGCTGCTATTCCAGAAGGAACAGTTATCGGAGACGGTAAATTGAAAATCAACCTTGCACGTCTTGACACACGTCTCCTTCACGGGCAAGTCGCAACTGCTTGGACACCAGATTCAAAAGCTAACCGTATCATCGTTGCTTCAGATAACGTAGCTAACGACGACCTTCGTAAAGAATTGATCAAACAAGCGGCTCCTAACGGAGTGAAGGCTAACGTTGTTCCAATCAAAAAATTGATTGAGGTTGCTAAAGATCCTCGCTTTGGTGAAACACATGCCCTTATCTTGTTTGAAACACCACAAGATGCCCTTCGTGCTATCGAAGGTGGTGTGCCAATCAAAACTCTTAACGTTGGATCAATGGCTCACTCAACTGGTAAAACAATGGTCAACAACGTATTGTCAATGGACAAAGACGACGTTGCTACATTTGAAAAAATGCGTGACCTCGGTGTTGAATTTGACGTACGTAAAGTTCCAAACGACACTAAAAAAGATTTGTTTGACTTGATTAGCAAAGCTAACATTCAATAATTAACATTAAATAGAAAAGGAATAAAACCATGTCAGATATTTCATTCATTTCTGCTATCTTGGTTGTAGTTGTTGCCTTCCTTGCTGGTCTTGAAGGTATCCTCGACCAATTCCAATTCCACCAACCAATCGTAGCATGTACCCTTATCGGTCTTGTAACTGGTAACCTCGAAGCAGGGGTTATGCTTGGTGGATCACTTCAAATGATTGCCCTTGGTTGGGCAAACATCGGTGCTGCCGTTGCTCCTGACGCTGCCCTTGCCTCTGTTGCCGCAGCAATCATCATGATTAAAGGTGGTAACTTTACTACTGAAGGTATCGCAGTCGCAACTGCAACTGCTATCCCGCTTGCAGTAGCTGGACTTTTCTTGACTATGATTGTTCGTACAATCTCAGTTGGTTTGGTTCACACTGCAGATGCTGCTGCTAAAGAAGGAAATATTGCAGCTGTTGAGCGTGCTCACTACTTTGCCCTTATTCTTCAAGGTCTTCGTATCGCTATTCCTGCAGCCTTCCTTATCGCTATCCCAGCTTCTGCTGTTCAAGACGCTCTTGGTTTAATGCCAGACTGGTTGAACGGTGGTATGGCTGTTGGTGGTGCCATGGTCGTTGCTGTTGGTTACGCTTTGGTTATCAACATGATGGCTACTCGTGAAGTATGGCCATTCTTCGCTATCGGTTTTGCTCTTGCAGCAATCTCTCAATTGACTTTGATTGCCCTTGGTGTAATCGGTGTTGCCCTTGCCTTCATCTACCTCAACCTTTCTAAACAAGGTGGAAACGGTGGCGGAGGAGCTGCAACTTCTAACGACCCAATTGGTGATATCTTAGAAGACTACTAGAAAGGGGAACAATCATGGCTGAAAAAATTCAATTATCAAAATCAGACCGCCAAAAAGTTTGGTGGCGTTCACAATTCCTTCAAGGTTCATGGAACTACGAACGTATGCAAAACTTGGGTTGGGCTTACTCTTTGATCCCAGCTATCAAGAAACTTTACACTACTAAAGAAGACCAAGCTGCTGCTCTTGAGCGTCACCTTGAGTTCTTCAACACTCACCCATACGTAGCTGCTCCAATCATGGGGGTTACTCTTGCACTTGAAGAAGAACGCGCAAACGGTACTGAAATCGATGACGCTGCTATCCAAGGTGTTAAGATCGGTATGATGGGACCTCTTGCTGGTATCGGTGACCCAGTCTTCTGGTTTACAGTTCGTCCTATCCTTGGTGCCCTTGGTGCATCACTTGCTGCAACTGGTAACATCGTTGGACCACTTCTCTTCTTCTTTGGATGGAATGCAATCCGTATGTCATTCCTTTGGTATACACAAGAGTTTGGTTACAAGGCTGGATCTGAAATCACTAAAGACATGTCAGGTGGTATCTTGAAAGACATCACTAAAGGAGCATCTATCCTTGGTATGTTCATCCTTGCTGTTCTTGTACAACGTTGGGTATCAATCAACTTCACTATCAACCTTCCAGGCAAACAATTGTCAGAAGGTGCCTACATCAACTTCCCAGAAGGTGCTGTTACTGGTGGAGAATTGAAGGGTATTCTTGGTCAAGCGCTTAGTGGTATGAGCCTAGATAGCGTTCAACCACAAACACTTCAAGGACAGTTGAACTCATTGATTCCAGGATTGATGGGACTTCTCCTTACTTTCCTTTGCATGTGGTTGCTTAAGAAAAAAGTATCTCCAATCACAATCATCCTTGCCCTCTTTGCAGTTGGTATCGCAGCTCGTTTCTTCGGTATCATGTAATCAGTAAACTTAAAAAAGGAACTAGGTTCTAAAACCTGATTCCTTTTTTCTATGCTTTTATACTCAATGAAAATCAAAGAGCCAACTTGAAAACCAGCTGCAAGTTGCTCAAAGCGCAACTTTGAGGTTGTAGATAAAACTGACGAAGTCAATATCATATATCTACAGCAAGGCGAAGCTGGCACGGTTTAAAGAGATTTGTGTAGAGTATTATTCTGCTAAGGCACCCATTGGATCCCATGGTGCAAGGACGATTGGTTCTGCTTCATAAGCAGCTCGTTCTTCTGCTGTTAATAATTCCTTACGAACAACGATTTGGTAAGTGTATTCGTCCATCCAAGCATCTGAGGCAACAAAGTAACCATCTGCACCGACCTTATCTCCCCATGAGTTTTCAACTTTCCACTTGATTGATTTACCGTTTTCGTCCAAATCAACACCTGTCAAGACCATAGCATGAGTCATCAAGCTTTCGCTGTAGTCCAAACGTCCAGCTTTATCTTGAGTGAGTTGAATGTCCATGCTTGATTCAAAGTCATAAACATCTGTCGCAAGGATCCCTGCCTTACGGTTGCTGAGCTGGCCGACATCTGAACCAAACCAAACAGTTTCTCCTGTTTGCATTTGGGCAATCGCCAATTCTTTCAAGCGTTCCATAGGTACGTTAATGTAGCGAACTTCACGGCTACCAACGACATTTCCCAACATCTCAACTGTGTATGATTTACCGTAAGGTTTATCGGCAGTTGGAGCATTGATCACAGAAACGTAGTCTTCTAGTGGAAGATCAACATATTTCTTGTAAAACTCTTGTGGTGTGATGCCTTTTTCGCTTTGGTAGTTATTATCTTTATCACGATAAGCAAAGTCAAACTGACGTGGTGGAAGCCCTAATGACATGGCAAGGAAGTTAAAGATTTCTTTCAAGAGGTCTTCTTTCTTAGCTTGAACACTTGCTTGATCCGCACCTGAAGCTAATAGGTCACGCAAAATTTGAGCATCTTGACGAAGCAATTTGTTAAGAATGGCGTTGAGCTCACGGCTATTGCTAGATGAAACAGACTCTGGATAAACAGACTTAGGCACGACACCGTATTTCTCAAAGAGAGCTACTACCATATCCCATTGACCACCGTCTTGTTGAGGAGTTTGGAGTAGGAAGCTAACCTTACGGCTCGTCAATTCTTGGTCAGCAGTCGCAATCACTTGCTCCAAGAACCAGTTAGATTTTTCATACTTGTCCCAGAAGAAGGTGTGGGCTTGTGACAATTCAAAGTTTTCAAGTTTGTATTGAGAGATAAGTTTGTGGCGGAAAGTGTTAAGGGCTGCAAACATCCAGCAACGACCAGAAGCCTTCTGGTTAGTGACCTTGTCCTTTGTCAAATCAAGTGAGAAAACAGGTGTATTGTCTACATGACTTTGACGACGCTCTAGGGCTGCAAAAATACCGTTATGGCTAGCTGCATTTTCGATAGCTTGATATTTTACATTTGCTTCATAGTTGGCAAATAATTTATCTGTAAATGATTCTTGAATCGCGTTCATAAAATCCTCCTTTTATTCTACAGTCTATTATAACTCTTTTCACAAAGGAAGCAACCAAAAACTGAAAAAGGCAAGGATATTTTCCTCACATTTTCCTAATATTTCATAATTCTTCTGTCACTAGCTGACACTCTCAAGTAACCCTTCCAGTTCTTTCTTGCTTAAGCGACGCCATTCTCCACGTTTTAAATCCTCATCCAAGGTCAAAGTTCCCATGGTTAAACGTTGCAAGTCTACGACTTCCTTACCACAGTAGGCGACCATACGCTTTACCTGGTGGAATTTCCCTTCTGCAATGGTCACTCGGACCAGGCTTTCTTCCTTATCTCTATCAATAGACACAAGCTCTAGCTTGGCAGGCTGACAGGTAAAATCCTTGAGCGGAATTCCTTGCGCAAATGTCTCAATATCTGCATTTGTCATCATTCCCTTGACCTGCGCCAGATAGATTTTATCCACATGACGTTTGGGTGAAAGAAGAGCATGAGCTAGCTGGCCATCATTGGTCAAGAGTAAGAGTCCATGCGTATCGATATCCAAGCGCCCTACCGGAAAAACTTCCTTGGCACGTGCATAGTCATCCAACAAATCCAAGACTGTCTTGTGCTTCGGATCTTCAGTTGCTGAGATAACTCCTTTGGGCTTGTTCATCATATAGTAAACAAACTCCTCGTAGGCTAGCTTTTGCCCATCAAAGCGAATCTCATCTGTCTCTTCATTAATTTGCAACTTAGCAGATTTTTCTTTCTTACCATTGACCGTCACGCGCCCAGACTTTAGAAAGTTTTTAACCTCTGTCCTGCTACCTATAGCACAGGCAACTAAAAATTTATCTAATCTCATAAAGCTATTATATCATGAAAAAGCATAGATTTATACTCTTCGACAATCTCTTCAAACCACGTCAACTTCACCTTAGATTATATATGTGACTAACTTCGTCAGTCTTATCTATAACCTCAAAGCTGTACTTTGAGCAACCTGCGGCTAGCTTCCTAGTTTGCTCTTTGATTTTCATTGAGTATTAGAACAAAAAAATAAGCCGCCTGATTGGGCGACTTTATTTTATAGGGAGATTATTATGAAAAATTTTTAGGAGTTAAAGTTAAGGTCTTCTTAACTTATGAGATAAGTATACAGCTCCTATCTTAAAGTTTCCTTAAGTTATTTTAAATGTGAGATTTTTCCATTTTTCTCGCCAGTTTTTCTTGGATAAACGCTGTTGATAGAGCTTCATCCGGTCTTGATTTTCTAAAAAATGAGGAGTTGGATGAACCTGAAAGTTCAAAATATCCTCCAAACCATAAGGCGCAAAGAGCTCTAAAGTTGCGTCAGCTTGCAAGCGAAGTCCTACTGCCGTGCAACGTTCAGGATATTTACTCATGGCATCGCAGGAATTTCTATACGGAGGCGTATGGGGACTATGCTGATGCATATAGACTTGATTTTTCAACTCCCATTGGTACTGGGGAAAGTTCTCTCTCAACTTGCTTTCTATAACCAGCGTTTCTTCGTAACTCACATCTGGGTCAAAGAAAATCACATCCACATCCGTTTCACGGTCAAAGGCCGGCTTATCTGACAAGAGATTCCAGATAAAATTTCGGACCGATCCAGCAGCCAACCAAGAATCATTCAACTCCGAGTCACGGATGATGGTCAAAATAGCCATCATGTCAGAATTTTCCCTAAAAGAGTCTAAGATTTCAGCCTTATTTTTCAATGTATTCATACCCTAAATGTTCATAAGCCTTGGCTGTCGCGACCCGTCCTGAACGAGTTCGCATGATAAATCCTTTCTGGATCAGGTAAGGTTCATACATATCCTCAACCGTCTCACGCTCTTCGGCGATATTCACCGAAAGAGTTCCTAGACCGACAGGACCTCCACCGTACATCTCAATCATGGTGCGGAGAATTTTCTGGTCCACATAGTCCAAGCCTTCATGGTCTACATCCAGCATAGTTAAAGCCTTATCCGTAATCACATCATCAATCAAGCCATCGCCCATAATCTGCGCAAAGTCGCGCACGCGCTTGAGGAGACGATTGGCGATACGAGGAGTTCCACGACTACGGAGGGCCAACTCAGCAGCCGCCTCATGAGTGATTTCCATCTCAAAGATATCCGCCGTCCGCTCGACAATCTCTGTCAAGTCGTCATGGGTATAGTATTCCATGTGACCAGTGATTCCAAAACGTGCACGAAGAGGATTTGAAAGCATCCCTGCTCGTGTCGTCGCACCAATCAAGGTAAAAGGAGGCAAGTCTAGATGGACGCTACGGCTAGCTTCCCCTGCTCCAATCATGATATCGATGTAGAAATCTTCCATAGCACTGTAAAGTACCTCTTCTACTGACATGGGCAAGCGATGAATCTCGTCGATAAAGAGCACATCTCCTGGCTCCAAGTCATTCAAAATCGCTACCAAATCACCGGCTTTTTCGATAACGGGACCAGACGTCTGCTTGAGATTGACTCCCAGTTCATTGGCAATGACAAAAGCCATGGTTGTTTTCCCGAGACCTGGAGGGCCAAACAAAAGAACATGGTCCAGCGCCTCATCACGCATTTTTGCTGCTTCGATAAAGATTTGAAGCTGATCCTTGACCTTATCTTGTCCGATATATTCACGTAAATATTGGGGACGGAGGGTACGTTCTACCAACTCCTCATCGCCCATGATTTCATTATCTAAAATTCTACTCATGCTCCTATTATAGCAAAAATCCGGCCTACAAACAAAAAAGCCACCGAATTTGGTGGCTTCTTTAGGGAGATTATTATGAAAAAGAAAAGTTTAGGATTTCTATTAAATAAAGTTAGGAGGTCTTTACTTAATGGTTACATGATACATGAGTAAACTTAAAGTTAACTTAAGATAAAAGAATTATTTTAATTTTTTCTTGCTAGAAACCTTAACCAAGACTAGCCAAAGCAGAAAAGTTAGGAGGCAGATACTCAACACTATTAAGTATGTTTCTTCCTTTGTTAAAAGGTCCTGCCAATTAAGCCGGATTCCTAATTTTTCTTGAAACTCTTCTAATAGGCTACTATTCCCCATAAATGTAGTTTCTAATTGCTCCTTCATTAAGACCTGTCTATAGAGAGAAGCAAGATAGGTAGCCGGTGTGCACTTCATGAGAATTTGAGCGAAGTTAGGAAGAATTCCCATTGGTACATAAGTTCCTACTAAAAATCCTGAAGCTGTACCTACAATGGTAGCCAATTTACCTAGACTATCTACTGACTGGAAATGGTAAACCAAGAGTGCATTTACCAATGTTGAAAGGAGACTACTTAGCAGCATGATTAAACTTATTTCAAATAGCTTACTCATAGCTGGAATTTCTTGAAAATAAAGGCTCATAACAATAAGCATAAAGGCTTGCATAACAAAGGAAATGATAAGGCTACTAATAAGATAAGACAGTTGCAAGCCCCAGCTCCCTAAGTCTGTCAAAAAGAGATCCTGATCCACTTGATTTTCACGGTCTTGTACCATCTGGGTCAAAGCTGTAAAACTGGTTGTAATCCCAGTCACAGCCAAGGTTCCACCCATCAGCCAGTTATTTAATAGACTCTTATTATCAGGAAGTTGGGACCAGGCATCCATCAAATTTTTCTGCAAAAAAATGATATAAAGTAGAAAGGAAATCAAAGCTCCTAGTAATGAGAAAAAGACTCCTGAACGATTACGAAAATACAACAAAAATCACGTTTTAATAAGGCTAACATCAGCGCACCTCTCTTCCTGTAAGGGCTATGAAGGCATCATCCATAGTTCCTGGACGAAATTCAAAGCCAGCAATCTTCTCACGAACTTGGGTCAAATAATCAATAGCTTCCAATTGGTTCTCGGGATAAAGACTATACTCAAACTCATTTTCTTTTTCCACAGGCATATTTTTAGGTAAGAATTTCTCCACTTGCTTGTCTTTAAAATAAATTTTTAAAAGATTGGAAGCGTACTCACTTTTAATCTCAGCAGCAGAACCTTGGGCAATAACCTTTCCATTATCTATAATATAAAGTTGATCTGCCTCATCTGCTTCATCCAGATAATGAGTCGTTAAGATAATAGTCATCCCTTCATATCTTTGTAGACGATACAATAAATCCCAAATGGATTTGCGAGTCTGAATATCTAGTCCAGTCGTAGGCTCATCTAGAAATAAAATATCGGGATTGGATAGGAGAGCCCGAGCAATGTCAACTCGACGTTTCTGTCCTCCTGATAAAGTTCCATAAAGTTGTTTCTGAAAAGCAGTCAACCCTAGTTGATTGATTAAATCTTCCACACGACCACCTTTAGTCCCCTTATACTGCTGGGCTCGAATGGTTAGGTTTTCTTTGACTGTCAACTTTTCATCCAATACACTTGCTTGAAAAACAACTCCAATCCTAGTATTGGGCGCATAGATGATTTGACCATTAGTAGCTCGTTTAAGTCCGATTAACATTGAAATCGTGGTCGATTTGCCAGCCCCATTAGGTCCTAAGATTGCGTTAAAACTTCCTTTTTTAAACTCTAAATTTATATCTTTTACTGCTGTATGGTCTCCATAGTTCTTAGTGAGGCCTTTTGCTTGTAAAATCATATTTCCTTCCTCCTTTTTACACCTTCAGTTTAACAAAAAGGAAAAAGAAAAAATATAGTTTGGTACTATGTGGTCAAAATGGATGATTATGTGGTCAATTCTACCTTAAAACTTCTGCATTTGAACATAAAAAAAGCCACCTGATTTGGTGGCTTCTTTAGGGAGATTATTATGAAAAAGAAAAGTTTAGGATTTCTATTAAATAAAGTTAGGAGGTCTTTACTTAATGATTACATGATACATGAGTAAACTTAAAGTTAACTTAAGATAAAAGAATTATTTAAATTTTTTTCGATCCACCCAAATCATTCCTGTACAATCATAAGTAGATAAGGTTTCAAACCCCAGAGAACGGTAAAAAGCCAAGTTTTTTTCTGTCTGTTCAGTCGCTAGTTGTATTTGATAGGCATCCTTATAGTCAGCTAAGGCTTCTTTCATCAAGTTACTACCAATTCCTTGGCGCTGATAGCTAGGCAAAACAATCAAATCCTGGACAAAAACGGATGAAAAACCGTCTCCAACCAGACGCACTAAACCAACGATTTCCTTACCATCACGAGCAACATAAATAGCCAATGAGTGAGCTAAAGATTGCTCCAGCATCTGAGTTTGATTTGTATAGTTTGTCCAACCAACTGCCTGATAGAGATGTAAAATGTCATCAATTGAAACAGATGATTTTTTTGTAATCTTAATCATATCAAACCTTCCTAACATTCTCGTAGAGATTTAATCTGATGGCCATATTCATCAAAATTATCTGGCTTCAGCCATGCTTCAAAACGAGCCTTAACCCTTGGCCAGTCCTTATCGATCATCGACAGCCAATCCGTATCTCTGGTGCGACCTTTATAGATAACAGCTTGACGGAAAGTACCTTCGTAGATAAATCCCAAACGTTCTGCTGCTTTTCTAGAAGGTAGATTTAATGCATCACATTTCCACTCATAACGACGATAATTGAGTTCTTCAAAGACATAACGAGCTAGCAAATAGTGAGCTTCTGTTCCCATCTTGGTCTGTTTGAGAGCCGGAGAAAAGGTCACCACGCCAACTTCTATTACTCGGTTATTCTGGTCAATGCGCATGAGAGAGAAAGTTCCCAATGCCTTGCCCGTTGCCTTGTCTATTATCGCATAGTAAAAACGGTCCTTACAAGCTAACATCTGATTTAAAAGGCTGACCAGTTCCTCCATATCTGCCACTGGCTCCTGAAAGAGATAGGTCCACATCTCTCGAGGAGTATCTGGACCATAAACAACCAGCAAATCCTCCGCATGCTTTTCTACTGACAAAGCTTCGATAATCGTATACTGTCCTTCTATCCGTACAAGTGAGGGCAAAACTCCGGGTGTGTCGTCTACAGGTTCACCAATCATCTGACCATATTCATTTACTGGCATAACTTTCTCCTTGTCTCACTCTTATAAGTATAAAGATGTGAATAGTATATCACATCTCACAGGTAATATTCAAAAAATCCTCCAGAACTTAGCTCTGAAGGACTTTTAAATTTATTTTGTTACGATATTTACAAGCTTATTAGGTACACTAATTACTTTCATGATTTCTTTGCCATCAATCTCTGCTTTGACTTTTTCGTCAGCCAGAGCAATTTCTTGCAATTCTTCGCGTGAAAGGTCTTTAGCGACCATGAGTTTAGCACGGACTTTTCCTTTGATTTGAACGACGATTTCGATTTCGTCCTCAACCAATTTGCTTTCGTCCCATGTTGGCCAAGCTACATAAGAGATAGACTCGCCTGTTGCTGCGACTGTTTGCCAGAGTTCTTCTGCCAAGTGAGGCGCAAATGGGGCGATCAACTGGATAAAGCCTTTGGCATAGTCAATATAGAGCTTTTCTTCCTTGTTAGCCGCGTTAACAAAGACCATGAGCTGGGCAATGGCTGTGTTGAATTTCATGGACTCGATTTGCTCTGTGACAGCTTTAACGGTTTCGTTATAAACCTTGTCTAGAGCGCCATTGTTTTCCGCAATGATTTCTTTACTTGTAATCAAACGGTAAACACGGTCAAGGAATTTACGACTTCCTTCCAGACCTTCTTCAGACCAAGCGATGGAAGCATCAAGTGGTCCCATGAACATTTCATAGACACGAAGGGTATCAGCACCGTATTGTTCCACCACATCGTCTGGGTTAACCACGTTCTTGAGGGATTTAGACATCTTGGCTGGTGCTTGCTCCAATTCTTCTCCTGTTTCCACATGGAAGAAAGAACCATCACGTTTTTCAACCTTATCAGTTGCCACGAGAGCACCACGGTGGTCACGGTAGCTAGTTCCCAAGATCATTCCTTGGTTAAAGAGTTTTTGGAATGGCTCCTTAGTTGGTACAACACCAAGGTCATAGAGGAATTTATGCCAGAAACGAGCGTAAAGCAAGTGAAGTACGGCGTGTTCTGCACCACCTACGTAGATATCTACTGGCAACCATTGTTTGAGGAGATCCTCGTCAGCCAATTTCTCTGTGTTGTGTGGATCGATATAGCGGAGGTAGTACCAGCTTGAACCTGCCCATTGTGGCATAGTATTAGTCTCACGACGACCTTTGACACCATCCTCACGAGTCACTTCAAGCCAGTCTGTCAAGTTAGCCAATGGGCTTTCACCAGTACCTGAAGGGCGAATGTCCTTGGTTACTGGCAAGACAAGTGGCAATTCACTTTCTGGAACAGCTGTTGAAGTCCCATCTTCCCAATGAATGATTGGGATTGGTTCACCCCAGTAACGTTGACGGCTAAAGAGCCAGTCGCGGAGACGGTAGGTCACCTTTTCTTGACCAAAGCCTTTTTCTTCTAACCAAGCCACAATTTTAGCAATGGCGTCTTCTTTGTTGAGACCGTTCAAGAAGTCAGAGTTGACGTGAAGGCCATCTTCTGTGTAGGCAGCCTCTTCAACGTTTCCACCTTCCAAGACTTCTACGATTGGAAGACCAAACTGTTTAGCAAATTCCCAGTCACGCTCATCATGGGCAGGTACGGCCATAACAGCACCTGTACCGTAGCTGGCAAGAACATAGTCCGCAATCCAGATTGGAATTTCTTTGCCATTGACAGGGTTAATCGCATAAGCACCAGTCCAAACCCCTGTTTTTTCCTTGGCAAGGTCTGTACGAGCCAAGTCTGACTTGAGGCTTGCTTGATGCTTGTAGTCCGCTACAGCCTCAGCTTGTTCAGGTGTCGTGATGGCATCTACTAGTTCATGTTCAGGCGCCAAAACAGTGAAGGTCGCACCGAAAAGAGTATCTGGACGAGTCGTAAAGACGGTAAATTCCTTGTCAGTTCCTTTTACTTTGAAGGTGACATTGGCACCAGTTGATTTCCCAATCCAGTTTCGTTGCATGTCCTTGATAGATTCTGGCCAATCCAACTCATCCAAGTCGTTGAGCAAGCGCTCTGCATAAGCCGTAATTTTAAGCATCCATTGGCGCATTGGTTTGCGGACAACTGGATAGCCACCACGCTCAGAAGTTCCGTCAGGAAGCACTTCTTCGTTGGCGATAGCTGTTCCTAGTTCCTCAACCCAGTTGACTGGTACTTCTGCTTCATAAGCTAAACCTTTTTCGTAAAGCTTAGTGAAGATCCACTGCGTCCACTTGTAGTAGTTCGGATCGGTTGTATTTACTTCACGGTCCCAGTCGTAAGAAAATCCAAGGGCATTGATTTGGCGCTTGAAGTTGGCAATGTTTTCCGCTGTAAAGTCAGCTGGATCATTACCAGTATCCATAGCGTATTGCTCTGCTGGCAAACCAAAAGCATCCCATCCCATTGGGTGAAGGACATTATAGCCTTGCGCACGTTTGAAACGGCTAAGGATATCTGTCGCAGTATAACCTTCTGGGTGTCCTACGTGAAGACCCGCTCCAGATGGGTAAGGAAACATGTCAAGCGCATAAAACTTCGGTTTTGAAGCATCTGTTCCTGTCTTAAATGTGTGATGGTCAGCCCAGTATTTTTGCCACTTAGGCTCAATTTCTTTATGATTGTAAAAACTCATAGTGTCTCTCCAATTTTCGTGATGCTCCTATTATACCATTTTTAGGGGAAATATTGTTCTCCTTTTCGTGTTTTTTATCGTTTCGCACTTTGAACACGAGGCTATTCTACAAAACAATTTCTAAAAATTCTCCAGTATCTATCATTTACCATTCAATTAATTCTTCATAAATAATATAGATGCATGATAGTGCTTTTTATGGTAAAATATAGGAAAGTGCTTTCTCAGAAGGAGGAAAACATGAACAAACAAACCATCGCTGTTTTAGGGCCTGGTTCTTGGGGTACTGCTCTGTCACAAGTTTTAAATGACAATGGACACGAAGTTCGTATCTGGGGAAATATTCCTGACCAAATTGACGAAATCAATACACAACATACTAACAAACGCTATTTTAAGGATACTGTATTAGACGAAAAGATTGTTGCCTACCATGATTTAGCAGAAGTCTTGAAGGGCGTTGACGCTGTTTTGTTCGTAGTTCCAACTAAGGTGACAAGATTGGTAGCTCAACAAGTAGCTGCTGTTTTGGACCATAAAGTCGTCATTATGCATGCTTCAAAAGGTCTCGAGCCAAATAGTCACAAACGTCTTTCGACCATTCTTGAAGAAGAAATCCCTCAAGAGTTCCGCAGTGAAATTGTGGTTGTATCTGGTCCTAGTCACGCAGAAGAAACAATTGTACGCGACATCACCTTGATTACTGCTGCTTCTAAAGATTTACAAACAGCTCAATATGTTCAAAAACTCTTTAGCAACCACTACTTCCGCCTTTATACCAATACAGATGTCATCGGAGTAGAAACGGCTGGTGCTCTTAAAAATATCATTGCTGTTGGTGCAGGTGCCCTGCATGGACTTGGCTTTGGAGACAATGCAAAAGCTGCCATTATCACGCGCGGGCTTGCAGAAATTACTCGATTGGGTGTTCAACTTGGAGCAAATCCACTGACTTATAGCGGACTTTCAGGGGTTGGGGATTTAATCGTTACCGGAACTTCTGTCCACTCACGCAACTGGCGAGCTGGAGATGCTCTTGGACGTGGAGAAGCCTTAGCTGATATCGAAGCCAATATGGGAATGGTCATCGAAGGAATTTCAACAACCAAAGCAGCCTACGAGTTGGCACAAGAGCTAGGAGTTTATATGCCTATCACCCAGGCTATCTACCAAGTTATTTATGAAAATGTTAATATCAAAGATGCTGTTTCTGAACTCATGAGTAACGAGTTCAAGGCAGAGAACGAGTGGTCTTAATCACCGTTAGAAAGGAAGCTCATGAAGCAAAAAGTTAGAAAAGCCGTTATCCCTGCTGCAGGTCTTGGAACTCGTTTCCTACCTGCTACTAAAGCTTTGGCCAAAGAAATGTTGCCAATCGTCGATAAACCAACTATTCAATTCATCGTTGAAGAAGCTCTCAAGTCTGGAATTGAGGATATTCTTGTTGTCACAGGGAAATCAAAACGTTCGATCGAAGACCACTTTGACTCAAACTTTGAGCTAGAATACAACCTCAAGGAAAAAGGAAAAACAGATCTCTTGAAACTAGTTGATGAAACGACTGGTATGCGCCTTCACTTCATCCGTCAAACACACCCACGTGGACTCGGAGATGCTGTCTTACAAGCCAAAGCTTTCGTCGGAAACGAACCTTTTGTGGTCATGCTTGGAGATGACCTCATGGATATCACTGATGACAAAGCTATTCCATTGACCAAGCAACTCATGAACGATTATGAGAAAACTCATGCTTCTACTATCGCCGTAATGCCTGTCCCACATGAAGAAGTTTCTTCATACGGTGTCATCGCTCCTCAAGGTGAAGGAAATGACGGTCTTTACAGTGTTGAAACCTTTGTTGAAAAACCAGCACCTGAAGACGCACCAAGTGATCTAGCCATTATTGGCCGTTATCTCCTCACACCAGAGATTTTCGGCATCCTCGAAAGTCAAAAACCTGGTGCAGGAAATGAAATCCAGCTAACAGATGCTATCGATACACTCAACAAAACTCAACGTGTATTCGCCCGTGAATTTAAAGGTTCACGTTATGACGTTGGAGATAAGTTTGGATTTATGAAGACTTCCATCGAATACGCTCTTAAACATCCACAAGTCAAAGACCACTTGAAGGACTACTTGATTGATCTTGGGAAAGAACTCTCAGGAGAAAAATAAACAATTTGTCAAACAGTCAGATTTAGCTTAAATCTGGCTGTTTTCAATGTCTGAATTTCAAGATCCAATCCCTATCTAAAGCCCTGTTCTAAGCCTAATTTCTTGCAAGAGACGCTTTTATGGTATAATAATAAAGAGTGAGGAATTCTATGAACAAACATGTAACAAGAATAAAACAAAAAGGACTGGCCTTACTTCGGTCTCTAAAATTAACAGCTTCTAAAATGAAGGCAAAGAAAAAGAGTGGAAAAAACTCTAAGAAGAAAAAGAAAACTCAAACACCCTTCGATATCTGGACTGTATTTGCCAAGATTTTACTTGGTATAAAAGCAACTTTTAACACACTTTTCATCCTAGCTTTTATTGGTGGTCTCCTTGGAACAGGGATTGCCTTTGGTTATGCTGTTTCTCTCTTTGATCAGGTTAGTGTCCCTCAAACAGAGGATTTGATCAAGCAGGTCAATAATATTTCATCCATCTCTGAAATCCGCTATGCAGATGGTTCCATGATTAGCGCTATCGAAAGCGACCTCCTTCGGACATCTGTATCATCAGATGCCATTTCAGATAACCTCAAGCAAGCTATCATTGCAACCGAGGATGAACACTTTGCAGAGCACAATGGTATCGTTCCTAAAGCGGTTATTCGTGCCAGCCTAGGAAAGTTCATCGGACTTGGTTCTTCCAGTGGGGGATCTACCCTAACACAACAGCTCATCAAACAACAAGTAGTTGGTGATGCTCCTACGCTTGCTCGTAAGGCCAGTGAAATCGTGGATGCCTTAGCCTTGGAAAGAGCCATGAGCAAGGACGAAATTTTAACCACTTATCTCAACGTTGCTCCTTTTGGGCGCAATAACAAGGGACAAAATATTGCAGGTGCTCAACAAGCTGCCAAAGGGATTTTTGGAGTGGATGCCAATCAGCTAACGATTCCCCAAGCAGCATTCTTAGCAGGCTTGCCACAAAGTCCTATTTCCTACTCACCTTATGAGTCTACGGGTGAGATGAAGAGTGAAGAAGATATTGAACTTGGTATCAAGCGCTCAAAAGATGTTCTCTACAATATGTATCGAACAGGGGTCCTCAGCCAGGAAGACTATGAAACCTACAAGGCTTATGACATTAAGCAAGATTTCTTGCCAGCAGAAAATGCCAGCGTTACCTCTAAAGGCTTCCTCTACTTCACTGCACTCGATGAAGCTACCAAGATTATGTATGATTATCTGGTGCAAAAGGACAATGTTTCTGACCAAGAACTACAGAACGAATCTATCCGAAAATCTTATCAAGAATTAGCTGAAAAAGCAATCCAAAACGGTGGTTACCGAATTACAACTACCATCGATAAAACGATTCATACTGCTATGCAAAATGCCGTAACAAACTACGGATACCTTCTAAATGATAGCTCGGGTCAACCTGAAGTTGGGAATGTCTTGATGGACAATCAAACTGGGGCAATTTTAGGTTTTGTAGGTGGACGAGATTATCAGACCAATCAAAACAATCACGCCTTCGATACCAAACGTTCCCCGGCCTCCACTACCAAGCCACTCTTGGCCTACGGTATTGCTATCGACCAAGGGCTTATGGGAAGTGCTAGCATCCTCTCAAACTATCCAACAAACTTCTCTAACGGAACTCCGATCATGCATGTCAACAGTCCTGGAACAGCCATGATAGACCTTAAAGAAGCTCTCAACTATTCTTGGAACATCCCAGCCTACTGGACCTACAGAATGCTCCGTGAAAAAGGGGTTGACGTCCGTTCTTATATGGAAAAAATGGGATATGAAATCCCAGAATATGGCATTGAAAGTCTTCCAATGGGAGGAGGAATTGAAGTTACTGTAGCCCAGCACACCAATGGCTACCAAACGCTAGCTAACAATGGTACCTATCATAAGAAATACATGATCTCAAAAATTGAGAAAACGAGTGGTGAGGTTCTCTATGAACATCAGGCTAAACCCATCCAAGTTTACTCTAAAGCTACTGCAACCATTATGCAGAGTTTGCTAAGAGATGTGCTTTCATCTCGAGTCACTACAAGTTTCCAAACGGATCTGACTTCTATCAATTCCAATCTAGCAGGTGCTGACTGGATCGGAAAAACTGGTACAACCAATGAAGAAGGGGATATGTGGCTAATGGTCTCTACTCCAAGATTAACCCTTGGAGGCTGGGTTGGACATGACGATAACAGTTCTCTAGCCCAGGGAGCATACTACCGCAATGCAAAATACATGGCTCATCTGGTAAATGCCATCCAGCAAGCATCTCCCTCTGCTTGGGGTTCAGAACGCTTTAGCCTTGATTCAAGTGTCACTTCTTCTCAAGTCCTTAAGTCGACTGGGCAGAAGCCTGGTAAGGTCACTATCAACGGTAAAGAGATTGAAGTAACTGGAGAAACTGTAACCAGTTATTGGGCGAAGCAAGCTAGCGCTCCAACTACTAGTTATAAATTTGCTATTGGCGGAAGTGATGCTGATTACCAAAGTGCTTGGAATACTATTTTGGGAAGTTTACCAAAATCATCTAATTCCAACAATAACAACTCAAACAACAATAATCGAAACAATAATAGCAACAACAATAATAGTAATAACGGTAATAGTAACAATAATAACGGTAATAGTAACAACAATAACAATAATAACAACAATAACGGTAATAATAATAGCACTAACCAACATCGATAAGTTTCTTACCGATAGGAGAGCGAGAAATGATGATTCTCGCTCTCTTTTTTCTTTTTCTCATTCATGGTACAATAGTTTCATGAATCACTATCAAAAGAATATATTTAAAGGAACCATTTATTCTCTCCTATCTGGATTAATTTGGGGTATTTGTGGTATTTTAGGAGAATTCTTCTTTACCCATTATCAAGTCTCCTCTGGTTGGATTACTTCCATGCGTCTACTCATCGCAGGTAGTTTCGTAATCGTCTTATCTAGCCTTAAACTCCGGTCCCAGCTCTTCGATATCTGGAAAAATCGAAGCAATTACCTTCCTTTCCTTGCCTATGCTATCTTAGGAATCTTCTCCGTCCAGTTTTTCTTTTATCTCTGTGTGGAGTATTCAAACGCTACAACTGCAACCATCCTCCAATTTATCAGCCCCATCTTTATACTTCTATATAATCGCATCATCTACAAGAAAAAAGCTTCTAAAAGTGCCATTTTATATGTCTTGATCGCTATGGTTGGTGTCTTTTTGATGGCTACCAAAGGCGATTTGTCTAAGTTATCCATCACTCCTCTGGCCTTGTTGACGGGACTTCTCAGTGCCCTAGGTGTTATGTTCAATGTCATCTTACCCCAACCCTTTGCTAAAAAATACGGTTTCGTTCCAACTGTTGGCTGGGGAATGATTATCGCTGGGATTTTTAGTAATTTTCTCTACCCCGTTTATAAGATTAGCTTCCAGGTTGATGCCATCAGTATCTGCATCTGTTTGGCCATTGCCTTTTTAGGAACTGCCTTTGCCTTCTTCCTATCCATGAAGGCTGTCTCGCTCGTCTCTCCCTTGGTGGTGTCAGTCGTCAGCGCTAGCGAACCTTTATCATCTGCCATTCTAAGCGTTCTCTTTCTAGGTTTAGTCTTGGATGGCTATCTACTACTAGCTATGATTTTGATAATCATCCCAATGATTTTTCTATCCATTGAAGAATCAAAAAACAAACTGAAAGAATCTTCTTTTAACACTTAAGGCTTCAATTTTGGAGCCTTTTTTGGTAGAATAGTAAGCATTATAAAGAATGAGGAGACACCTATGACTGCTACGAAAATGAATGCACAAGAAATTATCCAATTTATCGCAAATGCCGAGAAAAAGACAAGTGTAAAAGTGACCTTTGAAGGACAACTTGCTGGAGCTATCCCTGCTTCTGTTACCAAGCTTGGAAATGTTCTCTTTGGAGACTGGAAAGATATCGCTCCACTTCTTGAGGGCCTTACAGAAAACAAGGACTATGTTGTTGAACAAGACGCTCGCAACTCTGCTGTACCTCTCCTTGATAAACGTGACATCAATGCTCGTATCGAGCCAGGCGCTATCATCCGTGACCAGGTTGAGATTGGCGACAACGCTGTTATCATGATGGGGGCTGTTATCAATATCGGTGCTGAAATCGGTGCTGGCACTATGATTGATATGGGAGCTATTCTGGGTGGACGTGCTATTGTCGGTAAAAATAGTCACGTAGGTGCCGGCGCTGTTCTTGCAGGTGTGATTGAACCAGCCAGCGCTGAACCTGTTCGTGTCGGTGACAATGTACTCATCGGTGCTAACGCTGTGGTCATCGAAGGTGTTCAAATCGGTAGCGGTTCTGTTGTTGCGGCAGGTGCCATTGTCACTCAAGATGTTCCAGAAAACGTTGTGGTGGCTGGTGTTCCAGCTCGTGTTATCAAAGAAATCGACAGCCAAACCCAACAAAAAACAGCGCTAGAAGATGCGCTTCGCACCTTGTAATGAGTAACAGAGGCGGAAACCTTTCCAGCCTCTTTATCGTATCAATAGAAGGAAATTAGATATGTTAGATTTGATTCAAACTCGACGCGATCTTCACCAAATTCCTGAGATCGGTTTAGAAGAATTCAAGACTCACGCTTATTTGCTCAATGTCATTGAGAAATTAACAGCTGGTAAGGATTTTGTTCAGATTCGCACTTGGCGAACAGGTATTTTAGTGTATTTACAGGGAAGTCAACCGAAACGAACGATCGGTTGGCGGACAGATATCGATGGACTCCCAATCGTTGAACAAACAGGCCTACCCTTTGCCTCTCAGCACCCAGACCGTATGCATGCTTGTGGGCACGATTTTCATATGACTATTGCCCTCGGGAGTCTAGAACGTGCATTGGAAAAGCAGCCAAAAAACAACCTCCTCCTTCTCTTTCAACCTGCAGAAGAAAATGAAGCAGGGGGTATGCTCATGTATGAAGATGATGCTTTTGGAGACTGGTTGCCTGACCAATTCTATGGACTTCATGTTCGTCCGGACTTAAAAGTTGGACAGATTGCGACCAATACCCATACACTTTTTGCTGGAACATGTGAAGTTAAGATTCGCTTTAAGGGTAAAGGCGGTCATGCTGCCTTTCCACACCAAGCCAACGACGCTCTGGTTGCAGCTAGCTATTTTGTGACACAAGTTCAGTCGGTCGTCAGCCGCAATGTCGATCCTATCGAGGGGGCTGTCGTTACTTTCGGTGTCTTTCAAGCTGGAACAACCAACAATGTCATCGCTGATACAGCCTTCTTGCATGGAACCATCCGAGCTCTTACACACAGTATGAGTCTCTTGGTTCAGAAACGTGTCAAAGCCATCGCTGAGGGCGTAGCAGCTGCTTTTGATATGGATGTGGAGATTGAACTCAAGCAGGGAGGTTATTTGCCAGTCGAAAACAACCCTGAACTAGCCCGTGAATTGATGAATTTCTTTGATGAAAAAGAGGAAATTGAACTCATCGATATCGAACCTGCCATGACAGGGGAGGACTTTGGTTATCTTCTCTCTAAGGTTCCTGGCGTCATGTTCTGGCTAGGTATTGATAGTCCCTATGCCCTTCATCATCCAAAGATGAGTCCTAAGGAAGAAGCTCTAGCTGTCGGTGTCGATGCTGTATCAAGCTTCTTGGCCAAGAAAGCTGCGGAGTAAACTATGAAAAAAATCCTACGCAAGCAGGTCTTGCAAGAACTCAAATCTCTATCAGTCGAAGAAAAGCGGAGCATGGACGATTGGCTCACCAATCAGCTCCTTCAGCATCCCTTCTATAAGGAAGCAAAGACTATCGCCACTTATCTGTCTTTTCCTCATGAATTTCAGACGGCTAGACTCATCGAACAGGCTCAAAAAGATGGGAAGACCATTTTGATTCCCAAAACTTATCCACATGGGAAAATGGACTTTGTTCTATATGAACCAGAGAAGCTTGAACAAAATTCTTTTGGACTTCTTGAACCTCAAGGAGAGTTCACAATCCTTGAGCCTTCTCAGATTGACCTGATTCATGTTCCTGGTTTGGCCTTCAATCCTTCTAGTTATCGAATTGGCTATGGTGGTGGCTACTATGACAGATATTTGAGCCATTATTCTGGCAACTCCATTAGCACACTTTATCCATGTCAGATTCAGGACTTCCATCCTGAACCACACGATATTGCCGTTAAGGAGGTAATTATCTATGAAAGAGATTTTTGATCGTCGTTATCCCGTCACGAGCTTCTTTCTTCTCGTGACAACCCTGGTTTTTGTCATCATGTTTCTAACCAGTGGTTTCAACTACACAAGCGCAGCTACCTTGTATCGATTTGGAGCTGTTTATCCCCCAGCAATCAAGGCCATGCCTGAACAAATCTGGCGCTTGTTCTCCGCAACCTTTGTCCACATTGGCTTGGAGCACTTTTTAGTCAATATGCTATCCCTTTACTTTTTGGGGCGTCAGATGGAGGACATCTTTGGTTCCAAACAGTTTTTCTTTATCTACCTCTTATCAGGTATGATGGGAAATCTCTTTGTCCTAGTTTTTAGCCCCAATGCCATTACTGCAGGTGCTTCAACTGCCCTCTACGGAATGTTCGCATCTATTGTCGTTCTTCGGTATGCTACACGCAATCCCTATCTCCAGCAACTTGGTCAATCCTATCTCTCCCTCTTAGTCATCAACCTAGTAGGTAGCGTTTTAATGCCTGGCATCAGCCTTGCTGGACACGTTGGGGGAGCTGTCGGAGGTGCATTACTAGCTATCGTCTTCCCAGTTCGAGGAGAACGAAAGATATACAGCCCAGGCCAACGTGGTCTAGCAACCCTAGCCTTTATTGCTTTGTCAGCCTTGTTGCTTTTTGTGGGCTTGTCCTAAGATAGTCTCATATAGGGAGTATCTTTATTTTCAACAAAGATTAATTCACTAATCTCATATATAAAAGAAACTCTGAAAAGCTTGTTTTTATTAGCTTTCCAGAGTTTCTTTTATTTCTAGTTTTTTAAAGATCAGACGGGTATATAGATTTTTTATCAATTTGATTGAATTTTTTTATAACCCTTCTTTCATGGCAAAGTAAGCACGCACTTTTGGTGCCACTTGCGTTCCAAAGAGTTCAATGGCTTTGAGAACTTGATCATGCGGCATAGAACCAAGTGGTAGGTGCAACATAAAGCGATTCAAGTCTAAATCCTCAATCATACGAATCAACTTTTCTGCTATCTGATCTGGATTTCCCACAAACATAGCGCCATTTGGGCCCACCTGCTCAAGATATTGCTCATAACGCAATTCCTGCCAGTGTGGTCGGTCTTTGGAAATCGCATCTACCACTTGCTTGGTCGGATGGAAATAATCTTTCACTGCCTGCTCGCCATCTTCAGCAATCCATCCCCAAGAATGTGCTCCCACTTTCAAGTCTTTGTCAGCATGACCAGATTCACTTCCAATCTCACGATAAGCCTGAATCAACTTTTTAAAATAGTGAGGATTGCCACCGATAATCGCATAGACAATCGGCAAACCAGCATGAGCAATCTTGACTGTTGACTCTACATGACCACCTGTCGCCACCCACAATGGCAATTTGTCCTGAACAGGACGAGGATAAACTTCTTTTCCAGCAATACTTTGGGTCAATTCTCCACGCCAGTTCACCTTGGTGTTTTCATTTGCTAGCTGGAGCAGGTCCAATTTTTCATCAAAGAGGGCTTCATAGTCTTTCAAGTCATATCCAAACAGTGGAAAGGACTCGGTGAATGAACCACGCCCAGCCATAATCTCTGCACGACCGTTTGAAAGGGCGTCGATGGTCGCATATTGTTGGAACAAACGGATGGGATCCATACTAGAGAGAATACTGACAGCACTGGTCAAACGAATCTTCTTGGTATTCACCGCACCAGCTGCAAGGACAATCTCTGGCGCCGATACCGCAAAGTCCTCCCGATGATGCTCCCCAATGCCGTACACCTCCAATCCAACCTTGTCAGCCAACTCAATCTCTGCTACCAACTGACGGATTCGTTCGTCATGACTATATACTTGTCCAGTCCCCTCTAAGGCTGTTGTTTCACCAAAGGTTGAAATTCCTAGTTCTACCATACTGATTTCCTCGTTTTAGTATTAGTTATCTGGGTATTTTATCACTAGTCAGTTATAGTTGCAACGAATTTGCTCATTAGAAAAGTCCTTGATTAAGTAGACACTTTTAGTTCCTTGTGTGGCGGTGAGAGGTGAGGGTAAATCGTTGTAAGGACGATACCATCTATATCCCTTGCAACATTCTCTTCTGTGATGGTGAGAGCTTGGTGATGATTCTATAAGAAAAATGAGATGAAAATCATCTCACTCTTCATATTCTTAAAATCCATTGTTATTGCTGAGTTCTTTGAACCAGTGGCCTGATTTTTTCAGGCGACGCTCTTGTGTTTTTAAGTCTAGCTCGACTAAACCATAACGGTTTTTATAGCTATTGAGCCATGACCAGCAATCGATAAAGGTCCAGATCAAGTAGCCTTTACAGTTGGCACCGTCTTCGATAGCACGATGAAGTTCACGAAGGTGACCTTTGACAAAGTCAATACGGTAATCATCCTGAATCATACCATTCTCACGGAATTTATCCTCACCTTCAACACCCATCCCATTCTCAGTCAGCATCCACTCAATATTACCGTAGTTTTCCTTGATGTTTTGGGCAATGTCATAAATCCCTTGCTCGTAGATTTCCCAACCACGGTGCGGATTGATCTTACGACCAGGCATGACATAAGGCTCATAGAAATGCTCAGGCAAGAGTGGGCTATCAGGATGCTTAGCAAAACGCGGCGCCATAACACGCAAAGGTTGGTAGTAGTTGACTCCTAGGAAGTCAACCGTATGATCGCGAATGAGTTCTAACTCTTCGGCTGTGTATTCTGGTAACAAGTCATGCTCAGACAAAATTTCCACTAACTCTTCTGGATAAGCTCCTAAAACAGACGGATCTAGGAAAGATTGTGCCTGGAAGAGGTCAGCAATACGAGCAGCCTTGACATCGGCAGGATGCTGGCTACGTGGATAGGCTGGTGTCAAGTTGAGGACGATCCCAATCTTAGAACCAGGCAAGACCTCATGGCAGGCTTTGACCGCAAGAGTGCTAGCTAGCTGGGTATGATAGGCAACCTTAACCGCTGCTTTGGTATCTACCTTATGAGGGTAATGGGCATCATAGAAATAGCCGAACTCTACAGGAACGATAGGCTCATTGAAGGTAATCCACTGGTCAACCAAGTCTCCATAAGTTTCAAAACAGAAACGAGCATAGTCTTCATAGGCCTTGATGGTTGCCTTATTTTCCCAACCATCCCCATCTTCTTGAAGGGCAAAAGGCAGATCAAAGTGATAAAGATTGACTAAGAGGCGAATACCCTTGGCCTTGATGGCTTCAAATACCTGACGGTAGAAAGTCACCCCTTGAGGGTTGACTTCTCCACGGCCCTGTGGGAAAATACGAGACCACTGGATAGAAGTTCGAAAGGCTGTGTGGCCAGTTTCTAACAAAAGTTCGATATCTTTTTCCCAGTTTTCATAGAAGGTCGATGTTTTATCAGGTCCAATGCCATTGAAGTAACGGTTTGGCTCTACTTGGTACCAATAATCCCAGAGATTATCTCCCTTGCCGTCACCAGGCGCTCGCCCCTCTGTCTGTGGTCCAGAAGTTGAGGAACCCCAGACAAAATCCTTTGGAAATTTTAGCATAGTACTACCTCTTTTTACGCTTTTAATGTTTATACTCTTCGAAAATCAAATTCAAACCGTGTCAACGTCGCCTTGCCGTATATGTGTTACTGACTTCGTCAGTTCTATCCACAACCTCAAAACGGTGTTTTGAGCAACCTGCGGCTAGTTTCCTAGTTTGCTCTTTGATTTTCATTGAGTCTTACTTTCTCTCATTATACAGAAAAAACAAGGCAAAAACTAGTTACATTTTTGTCTTGTTTTTCTTCTGATTATAGATTTTATTTATTTGTTAGGATTTCAAGGGTTTCAAGCAAGTTATCTGCGTGAACTTCAATCGTATCTCCTGTCGCCTTAATCTTCACTTCTACGATACCATCCGCTGCTTTCTTCCCAACAGTGATACGAATTGGAAGACCGATCAAGTCACTATCGCTGAATTTAACTCCGACACGTTCATTACGGTCATCTGTCAAGACTTCATAGCCTTTGTTGACTAAGGCTTCTTCGATGCGATTAGTCAATTCAAGACTTGCTTCGTCCTTGACATTGACTGGAATCAAGTGAACATCAAATGGCGCCAATTCTTTAGGGAAGTTGATTCCCCAAGCATAACGGTATTCACCTTTTGGAGTCTTGTTAACAAAGAGGCGAGCGTGTTGCTCCATAACTGCTGAAAGGAGACGGCTGACACCGATACCGTAGCATCCCATGATGATTGGCACAGCACGACCATTTTCATCCAAGACATCTGCTCCCATACTTGCTGAGTAACGAGTCCCAAGTTTAAAAATGTGACCAATCTCAATACCACGTGCAAAGTTGAGCACACCTTGTCCATCTGGAGAGATTTCACCCTCACGAACTTCACGGATATCGACATACTCAGCAGTGAAATCACGACCTGGGTTGATACCAGTCAAGTGGTAGCCATCTTCGTTGGCACCAACAACAGCATTGCGGCTATCTTGTACCTTGCGGTCTGCGATAATCTTGACATTTTCTGGAAGATTTACTGGGCCAAGGGAACCAAAGTCAGCTCCCAACAATTCTTTCACTTCTGCCTCAGTTGCAGGTTCCAAGAAATCTGCTCCAAGGTAGTTTTTCAATTTGACTTCGTTGAGCTGGTCATTACCAACAAGTAAGGCCACAACTGGCTCCTCATCTGCGATATAAACCAAGGTCTTGATTGTTTGCTCTTCAGAGACATTCAAGAAGGCTGCGACTTCATCAATCGATTTGACACCTGGTGTTTCCACGCGAGCCACTTGATCTTCAGTCACAACACGATTGCTTGGTTTGTACTCATTGGTTGCCATTTCCAAGTTAGCTGCATAGCTTGATTCACTTGAGTAGGCAATGGTATCCTCACCCGAAACCATCCATTTGAGCAATTCTGCCTTGATTTCTTCTTGCACTTGATCAGGAATCTCGTCAAATGATGCGACAGACTTATCTAAAACTACCCAACGGTCAAGATCTGTACGAGCAGGTGTTATGGCCATAAATTCTTGGCTATCCTTACCACCCATAGCTCCACCGTCACCGATGATGGCTTTAAAGTCCAAACCACTACGAGTGAAGATACGCTCATAGGCTGCCTTGTACTCATCATAAGTTACATCCAAGCTATCGTAGTTAGCGTGGAAGCTATAACCATCTTTCATGATGAATTCACGCGTACGAAGAAGTCCATTACGTGGACGTTTTTCATCACGATACTTAGGCTGGATTTGATACAAGTTCAAAGGTAATTGCTTGTAAGACTTAACAGAATCACGGACAATAGCCGTAAAAGTTTCTTCGTGAGTTGGCCCCAAGATAAAGTCTGACTTCTCACGGTTTTTCAATTTGTACAAGTCCTCACCGTAAGTTTCATAACGACCAGATTCACGCCAAAGGTCAGCACTGAGAAGGGCTGGAGCCAACATCTCAACCGCACCAATCTTGTCAAACTCTTGACGCATGATGTTCTTGGCTTTTTCGATAACACGGTTAGCAAGTGGTAGGTATGAGTAAACACCTGCTGATACTTGACGAACATAACCAGCACGCAACATAAGGGCGTGACTGATAACTTGAGCATCGCTTGGCATTTCGCGAAGCGTTGGGATAAGCATTTTACTTTGTTTCATAATGACTCCTCTATTTCTTAAAAGAAGGTACGCATGATGTCGTTCCATGTCACGGCGAGCATCAAAACGACCATAATGACAACTCCGACCAGAGTGACATAGGTTTCAATTTCTTGTTTTAGTGGTTTGCGACGAATAGCTTCGATGATGTTGAGCACGATTTTACCACCGTCTAGTGCCGGGATAGGAATCAAGTTGAAAATCCCGATATTGATGGAAATTATAGCCAAGAAGAATAAAACATTCTCAAGACCATTTTTAGCAGCATCACTACTTGCCTTAAAGATAGCAACAGGACCACCAAGTTTATTTAAGTCTGGTTGGAAAATGAGACTTTTAAGAGCATTCAAGATTCGTAAAGCTGAATCAGCAGCACTGGTAAATCCACCCATAAACATAGACCAGATATCAGACTTGAGACCAGACTGAACACCTAGAATATAGCGTCCTTGATTCTCCTCCGGTGTCACAGTTATTTGCTTTTCAGTCCCATTTTCAGAAATGGTCACATCCAGTACAGGTGTTGTCTTATCCTTGGTCTCTGCATCAACAGCCTGGATCAGATCTGACCAGTTTGAAATCTCATAACTTCCGACCTTAGTAATTCGGGCCGTATTTTCAACTCCAACCTTAGCCAAAGCGCTATCTGGGATAATACTGAAATTGTTCGTTTGCGTATCACGAACGCCACCTTGCATGAAAATCAAAATCCAGAAGACGATAACTCCTAGGATAAAGTTATTCATAGGACCAGCAAAGTTGGTAATCAATTTCCCCCAGACAGTCGCATTTTGATATTGGACGTCTAAGGGAGCAATACGAACTTCCGTTCCATCAGCTTCCACAATGGTCGCATCATGGTCTACTGAGAAAGTCTTTTCCTCTTCCAAGACCAAGCCTCTAATAAAGAGTTTATCCTCAAAATCAAACTGAGTGACCTGCATGGGTAAAGCAGTCTGGTCAACCTTTTTCCCAGAGAGATTGATACGCTTAACCTTACCATCCGCTGCCAATGTTAGACTTGCAGGGGTTCCAGTCTTAATCTCTGTCGTATCTTCACCCCAACCTGCCATACGAACGTAACCACCCAGTGGCAGGAGACGAATAGTATAAGCAGTCCCATCTTTTCCGATATGGGCAAAGATTTTGGGACCCATCCCGATGGCAAATTCACGAACTAAAATCCCGGACTTCTTAGCAAAGTAAAAATGTCCGAACTCGTGAACTACCACGATAATCCCGAAAACTAGGATAAATGTTAGTAATCCTATCATTTAATTTCTATTTACCTTTCCTTAAAATAAGCCAAAGAGGTGCATAATCGGGAAAACAGCTAGCATGCAATCAAAACGATCCAGTACCCCACCATGACCCGGGATAAACTTGCCTGAGTCTTTGACACCAAAGTGACGTTTCATAGCACTTTCGATCAAATCCCCCAACTGACCAGCTATACTAAAGAAAATAGCAAAGACCATCATTTTGTAAATCCCATAAGGTAAAGCAACGGTACTATCAACTAGCATAAAGATTAAGGTTACGAGCATAGCAGCCAAGATACCTCCCATAGCACCCTCTATGGTCTTGTTAGGAGAAACTCTCGGAGCTAGCTTTCTCTTACCAAACTTCATCCCTACTAGATAGGCGCCACTATCGGTTGCCCAGACCATACAATGTCCCAAAAGCGCCTTATCCAAACCTGCAATACGAGCATCGACCAAAGCATTAAAACCAAAGCCAACATAAAAACTCACGGCAATCGGAAAAACAGCATCCTCAATGGTATAGTTCTTGCTAAAAACCGTTGCTCCTAGCAAAATGAGAATCACGACACTATAAGCAACAACGTTCCCATCCACGGGCAAAAACTTCAGGTAGTTTTCCAAAGGAATAGTCAGAAAAAAGGTTGCTAGTAAAGTCAAGAGCCCTTCAGGCGTCATGGTATTTAACCCCTTCATACGAAGCAACTCATGTACTCCCAACATAGCCACAATCCCCATGGCAATCTGGAGCCATAAGCCACCAATCGCCAAGATTGGGATAAAGATAGCCAAAGCCAAGATAGCAAAAAGGGTTCTTTTTTGTAAATCCTGTATCATAATATCTCCTACACTCCTCCAAAACGACGGTTGCGACGATTGTACTCGATGATAGCTTCTTTCAAGGCTTCCTCATCAAAGTCAGGCCACAAGACATCCGTGAAATAGAGCTCGCTATAAGCAGCCTGCCATGGCAAGAAATTACTCAAACGAAGTTCACCGCTGGTCCGAATAATCAAGTCAGGATCACGCAAAACTTTTGGCAAATGACCCGTAAAGAGGTATTCCCCAATCAACTCCTCTGTGATATCACCAGGATTGATCTTAGCATCTAAAACATCCTGTGCAATCAACTTGACCGCTTGTGTAATCTCAGCTCGTCCACCATAATTAAGGGCAAAATTGAGAATCAAACCTGTATTTAACTTAGTCAGCTCTTCTGCCTTTTTCAAGGCATCAAAAGTCTGCTTCGGCAAACGATCAGTCTCCCCAATCATTTGAATTTTCATGTTCTTCTGATGCAATTCAGGAACAAACTTATCATAGAATTCAACTGGCAGGTTCATGATAAATTTGACTTCCTGATCTGGACGGGTCCAGTTTTCAGTTGAAAAGGCATAGACTGTCAAGGCTTTGACGCCCATATCACTAGCAGCAATAGCTACCTTTCTCAAAGCATCCATCCCAGCCTTATGGCCAAAGACTCGTGGCTGCATCCGTTTTTTAGCCCAACGGCCATTCCCATCCATGATCACACCGATGTGGTCTGGCACCATTGTGGGGGTTTCTGTTGCTTTATCTTTTTTTAAAAATCCAAACATGATTGTATTCCTATTCAAAAATCTATCGTTTCATTATACCATATTTTTCACTTTTCTTCTATTATCGCCTATCATTCTACGGCGAAATTTCCCATATATCTCCTATATTTCCAGTATATCAAGCCTTGCAATTCCTAAAGAAAGTTGATACAATAAAACCATAGAGATTCGATCCTTGTTCAGCCACAGGGATTTTTTATTGAAAGGATTTTATCATGTCAAAGACACTCCAACGTAAAAAACAATTAAGAAACAGCCTCCGTCGCTCAGGTGCATTTTCAAACACTGTAAACAAGGTTGTCGAAGAAACAAAAAAAGTTGTAAAACATGCTGAAAAAGCAGCAAGCGATGCAGGTAAAGCTGTCTCTAAAAAGGTTGAAAAAACTGTAGAAGCAACTAAAGAACAAGCACAAAAAGTTGCTACTTCTGTAGAAGATTTCGCAGCAAACCTAGGTGGACTTTCAGTTGACCGCGCTAAGACTTTCTACGATGAAGGGATCAAGTCTGCTGCTGACTTCAAAAACTGGACAGAAAAAGAACTCCTTGCTTTGAAAGGAATTGGTCCAGCTACTATCAAGAAATTAAAAGAGAACGGCATCAAGTTCAAGTAATCTTTCTTGTTCCTTGCTTTTCCGTCAAAAACTTGTTAAAATATAGCCATTAGAGGTGTTTTGAGTCCCACATTTTACAGAAAGTGGCGGTGCTGAGAAGTCCACAAATGTGTCAAAACTGGTTGCTAATGGATGAAATAAAAATTGAAATATAAATCTTTTTGTTTCCCTTTAGGACTAGACAGCGAGTTGCAGGCTGTACTCAAGTACGGCAAGACGAGTTAACGACGTCATATAAGAGAAACAAGAAGACAAAAAGTTGCGGGCATCTGCCCGAAATTGGGTGGTACCGCGGATAAACATATTCGTCCCTGTCATATTGATGACAGGGGCGATTTTTCTTTTACACCCCTAGCCAAAGGAGGTTGTCATGAAACAATCTTTTAACACCAGTAAGCTCTACTATGGTTTTCCTATCTTCATTTTGGGCTATCAGGACCAGAACTTTGGGCACAATATCACGACCTGCAGTTCCTCTTATAGTCTGGGAGATTGGTTGGTCATAGGTGTTGGTGCTGAGGAAAATGCAGCTGACCAGATTAAGCATTACCAACAGTTCACTGTCAACATCCCTGACGAAAACCTCATGATCCAGATGGAGCAGGCTGGCTTTATCAGCCATCGGGAGAAATTGAAACACCTAGGGCTTGACTACGAGATTTCTGAACGAACTCAGGCTCCGATTTTGGAGTCCTGTCCAGTCGTTTTGGTTTGCCAGGTTGATCGGATTATCGAGGAAGATGGCATCTGTCATATCTTTGCCAAAATTCTCGAGCGATTGGCTGACCAAGAGCTTTTAGATGACAAGGGCCATTTTAAAAATGACCGCTTTGCGCCGACTTACTTTATGGGGGATGGCCATCAGCGCGTTTATCGTTATCTAGATGACCGAGTCGATCCTATGGGGAGCTTCATCAAGAAAGCGAGGAAGAAGAATGACAAGAACTGAACTGCCAGAACAAATCGAAACGGAGCGACTGGTCTTGCGAGTACGTACAGTGGTGGATGCTGAGGATATCTTTGGCTATGCCAGTCGTCCAGAAGTCTCTTACCCAGCAGGGTTTCCACCTGTCAAAACCTTGGAAGATGAGATTTATTACCTAGAACATATCCTTCCCGAGCGTAATCAAAAGGACAATCTCCCAGCAGGCTATGGAATTGTGATTAAAGGGACCGATACAATCATTGGTTCTGTCGATTTCCCCCATCGCCACGAAGATGATGTGCTGGAGATTGGCTATACCTTGCACCCAGACTATTGGGGCCGAGGCTATGTGCCCGAAGCAGCACGTGTCTTGATTGACCTAGGTTTTAAAGAATTGGGACTTCACAAGATTGAACTAACCTGCTTTGGCTACAATATCCAAAGTCAACGAGTCGCTGAGAAGCTTGGCTTTACCCTTGAAGCTCGCATAAGAGACCGCAAGGATGCCCAAGGGAGTCGTTGTGATGATTTGAGATATGGCTTGCTGAAGAGTGAGTGGGAGGCGTAGGAAAGGTTATCATGTCAAAAAAAATAGTAATAAATCAAAAAAATCCTACCTGTGTAACCTTAGAAGGAAACATAGAAAATTTATCAATGAGATTGATTTAGAAGAATTCTCTTTTAAAAAAGATTTTTTGGATCAGGTTGTTAATCCCGAAGAACTATCTTTATTGATCTCTAGAAAAATTTTTGGTGGTGCTACACTATACAACAGTTTACAATTTGATTCTGATACAAATAAGGTATGTTTTCCAAAATTTAAATCAAATAATGAAATCGCTAGATATGTTCAGAGTTGTTTGTTTTTAAAAGATTCTAATAAAATGAAACAGTTACAAAGTGAATTGGAATATCTTCTAAAGAAAGAAACGGATGCTAAATTAGAACAATTAACAGAAATAGTTAAAAAAATAATATATATAGATAAATACGGTTCTTTCTTAAGATCTAATCCAAGATTCATGGTAAAAAAAGACTCATATGTATATCGAGCGATAAAGTTATATGATGGTGATAATCTTAAAGAAGATTTTGATCCAATTGAGTGGAGATTCATTAATAAACGTCAAGCCTTAATGCGATTAAATAAAGGGGGAGGAGAACAACCTGTTCTTTATGTCTCTCCAGATTTTAATTCAGTTTTTTACGAAGTTGATGCGGAAGATACACATGAAAAAATGGCAGTTTTTGTATATAGAGTAAAGGAAGATATTCAACTTCTCCCTATAGATGGAAAAATGTTTACCAATCCAGAGTACGATGATAGTTTTAAAAGATACGGTGAATATATTGGACAAATCCTTGAGCCCCTATTTTCAAAAAAAATCTCTCCCGAACTGAATGAAAGTTTAGTGTATGAGTTGTCTAATTTTATAAAAGATGAATTCTATAATATTGAGAATGAAAACAATAAAACTGATAATCAAGTAGTAGGATGGACTTATATTTCAACAAAGACAATGAAACCTATTAGCCAAATCATTAATTCAGATTCATTAAAGATAGAACATAGATGTTTTGCATTCCCAGAAAACTATTATGAAAAAGCTCTGGATTTAGATAATGTAAGTTGTTGTATGGTAAATTGTAGTGATTATGAAAAGGAACATCTTAAATTTTGTAACGATTCCTATGTTCAAAACAAAATTGAGTTGAGTTGGGATGGTGAGATAATTCGAAATAGTTATTGAATCTTATGAAACGTAATATTTTAAAAATATCAAAATACTTATCTTGAAAACAGTAAAGGAGCACACACATGTCTAAAGAACTTTCACCTAAATACAATCCAGCCGAGGTTGAGGCTGGTCGTTACCAAAAATGGCTTGATGCGGATGTTTTCAAGCCTTCAGGCGATCAAAAGGCTAAGCCTTATTCAATCGTGATTCCACCACCAAACGTAACTGGGAAACTCCACCTTGGTCACGCTTGGGATACTACTTTGCAGGACATTATCATCCGTCAAAAACGTATGCAAGGTTTTGATACTCTTTGGCTTCCAGGGATGGACCACGCTGGGATCGCGACTCAGGCTAAGGTTGAGGAGCGCTTGCGTGGTGAGGGCATTACGCGTTACGACCTGGGTCGTGAAAAATTCCTAGATAAAGTCTGGGAATGGAAAGACGAATATGCCACTACTATCAAGGAACAATGGGGCAAGATGGGGCTTTCTGTAGACTACTCTCGCGAACGTTTCACTCTTGACGAAGGTTTGTCAAAAGCGGTTCGTAAGGTCTTTGTGGACCTTTACAAAAAAGGTTGGATCTACCGTGGTGAGTTCATCATCAACTGGGACCCAGCAGCTCGCACAGCCCTTTCTGATATCGAAGTTATCCACAAGGATGTCGAAGGCGCCTTCTACCACATGAACTACATGCTGGAAGACGGCTCACGCGCCCTTGAAGTGGCGACAACTCGTCCTGAGACTATGTTTGGAGACGTTGCGGTTGCGGTCAATCCAGAAGACCCACGCTACAAGGATTTGATCGGTAAAAACGTCGTCCTTCCAATCGCTAATAAACTCATCCCAATTGTTGGAGATGAGCACGCGGATCCTGAGTTTGGTACTGGTGTCGTGAAAATCACGCCTGCCCACGATCCAAACGACTTCTTGGTTGGTCAACGCCACAACTTGCCACAAGTCAACGTCATGAACGATGACGGAACTATGAATGACTTGGCCTTCGAATTTGCAGGTATGGACCGTTTTGAAGCTCGTAAGGCAGTCGTTGCTAAGTTGGAAGAAATCGGAGTCCTCGTCAAAATCGAAAAACGTGTCCACAGTGTTGGTCACTCAGAACGTACAGGTGTCGTGGTTGAACCACGCTTGTCTACGCAATGGTTCGTTAAGATGGACCAATTGGCCAAGAATGCCATTGCAAACCAAGATACAGAAGACAAGGTCGAATTCTACCCTCCTCGTTTCAACGATACCTTCCTTCAATGGATGGAAAATGTTCACGACTGGGTAATCTCTCGTCAGCTCTGGTGGGGTCACCAAATCCCTGCTTGGTACAATGCTGAGGGTGAAATGTACGTCGGTGAAGAAGCTCCAGAAGGTGACGGATGGACTCAGGACGAAGACGTTTTGGATACGTGGTTCAGTTCTGCTCTTTGGCCATTCTCAACCATGGGTTGGCCGGATGTCGACTCAGAAGACTTCAAACGTTACTTCCCAACTTCAACCTTGGTAACAGGTTACGACATCATCTTCTTCTGGGTGTCTCGTATGATCTTCCAATCATTGGAATTCACTAGCCGTCAGCCATTTAAGAATGTTCTTATCCACGGCCTTATCCGTGATGAACAAGGACGCAAGATGTCTAAGTCACTTGGTAACGGGATCGACCCAATGGATGTCATTGAGAAATATGGTGCCGATGCCCTTCGTTGGTTCCTTTCAAACGGTTCTGCACCAGGGCAAGACGTGCGCTTCTCTTACGAGAAAATGGATGCTTCATGGAACTTTATTAACAAGATCTGGAACATCTCTCGCTACATCCTCATGAACAATGAAGGTTTGACCCTTGAGCAAGCAACTGCCAATGTCGAAAAAGTTGTTAACAAGGAAGCCGGAAATGTCACAGACCGCTGGATTCTCCACAACCTCAATGAAACCATCGGAAAAGTCACTGAAAACTTTGACAAGTTTGAGTTTGGTGTAGCTGGCCACATCCTCTACAACTTCATCTGGGACGAGTTTGCGGACTGGTACGTCGAGTTGACCAAGGAAGTCCTTTATAGCGATAACGAAGAAGAGAAAGTCATCACACGTTCTGTTCTCCTTTACACTTTGGACAAGATCCTTCGTCTCCTTCACCCAATCATGCCATTTGTGACAGAAGAAATCTTTGGTCAAATCTCAGAAGGTTCTATCGTTACAGCGGAATACCCAACTGTCAACCCAGCCTTTGAAGACCTCGCAGCCCACACTGGTGTAGAAAGCCTCAAAGACTTGATCCGTGCCGTTCGTAATGCGCGTGCGGAAGTAAACGTTGCACCAAGCAAGCCAATCACGATTCTTGTTAAGACAAGCGATAGCGACTTGGAAGCCTTCTTTAACAGTAATGTCAACTACATCAAACGCTTCACAAATCCAGAGCACTTGGAAATCGCATCAACCATCCCTGCACCTGAACTCGCAATGTCAAGCGTCATCACAGGAGCAGAAATCTACTTGCCACTGGCAGACCTCCTCAATGTCGAAGAAGAACTCGCTCGTCTCGACAAGGAACTCGCTAAATGGCAAAAAGAACTGGATATGGTCGGTAAGAAACTCTCTAACGAGCGCTTCGTAGCCAATGCCAAACCAGAAGTCGTCCAAAAAGAACGCGACAAACAAGCCGACTACCAAGCTAAATACGACGCAACAGTGGTGCGTATTGATGAGATGAAGAAGTTGGTTTGATGTAAAAATAATATTTAAAGCACAGCAAAACTGCTGTGTTTTTGGTATAATAATAGAAAAATACTTGAGGTAAAACTTATGAAAATAAAAGACGGAAAATTATTATATCATCTAACTCATATTGACAATTTAGACAGTATTATTGAAAATGGATTACTATCTAGAAATCAAGTGATTCAGAGAGGGATGTTAAATCAGGATATAGCCAATCCAGATATCCTAGAAAGTCGTCAACTCAATCACTTGGATGATTACGTATTATTTCATTTTTATCCTAATACAGCATTCGATAATGCTGTTCGATATAAATATGGTGCAGAAAATTTTGTATATATAGCTGTCTATAGATCTTATGCTGAATACAGCAACTTTAAAATAATTCCTCGACATCCTTTGAATGGTGAGTTTGAGCTTTGTGATTATAACGAAGGAATGAACAGAATTGATTGGGAAACGATGGAGAGAAGAATGGACGATATTGCTCCTTCTGCTCAGGATTATGCTAAGGAAGTTAAAATGGCAGAATGCATAAGTAGTGATTCTATTTTCCCCCAAGATTTTGCTTATATTTACTGTAATGAAAGACATGTTGAATATTTAAAAAGTAGTTATCCAACAATAGCTGATAAAATTCAAAGTAAGGTTTGGTTAAATGGTGATTAAGTATACAAAAGGAGATATTTTTGAATCTCAATGTCAAGCAATCATAAATACAGTTAATTGTGAAGGGAAAATGGGAAAAGGTCTTGCTTATCAGTTTAAGAAGAAATTTCCTGAAATGGAACAAGACTACATTAAAGTTTGTAAAAAGGGAGAACTATACCCTGGGAAATTACATATTTATCAAGAAAATAAATTTTTAATAATCAATTTCCCAACAAAGAATAAATGGCGTGAAAAATCTAAAATAGAATATATCATTAATGGACTGAGAAAATTAAAAGAAGAGGTCGTTAAAAGAGATATTAAGTCAGTTGCTATTCCTCCATTAGGAGCTGGGAATGGTGGGTTAAATTGGAATGAAGTAAAATCAGAAATAAATAACGAATTGCTTGATATGAAAAATATTGTTTTTGAAGTGTATGAGCCATCAACCCATATTAATAAAACAGGAAAAGAACCTAAGATTGATTTTGATGTACTTCTCTTAGCATACATTTGTAATAATTTAAAAAAAGTTAATTCAAGCAATTTAAAATCAATGGTGAAGTTATTATCAATATTTTCCCACGAAAATATGAAAATTACTGATTTAAAAAGTAGTACTAAAGCAATGAGAGATTTTAAAGAATTCTATTCTTTAAAAAATTATTCAGAAATATATAAACTAATAAACTCGAAATTGATTAGTAATTCAATTGAATTGAAAAAAAGAAAATGGGGAAATGTAGATGTCTTAATAGAACTAGTTAATGATTATCCTGAATATATAAACGATATCATTAATTTTCTTTACAAGATACAAAACAAATCAATTATTGATAATAAAAATACAAATGAAATTAAAGAGATATTGATAAAGAATCAGTTGCTCTCTATCAACTTACTAGAAGAATTAGAAATTAATTATTTTTAATGATTTGTATGAAGAAAGTTTAAAATAACTAATATTTTAGAAAGCAGGTTACTACATGACAAATTCTGTAAGTTCGAACCGCTCTGAGAAGTTCGACATTGTAGCTTAGTTTTCATATATAACCGCATCGAATTCATCTGGATTGATACCGAAAACCCACCTAGCGATGCCATCGGCTGGGTAGCAAAATAGACCTGAACAACACAAAAAATCTCTTAGATTCATTTCTAAGAGATTTTTTCTTTCTCTCCCTCACAACCAGCCTTCTTCTTCGGCAGTTTTGGCTGCTTCGGTTCGGTTACTGGCGCCTAGTTTGGAGAGGATATTGGTCATGTAATTACGGACGGTACCGTTTGAGAGGTAGAGCTTGTCAGCAATTTCTTGGTTGGAGAGACCTTGGGCTACTCCATGTAGAACAGCGACTTCCTGCTCGGTCAAGGGATTGGGATGAGTCATCATGACTTCCATCAGCTCTGGAGAATATTCCTTGCGTCCCTCTAACACCGTATGCAGGGTTTGCATGAGTTCGGAGATGCTTCGCTCTTTCAAGACATAGGCGTCTACTCCTGCTTTGACCGCTCGTTCAAAATAACCTGGACGTTTAAAGGTTGTAACGATAACCACCTTGGTTTCAGGCACTTCTTGTTTGATCCACTCGAGTGCTTCTAATCCCGTCTTGACTGGCATTTCGACGTCAAGGATGGCAATATCTACTGCTTCTTTCTCCAAAACCTCGATAGCCTCGGCTCCATTTTTCGCCTGCAAGACAGTCTCCACATCTGGTTGAAAGCTTAAGAGCTGGCACATGGCATCTCTCAGCATACTTTGATCTTCTACGACTAATACTTTCATCTACTTTCTCTCCTTATAAGGCAGATGCACGCGCACCTCTGTGGGATCTTTCAAACTGACCAGCTCTACTTGACCTGAGAAGGCTGCTGCACGGTCACGGACTGTATGAAGTTCATTTCCTTTTACAGTTGCAAAACCTTTCCCATCATCTCTGACTGTCAGGACCAATTCCTGATCTGTACGTTCCAGTTTTAGATAGGCTTTTTCAGCCCTGGCATGTTTGATGATATTGGTCGCCAGTTCTAACAAAATCATGGCAGCCGTCGACTCTAAATCCTGGGTCAGGCTAGCCTTGTCCAATTGATTGTCAACCTCAACCTCAATCCCAGCAATCTCCAGCATTTTCTTGACAGTCTCAAGCTCTGAAGCCAGGGTCCGTGATTTCAGATTTTCCACAATGGTTCGCACTTCATTCATGGAATCTTTGCTGATCTGGTGAATTTCTTTTAATTCCTTCTCCACCTGTGGATAAGCCTCCATCTGAAATAACTGCAGGGCTAGATCTGTCTTGACACTGAGCATGGCAAAGGTATGTCCCAGACTATCATGCAAATCCTGACCGATACGACTGCGTTCATTTTCAGCAAGCAATAGATTTATCTGGGCATTTTGCTTGGCCTGAGCTTCTTTCAAATCCTCAACAATGCGAATCCGAACCAAGCCCAATGTCATCAAATCGACAAAAGTAAGAATCCCAAGCTCAAAGGCTACAGCCTCAGTTTCGACTGACTGAAACATCATGAGTTGTCCAACAACAAGAACTTGAGCAAGGAGAAAAGTCCAGACATGCAGAGAACGAAGACTCCGCACCCTGAAATGATAAATTAAGAGATTAGAAAGGTAAAAGAAAAACCAGATATAATTAACAGCAACAAAGGCAGTATTCCCAACTACATAAGTCAGCATGATCCCCCAGAAAAGCCAAGATAGGCGCTGGCTCTTAGTTGTTAATATACCCAAATACACCACTACAAATAGAATATCAATCAATAAATGCCAGGCAGAAAGCCACCCAGTCACTACAGGTAGGATGGGGAAAATCATAAAAATCAAACTGACCCAAAACATATAGTGTATGCTTTTTAGTCTTTCAAGCATTAAGCATTCTCCTTATGACCTTGAAGGTAAATGGTCAAACCAAACAAAACTGCTGAAAAAACAAGTAGATAAACTGTGGCTGATAGATTGATGCCACCCTCATTTAAGAAGGTCTTGATCAATTCCATCAACTGATAGCTTGGTAGCCGCTTCCCGATTGCTTGCATCCAGTCTGGAAATAAAGAGACGGGCATCCAGAGTCCGCCTAAAACAGCCAAGCCAAAGTAAAGAAGATTGCCTACGACAGACATCAGCTGACTGGACGGCAAGAGAGTCAGGGTTAAACCAAGTGCTACAAAGGCAACACTTCCTACTATCAGCAAGAACGCAGCCCCAATCCAGTTTCCAAGAGACATATCCACACCTCTTACAAAATGCCCAACTGAGAAAACAACCAGAATTGAGACCAAATAATCAACCATCATACTTGTTATCTTTGATAGATAATATTCTACCATATTTACAGGGCTATGACGTAATATTTTCTGCCAGTTGTTAATCTTGTCGGTATGTAAAACAACTGGAAATGAAAAGATAGCTGTCGACATCATGGAAAAAGCCGTCATGGAGATGAGGTAGTCGCGCATAAAATTAGCCGGTCCACCTGGTGTGTCCTGGTACATACCTGAAAAGAATAAATAGAAGGCTGTCGGCATCCCTACGGATAACAGATAATAGACTAATTGTCGTTTGGTCAATAGAAATTCTATCTTGTTTAGTGCGATCCATCGTTTCATCTTAGTCATCTCCCTTTTGTGTTTCTTCAAAGATTGTATCCAGCAAGCTACGGTTATTGACTTCAATTTCTTGTATCCTACAGCCTGCCTGGACTAACAGTTGCCAGAAAGCATCTGCTTCACGTGTGACTACTTGCAGAGCATCTTGTTTTTGTGACCAATTTTCAACCAAGTTAGACTGTTCGACGACTTCCTTGTAAGCTAGAGGTAGGATGAAGTGCTTTTCAATCTCCTCACCGCGCATGGCTAGAGGGGTCGTATCACGAATCAACTCTCCCTTATTCAAGACCAAAATCCGGTCAGCTGTATGCTCTACCTCTTCGATGTAATGGGACGAATAAAGAATGGTGACTCCCTGCGCTTTTAGGTCCTGAACAATTTCCCAAAAACGTTGACGAGTTGAGGTATCCATGGCAGCAGTTGGCTCATCTAAGAAGACAAGCTTTGGTCGCCCAATCAAGGTCAAGACAAATGAAAAGAGACGCTTTTGCCCACCTGACAATTTTTCTGCCAATTGTTCTTTTTGTTGCTTGCCAAACTGCAATAGTTGATCGATCTCCTGGTTGTTCAAGGGATTTGGGTAAATACTTTGAAAGAAAGCAATCAACTCTTTGACCTTTAATTTCTGAACGATGACATTTTCTTGAGGGAGGTAGCCTCTAATATAGTCTAACTGAGAACTCGTCACTGGCAAGCCTTGGATGGATACTTGACCGCTGGTAACCAGTTTATCTCCAAGTAAACAGTCCAAGAGTGTTGTCTTACCGGCACCATTTGGACCAATCAAGGCGACGCATTCGCCCTCTGCTACCTCAAAGGAAATATCCTTCAAAATAGCCTTGCCCTTGATGTTTTTATTTAGGCTTTCTACCTTAATCATGTTCATGATATTCTCCTTTCAACCACTCCTTCCCCATCGGAAAGGCGATAAAAATCATAAATCCTAGACCCCAAGCACCACGAATGACTTGGTGAAGGAAGGCTTGGTCAAACCAACCTGTAAACATTTCGATCAACCATACCACTAGTGACAATCCAATAAAGAGATAGAGAATCGCTTTTTTCATTTTTCAAACTCCTTTTTCACATCTGAGACCAATTTCAAGCCTTCTCGGATCAACCAAGACATCATGCCAAATCCTGCAAATAACTCCCAAGGAAAATGATAGAAGCCTTCGTCCAATCCTGAAAACATGAGATAAGTCATGACTCCTGCTGCTACTAAACTCATTGCGATAATTACTTTATGTTTCATTTTTTCTTCCTCCATTTGATACATCTATTATAATTCTTTGAAGGTTGTGTCACTAGAAGCTTCTGTCATGAGGAAATATGACAAATGTCACAAAAAGTTCACTCAGCTAGGAAAATAAAGTTCTTTCCAAATCAAAAAAGGTCGGGAAATCCCGACCTCTTTCGTTTTCTATTTAATTCTTATTCCACACTGAAAAGATATGGGTAAACTGGTTGTTGACCTTGGTGAATTTCTACTTCAACATCTTCGAATTCTTCTGTGATTTCTTGGGCGATTTGGTTAGCCAATTCTTCACTTCCGTCTTCTCCGACATAGAAAGTTACGATTTCACTGTCTTCGTCCAACATATGTTTCAAAGTTTTAGTCAGAGTTTGGTGCATATCAGGGTTTGATACGAGGATCTTACCATCAACCATACCAAGATTATCATTTTCATGAATTTCCAAACCATCGATAGTCGTGTCACGAACGGCTGTTGTTACACTACCACTGACCACATCACCAAGAGCTGCAGTCATGCGTTCTTTGTTTTCTTCGATAGACTTACTTGGATCGAAGGCAAGAAGACTAGTCAATCCTTGAGGAAGGGTACGAGCTTCTACCACTACTGCTGGTTGTTCCAACACTTCAGCTGCAGATTGAGCTGCCATGAAAATGTTTTTATTGTTCGGCAAGAAGATAATGTTGCGAGCATTGACCTGCTCAACAGCCTTGATAAAGTCTTCTGTCGAAGGGTTCATGGTTTGTCCACCTTCGATAACATAATCTACACCTTGAGCACGGAAGATGTCTGCCAAGCCTTGTCCAGCTACTACTGCGATAAGAGCATATTCTTTTTCTTCAGCTGGTTTACTGACTTTAGCTTCTTTTTCCACTTGTGCTTCATGTTGGTTACGCATGTTATCGACTTTAACCTTAACCAAGCTACCATACTTGAGACCTTCTTGCAAGACAAGACCTGGATCTTCTGTATGGACGTGAACTTTAACGATTTCATCGTCATTGACAACAAGAAGTGAATCCCCAAGTTCGTTCAAGTAGTTACGGAATTCTTCGTAGTCAAACTCTTTAGCATAAGTTGGGCCTTGTTTAAGGGCAACCATGATTTCTGTACAGTAACCAAAGGTGATGTCTTCTGTTGCCACATGTCCGGCTACAGATTTGTGGTGTTCTGCATTGATCATTTCACTCATGTTGGCTGGAGTCGCTACAAAGTCTTCAGAAGCGCTGTATTCACCAGTAAGAGCTGAAAGGAAACCTTCATAGATAAAAACCAAACCTTGACCACCTGAGTCTACAACTCCAACTTCCTTCAAGACTGGAAGCATATCTGGAGTCTTAGCAAGGGCTGTTTTAGCTCCTTCCAAGGCTGCACGCATCACCTCAATAGCATCGTCTGTCTGCTCGGCTTTTTTCTTAGCACCGATGGCAGCACCACGTGATACGGTCAAGATTGTTCCTTCAACTGGCTTCATAACAGCCTTGTAGGCTACTTCAACACCTGATTGGAAGGCAAGAGCTAGGTCTTTCCCTGTTAACTCTTCTTTTTCCTTGATAGCTTGCGCAAATCCGCGGAAAAGCTGAGAAGTGATAACTCCTGAATTCCCACGCGCACCCATCAACAGACCTTTAGCCAAGATACTTGCGGCCTCACCAACTGTTGAAGCTGGTTTGTCTGCTACTTCTTTAGCACCATTTTCGATAGTCATTCCCATGTTTGTTCCTGTATCTCCATCTGGAACTGGGAAGACGTTCAATGAGTTGACATATTCGGCTTGCTTGTTCAAACGAGTAGATGCAGCCTGTACCATTTCTTGAAATAAGCTTGTAGTAATATTTGACACGATTATTCTCCTACAACTTTGATATTTTGAATGTAGACATTCACAGTTTGAGCAGTGATGCCAAGTTGGTTTTCCAAACTAAAGCGAACACGCTCTTGGATATTTTTTGAGACTTCACTGATTTTTGTTCCGTAACTCAACACGGTATATACATCAACTGCAATGCTACCATCTTCGGCCGCTTTTACAACGACACCTTTAGAATAATTTTCCTTCCCAAGGAGGGCTTGGAAATTATCTTTGAGGGCTTTCTTACTTGCCATACCGACCACACCAAAAATCTCAGTTGCTGCACCGCCTACAACGGTAGCAATCACTTCATCTGTTAGTTCGATTTGACCATCTTTTGTATTAATTTTTACAGTCATTTTTTCTACCTCAACTAGTTGATACTCTATTTTATCATATTTCAAGCCAAGTGTAAAAGCAGAATACTGTATCGGCGGATATTTGCGCCTTTTACAAGTGATTTTGAGCTTAGAGCAAAAGAAAAAGACCTGATGGCCTTTTACTCTTTATTAAACGCGTTCTACTTTACCTGATTTCAAAGCACGAGCTGAAGCCCAAACTTTTTTAGGTTTACCATCGATAAGTACAGTAACTTTTTGAAGGTTTGGTTTTACGGCACGTTTTGTTTGGTTCATCGCGTGTGAACGGTTGTTTCCTGATACAGTCTTACGACCTGTAAAGTAACATACTTTAGCCATTTGTGTTTTCCTCCTATTAGATCTAATATAGCGGATGTGCTAGCACCACATACTGTACTATGTTATCACACTTTCTCTTTTTTGGCAAGGGGATTGGAATATTTTTTTATTTAACGTAAACAACTCCCAATTTCCCAAAAGCTACGTCTCCACGGATAATCAAAGTTTTGCTGGTTGGGGCTACAGGGGCATCTGCCTTGGCTGCACCACAAAAAGTTTCCACCTTCAAGTCCACTCTCCAGTGTTGGGGCACATAGATAACTGCATTCCCAAAACCGACTTCTATCTTCAAGGTTGCGCTATCTCCTAACATCTCTGCATTGTCATAATAGATTTTGGCATTCCCAAATCCGACTTCAAACTCGTCTTCTACCAATTCTTGGTCTTGCTTGTAAAATGTACCCGCCCCAAAAGCGACTTCCTTGTCTGTCAGAATGGTCTTTTCACCGTCATACCACCATTTTTTCCCATTCCAGGTTCTGTTAGAATGAGTCAGCATACTTACTCCGAGAACGATTAGAACTCCCGCCCAGAACAATGATTGATTGGGAATCGGTAAAATATCATAAAAATGATTGGCTATCATCAAAGCTACTAGAGCTGTAAAAGTGGCTGAAGTTAAGTGGCGACGCAACAAAGCTTCAACTGATTGAAAGGCAAAAAATCCAATACCGATCAGGGGCCAAATCTGCCCTCCAAATGAAGGGATTCCAAAATTTCCCTGTAACAATACTAAGGCTGCCAATACTAGCAACACAATACCAAATGCTTTCTTTTTCATCTTCTTACCTCATGTTTCTTAGATTTTCTTTTAGGAGGGATTGGTAGTGTCGTGACACGTGCACCTCCTTGTGGGTCTGATAAAAGGAAATAGTGCCTGTCCCGGAGAAGGACTTGTCCACCGAGTAGACCTGCCGGATATTGGCAATGGTCGACTTGGATACCCGACTGAAATAGCGGGGGAGAATGGACTCCAACTCATAAAGCTTGAGTCGAACCTCGTAGGCTTCTTTCTGGGTATGAGCGTAAATCTTGCTACCTTCTGTCTCAAAAAAGAGAATTTCTGACAAGTCTAAGTAGTACTCACTCGTCCCCTTATAAAAGATCAACCTAGGAGCCTTGGTTTCTTGCAAGAGTCGTTGCAAATCAGCTATTTCATCTGTCAGTGCTGCAGCCTTGATGACAATTTCTGTCTCAGTTAATTCACTATCAATCTCGATTCGTAACTTCATCCTATCTCCTTTCTGCATCTACTATACCAAAGCCCATAAGACTTTACAAGGGCAAAAAATCAAGTGGTCACTTTTGACTCGTAAGTGGTTACGAGGCCAGGCCCACTTGCTTTGCATTTCACAAAATAAAGAAGAGAATTCCCCAGATGAGCCCACAGGCATAGCCAACCAGAACATCCTTGGGATAATGAACCCCACCTAAGACCCGCACAAGACCGAGAAGAGCTGACAAGACCAATAAAATCAACCCTGCAGGCAGATTTGCATGCACACAAGCCATGGAAATGATAGTCGCTGAAAAGACGTGGCGGCTGGGCATTGAATTACCAGAACTATCCTTGTCTAGTAGAGGGACAATTCCCCAAGTTTCATAGGGACGCGGTTGATTAATCCACTTACGCACCAGCGTCAATAGAACAAAACCCAATGCTGGCACTAAGATATAGGTGGCAAATTCTTTCCCCAATCCCTTGCTCATAAAGCTTGTCCCCAACAAGGTCAAGTAGGCTAAGGGCATCAGAACTGTCATCATGCGATTAAAGACTCGCATCAATTGTAATAGCTGTGGATGTTGAAGGAGACTTGATTTCCTTTTATCGTACCACTCTTGATAGTTTTTCATGTCTATTTCTCATACTTTTCTAGGACCTGCTGGGCTGTTTTCTCCTTGGCAAGCCAGTCCACTAATTTGTCCAGACGGCGGATTTCCTGCATCAGAGGGTCCTCAATTTCCTCAATACGAACACCACAAATCTTACCTGTAATCGCAATCCGTTCAGGTACATAAGACGGTGCCTGTCGAAAAAAATCTCCGTAGGTAAGGTCCCTATCCAGACAAGCAAGGATGTCACTCACCTCATAACCTGTCAGCCAACTGGTCACTTGGTGAACGGATTCTACCCTTCCACCCTTTCGCTCAACCTTTGCAATCAAGGCTGGATAGACCGCAGAAAATTTCATATTGTATAATTTCTGACTCATACATTCCTCTTTCTATTATACCAGTATAAAGAAGAAAAAGAAGGCCGTCAAGCCTTCTTTGGGTTTATTCTTCTACTTCATCTTCTGTAAATTGACTGTTGTAGAGGTCAGCGTAGAATCCACCTTGAGCCATGAGCTCATCGTGATTTCCTTGCTCGATGATATTTCCATCTTTCATGACCAAGATTAAGTCCGCATTACGGATAGTTGACAAGCGATGGGCGATGACAAAGGATGTGCGTCCTTCCATCAAACGGTCCATGGCTTTCTGAATCAACTCCTCTGTACGTGTATCGACTGAAGATGTCGCTTCGTCCAGAATCAAAAGTGGAGAATCTTTGAGAAGGGCACGAGCGATAGTCAAGAGCTGCTTCTGCCCGACTGACAAGGTCACCGTATCATCCAAGACTGTATCGTATCCATCTGGTAAGGTTGTGATAAAGTGGTGGATTCCTACTGCTTTGGCTGCTTCAATCACGCGCTCTTCACTAATCCCAGTTTGATTATAAATGAGATTGTCTCGAATAGTTCCTTCAAAGAGCCAGGTATCCTGCAAGACCATTGAAAAGGCATCATGCACTTCCGAGCGTTTCATATTCTTGGTATCCACACCATCAATGCTAATGCTTCCCTTATCAATCTCATAAAATTTCATCAAGAGATTAACAATAGTCGTCTTCCCAGCTCCAGTCGGCCCGACAATGGCAACCTTTTGCCCTGCATGAGCTGTCGCAGAAAAATCATGAATGATCGTTTTTTCAGGAGTATAGCCAAAGGCAACTCTGTCAAAGACCACATCACCCTTCATGTTGGTTAATTGTCTTTCCTTATGAGATTCGTCTTCCATCTCAGCTTCACCCAAGAATTCAAAGACACGTGTCATGGCTGCACTAGCTTGTTGCAAGCTGGTAATCCCTTGAGCAATTTGTGATAAGGGTTGTGAGAAGGTACGAACATAAACCATAAAAGCTACGATAATCCCAATACTGATATGGCCTTCAAGAGCTAGAACTGCACCGACGATGATCACCAAAACATAGCTAAAGTTCCCAACAAAGATCATTGCTGGCATCATGATTCCAGAAATAAATTGAGATTTCCAAATACTATCATGTAGGTCTTGATTCAATCCTGCGAATGTTTCTTTAGTAGTATCCACAGCGTTATAGCTGGTCACCACATTGTGACCTGAGTACATTTCTTCCACATAACCATTGACAGCTGCTAGATTGTTTTGTTGGGCTTTAAAGTAGCCTTGTGACTTAGCCATAATGACTGAGACAGCAGCAAAACCTACAAGGGTTGAAACAACTGTTACCAATGCCAAAATCCAGTTCATGCCAAACATGGTAATCAAAACAGCAATCAGTAGAAAGCTAGCTGAGATAACGGTCCCTAGACTTTGGTTGAGGGACTGTGCTGCTGTATCAACGTCATTGGTCACACGAGAAAGGGTGTCCCCTTGAGAATGACGGTCAAAATAAGCAAGTGGCAGACGGTTAATTTTTTCAGCAATGGCTGTCCGCAAGCGTTTTGAAAAATGTTGGATACTCGTTGAAAAGATATAGGCTTGCGTATAGTTGAGAATGGCACCAAGTACATACAAAATTGCTAAAAAGCTGGCGATACTTGTTACAGCCCCTAAGTCGATTTCTGTAGCTAAACCATCTGAAATCAAGTTGGTGATTTCCTTAATCTTAGTTGGTCCATAAACAGTGATGATACTTGAACATACAGCAGCCACGATAGCTACTAGTAGAGGAAGTTGGAGACCTGCTAGAAAAGGTTTACACTGTTTCCATATGGACATCTTCTTATTTTCCATGTTCCAATTCCTCCTTCGATAGTTGTGAATAGGCAATTTCTTGGTAAACTTCGTTGGTTGCAAGAAGTTCCTTGTGGGTGCCTTGTCCCACGACTTTACCCTGATCTAAGACTAAGATCAAGTCTGCGTCCATAATGGTTGAAATACGTTGGGCAACGATCAACTTGGTCATAGATTGTGTTTTTTCAGCTAGTTCTTGGCGCAAGATACGGTCTGTCTTGTAGTCCAAGGCTGAGAATGAATCATCAAAAATGAGAATCTCTGGCTTACGAGCCAAGGCACGCGCAATAGCCAACCGCTGTCTTTGTCCTCCTGAGAAGTTGGTCCCACCTTGGGCCACTTCTGAGTTTAGACCTGCTTCCTTATCCTCGATGAAGCTTTTAGACTGAGCCAACTCAAGAGCTTGCCACATAGCAGTCTTACTTAGTGGGCTTTCTTGACTTTTACCGAAGTCTAGATTGCCTTTGACATTTCCTGAGAAAAGGACGGCTTTTTGTGGGATATAGCCGACTTTATTACGCAAATCTTCCAAGTCATAATCTTTCACATTGACACCATCGACTAGGATTTCTCCATCTGAAACGTCATAAAAACGAGGCAAAAGGTTAACCAAAGTAGATTTACCAGAACCGGTCGAACCTATAAAAGCAATGGTTTGCCCTGCTTCTGCCTTGAAGCTGACATGTTCTACAACTGCTTCTGAGTTTTTAGAGTAACGGAAGGTTACGTCACGATATTCCACTTGACCTTTTACAGATGATTCTGCCGTCTGTGGTTGACTAGGATTTTCAATAGAAGAATACAAGTCTAGCACTTGATTGATACGTCCTGCAGAAACCAAGGTACGAGGAAGGACGATAAAGAGAGCACCCATGAGCAAGAAGCCCATCACGACCTGCATGGCATAAGACATGAAGACCACCATATCACTAAAGAGTGGTAGACGGTCTGTCAGGCTAGCATCATTGATGATATAGGCACCAATCCAGTAAATGGCTAGACTCAAACCGCTCGAAATCGCCATCATAATGGGATTCATAATAGCCATCAATCGATTGACAAAGAGATTGAGACGAGTAACTTCCTCATTGGCTTCTTCAAATTTCTCATCCTGATAATCCTCAGCATTGTAAGCACGAACCACTCGAATCCCTGTCAAGCTTTCACGAGTGATACTATTGAGTTTATCTGTCAATTTCTGGATGACAGATTGTTTTGGAAAGGCTAGAGTCATGAGAACTGTTGTCATCAGAACATTGACGATAACAGCAACCACTACTGCCCAGAGCCAGTATTCAGATTTGCCAAGGATTTTTCCAATGGCCCAGATAGCCATAATAGGCCCTCGAGTGACCACTTGGAGTCCCATAGTAAAGAGCATTTGAATCTGCGTAATATCATTGGTCGTCCGAGTCAAAAGACTAGGAATAGAGAAACGTTTGATCTCTGTCTGAGAGTAATCCAAGACACGATTAAAAATATCACTACGCAGATGAGCCGTGTAAGATGCTGCAACGCGAGCTGCAAAAAATCCAACTGTGACAGATGATAGGAAGGCCAAGAGTGACAAGCCCATCATGTTCATAGCTGGTGACCAAAGTGCATCCAACTGCGTCCCTGGTGTCCCAAGTAATGCTGTAATTTCTGAAATGTAAGTCGGTACTTCTAACTCTAGATAGACCGAGAAACAGGTAAAGAGTACAGTCAAGAGAATCATTCCCCACTCTTTTCCTGTGATACGCTTAGCGAGTTTCTTCATCTTCCCCTCCTATTTTTTCTACATTGGCTTGTAATTGCCCCATGACTTCCTCAAAAATAGCTAGTTTTTCCTCAGATACTCCATCGAGTAAACTGCGGTCAATTCGATCAAAGAAAGACTTGACCTGCTTCATTTGAGAGCGAGATTTTTCAGTCAAATGAACAAATTTTGCTCGTTTATCACTTGGGCTTGCCTCCAACTCTACCAAACCATTTTGCACCATACGCTTCACTAAATTGCTGGCAACTGACTTGGTGACATTGAGTTCTTGTTCAATATCCTTGATAAGTGTCAATTCTTGATCCTGCTCACGACGATCTAAAAAACGGAGAACCTGTCCTTGCGGCCCACCCATAAATTCGATACCACAACGCTTGGCTTCCTTTTGTACCATGAGGTGAACCTGATGCCCAAAACGTTTAAAGACCAACATCGGTTTATCCATGTTTTCTCCCTTCTAAATAAAAATAGTTCTCTAGAGAACAATTAAGTTTCAACGAGAACTATTTTATCATTTTCAACTAAGATGTCAAGAAAAAAGTTTCCTAGAGAACTATCTAAGTAGAAATTGACATTAGGTAGTATTTTATCTATAATAAACACTATCTCACATAGATACGAATCCAGTTTACTAGAAATGAGAAATTCACACATGAAACAAAAAGAACAGAAAATCTTAGGAATCCTTGCCATCATCTTTGGAACCCTGGCACTTCTTGGTTCTTGGATACCTATCGTCAACATCCTATCATTTTTCCTTGCCATTGCCACTTTGATTTTAGGAGTTTCTGGCATTGCCATCAATCTCAGAAACCGTAAAACATTGGCTATCATCGGAACAACCTTAGGTCTTATTTCCATTGTCCTTGTTTTAATCACTCAAGTTCTATCTACTAATATCTTTACTGATTTCGCCAGAACCTTTAGTCACCCCTATAGAAACATCACTTCTTCAACTGATGCTGAAGATTATGGTGAACTTCCTGATAGTAGTATAGGCGAGGAAGATGACGAGGAGGATACTGAATACTTCACTTGGAGCCAGGAACAGTTCGATGCCTTGGTAGAAGGGGACACTTCTGATAGTGGGAAAGGTGGCAGCAACTACAAAGATATTATCAGGAAACACGGAATCCCAGATTCAGAAACAGATTCAGTTATGGGAGACTACGAAATAAAAAGAATCACCTATCTCTCCATCGGTTCAGATCCTAAGACAGTTGTGCTCACGTTCGTCAAACAAGAAAATGGCCAGTTTCTTCTAATCCGTAAATTTGCTGTCGGACTGGACCGAAAAGAACAATCTGATTCTGGAGTGAAGGTTTAACATAACTAAAAAAGGTGCTGAAACAACAATCGGTAGACCTAGTCTCCATTTCCAAATCCCAGCATCACGATATTTCCACAATCCATTGGATTATAGACGATTGTAGATTACTAATAACGTTTTGAGCAAAAGAGATTTTTGCCTCTTTCCTGCCCCTCTTGTCATCACAAGATAAACAAACCCCTTGAAAATATTGAATTTTCAAAGGGGTTATTTTTATTCTTAGAATCCGTCTACGTTTGTGTAGATTTTTTGTACGTCTTCGTCGTCTTCAAGGACTCCGTAAAGTTTTTCAAATGTTGCAAGGTCATCACCTGACAACTCAACTTCTGATTGAGGAATCATTTCTAATTCAGTTACTTGGAATTCTTCAATACCAGATTCACGCAAGGCAACGATAGCCTTGTGAAGGTCAGTTGGAGCTGTGTAAACAGTGATTGTTCCTTCTTCTGCTTCTACATCGTCTACATCGACATCTGCTTCAAGCAAGAGTTCAAAGATAGCATCCGCATCTTCACCTGCAAAGACGATAACACCTTTGTTGTCAAAGAGGTAAGAGACAGAACCTGAAGCTCCCATATTTCCGCCGTTTTTACCAAAAGCAGCACGAACATTCGCAGCTGTACGGTTGACGTTTGAAGTCAAAGTATCAACGATCAACATAGAACCATTTGGTCCAAATCCTTCGTAACGTCCTTCTGTAAAGGTTTCGTCTGTGTTTCCTTTTGCTTTATCGATTGCTTTATCAATAACGTGTTTTGGCACTTGCGCTTGTTTGGCACGATCGATAACGAATTTCAAAGCAGTGTTTAGTTCTGGATCTGGTTCACCTTTTTTAGCTGCCACATAGATTTCTACACCAAATTTTGCATATACTTTAGAGTTAGCTCCATCTTTAGCCGTTTTCTTAGCTACGATATTGGCCCATTTACGTCCCATTAGGAATCTCCTTTTTTCACATTTTAATCTTTCTTATTATAACACAAGTCTATCCGATTTTCACTAGAGGAAATGGATTTTCTTTAGTAAATTAAGCTAGGATTTCCCGCCAGTAGCCAAGAGTTTTTTGCCTTCTTTGATCCATGGATGTTTGGAAAGTGAGAAGTAAAGTTGGGCAGTCATAACTAGCCAGAGAAGGGGCTCACATAGAATCACACCTGTATAACCTGTCCAATGAATAATCCAAACCACAAAAATAATTTTCCCAAACAACTCGATAAAGCTAGATACGAGGGGCAAGAGTTTTTGCCCTAGCCCCTGTAAGCTATTTCTATAGATCAATAAAAGACTCAAAAACGGATAGAATACAGAACTGATGCGTAGGTACAAAGTCCCGTTTTCAATCAGATAACCATCTGTCGAACTTGCTAGGAAAGAAACCAGACTAGGACTTGCAAAAAATAGAAATACACATGCAAAGCTTGCCCAAGCCATACTGATATAACTCCCTAGTCGAAGACCGTGGACAATGCGATCTGGACGTTTTGCACCAAAGTTTTGAGAGATAAAAGTCGTCATCGATGCTGAGATAGCCGTCATTGGCAATAAGGCAAAGGCCATGATTCGGCGTGCTGCTGTCTGAGCGCTGATAATGACTGCTCCAAAACTATTGACAGAGGATTGCAAAATAACACTTCCGACAGAGACGATTGAACCCATCAAGCCCATGGCTAGTCCCTGCTCTAAGAGATCGATATATAGGACCTTATTCCATTTAAAATCCTTCAACCTAGGAAGGAGCTCTGGAACACTCTTTCGGATATAGAGATAACAAAGGATAGCTGACAAACCTTGCGAGATAATGGTTGCAAGACCAGCAGATTGAACACCTAACTGCAATTGTGTAATAAAATACAAATCCAGAATGACATTAACGATGGCTGAGAAAATAAGAAAACCAAGCGCAGCAAGGCTATCACCAACAGAGCGTAGCAAACCTGCAAAAAGATTATAAGCAAAGCTCACTCCCACACAAGTAACAATCATGGAGATATATTCATAGGATTGGGGGAGAATTTCTGCAGGTGTTTCTAGGTACTGTAAGAGTGGATAAAGACCAAAAAAGCCCATCAACATGACAAGCACACTCAAGATAATCCCTAAAATCCAAGTTGCTGCGACAGCTTCCTTAATCTTTTCAAAATTACGAGCGCCGTAGAGACGTGCAATAACAACCCCCATCCCATTTCCAACACCGAGGGCAAAGCCGATAATCAAATCAAAAATGGCTGTCGTTGCTCCGACTGCCGCCAATGAATCTTGCCCTAAAAAACGCCCAACAATCAAGATATCAGCTGTATTGTATAGTTGCTGAAAGATATTGGACAGTAGAATCGGTAATGCAAAACTAATTAGCGCGGGAAGGATGGGACCATGAATCAGGTCCACCGTTGATTTTTTATTCATAAGGCTATTATATCAGCTTTCTAGTAGGGGAACAAGGGAGTTTGGATAAGAAAGCGTTGCCTAGATACAAACAATCTGGTATAATCGTGACAGAAAAGGAGGCTATGTATGAGCTTAACAAGCCAGTTAATTACAGATGTATTCCCAGACCTTGAAAAAGTCGACCAATTAAACAAGGAAGCCTTTCCTGAAGAAGAACGGGTCTCTTTGAAAGAATTTTTAAGTTACCAGGATAGAGATGATGCTCACTTTTTCGCTTTCTATAACGAGGAAGAATTTGTCGGCTTCGCTTTTGCCATTTCCAACCAAAAAGCTTTCTACATTAGCTTCTTTGCCATTATGCCCCATCTCCGTAGTCATGGCTACGGGAGAGAAATCATTGAAAAACTCATTGATTTTTACCAACGTACCATGATTCTTGAAGTAGAGCGATTGGACGAAGACTGTGATAATCTCGAACAACGAAAGGCCCGCATGGACTTTTACCTACAAAATGGTTTTAAAACTGCCAACGCTCTTTTAGAATACGAGGGAATGAGTTTTGAAATTCTCTATCGCGGTGACCATTTTGATGAAGAAGCCTATCGCAATATCTTTCAAAAATTGCAAGAAGAGAATTACTTTGACTTCCACATTGAGTACCGTCGCTTTAGTGAACACTAATCTAGATTGCAACTTTGAATCTCCATTAAAGATTTGTAATTTTCTCTATAACCGATATACAATCACCTATCGCAGGTGATTTTTTATTTTCCCCAATTGTCAAGTCAAGTGCAACAAAGTTGTTCCTCTGATTAAGCGAGTATCTTTCAAGCTGTTTGAGCTGACTC
>NZ_JAHZPU010000010.1 GCF_019929575.1 Streptococcus infantis
CACACTTGAAAGCTTATTTGATTAACACTCCGCAACTTTACTTGAGTGTTTACACAAAATTATTGACAGAATCTAGACTTGTCTAAGATCAGATAATCTTTCTGAGTTTTAGCTACAGCCTTCAAAATCTTTTCCTTATTCCATTCTAGTAGAACATTACCCATATCTAGTATGATATCCATTGAGCCAACTCCATTATGATCTGTCGATTTCTTCGATCATTCATTTTCTGTTTACAAATCCTTTTGATAATAGTGTCTTTGTCCAGTGTAGGGATAATCTTTTAAGGTAAAGACTTCCTTGTAGCCCTGCTTTTGATAAAAGGCTGGCGCTTGAAACTGATATGTATTCACAAAAGCAAAGCGACAGTTTCTCTTCTTAGCTTCACTCTCTGCTTGCTTCAATAGTTGGGAGCCGATTCCTTGTCCTCGCAAGTCCTCTTTCACAAATAAATACTCGATTTCTAGCCAATTTCCAAAGGTCTCTGCTACTAAACCAGCCATGAGTTGACCGCTATCATCTTCGACATAAAGGTTAAGTGGCTCACTTTCAGCTGCTTCTCTCTTAGAACGATTATAGGAGCGAATCAAATCCCCTATTTCCTGCGCTTTCTGAGACTCTGTATTATCCAATCTAATGTGCATCAAAACCTCCTCAAAGACACTCACGCCTTGATTATATTCCTATTTTGAAGAACTGTCAAACTAAAAAAACTCACCAACCTAAGTTGATGAGAGTAAAACTTATTTTCTAAATTTCCATTGGCTATAAATACCAAATGCGACAATCCAGATAGCTGAACCTCTAGCTCCCATTACAGTTGATTCTTGTAAGAAGAGTGTTCCAAATACAAAGATAAAGAAGAGCATGGTCAGAGGATTTAGCAAGCGGTATTGAGGCATGAGATAGCCATTTGCCATAAAGTCTTTAGACTTGCGATACTTGAGATGGGCTACCATAATCAAGATGTAGATAGCGATATAAACACCTGATGAAGAAGCTGTAATCAAAGCAAAGGCATCTGATACGCCAGGAAGTACATTGATGAAGGCTGCAAAACCAATCAATACGGCAGAAGTAATGATTGCATTCTGAGGAACGTTGTGGCGTGAGAGTGTGTCTGCCTTAATAGCTTTCAAGAAACGATTTGGTGAATCATGGGCAATTTGGTACAAGTGACGACCTGTTGAGTAAAGGGTTGAATTCAAGGCTGACGCTGCTGAAGTCAAGACAACAAAGTTAATCAAGGCTGCTGCCCACTTAAGACCAACAAGTTCAAATACCGTTACAAATGGTGAATCCGCTGCAGAAAGTTCACGCCAAGGAATAATAGACATGATTGCCAAGAGAGCTCCACCATAGAAAAAGATAATCGCAAGGGAATTTCCTTAACAGCCTTAGGCAATACTTTTCTTGGATCCTTAGTTTCAGATGTAGTAACACCGATAAATTCAATCATCAAGTATGCAAAGAAAACCATCTGGAAGGCCATGACAAAGTTCATCCCACCATTTGGGAAAAGTGAGAAGTGTTCACTGATATTGGCAAGACTTGCTGAACCATAAGGCGTTTCAAAGCCAGTCAAAACTAGAAAGACACCTGTCGCAATCATGGCAAGAATGGCCACGATTTTGATCATAGCAAACCAAAATTCTACTTCACCAAAGATTTTAACAGCAATCAGATTGACCAATCCCAAAATTGTTAGGAATACAACCTGAATCAACCAAGATGGCCAGGATGGAAACCAAAACTGAACATAGTGAGCAATAGCCGTAATCTCGGCCATTCCGATAAAGACTACTGAGAGCCAGTATGACCAGACTGAGAAGTAACCCCAGCCCTGACCAAGATAACGGGTAATAAAGTTGATAAAGGTATGTTGCTCCGGATCTTGGTACAACATTTCCCCGATAGCACGCATCATAAGATACATAAAGCCACCCGTAATCATATAGACCAAGACGATTGACGGACCTGTCAAACTAATTGAACGTCCAGCTCCTAGAAACAGTCCTGTTCCAATTGTTCCTGCAATCGCCATAACCTGAACATGGCGATTTGTTAACCCACGTTCCATTTTATTTTTCTTTTTGTGCTTATTTTCTGAATTCATATAGTCTCCTCTAGTTTTTAGAATTAAGAAAAGGAGTGATAGGAAGCGCTTTCCCTATATCTACTCCTTCTTTTCATTCCTATTAAACTGTTTTTTCTACTTTTAAGATTTTAACATCATAGCTTCCTACAGGTGTTTCAATCGTAGCAGTATCACCTGTTTTCTTACCAATCAAGGCTTGCCCAATTGGGCTTTCATTTGATACTTTACCTGCAAAGGCATCTGCACCCGCTGATCCCACGATGATATATACTTCTTCGTCGTCTTCACCAATTTCTTGGATAGTGACTGTTTTCCCGATAGCAACTTCATCTTGAGCAACTGCATCGCTATTAACAATCTCAGCATAACGGATTTTGGTTTCCAAGCTAGAGATTTGTCCTTCAACGAAGGCCTGCTCATCCTTAGCTGCTTCATACTCACTATTTTCTGACAAGTCACCGTATGAACGCGCAATCTTTATGCGTTCTACAACTTCTGGGCGACGAACTAGTTTCAACTCTTCTAATTCTTTTTCGAGTTTTTCCTTTTCTTCAAGGGTCATTGGATATGTTTTTTCTGCCATTTTTCTCAACTTTCTTTTGATTAAATTTAAATTTCTTTAGGTAGTAAAGCAAAATTATGTGGTAAACCACATAATTTTACAATGAAGACAAAGTCTTTTTAAAGCTTTCCTTAAATGATTTTAGTCAGTAGCGACCTTTTAAAATCTGTGCCTAAACCGAATGATTCTATCACTTCTAGACTCAGGTTCAAATAAGAGGTAGGATTTACTTTCGCAATTTCCGAACGCCTAAAACTTGTGAATTTCAGGCGTTTCTAATCATAGCGGAAAGACTTATGTGACTTGCTATTCCCGTAAAAAGAAGAGACTCTTTTCTACATTCACGGATGTAATAGCAAATCTTGTTCTAAGAGTTAGTTTGAACTACTTGATTGTGTCAATTTACTGTTAACATGCTCTGCAACGTTTCGATCATGTTCCTCTCGTGTCGTTGCAAAGTAAACCTTACCATCTTGTACATTGGCTACAAAGTAGAGATAGTCGCTCTTAGTTTGATTGATACTTGCTTCAATTGCATCCAGACTGGGACTGTCTACTGGACCAGGCATTAAACCAAGGTTTGTATAAACATTATAAGGTGAATTGATTGTTGTATCAATTGCTGCATCATCTGCCAAGCTAATATTTTGTCCTAGCTTACCTTCTGCATAGAGAATAGCAATATTACTCTGTAGTGGCATGCCAAGGTTCAAACGATTATAGAAAACTCCAGCGATCAGTTTACGATCGTCAGTTTTCAAACCTTCTTTTTCCACAAGTGATGCGATGGTGAGGAGTTCATTCACTGTCAAGTTCTTTTCTTTGATTGCAGTGTAATGTGCTGACAAGTTTTTGTCCATAGCTGCCACCATTTCATCAATCAAGCTTTCAATAGTTGTGCTTTCTTTGATAGCATAAGTTGCTGGGAATAGGTATCCTTCTAAACGATAACGAACACCACTTTCTTTAGTTGGTAGACTTTCGAGAAGGGTTGGGTACTTAGCAACTAATTGAGAGATGAAGGTTTCATCTTGCACTTTTGCCAAGAAGGCATCAGCAGTCAAAGGTTCTTTAAAGTCTCCTTGAAGCTGACCAACTGTTTGTGCGATTTGATCAAGGGTATAACCTTCAGGGATTGTAAGATTTGCAAGTGCAACTTCTTGAGGTTGAGGCGTTCCACCCTTTTGCAATTCTTTGATGATATCATCTGTACTCATGCTCTTTTGCAAATTATAGTAACCAGATTTCAAATCATTGTAGTCTTTATACTTAGCATAAAGGCTAAAGATAAAACCGTGTTTTACCAATCCAGAGTTTTCTAAGGTATCACCAATTTGCTGAAGATTAGCCCCTTCTGGAATCTGAACTGTGACATACTGTTTTGAATTTGCATCAACTGGTTGGAGTGCAGATTCGACATAACGGTAACCGAAGAATCCACCCACACCTAGTAAAATCAATAAAACAAATACTGTTACGAAAAATCCTTTCAAGCGTGATTTTTTCTTTTTCTTGATTGGTTTCACTGATTCTTTACGACTTCTTCTAGGAAGTTCTGCTGTTTCTGTTATTGATTTAAAATCTACTTTCGTTGGAACTTCTTTACCTTTAGTTTCAATTTTTACTTCTTTTTTAGGTTTTACAACACTTGATTTTCCACCTTGAGTACGATATGATACTTGAATTTTCGTCGAAGAAGCAAATTCTTTCTCTCTATTATCCTGCTGAATAAATTTAGAAGGATTATCTGATTCAGAACTCTTGGCTGATTCATCAATCTCATCTTTTAAGTTAGTAGGACGCGGTGGTACTGTTGGCGCATTAGAGATTAATTGATCAACTGTTGAAACTGAATCCGCAATCAACTCCTGCGCTGAAGTTTCAGATAGTCGTTTTCCCGATTCTAAATCAGAAGGATTCATCAAATTTGAAAAAAGTTCGTTGGTTTCTCCAAAAGTTTTTTCCTCATTTTTTAATTGCTCTAAATCACGTAAAATTTGTTCTTTAAAACTCAACTTTTCTTCATCTCTTGAATTTTCGCTCAAAGGTCTTTCCTCCTTGTTGATAATCCATAATATTATATCTTAAAAACTAAAGAAAAGCAACCATAGATGCCTTTCTGATGCCTAATTCGTGTTTTCCCAGACCATATCATACCATTCTTCACCAGCAAATGTCGACTTGGATTTTCCTTCATTCACAAAACCATGTTTCTCATAATAGCCAATGAGATAGTCATGGCAGGTCAGATTGATTCCCTCACGCTCATGCTCAAGAGCGATATCTTTTAAAGCCATCAATAATTTTCGTCCTACACCTAAAGCTTGAGCTTTCTTAGCAATGGATAGACAAGTCACAGAGATATAGCCACCTTTTTGATGGCTATAATCTTTAATGTCTTCTGTAAAGGACTGGTCTTGTAAATATCGATGAGGGACTACTGGTCCCTCAATATAGCCTAGTATTTCGCCCTCTTTTTCAGCTACTAAAAAACTGGTCTTAATTTCCTTCAGATGAGCTTCAAAAACAGGATGGGGAATAGCTTCTTCAATTGAAAAATTTTCTAGTTCAATTTCAAAGATACGATCTAAATCTGTCAATCTAGCTTGTCTAATAATCATATTTCCTCCTGATAATAGGGATTCTGCCATCGCATGAGAAAGGCAACCTCACTGCTCCTTTCTCCATCTACGATCCCTTGTTCCACAAATCCATTCATTTCAAAGTAGGCCAGCAACTCATCCTCACAAAGCAAATAAATACCTGGTCTATTTTGCTGACGGGTAACTTCCTTCAAAGCTGCTAGCAACAAGGTTCCAAAGCCTTGTCCTTGATAGTCTGGATCAACAGCTAAAGCGCCAATAAGGATGTAATTATCACTAATAGGCCGCTCAGGTTCCTTTTCTAAAGGCCATTTACTAAATAGGGTATCCGTAAAAACAGTTCCAGAAACATAAGCAATCCCTTGATCTTCCAGGCTAGCTAAGAGAAACGTATCCGCATGGTTGCGGATACGTTCTTCTAGTATTTCTCTATTCATGATTTCTAGAAAGTTTGAATTACTTTCTTGTATCAAGCAAATCTGATTTATATCTGATTGCTGTGCTTCCCTGATTTTAATTGGAAATTCCATGATCTTCCTTACTGAACATTGCTTGTCAAATTAGACAAGAGACGTTCGAATGAATATTCATAAGTTTGGATATCGCCAGCTCCCATGAAAACATAGACAGCATTGTCATGGTCTAGGAGTGGAGAAACATTTTCAACTGTGATAACTTGATGTTTCTTGTTGATTTTATTGGCAAGGTCTTCTACCTTGACATCACCATGGTCCACCTCACGAGCAGATCCATAGATTTGTGCGAGGTAAACTGCATCAGCCTGATTCAAGGCTTGAGCAAAATCATCCAACAAGGCGATGGTACGAGTAAAGGTATGTGGTTGGAAAATTGCCACGATTTCCTTGCTTGGGTATTTTTGACGTGCAGCATCTAGCGTCGCAATGATCTCAGTTGGATGGTGAGCAAAGTCATCGATGATAACCGTATTATTAACAACCTTTTCTGTAAAGCGACGTTTCACTCCACCAAAAGTCTTCAAGTGTTCACGCACTAAATTCAAATCAAAGCCAGCAGTATAAAGCAAACCAATCACTGCTGTAGCATTCATGATATTGTGGCGACCGAAAGTTGGAATGTGGAATTGGCCCAACTCTTGACCACGGAAGTGAACGGTAAAGGTTGAACCTGTTGTAGAACGAAGCAAGTCACTTGCTACAAAGTCATTACCTTCTGCTTCAAAACCATAGTAGTAAATCGGAGCATTAGCCGTAATCTTACGCAACTCAGCATCTTCACCGTAGACAAACAATCCTTTGGAGATTTGTTTTGCATAATCATTGAAGGCGTTGAAGACATCTTCCAAGCTTGTGAAATAGTCAGGGTGGTCAAAGTCAATGTTAGTTATGATAGAGTATTCTGGGTGATATGGCATGAAATGGCGTTCATACTCGTCTGATTCAAAAACAAAATACTTGGCATTTTCAGAACCACGACCTGTACCATCTCCGATCAAGTAGCTTGTATCAGTGATGTGTGACAAGACGTGAGAAAGCATCCCTGTCGTTGACGTCTTACCGTGGGCACCTGCAACTCCCATACTGATAAAGTCACGCATAAAGCTACCAAGAAACTCATGGTAACGTTTGTAGCTGATACCATTTTGGTCAGCATAAGCAATTTCAACATTGTTATCTGGACGGAAGGCATTACCAGCGATAATTTCTAAATCACCTTGAAGATTTTTTTCATCAAAAGGTAAAATTGTAATCCCTGCTTGCTCTAGTCCACGTTGAGTAAAGTAGTACTTTTCAACGTCAGAACCTTGCACCTTGTGCCCCATTTGATGCAACATCAAAGCCAAGGCACTCATACCTGATCCTTTGATTCCGATAAAATGATAGGTTTTTGCCATTTTCTTCCCCTCTATTCGCTCATTCTAGTCAAGTTAAGCTCTTGGGCCACTTGACGTTCTTGTTCTTTTTGTTTACTTTTTTTGTTATAAATTTGGCTTTTCTTTAAAAAGTCATAATTGTTTTTCTTGGAACGACTTGTTTCACCGTCTGAAATTGGATTTCCCACTTGAGAAACTGTTTCTGCCAAAATATAGTGAGATTGACCTAACTTCTGACTATATTTCGCAAATTCTCCTGGATTTTCTTTTTGAAAAGGTGCTGTCGGTTGATTTGCTGAACGCACCTGGCTTGTTTTCGTTTGACGTCTCGTATGACTCACATCCTGAGTCAAATATCGAGCCGAGCGCTTCTTTTTCAAATCCGCACGAGCTTCTTCACGCGCTAATTCAGCATAGGATTTTTCTTTTTTCTCAATCGGTTTTACAAGAGGCTTGGCTTTCTCTTGCTTTTTTTCTTCAGTGATTGGAGACCATTCTAAGTAGTTTTTATCTTGATAATCACCTTTGATATTACTGATGAAATCAGACTCATCGTAGAGATTCATAACTGGCATTTCTGTCAACATGACTTCATCATCTGCCACTATTGGAAATCGTTTTTGTGTCATATTTATTTCCTTTCAATACTCCATTATAGCGTAATGTCTTGATTTTTCAAGTATAGGCTCATGAAATCCCTAAAATTTCTCGTATTTCAGCTAGACTCAGACTTCCTCGAGACTCTGTTCCATCCAAGATTTCAGAAACAAGATTTTTCTTTTTCTCTTGTAATTCTTGAATCTTTTCTTCAATTGTACCTCGAGTCACAAGGCGATAAACTTCAACAGCCTGCTCTTGTCCCATACGATGAGCTCGACCGATAGCCTGAGATTCAACTGCAGGATTCCACCATAAGTCTACTAGAATGACCGTATCCGCACCAGTGAGATTTAGTCCAACCCCACCAGCTTTTAGAGAAATCAAGAATACATCGCGCTCTCCTTGGTTAAAAGCCTTAGTCATTTCCTGACGTTCTTGAGAAGGAGTTGAGCCCGTAATTTTAAAGGAAGTCAAGCCTAAGTCAGGTAGCTCTTGCTCAATCCGATCCAACATACCTCTAAATTGTGAGAAGATAAGTACACGGTGTCTACCTTCAGCAATCTGAACCAGCAAATCTCGTAAACTATCCAGCTTCCCGCTCTCTCCTTGGTAGTCATCCATAAAGAGCGCAGGTGTATCACAAATCTGACGCAGACGCATGAGACCAGTCAAAATTTCGACGCGATTTCGTTGAAATTCCGAATCGCTTACCTGTCCCAGACGCTCCTGCATCTGTTGCAGTTGAGCAAGATAGATAGCTTTTTGTTGATCCTCCAGTTCATTCTTATAGACGACTTCAATCAAGTCAGGCAACTCTGTCAAAACCTCTTCTTTCTTGCGTCTCATGACAAAGGGTTTGATAAATTGAGCCACTCTTTCAGTTGATAGTTTCATAAACTCCTTCTTAGCAGGTAAGAGGCCTGGTAAGACAATCTGAAAAATCGACCAGAGTTCTCCCAGATGGTTTTCAATCGGTGTTCCTGATAGTGCAAAGACAGATGGAACCACAAATCGTCGCAAACTTTGAGCAATCTTCGTTTGTGCATTTTTCATCACTTGAGCTTCATCTAGAAAAAGAAAATCAAAAGATAGGTTTCGATAAATTTCACTGTCCTGACGGAAAGTAGCATAGCTTGTCACATAAATCTGATGATTTTCTGCCAAAATTGATTCTCGATGAGATTTTAAGCCATGCACAACCGCTACATCCAAATCTGGAGCAAACTTTTGAAATTCATCAGCCCAGTTATAGATTAAGCCAGATGGAGCAAGGATTAGGACACTAGTATCTGCTTGAACCTGACTACTTAAAAAGGCGATGGTTTGCAAGGTCTTCCCAAGCCCCATATCATCTGCTAAAATCCCACCAAAGCCATAATGGTGAAGCATCTGAAACCACTGAATTCCCTTTTTCTGATAGTCTCTAAGTTCTGCTTGGATATTCAGCTCTTTCATCGGAAAATCTTCTGGATGCGTCAAATCATGGGCCAGATTGCGAAATTCTTCGGTGAAAGAAATTTGATCCTGGTCCTTAAATAGATGAGATAGGGTATAAGCTAGGGATTTACGAGCTCGAAAAGCTCCATCTTGTAGGTCCTCTATCCCTAATTCTTCTAAATCCTGACGGATACGCTTGGTCTGATCATCAAAATAGTAAACCTGGTTAGAGGACGAAATATAATAATCCTGCTTCTCAACTAGCGCTTTCATCGCTCGATCGATTTCTTCTTGATCTATATCTTGAAAATCAAATTGAATTTCTAATAGGCTTCCCTTGGATGAGATGTGAACTTGAGGTTTCTGAACCTGATAAAGGTCTTGTAGACTCTCAGAAATCTTTAATTCTCCAAGTGCTGCAAAGGCTGGCAAAACTTCCTGGAAGAAGGCATGGACTGCATCAGCTTTCAAACTTTGACGCCATGAACGAAAATCTGCTTCAAATCCAGCTGATAGAGCTAGTTGAAAAATCTCTTTCTCTAGTTGAATATCGCTAGCAAATGGAAGACTTTCTAGTTCATTACGATTCCTTACTAGGCAAGTTTCATACTGAAACTGCATATCCAAACGAATAGAACCGTCCTCTTCTCCTTCCATGTAGAAAGAAGGACGGAAAGACTGAATTCGAAGCCCATCAGGAGCCTCTACCTTTCCTACGTTTTTGAACTGGGATAAGGTCGAAGCTAGAAGATCTCGATCACTAGTATCAAATTGTAAAATCTTTCTACCACTTTTATCGATAGATACTTTTTTTAATTTTTCTATAAGTCTAGCTTGTTCTTTAGACAGAAGATAAAATGTCCCTTTAGTAAACAAGACTTGTCCCTTATAAAATGAATTAAGCCCTACCTGTTGAACAATTTCCATCTCAAAATAGTTGGACTTTTCTTCAATTTGAAAGGTAAACAAACCTGCTTGACCATCAAAATCTTGAAATACAAGGTGGTGATAATTCGAAATCTGATGGTCAAATTGAAATGCATCTAAGCCCATCAGCAGACTAACACCCTGCTCAAAAAAAGACAGCGGGAAATAAAGATGACGACCTTGATTCTGGAAAAAGAGGGCATTTTCAGCCTCATCTTCTACAATTCCTTGAAGGAAATTTAGAACAAATTGACTACTTTCATCAAACTGACGAATATTCAAGGAAGTTTCATATAACTTCCCAATCATATAGGGTTTGCTAGTTTCTAAAACCTTCAGAAAAAGGGGTATATCTCGGATTACATAGAATTTCTGTGTCTGAATAAGACCGACTCTCAAAGTCCAAATAATGCGATTAGTTCCTGCTTCAACCTGCCCTTGAGCAGACAACTGATAGATTTCAGAAAGTTTCGGAATTTGGACGGATTCTAAAAACTTTCCTCCAAAAGTAACCTGAGTTTCAACTTCTTCTTTCTTTTCGTGCACATTTTCCAGATTTCCTAAGAGTTCCTGGCCAATCAGATCATTTTTAAGGTAATGTTCTAGTGCTGCCAAATGCACACAAAACCCTCTTTTTTGGAAAAAATCACAAGCACAAAAAACCAAATCATCATCCAGGCTATAGCGAATTTCTTCATCTGCTACACGCGCATAGAGACGATGGTCTTTCTCTTTAATAATTTCAATCTGACTAGTTTCGTAGAGTTGAGCTCCCTCCATCCGAAGTTTCCCTGGAATCAATTTAGCCATAGTTTCCCCTTTTCTTTATCTCCTAATTATACCACATTTCTGCCTATGAAAATAGCCTTCTAGGGTACTTTTCCCCCAGAAGGCTAGCTTGTTAAAGGTTAGCGAAAGTGGTTAGGATTCGTTGACAAACTTCTTCCAAGACAGATGTCGGCATGGCTACATTTAAGCGAGCATGTAGAGCTCCTTCTTCACCAAAGTCCAAGCCCCTATTCAGGATAACCTTGGCTTCGTCTCTTAAAAGGCTTTTTAATTCTTCATCACTAATATCATAGGCTGAAAAATCAAGCCAAATGAGATAGGTCCCTTGAGGTTTCATAACCTTGATTTTAGTTTCTTTGCCAAATACATCCACTACATAATTGATGTGTTTCTCAATCAGTTCCTTGAGTTCTGTCAACCAATCCTCCCCATAGCGATAGGCAGTTTCTGTTGCCAAATATCCCAAACCTGAGATTTCATGTTGATTATTGGCTAGCTGACGTTTTTGGAAAGCAAGTCTCAACTTTGGATTTTCGATAATGGCGTAAGAATTTTTCGTTCCAGCAATGTTGAAGGTCTTGGTCGCACTGCTTAAAACCAGTGAAAATTCTTTAAAATCTTCATTTACCGTATTGAATGACTGGTGTTTATTTCCAAACAAGGCTAAATCTTGGTGAATCTCATCAGATACTAGCAAAACTCCATGTTTTTGACACAGTTGTCCAATCTTCTCTAAGACTTCCTTCTCCCAAACACGTCCACCAGGATTATGAGGGTTGCAGAGAACATAAAGTTTCACATCCTCTTCAACAAAGTCTTTCTCTAATTGATCAAAGTCAATCTCAAAAAGTCCGTCTTTTTCTACTAGAGAGTTGGTGATTAATCGACGATTGTTGAGCTTAATGCTCCGAGCAAAAGGTGGATATACCGGTGTGTTAATCAGAACCGCTTCACCTTCTTTGGTAAAGGCTTGAATGGCTGTTGAAATAGCTGGCACTACCCCTTCGATAAAGACTAGAGCATCCTTTTCAAAGACATAACCATGGTGTTTTTCTTCCCAGTTTTGAACGGCTTCAATCAAGCCATCACTAGCATAGGTATAGCCATAGACTAATTGCTCAGCATAGTCATGGACAGTCTGACGAATCTCTGGTAAAACCTCAAAATCCATATCAGCAATCCAGGCCGGCAATACTTGACGGTCAGTCTCTGCTTCTTTCCATTTATAGGTATGGTGTCCAAAACGATTGGGCAAGGTCGTAAAATCATATTTTCCCATAGTCTTATCCTTCCAAGGCTTGACGCAAATCTTCAATCAAATCTCTAGCATCCTCAATACCAATAGACAAGCGCAAGAGGTCATCCGTCAGTCCATAAGAATGACGAACCTCTGCAGGAATGTCTGCATGGGTTTGAGTGGTTGGATATGTAATTAGACTTTCTACACCACCCAGACTTTCAGCAAAAGAGAATACTTTCAAAGTATTTAAGATATGAGGGATGCGCTTCTCATCTGCCACTTTAAAGGAAATCATTCCCCCACGACCTGTATACAAAACTTCTTTGACTGCAGGTGATTGTTCCAAAAAGGCTACGATTTCCTGAGCATTAGCTGTTGAGCGCTCCATACGAAGTGACAAGGTCTTGAGACCACGAATCAATTGATAACTATCAAATGGTGACAAGACAGCCCCTGTCGTGTTGAGATTGTAAAAGAGTTTTTCGTACAAATCAGCATTATCTGTCACAACTACACCAGCTAGAACATCATTATGGCCTGCAAGGTATTTTGTCGCCGAATGAAGGACAATATCTGCTCCATCTTCAATTGGACGTTGGTAAATCGGGCTATAGAAGGTATTGTCGACGACAACTTTAGCATCCTTAGCATGAGCTAATTGAGCCAATTTTTCAATATCAAATTCCAACATCAAAGGGTTGGTTGGCGTTTCGATATAGAGTACATCCACATCCTTTTCTAGCTCGGCAATTAGTTCTTCTTCTGTGTTAGCATAGGTAAAGTGGAAACGTCCTTCCTGCTCCACTTGATTGAACCAGCGGAAAGAACCACCGTAAAGGTCACGGACAGCCAAAACCTTGCTTCCTACTGGAAAAACGCTAAAGGCTAACACAATCGCAGACATACCTGAACTAGTCGCCAAAGCATACTTGGCTGATTCAATAGCTGCCAAAACTTCCTCTGCCTTGCTACGAGTTGGGTTTTTGGTGCGGGTATAGTCAAATCCAGTTGATTGACCAAATTCTGGGTGCTGATAAGTCGTTGAAAAGTGAATAGGTGTAACCAAAGCACCTGTTGCCTCATCAGACTTGATCCCTGCTTGTGCTAAAATTGTGTTGATGTGAAATGATTTACTCATACAATACCTCCAAATCTATAGTAACTATTGTACCACTTATTTTGGATCCTTCGTTTTCTTGTTTTCAAGAGCTAGTTATAGTTTCAAACTATATAAAAACGATAGCTTCCTGAGAAACTATCGTTTTTCCTGTTGAATAGACTGATTATTTAACGTGTTTTGCCAATTCTTCTTGGGCTTTTTTATTAGATTCTTCTTTTTCTTTCAGCCATTTTTGTCGAGCTGCTTCATACTCAGCCGTTGTGACAACCTTATCTTGAAGTTTAACATATTTATATGATTCAACACCTTTATTTCCTGCTTGAGAGAAGGCAGCAGAGAATGGTACAGTTCTTCTCAATCCAGGTGTTCCACCCTGAGAAACGTTTGGAATAGCAAGGGCGCTATCAACGAGCCAAGCTTGAACTTCAGCATATTTTTCATAACGTTTTGCTGGATCTTGCTCCTTGTTCGCTTCTTCCAACATTTGAGTGTAAGTATCCAGACCAACTGCCTTAGCCTTGTCATTGACCTCACCTGGTTCTAGACCAATGTTTTGCAACATACCACCGTTATTGACATTTAAGATATCAAGATAGCTTGACGGATCTAAGTAGTCTGCACTCCAACCACCATTATAGATATCAAAGTCTTTTTGAGCTGCAGTTTGAGCGAGGTAGCCAGAATTATCGTAATCGTCTGTTGATAATTGTTGGATATCGATCACCACATTCTCAGCTCCTAGAACAGATTCGATGGATTGTTTCAAAGAGCTTGCTTCAAGTACACCTTTTTTAGCTGATTGGTCAACTGTTACATCCAAGTGGATTGGGAATTGCACACCCTTAGCTTCCAATTCTTTCTTGGCTTCCGCAAATTTAGCCTTAGCCTTGTCAGGATTGTAGTATGGGTCTTGCGCATCTGCAAAGTTGATTCCTTGCCATTCTTGGCCATAGTTGACCATCTTTTCTGAAACAACATCACCAAAGTCTTTTCCGTTGATGCTTACAAATGTAGGAGGTACAACTAGGTTACGAATAATCTTCGTTGCTCCGTCTTCCCCTTGAGATTGAGCTCCATAGGCTGTACGGTTATAAGCATAGTTAAAGGCTTGACGGAAGTTTTTATTCAGAACTGCTTCTTGAGTTGATTTCTTTTCGATATCTGAGGACTTAGAAGTGAAGTTATAAGACTTTCTGTCCAAGTTGAAGTTCAAGTAATAAGAAGTTGCATTTTGCATACTATAGATGATGTTATCCTTGTTCTTCTCTTTAATTCCTTCAAAGCTTGAGCTATTTGGATAGAGACGTGCGTAGCTGTAGACTCCTTCTACAAAGTTACGAGCTAGTGCATCTTGGTCACTACCATCATAATAGGCCAATTTCACATCATCTACAAAGACATTTTTTTCATCCCAGTAGTTGGGATTTTTCTTGAACTCGATGACAGATTTTGAAACAAAGGATTTCATCAAGAAAGGTCCATTGTACAAAATGCTAGAAGGGTCTACCTTACCAAAGTCGTCCCCTTTTGATTTCAGGAAGTCTGCATTGACAGGGAAGAGAATGGTTGATGTTGTTTTAGAATTCCAATAAGATTCTGGTCGTGTCAAAGTGTACTGAACTGTTTGGTCGTCAATCGCCTTAACACCGACAGTTGAAAAGTCAGTTGTTTTTCCGTTGATATAGTCACCCAAACCAGCAACAGAATCTTGTACGAGGTACAAAGCTTCGGATTTTTTATCAGCTGCATATTTCAAACCAGTTACAAAATCTTGGGCAGTTACTGGAGCATATTCTTCACCTTCAGAGGTATACCATTTAGCGTCCTTACGAAGTTTGTAAGTATAGGTCAAACCGTCCTTGGATACACTCCAGTCCTCTGCTAAGGATGGAACGTAGTTACCGTATTGGTCATTTTCCATGAGACCATCTACTAGATTAGTCACGATATCATTAGTAGTTGCACGGTTTTCAGCAAGATAGTTTAAACTAGACGGATCGCTAGAATATACATAATTATATGTTTTAGTAGAACTAGCTGAGTTGCTACAAGCTCCCAAGAGCAAACCAGCAGTTAAGACGACGCCTGCTAGCGTCAGGTATTTTGCCTTAGACTTTTTCATAAACAGAACCTCCAAATTTAAATATTTGTATCATTATACAGCTATTGTTTTTTTTAGTCAAGTAATAATTCTCTAAAAATTTATTTTTTTCTACATTTTTTATTTTTTTCTCTCTTTTTTAAATAAAAAATGAACATTTTAAACTTTTTAGAGTTGAAAGTTCAAATTGTTCATTTTATTTATAAAGCATTATGATAATTTTAATCGTGCTCGTAACTGGTCAGCTTTTGCCTGTCCAATAACCTTATCTAAGAGACGAGTATAGAGACTCATGAATCCGTAGAGCCCACCACCGATTGTTCCGATTAGGGCGACATAGATGAAGCTCCAAAAACGTCCAGTTGGTTGGAAGACAAATCCTATCATCCATTGTAAGAAGCCTACCAAGATAAACATGACAAGAGTTAAAATGATCACTAGGATTGTTCGTTTTAGGATGATCTTTCGATGAACCCCTGTAATCTGACAGATCTCGCGATACATTAAAACAATTGGAATGATAAGACCGATGGTCGTTGAAATGAGAGGACCATAACTATGAAAAAGCGCTATTGATGGTATTTGTAAGACGAGCTTGGCAATGGAACCATAGAAAAAGTAAAGGATTGCCTTGCGATTACGGAACATAGCCTGAAGCATTGGTGACAAGACCATGTACAAACCTAGAATTGTTGACTGTAAAACTGCAAAGACAAACAAGCCCATCGCCAAGCTATCTGGTTTACCGTAAAAGATTGTATAGAGTGGTTCTCCTACCATGACCACTCCAACCGTTGCAGGTAAGAGGAATAGGAAAAGCATGGTAATACTATCTTGCACTAAACGAGCAGCTGCCTGCAAATCACCCTTGACATAGTTTTCAGTTAGAAGTGGTAATCCTACACTACCAATGGAAACTCCAACCGAAATCAAAATCATGGTAATTTTATTAGGATTAGCAGAGAAATAAGAAAACATGACAATCAAGTCTTCATTACTATAGTTGGTAAACCACTTCATGCTATTGATAAAGGTATTTTGGTCCAAGATTTGGAAAAGTTGAATAGCTGACCCTGTTATGATAAAAGGAATAGCTTCCTTAATCGTATCCATTAACAGATGTTTGCTATCAATCTTATCTCGCGTTTCAAAAACTTTTTGAAGCATTCCTTCTTTATAGAGGAAATAAAGCAAGACAGCAAAGCTAGCTACCATTCCCACAAAGGCCGCAAAGGTAGACTGGGTGACTGCTGCTAGATAGTCTCCCGAACCAAGCTTCATGATGATAAAGGTTGCTAAGAGCATCCAAATAACTCGGATAACTTGCTCAGCGATTTGACTCATGGCATAAGGCTTGAGATTATTCATCCCTTGGAAAAATCCACGGATAACACTCATAGATGGGAAAATCAAGACAGCCCAAGCTAGACTCTGCATAATGGGAATCAAGTCCTTACCGACACCGGAAAGATCGGCTAACCAAGGCGCAAAGAGATATAAGACCAAAGCAAAGACAAGACCAAGCCCAGTCATAAAGCCTAGGAAACTACGAATCAGGGCAAAACTATGCTCTTCTTCTTTCATGGTGTTATACTTGGCAACCTGCTTTGCGACTGCAACAGGGATACCTGCTGTCGAAATCAACAAGAACCAAGCATAGATATTGTAACCCATAGTAAAGAGACCATTAGCCTTAGCAGCATAAGTCCCCATCCAGATATACCAAGGGATGATGTAAATGGCCCCGAGCAGGCGACTGATAAAGTTACTAGCCGTTAGCCAGGCAGTTCCGCGTAACATCTGGGCCTGCTGATGATTATTTTCGTTAGACATAACTTCCTCATTCAATTTTAATAACGGAAATGTTCCTTATCTTCCATTATAAACTTTTCCTTGTTACTTGTAAAATTCAGACTTTCGGTTTACAATAGAAAGTATGATAAAGATTGAAACTATATTAGATATTTTAAAGAAAGATGGTCTCTTCCGTGAGATTATCGACCAAGGACATTACCACTACAATTACAACGATGTTGTTTTTGACAGCATCAGTTACGATAGCCGAACAACCAAAGAAAATACTCTATTTTTTGCAAAAGGAGCTGCCTTTAAAAAAGAATATCTGTTTTCAGCTATCTCACAAGGGCTTGGTTGGTACGTGGCAGAGCAGGACTATGAAGTTGGTATTCCTGTTATTGTTGTTAACAATATCAAAAAGGCCATGAGTTTGATTGCCATGGAATTTTATGACAACCCTCAGAATAAACTCAAAATTCTTGCTTTCACTGGAACTAAAGGAAAAACAACAGCGGCTTACTTTGCCTATCATATCTTGTCCCAACGCTACCCAACAGCCCTCTTATCGACAATGAATACAACTTTAGACGGCAAGACTTTCTTCAAATCTTCCTTCTCAACACCTGAAAATATTGATCTCTTTAATATGATGGCTAAAGCGGTTAAGAATGGTAGAACCCATCTGGTAATGGAAGTTTCCAGCCAAGCCTATCTAGTAAATCGAGTATATGGTTTAACTTTCGATGTGGGAGTTTTTCTCAACATCACACCAGATCATATTGGTCCTATTGAGCATCCGACCTTTGAAGATTACTTCTACCACAAGCGTCTCTTGATGAAAAATAGCCGAGCAGTTGTTATCAATAGTGATATGGACCATTTTTCAATCTTGAAAGAACAAGTAGAACATCAAGAGCATGACTTCTACGGTAGCCAGTCAAGTAACCAAATCGAGAACTCCAAAGCCTTTAGCTTCTCAGCTACTGGTAAATTAGCAGGAGACTATGATATCCAGTTGATTGGACATTTCAACCAAGAAAACGCAGTCGCTGCAGGACTTGCCTGCCTCCGTTTAGGTGCTAGTCTGGAAGACATCAAAAACGGAATCGCGGCAACTCGTGTGCCTGGTCGTATGGAAGTTCTCACTCAGAAAAATGGTGCTAAAGTTTTCATTGACTACGCCCATAACGGTGACAGTCTTAAAAAACTAATCTCTGTTGTTGAAACTCATCAGACTGGAAAAATTGCTCTAGTTCTTGGTTCAACTGGAAACAAGGGAGAAAGTCGTCGCAAGGATTTTGGACTGCTCCTCAATCAACATCCTGAAATTCAAGTATTCCTAACAGCTGATGATCCAAACTATGAAGATCCAATGGCCATTGCAGATGAAATCAGTAGCTATATCCATCATCCTGTTGAAAAGATTGTCGACCGTGAGCAAGCCATCAAGGCTGCTATGTCTATCACAAGTCAAGAACTGGACGCTGTCATTATCGCTGGTAAAGGTGCTGATTGCTACCAAATCATCCAAGGTAAGAAAGAAAACTATCCAGGTGATGCTGCAGTTGCAGAACGTTATCTACAGTAATACTCTTCAAAAAAAATCTTTTCAAACCACGTCAGCTTCGTCCGCAACCTCAAAATAGTATTTTGAGCTGACTTCGTCAGTTCTATCCACAACCTCAAAACGGTGTTTTGAGCAACCTGCGGCTAGCTTCCTAGTTTGCTCTTTGATTTTCATTGAGTATAAATCTAAAGAAGTCTAGGCAAAAAGTTAATTTTATCAGAAAATAAAATGCATAGTATCAAATTTTTTCAACACCTGATATTATGCGTTTTCTTATTTTAAAGCCTTTTTGACCAGACTTCTTTATCTTTTTATAAAAATGAATCGTTCTTTATCAAATTCTACAGCTAACTCATACTTCCCATCTTCATTTTGAACAATGTAACCTAATAAGACTAAACTATCAACAAAGATATCACGGCGTTTCTGCATGAGTTGATCTTTCTTAAGAAACTTGAGCAAAAAAGTAGTCATATACTTAAGGGCATACTCAGGGTTGACATCTCCTAAAATTCCATAGAGCGCCTGCTGTTCTTCCGTCAAAGGATACTGATGCTTGACCTTATGAAAATAATTAGACAGTGTCATCTTTTCTCTTGCAAAATCGGTATATTCTTTTAAGATTGCTGCATTGGTTTGATTGCTCAATTCGGTCTGAAAATATTTCTTCAGGATTTCTTGGTAGATTGAGCTATCATCTCTCACAAAGACTTCTTGGTCTAGTTCAAGAGATTCTGTAGATTCTAGAAAGGGAAGATTGAGATAATAGCGTTTGTTTTCTCTTAGAATCAATCCCGCTTTGATATATTCCTCCAAATACTTATCAACTGGAACATCTGGAAACTGAGCCTTAATTTGTCTTAAAATGACATCCGAATGCTGATCAAGATAGTCTACCAAATCTCTAAAGAATGGTTGTCGCGTCAAACGAGATGGATTAAAAATCTGAATCATGAAGATTCCTTTCTTTACAAACTAAAAGTGGTGATGCTGTTAATTGACTGGGATTGGTACCCGGCTGATTCAGAGGTACAGGAAGACCTAAATCTCTATAATATTCTCTCCAAAAATCACTGATTTCCTGCACATCATCCCCAAATTTCATGGGAATAGTCTCAAAAATAGGTAGAATATCTGCTACAAACTGAGAACAGTAAAAACCAGCTCCGTCGGGATAAAAGGAAGCATTGTAGGGAGCCCCTAAAAGGCTCTCTGCCAGCTTTTTGACTTCTTTTTGATCCATTTTTGGATAGCGATAAAGGTCATATACTTTCCCGTCTTCAAAGAAATCTTCAGGGGACTGGGCAATGACACCACCTTCAACCGTTGCATGATAAACCTGTCCGTCCAAAAAGATGGCCACATGGCTATAGTGACCAGTAGATTCCTGGATGGCCTGTCCTATATCCGAATCATCTTTCACAAAAATCAAATCGCCATTTTCTAACATACTTCTCTCCTAGCAAAAAAGGAGTCGAAACTCCTTTTTAACAATGGGTTTCCCCATCTATGATTATGCATTAAAGCTTTCTGTCAATTGTGGTACCACTTGTTTCTTACGTGAAACTGCACCTGGAAGGAAAGCGTGGTTGTTTTCAAGTTTGAAGTTGAAAGCTGCTTCTACCTTGTCCATATTGGCACCAAGGGCCAAAATTTCTGAGTTTGAGTTGACGATGTCTGTAATCATCAAGACAAAGTCAGAGTAGCCATTAGCTGCATTTGCGGCTTGGATGGCTGCTTCGATTTCAGCTTGGCGTTCCAAGACTTCAGCGATATCAACTGTATTTACTTGAGCCACACGAACATTGTTTCCGTTGAGTTCAAATGTCTTAGCATCGATGTCAATCAATTCTTCTGCAGATTTACTTGCCAAGTTTGTACCAGCCTTGAGCATGGCAAGACCGTATTCTTCCAAGTTCACGCCAGCCAATTCAGCCAATTCAGGCGCAATCACTTTATCAGATGGGTGAGTTGTTGGAGATTTCAAAAGAAGGGTATCTGAAATCAAACCTGAAAGCATCAAACCTGCAATTTCTTTTGGCACAGCTACACCATGCTCTTTGAACATACGGTAAACGATAGAAGATGCTGATCCAACTGGTTCCAAACGCATGTAAAGTGGGCTTGCAGTTTCAAAGTTAGCCACACGGTGGTGATCCACCACACCGTAAACTTCTACTTCAGCAATATCTGAAACTGACTGTTGGAATTCATTGTGGTCCGTCAAGATAACTTGCTCTGCCCCTTCTGCTTTAGCAGATGTGATAACACGTGGTGCTTCTACACCAAAATAGTTCAATACATAGGCTGTTTCTTCATTTGGAGTCCCAAGAGCTACTGCTTCTGTATCCAAGCCATAAGCTTCTTTTGCAAGATAAGCAAAGGCTACAGATGACCCGATGGCATCTGAATCTGGATTTTGGTGACCAAATACTAGAATCTTAGACATGATTATACCTCGTTTCTTTATTCACTCTATTGTAGCATTTTTTTCAATTTTTGACAAAAGTAAGAGGCTGGGACAAAAGTCCTAGCCTCTCAATTGTCTTTGGATTGTCGAGCAAGACGCAGTGGTTGAGTGGGCTCTACTGCGCTGATTTCATACTCAATAAAAATCAAAGAGCAGACTAGGAAGCGAGCCACAGACTGTACTTGAGTACGGCAAGTCGAAGCTGACGTGGTTTGAATTTGATTTTCGAAGAGTATCATCATCTTTTACAGCCCTACTCAATTGTGCGGAGGTGGGACGACGAAATCGAATTCTAACGAATTAACGATTTCTGTCCCACTCTCACTAAATCTCGAAAATATTGGCTAAATTCTTATCTTGATTGTCCTTTAGATAGTTTATTTTCTGCGGACGTGTCTTGCGTTTAAAAAGAGCTTCGGCTGACATGGCTTCTTCTTTACTTTCGAAACCTTGAGCATAGATAAGTTTTACCGGCAAGCGAGCTCGTGTATATTTGGCTCCTTTACCACTATTGTGAACGGCAATCCGTTTCTTCACATCTGTTGTATAGCCTGTATAGTAGGAACCATCACGGCACTCTACCACATACATGTAAGCCTTATGATCCATAGTAAATCTCTTGAATTTCTTGTGTATAAGTACCATCACTATTATGAACAATGAGTGGTGGTAAAACCTTAAAACCACTAGTGGAGCCGTCCTTAATAGCCTCAATCAAAAGCATATTGGCTTCCTTCTCCCGTTTAGGGTAAACAAATTGCAGACGTTTTGGAGCCAAATTATGCTGTTGGAGCGTAGCTAAGATATCTAATAATCGATCAGGACGATGAACCATAGCCAAACGCCCATTTGATTTGAGAATACTCTGAGCACTACGACAAATTTCCTTAAGATTAGTTGTGATTTCATGTCGCGCTAACAGATAGTGTTCACTCTCGTTCAGATTAGAATTTGGATCTACTTTAAAATAAGGCGGATTGCATAAAATCAAATCAACCTTACTCCCCTGAATGTAGGCAGGCATATTTTTCAAATCATCACAAATAACCTGCATCTGTTCCTCTAAGCCATTTAAACGGACCGACCGTTCAGCCATATCTGCCAAGCGTTCTTGGATTTCAACAGAGAGAATTTTGGCCTTAGTACGACTACTGGCAAATAGTCCCACAGCTCCATTTCCAGCACAAAAATCTACAATCAATCCATTTTTAGGAAAACGAGGAAAACGTGACAAGAGAACACTATCCACTGAATAGCTGAAAACCTCTCTATTTTGAATAATCTTGATATCTGTCGAAAAGAGCTGATTGATTCTCTCTCCCGATTTTAATAATTCTTCTACCATATTTCTATTATAACAAACTATATTAACATTTCAAAAGAGAAGAAATCAATTAGGACTTTTTCTTATTTAGATTAGAGATGGCCTCCTTTGTCCAGATAGGCATCATGCGAGCCAAAGGAGCAAAGCCGTATTTGACACGGTCACTTGAAAAACGTCTCCGTCTCGGTAACTGATGTTTTTCTTCTTCCAAGGTACGAATGGAAAGGCTAGCCTTCCCTGTATATTCATCAAAATCTACCACCTGTACCTGGACTTCATCTCCAATTTTTAAAACATCATAAATGTTTTCTATATAGCCAGTTCGAATTTCAGATATATGAATTAACCCTGTAGTACCATTCTCTAATTCTACAAAAGCACCATAGGATTGAATTCCTGTAATTCGCCCTTTTAGCTTATCACCAATTTTCATTTTAGTCCTCAATTTCAATCGTTTGAATCACGATATCTTCAACTGGCTTATCCATTGCACCTGTTTCGACACCTGCAATTGCATCCAGAACTTCGTAAGAAGCTTCATCCGCAAGTTGACCAAATACAGTATGACGACGGTCTAGGTGAGGAGTTCCACCTTGTTCTGCATAGATTTCCGCAATCGGTTCTGGCCAACCACCACGAGCAATTTCTTTCTTAGAATAAGGCAGATGTTGATTTTGGACGATAAAGAACTGGCTACCATTTGTATTTGGTCCAGCATTAGCCATGGAAAGAGCACCACGGATATTGTAAAGTTCTTCTGAGAACTCATCCTCAAATGATTCACCATAGATTGACTCGCCACCCATACCAGTTCCAGTTGGGTCTCCACCTTGGATCATAAAGTCCTTGATTATACGGTGGAAAATAACACCATCATAGTAACCATCTTTTGAAAGAGCTACAAAGTTAGCTACCGTTTTAGGAGCATGATCTGGGAAGAGCTTGATACGCAAGTCTCCGCGATTTGTCTTAATAGTCGCAATCGGACCTTCTACTGTTTCAATGTCTACTTGTGGAAAATGTAATTCTTTTTCTACCATACCAAATCCTTCTAAGGCATCGAAAATGCCATCTTCTTCTAATATTTTTGTAATATAATCTGCTTTTTCTTTGATTTTGTCATGAGAAATGCCCATAGCAATGCTAATACCTGCATAATCAAAGAGTTCTAAATCGTTAAGACCGTCTCCAAAGACCATCACGTTCTCAGGTTTAAGACCTAAATGTTCTACAACTTTTGCTACACCAGCTGCTTTTGAACCGGAAATTGGTACCACATCTGATGAATGGTGATGCCAACGAACTATGCGAAGTTTATCAGCAAGACTGTCAGGCAAGTGTAAGTCATCCCCCTTATCTTCAAAAGTCCACATCTGATAGATGTCTTCTTTTTGGTAAAAATCAGGATCGACACCCAAATCGGGATAAATTGGATCAATGGCCTCACTAATCAACTCAGTTCTAGTGGAGAGTTTAGCAGTATGACTACCAACTAAACCATAGTCAATCCCCACTTCCTTAGTCCAAGCAACATAGGTTTCAACCTTATCTTTAGCAATTTTGTTGCTATCAATAACATTGCCCTTTTTATCCTCAATATAAGCACCATTCAGAGTAACAAAAAAGTCAGGTTTAAGCTCGCGAATCTCTGGCACGACACCGAAAATCCCACGACCAGTCGCAATTCCAGTCAAAATACCTTTTTCACGTAATTGTTGAAATACTGTTGGAATTGAGGTTGGGATAAAACCAGTCTTTGAGTTTCGCAAAGTATCATCAATATCAAAAAAAACAATCTTTATCTTTTTCGCCTTATATCTTAATTTCGCATCCATCTCATTACCTCCTTCAATTCACTCTTTCCATTATACCATAAAGTAGAGGAATCCCATATCCCCAATAAAATCCTTGTCTCTTATCCGAATTCCTTTACTAGATACAAAACCAAATCATCATTATTTTGGCTAGTTGCATTCATTTCCAAGGGTTGATTTCGATACCAGACACCTGTCCCATCTGGAATGTAGCCCCGTCTGATATACAATCTCTGGGCAGGGCCATAGCCTAAGTGCAAACCTACACCAAGAGTGACCTTACTCGAAACAAACTTGACTCGTTTTTCTGCTTCTTCTAGCAGTTGATTCCCAATCCCTTGATTTCGAAAAGGCTCAAACACATTAAAATCTGATAATTCTGGATAGACTTCTGCAAAAGGACCATGTTTAGCAGAGGGCAAAATGGTAATGTAGCCCGCTACAGCACCCTCAACCTCTGCAACTAAGACTTCTCTCTCCCCACTTTCTTGCTCCTTAAAGTATCGAGTTAAAATCTCCTCTCTACTTGGCCAACCTTGGCTGATAAATCCTCGAGCTAGATTTTTTATGTCAGATTCTTGCATTTTTCTAATTGAACATGTCGTCTTCATAAGCTTCTCCTTTATAGCTTTCTCCTACCATTATAGCACGCCAAGGTCAGAAAAAAACTATCTCTTGAAAAAAGACCCGTCGGGGTCTTAATTCGCTTTCTTATTTTCAAGCTCATGAAAAAGAGGTCCCCCGGACCTCAACTCGCTTTCACATTTCTATGCTCGTGAAAAAAAGACCCGTCGGGGTCTTAATTCGCTTTCTTGTTTTCATGCTCATGAAAAAGAGGTCCACTGGACCTGAAAAAAGACCCAACCGGCTCTTAATTCGCTTTCTTGTTTTCAAGCACATGAAAAAGAGGGCCACTCGGACCCAAACTCGCTCTCTCATTTTAAGGCTCGTGAAAAAAAGACCCAACCGGGTCTTTTCTTTAATCTTCGTTTACGAAAGGCATCAAAGCCATTACGCGAGCGCGTTTGATAGCTGTTGTTACTTTACGTTGGTTTTTAGCTGAAGTTCCAGTTACACGACGAGGAAGGATTTTCCCACGTTCTGAAACGAAACGGCTAAGAAGCTCAGTATCTTTGTAATCAACATATTCAATTTTGTTTGCTGCGATGTAATCAACTTTTTTACGGCGTTTGAATCCGCCACGACGTTGTTGAGCCATGTTTTTTCTCCTTTATAGTATTAATTGTCCATTAGAATGGTAAATCATCATCTGAAATATCCAAAGGATTAGTTGTTCCGAATGGATTTTCATCACGTGAAAAGTCTGGTACTGAATTTGTAGGTGCTGAGTAGTTTGAACTTGGAGCAGAATAAGCTGCACCAGTATGTCCCTCACGCACACTACGGCTTTCCAACATTTGGAAATTCTCAGCCACGACTTCCGTCACATAGACACGTTGTCCTTGCTGGTTATCGTAACTACGAGTCTGGATACGACCTGTCACCCCGATAAGTGAGCCTTTTTTAGCCCAGTTAGCAAGATTTTCAGCCTGTTGGCGCCACATAACGACATTGATAAAATCAGCCTCACGCTCGCCATTTTGACTCTTAAATGTACGGTTTACTGCAAGAGTAAAAGTCGCAACTGCTACATTTGATGGGGTATAACGTAACTCAGCGTCACGAGTCATACGCCCTACAAGTACAACATTGTTAATCATAATCTACCTTCTTACGCGTCAAGTTTGACGATCATGTGACGAAGAATGTCAGCGTTGATTTTTGAAAGACGGTCAAACTCTTTAAGAGCTGCATCATCATTTGCTTCAACGTTAACGATGTGGTAAAGTCCTTCGCGGAAATCTTGGATTTCGTATGCAAGACGACGTTTTTCCCATGTTTTTGATTCAACAACAGTTGCACCGTTGTCAGTCAAGATAGAGTCAAAACGTGCTACCAAAGCGTTTTTCGCTTCTTCTTCAATGTTTGGACGAATGATATAAAGAATTTCGTATTTAGCCATTGATATGTTCCTCCTTTTGGTCTAATGACCCCAAGACATTGCAAGGGGTAAGTGAGGTTTGCTCACAATAAATTATTATACTTGAAAAAATTTTTTTTTGCAAGTAAAAACTGCTTATATTTTATTTTTTACAGTTTTTTTGCAGAAGTTTGTGTAATTTCTTCTACCTGAATATTCTCAGATTCGAATTTCTGTTTAAAGGAAGCTAGATCAACTGTTCCCTCAATTTGAACTTCGATAACAATCTTACCATCTTTACGTGGAATATTAATAGTATGAGAAATATTAAGATTTTCCTCAACGATTAAAGAAACAATCTTGCCGAGCACCCCAACTTCATTTTCTGTGATAAAACGAACACGGATTCCCTCTTCCCCATAACCAGCGATTTCAAGAAAGGCACTGAATACATCACGATCTGTAATGACTCCATACAATTGTCCGTTGTCAACAACTGGCAAAATACCAATCTTATTTTTAAGCATGAGATAAGTTGCATCTTCTAAACTTGCATAGCCTGAGACAGTAACAACATCTCGAATCATGACGTCTTTTACTTTTGTCTTATTAAGCAGATAATTCATCTCGAAAATTGAAAGACTAGTTGCTTTTGAAGGACTAGCTTCAGCGATTGTCCCTTCTGTTACCAAGCCTACCAATTTATCATTCTCAATAACAGGAAGACGGTGTAAGCCTTGTTCGCGCATCAAATCAGCTGCGTGCGCAACAGTCGTATCAGGACTAATATATACGACCTTTCGTGTCATAAAATCTTTGACTGCCATAGGAACTCTCCTTTATGTTTATAGCTTTATTATACACTTTTTACGAAAATCAATCAAACGCTTTCATCTCTTTTTCAAGATTCAGAAAACTCTGTAAGACTTTAAAAAGAGGCTGGGACAAAAGTCCTAGCCTCTCAATTGTCTTTGGATTATCGAGCAAGACGCAGTGGTTGAGTGGGTTCTACTACGCTGATTTCATCAGCTTTTACAGCCCTACTCAACTGTGCAGAGGTGGGACGACGAAATCGAATTCTAACGAATTACCGATTTCTGTCCCACTCTCTCAATATCTTGATTACGTAATTTGTCTCGCAATCCTTATCTGCAGACTAAAAAGGTCCCCCAGACTATAGAGGGATTGCATTCGCAATCTCAATCCACAACCTAAACTAGTCTCCCAGACTAGTTTAGCCACCTAGATATGCTTTTCTGACTTCGTCTGATGCTGCGAGTTCTTTACCTGTTCCTGAAAGAACGATTTTACCTGTTTCAAGAACATAGCCTCGATCTGCGATGGCTAGTGCTTTATTGGCATTTTGCTCGATCAAAAGAACAGTTGTACCTTGTTTTTGAATATCTTGAATGATATCAAAAATTTCTTGGATGAAAATTGGTGCAAGCCCCATTGATGGTTCATCTAAGAGAAGAAGTTTAGGCGTTGACATAAGCGCACGTCCCATAGCAAGCATCTGCTGTTCACCACCAGAAAGGGTAGCCGCATCTTGGTTCTTCCGTTCTTCTAAACGAGGAAAACGTGAAAATACTTTTTTTAGATTCGCTTGATTTTCTTCACGATTTTTCTTAAGGAAGGCGCCCATCTCCAAGTTTTCCATAACTGTCAAGCCAGGAAAAACGTGACGACCTTCTGGTACTTGAGAAAGTCCTGATGCTACAATCTTTTGTGCAGGCATCTTTTGGATTTCTTGTCCCAAAAATTCAATTCGACCAGAACTTGGACGCACAAGACCTGATAGGGTACGAAGGATGGTTGTCTTACCAGCACCGTTAGCACCGATAAGAGAAACAACTTCTCCTTCATTAACTTCAAAGCTCACGTCACGTACAGCTTGAATCATACCGTAGTGTACTGAGAGGTTTTCAACTTTCAACATAGACATTAGGCTTCACCTCCTAGATAAGCTTCGATAACACGTTTATTACTCTTGATTTCATCTGGTGTACCGTGAGCAATCAAACGACCGTACTCAAGGACGTAGATACGCTCAGTAACTTCCATAACCAAGTTCATATCATGTTCGATCAGCATGATAGTAATTTTGAATTCATCTTTGATGCGACGAATCAACTCAGTCAATTCTGCAGTTTCTTGTGGGTTCATACCCGCTGCAGGCTCATCCAAGAAGAGGATTTTAGGCTCTGTAGCAAGAGCACGAACAATTTCCAAACGACGTTGTTGACCATAGGCTAGATTTTTAGCTAAAGTTTCAGCATCTCCATCCAAATCAAAGATTTTTAGTAATTCTAAGGCTTTAGCTTTCAACTCTTTTTCATTCTTGTAAAAAGCTGGTAAGCGCAAGAAACTTGCAAACACATGTTGCTTATGGTGATTACTAAATGCAATCAAAACATTATCCAAAACTGTTAAATCTTTAAATAGACGGATGTTTTGGAAGGTACGCCCTAAACCTAGAGATGCGATTTTATAGGGTTGCTTGCCATTTAACAAGTGACCATCCAAGGTTACTGTTCCTTCGCTTGGTTCATAAACACCTGTCAACAAGTTGAAGAGGGTTGTTTTCCCAGCACCATTCGGTCCAATCAAACCAACAAGTTCACCTTCGTTCAATTCGAGAGTGACGTCCCCAACGGCTGTCAGACCACCAAAATGTTTGGTTAAATTTTTTACTTCAAGCAATGCCATTAGTTTTGTCCCTCCTTCTTGCCTTTTTTAAAGAGACGTGATAGGCTCAATTCCCAAGTCCCAAGAAGACCACCTGGTCTGAAGATCATAACGAGTACTAAGGCCAAAGCATAGATAATCATACGAACGCTGGCCACGTCTTGAAGGAGCATGTTCAAGATTCCAAGCACGATTGCAGCAACAATTGCCCCTGTAATGGATCCTAAACCACCAAATACAACGATAATCAATACATTGATAGAGTTGATGAACGTATAATCTTTTGGTACGACTGATCCGATAAACCCTGACTGAAGAGTACCTGCGATACTTGCAGTAACAGCACCAAAAACAAAAGCAATGATTTTAATTTTTGTAGTATTTACCCCTACTGACTCAGCAGCAATCTCATCTTCACGAACGGATAAGGTTAAACGTCCGATAGGACTGCGAAGGAAATTAAGAGTGGCAATCGTTGTAATCACTGCAAAAAAGTAGACCATTTGCCAAGTTGTAAAGTTAGGAATTCCCAAAATACCAGCAGCACCATTAGTTAGTTCACCACCATTAACAATACAGATTCGAATGATCTCAGCAACACCTAGTGTTGCAACCGCAAGGTAGTCCCCTTTCAAACGTAAGGTAGGAATACCAACGATGAGGGCAACTAAACCAGCAATAATGGCGCCGAGCAACATAGCTCCAAAGAATGCACCATAGGTTGGAGATTTTGATCCAATAATGGCTGCTGCATAAGCACCAATAGCCATAAATCCAGCATGTCCAAGTGAAAACTGACCAGAGAACCCAACGATTAGGTTAAGACCTACTGCTAGAATAATATTGATACCGATTTGTTCAATAATCTGAATATGGAAAAGATTCAAGACTCCTACTGAAACCAATAGGCTAATTAAACCATATCCAAGCAACAAAAGGAATAACCATAGAATATTAACTTTTAAATTTTCTTTCATTGTTTACACCTTCTCTTTCACATTCTTACCGAGGATACCAGCTGGACGAACAATCAAGATTAAGAGCAAGATTCCATACACGATGGCATCACGGAAATCTGACATTCCGAAGGCGGTAGCAAATGTCTCCAAAAGACCAATAACAAAGCCACCCAGAGCTGCACCAGGGATAATTCCGATACCACCAAGAACGGCAGCCACAAATGATTTAATACCTGGAGTCATTCCCATCAATGGTTCAAGAGAGTTATAGTAAAGTGCAATCAAGACACCCGCTGCACCAGCTAGAGCTGAACCCAATGCAAAGGTAAAACTGATTGTACGGTTCACGTTAATCCCCATCAGCTGAGCAGCATCACTATCTACAGAAACGGCACGCATGGCTTTCCCCATCTTGGTTTTTTGCACGATGAGTTGTAGAAGAACCATCAAAACAAGTGAGACAGTCAAAATCAACAATTGAATATTTGTTAAACTGATTGGACCTAAGTCATAACGAACTGTTTGGATTGCTTGAGGAAATGCCCGTGTGTTAGCTCCGACTAGATAGACCATCCCATACTCAAGTAAGAAGGATACTCCGATGGCTGTAATCAATACAGAGATACGAGTTGAATGACGTAATGGACGATAAGCTAGGAACTCAATGATAACACCAAGAATTGCTGTTCCGACCATTGATAAAATCAAGGCAACAAAGAAATTTAATTGCAAGGAATTAATCAAATAATAACCCATAAAAGCACCCATCATATAAATATCTCCGTGGGCAAAGTTAATGAGCTTGATAATTCCATAAACCATAGTATACCCCAGGGCTAGCAGTGCATAGACACTCCCCAAGATTAGACCATTGACAAGTTGTTGAAGCATATGGTTCACTCTTTCTAATTAGTTTTTTTAGGATTTTTATAAAAAAATAATCCTTTCATAAACACCGAAACAGGGAGTGAGTAAAAGCTCATTCCCCATTTACGATATCTACTAGATTAAGGTTTAACCGACTCAACTGACTCAACTTTACCATCTTTTAAGCCAATCATAAGTGCAGATTTAACCGGATTATGGTCTTTGTCAATAGACATTGTACCAGTAACACCTTCCAAGTCTTTCAACTTCGCAAGGTTGTCTTTCAATTCGACAGAGTTCTTAGCACCTTTAGATGCTTCCGAAATCATGTAAACTGAATCATATGCCAAGGCTGCAAACATTGAAGGTTCTTCGTTGTATTTCGCTTTATAAGCTTCTACGAATTTCTTGGCTTTATCAGTCATTTCACCTTCAGTAGAGAATCCAGCTACGTAGTAGATGTCTGTAGCTGCAGCAGGTGTTGCTTGTTCAACGAATTTAGCATCACTAAATCCATCACCACCGATTATTGGTTGTTTGATTCCCATACCACGTGCTTGGTTTACAATTTTACCAGTTTCAGTGTAGTACCCTGGAAGGACAATGGCATCGAAGTCTTTATCTTTGATTTTTGTAAGTGCGGCTTGGAAATCTGTATCCTTAGATTGGAACGTTTCTGTCGCTACAATTTCACCTTTATAAGATTTCTTGAAAGATTCAGCAATCCCTTTAGCATAGTCAGATGAGTTATCGTAGTATAGAACGACTTTCTTCGCTTTCAAGTTATCAGTTGTGTATTTAGCAATAATTTGTCCTTGGAAGCTATCTATGAAGGTTGCACGGAAAAGGTAATCTTGACCTTTTGTCAAATCATCTTGAGTTGCTGATGGGGTTACCAATGGTACACCTGCTTTACCAGCATTGGCAACCGCTGCGGCAGTGGCACCTGAAGTTGCAGGTCCTACAAGAGCGTTCACTTTTGATTGGGTAACAAGGTTTGTTGTAACGGTAGCTGCTTCAGCTGTCTCAGATTTGTTATCTTTGTCTACAACTTCGATTTGTTTTCCATCGATACCACCAGCTGCGTTGATTTCATCAACGGCCAATTGAGCACCTTTTTGTTCAGCGCTACCGTAGGCTGCTACTTCACCAGTTTTTTCAAAGTTAAAACCGATTTTTAGTTCTTTGCCGATTTCGTTACCAGTTGAGTTTGAAGCTCCTGACTTCACTTCTCCACAAGCTGCTAAAACAGCTACACTTGCAAGAGCTACAAGTGATAAGGCAAATTTTTTCTTCATGTTTGTCTCCTTTTAATATTCAATTTAAATTATATGTTAAGAATATACCGAATTATCAGAAAATTGTCAATACATTTATCACGATTTTTGCATGATAACGTTTTCGCTATTTCTGTATAGACTACCAACAAAAGGAGTTTCCAATTCTTGGATATGACAAAGTCTCACTTTTCTGATAAATTTCTCTTTTCCTAAACGGCTCACCAGTTCTTCCACTTCTTCTGTTGGGACATAAAGTTGCAGATAACGGTGTTTTTTTGAGTGGTAACAAACATCACCATAATGACCGAGCTTTTTTGCATCACGATTATAGTATAGGTAGATAATCAGGCCAGACCGATTCTCTTTTTGAAACATATTACAACTTCCTTCTAACAATCTTCTTACTATTATACCAAAAAAAGCAAACTCAGTCGAGTTTGCTTTTAAGGATTATTAGTTTAATGAATTATTTGCCATGATTTCATCGATGAAACCATATTCAAGTGTTTCTTGAGCGCTCATCCAGTAATCACGTTCAGCATCTGCATGGATTTGCTCAACTGATTTGCCAGAATTATCTGCAAGAATTTGCTCCAAAGTCTTACGAGTTTTTAGCAAGTGTTCAGCAGCAATAGCCATATCGGTTTGCTGTGTACCACCACCTGTACCACCCATCGGTTGGTGAATCATGTATTCTGCATTTGGAAGCATGAAACGTTTACCTTTTGCTCCACTTGAAGCAATAATTGTACCCATCGAAGCAGCCATCCCCATAACGATGGTTTGGACATCTGCCTTGATAAAGTTCATAGTATCAACGATTGCTAAACCAGCTGATACTGAACCACCTGGAGTATTTACATAAAGATAGATATCTTTTGTACTATCTTGAGCATCCAAGAAAAGCAATTGGGCAATGACTGAGTTTGCCATATTGTCTTCGACTGGTCCAGTCAACATGATGATACGATCTTTTAGAAGACGTGAGTAAATATCATATGAACGTTCTCCACGACTTGTTTGTTCAATAACTACAGGAATCATTCAATTCTCCTTCTGATTTCTAAATTTCTTTGTCAATAAAATTATTATATATTTTTGGTCAAAAAAGGTCAAATCTTTGCTCTATTCTAAAGACAGATACAAAAATTCAACCTCATTTCAAGACTAAAACTAGGGAAATAGTCTCAATCTCACTTTAGAATCCTATTTTGTTCCGAACAAGCGGTCACCAGCATCCCCAAGACCTGGAACAATGTAACCATGTTCGTTCAAGTGCTCATCCAAAGCTGCTGTGAAGATTTCTACATCTGGGTGAGCTTCTTGAAGAGCTTTCACACCTTCTGGAGCAGACACAAGGCAGACAAACTTGATGTTTGAAGCACCACGTTTTTTGAGGGAGTCAACAGCCAAAATCGCTGATCCACCTGTCGCAAGCATAGGGTCAACTACAAAGATTTGACGTTGGTCAATATCTTCAGGTAATTTTACCAAGTATTCTACTGGTTGAAGGGTTTCTTCGTCACGGTACATACCAATGTGACCAACTTTAGCTGCTGGAACCAAACTCAATAGTCCATCAACCATACCAATACCGGCACGCAAGATTGGGACAATTGCCAATTTTTTACCAGCCAATTGTTTTTGAACTGTTTTTGTGATTGGTGTTTCGATTTCTACATCTTCAAGTGGAAGATCACGAAGTACTTCATATCCCATCAACATTGCAATTTCATCAACTAGCTCACGAAAAGCTTTTGTAGAAGTGTCCGTACGACGCAAGATTGACAATTTGTGTTGAATCAGTGGATGATTAATAACTTCAAGTTTTCCCATTTTCTGAATTCCTTCTTTCAATTTATTCTTCTTATTATACCAAAAAATGGTCCAAAAAGCTTTTGAAACCATTTATTTTTTATAATTCTAAATCAAATCAGCTTCTTGAAGAGCTGCTTGTACTGTCTCTAGTGGCAAATGGGTCAATTCTGTCCCCTTTTCTTGATAAAGGTATTGGGCGTAGTCATCCATACGGTATTGGTTAATATACACAACACGCTCGCATCCTACTTGAAGTAATTGCTTGGTGCAGTTGAGGCAAGGAAAATGAGTGACATAGGCAGTAAATCCTTTTGGAACACCACGTTCTGCCCCTTGTAAAATAGCATTTACCTCGGCATGAAGGGTACGAACACAGTGACCCTCAATCACCAAACAGTCATGGTCAATACAATGTTCTGTTCCTGATACAGAGCCATTATAGCCTGTTGAAATAACCTTATTATCCTTGACTAAAACAGCTCCTACCTTGGCACGTTTACAGGTCGAACGATTGGCAATTAATAGAGCTTGAGCAGCAAAATACTCATCCCATGCCAGTCTTTTTTCTGTCATAACTTCTCTCCTCTTGATTTATTTTTTGAAAAATGGCAAGCGCAGATCTGCGATTTTTTCAGCAGGAACCTTCATTCCATCCTTAATCCATTTAAGCAAGACTGATACGATGGCAGAACTCCAAAAAGAATGCAGGTAAGAGCTGACTCCTTTTGATTTTCCATAGTATTTTTCTAAAAAATCTTGCATGGCTTGAACAAAGATTTTTTCCAAGTGGTAGTCCAAGGCAAGCTGAATAACCTTGGCTTCTTTCTTGGCTTCTCTAAAGAGGTGAACCCAAACCAGATAAAGATCCGTTTTGACATCGTAATGACTCAGTTGCTCCATGATATTATGGACACTGCGTTTAAAGACGCTTTCTAAAATCTCTTCTTTGGAGTCGTAGTTTCGATAAAAGGCTGCACGAGAAACGCCAGCACGCTTGACTAACTCAGAAATGCTAATCTTTGTCAAGTCCTTTTTCTCCAAAAGTTGCAAGAGAGCTGTTTCAATAGCTTCTCTGGTCAGTAAATTGGATTCTTTATTTGATTTTCTGAGATTTTCTAGGGAATTTTCAGAAATTCTTCGTTCAGCCATAACACTTCCTTTCTACTTGTGACAACAGAGCAATGAGACTTTTGTTTTAAGATTTTTCATGATATAATTGTAAAAAAAGACAGAACCTTTGTCAATGTATAAGTGATAAAGATGGAGAATTTCTATGACTTGGAAGATTGTAGCTGACTCTGGTTGTGATTATCGCCAATTGGCAAATCCTGCTATTGATACCGAATTTATCAGTGTTCCCTTAAAGATTCAAGTAGCAGATCAGGTCTTTATTGACGATGCTAATCTTGATATCGATCAAATGATGGAAACTATGTATGCAACTTCTGAAGCTTCAAAATCAGCATGTCCTAGCCCTGATGATTACTTACGTGCTTTCGAAGGTGCCAAACATATTTTTGTAGTGACCATTACCGGAACTCTTTCTGGTAGTCAAAACAGCGCTCAATTAGCTAAGAATCTCTATCTCGAAGAACATCCTGATACTCAGATTCATGTCATTGATAGTTTATCTGCTGGTGGAGAAGTTGACCTTATCGTAGAAAAAATCAATGATTTGATTGAGCAAGAACTTTCTTTTGAAGAAGTGGTTAAAGCTATTACTGCCTACCAAGAAAAAACTAAGTTACTATTCGTCCTTGCTAAGGTTGATAATCTGGTTAAGAATGGTCGCTTGAATAAACTTATTGGTACAGTTGTTGGGCTTCTCAATATTCGAATGGTTGGAGAAGCAAGTGAAACCGGAACCTTGGAACTTCTCCAAAAGGCTCGTGGTGCTAAAAAATCCCTTCAAGCTGCTTATGAAGAGTTAATCAAAGCCGGCTACGCTGGTGGTCGTATCGTCATGGCTCATCGCAGTAACGAAAAATTCTGCCAACAGCTCTCAGAACTCCTACGTGAAAAATACCCACAAGCAGATATTACTACCCTTCCAACTTCTGGACTCTGCAGTTTTTATGCAGAAGAAGGCGGACTCCTTATGGGATATGAAATTGACTAATAAATCAAACAGGAGATGACTTATCATCTCTTGTTTTTTTATGGTACAATACTCTTATGAAACATTTTGACACTATTGTAATCGGGGGAGGTCCTGCTGGTATGATGGCTACCATTTCCAGTAGCTTTTACGGGCAGAAAACCCTTCTCATTGAAAAAAATCGAAAACTTGGAAAAAAATTAGCTGGTACTGGCGGTGGCCGTTGCAACGTAACCAACAACGGAACTCTAGATGACCTTCTAGCTGGCATCCCTGGAAATGGACGCTTTCTATACAGTGTCTTCTCCCAATTTGATAACCATGATATCATCAACTTTTTTACAGAAAATGGTGTCAAACTCAAGGTAGAAGACCACGGTCGCGTTTTTCCAGCCAGCGACAAATCTCGGACTATAATCGAGGCTTTGGAAAAGAAAATCATTGAACTTGGTGGGCAAATTGCCACTCAAACAGAAATTGTTTCGGTTAAAAAGATAGACGACCAGTTTGTCCTGAAATCAGCAGACCAGACCTTTACTTGTGATAAACTCATTGTCACAACTGGTGGGAAATCTTATCCTTCTACTGGGTCTACTGGCTTTGGTCATGACATTGCTCGTCATTTCAAACACACTATTACCGAGCTTGAAGCTGCTGAAAGTCCATTATTGACAGATTTTCCACATAAGGCCTTGCAGGGAATTTCACTGGACGATGTGACCCTAAGCTATGGCAAGCATGTCATCACCCATGATCTTCTCTTTACTCACTTTGGCTTGTCAGGTCCTGCTGCACTGCGCATGTCTAGTTTTGTCAAGGGTGGGGAAATCCTCTCTCTAGATGTCTTGCCACAACTTTCTGAAAGTGATTTGCTATCATTTCTTGAAGAAAACCGTGAAAAATACTTGAAAAATACTTTGAAAACCCTGCTCCCTGAACGCTTGGCAGAATTCTTTAGTAAAGGATATCCAGAAAAAGTCAAACAACTAACAGAAAAAGAACGCGACCAACTTGTCCAGTCCATCAAGGCTCTTAAAATCCCTGTAACTGGCAAAATGTCATTGGCTAAATCCTTTGTAACTAAAGGTGGCGTTAGTCTCAAGGAAATCAATCCTAAAACGCTGGAAAGTAAGTTAGTACCTGGACTCCACTTTGCTGGCGAAGTACTAGATATCAATGCCCATACGGGGGGATTTAACATCACTTCCGCCCTCTGCACCGGCTGGGTGGCAGGCTCAAACTAGAACTATAAATGATATAGTATCTAAAGATATTGGATCAGAAAGGAGCTATTTTGGAACATATTATTTTACTGAGAGGTGTTACACCGAATGGACAAAATGCTATCCCTAAAATGTCTTATCTGGTAGATATCTTAACAGAGGCTGGTTTTCAATACGTTCGAACTTATATTCAAAGTGGAAATATTATTCTTGAAAGCGACTTAGCCATAGAAGAAATACGAGAACAAGTCCATACTCTAATAAAAGAAAAAATCGGAGCCGACTTGAAAATGGTCATTAAAAATAAGAGTGATTTTACAAAAATTGTCCAAGAAAATCCGTTTGGAGAACACTATCTTTATGACCGTATACATATAATTCTTTTTCAAAACGCTATCCAAAGTCTACCATTAGAAAAATTGAATATTGACTATGGTGAAGAAGAAATTTGTATCGGCAACCATTGTCTTTACCTCTATCTCCCTAGAACTGCAAAACGAAAAAAGCTTAATACCAACTATCTCGAAAAGCTGTTCGGCGTTGATCTGACCATGCGAAAGTTAAACGTGGTAGAAAAATTACTAACAAAATAGGAAAAATAAGATGAACAGAAGAGAATCAGTCGAATTTGTCAATATGTGCATGATTAAAAATGGAGACAAGGTTCTGGTCCAAGACCGAGTTAGTCCTGACTGGCCTGGCATTACTTTTCCTGGCGGCCATGTTGAACGTGGCGAATCCTTTGTCGATGCTGTCATTCGTGAAGTGAAAGAAGAAACTGGTCTGACCATTTCTAAACCCCAACTCTGTGGGATCAAAGATTGGTATGATGATGCAGATTATCGCTATGTTGTCCTCTTTTACAAAACTGAACACTTTACTGGTGAGCTCCAATCTTCCGACGAAGGAAAAGTCTGGTGGGAGGATTTTGAAAATCTATCTCATCTTAAACTGGCTAATGAGGATATGTCTGATATGCTTCGTGTTTTTTTGGAAGAAGATCTCAGTGAGTTCTTTTACTATAAGGATGGGGAAGACTGGTCTTACCAACTCAAATAACAGCAAATCGGCAGAGGTCTCTCCGCCGATTTTTATTTTATCTAAGTCTGTGTCCCCCTACTAATACTCAATGAAAATCAAAGAGCAAACTAGGAAGCTAGCTGCAGGTTGCTCAAAACACCGTTTTGAGGTTGTGGATAGAACTGACGAAGTCAGCTCAAAATACTATTTTAAGGTTGCAGATGGATGCTGACGTAGTTTGAAGAGATTTTCGAAGAGTACAAAATTCTGTCACTAGCTTTGTCAACCTTAGCTTAGTCTTTGAGTTTTATCGAGTTTGTGTACTTACATAGTGGGCAATGACATCTGATGTGTACTGGGCTGTTCCCTGTCCAAACTTATCAATGTTTTCCTTAAACTCTGGATTATAGACATAGCCTTTTCCGATATAACCAAAAACCTCGATAGAGCAGTCAAATCCATAAGTACGGATGGCTTGCAAGAGTTTGCCTGCCTCTTCTTGGTTTTCAGATGCTGTTGCAGGTGGACCATCTTTGAGATTTTGAGCCAAGCTTTGAAAAACCTGGTTGAAGGCAGACGTAGCCTCGTCTTCTCGTCCTTTTTGACGATCAAGTGCTTGATCCATGACTTCTTGACCATACTTGTCTACCGCCTCTTGGTGGTGTTTTTGATGGTCTTGATAGCTAAATCCAGTGAATTTTTCCTCAATAGTCATTTTTCTTTCTCCTTTTTGTTCTTGAATAGTTTTCTGCAAGGTGGAAATCAAGGTATCCAAATGTTGTCTTTCTCTAGTCAAATACTCCAACTGTCTTGTCAAATGTGGTAACAAGTCCGTCTTTTCTTCCTTCAACAGCTCTGCTATTTTTTCTAAAGAAAAGCCTAGATACTTGTAATAGAGGATAACCTGTAGTCGTTCTAAATCCTCTTGACTGTAGATCCGATAGCCATTTTCCGACTTTAAGGGAACCAAGAGACCAATCTTATCATAATGGTAAAGTGTCTTGACAGAAACACCTGAAAGTTGCGCAGCTTCTTTTATATGGAACATGATTTTCTCCTTACATAAATAGTATATACCCTCCCCTTTGGGGAGAGTCAAGTATTTTATCATATTTTTTATGAAAACATGAAAACCGCTTTCTTGACAGACTTGAAAAAACATGATAGGATTATCAAGTCTATCAATCAAATAAAAAGCTCATAAAGAGCAATTGAGAGAAGGCTATTTGACAACTCAAGTAGCCTTTTCTTATTTAGAAAACTAGATCGGAGTATAACGATGTCTGAAAAATCGCAATGGGGCTCAAAACTAGGCTTTATCCTTGCCTCTGCTGGTTCTGCTATTGGTCTCGGGGCTGTTTGGAAGTTCCCTTATATGACCGCTGCCAATGGTGGGGGAGGTTTCTTGCTGTTCTTTCTCATCTCGACACTATTGATTGGATTTCCTCTCCTCTTGGCTGAGTTTGCCCTCGGCCGAAGCGCGGGCGTATCAGCAATCAAAACCTTTGGAAAATTAGGAAATAACAAGAACTACAACTTTATCGGTTGGATCGGTGCCTTTGCTCTTTTCATCCTCTTATCCTTTTATAGTGTTATTGGTGGATGGGTTTTAGTCTATCTAGGTATCGCTATTGCTAAAGCCTTCCAAGTTGGGATTAGTAGCGACTATGCTCAACTCTTTACAGACATCATTTCAAATCCTTGGATTGCCCTTGGTTCTCAAGCTCTTTTTATCTTCCTAAATATTTTTATCGTATCTAAGGGAGTGCAAAAAGGGATTGAAAGAGCTTCTAAGGTCATGATGCCTCTGCTCTTTATCATCTTTGTCGTCATCATCGGGCGCTCTCTTAGCTTGCCAAATGCTATGGAAGGTGTGGTTTACTTCCTCAAACCTGACTTTTCAAAACTGACAAGCGCTGGACTCCTCTATGCTCTAGGACAGTCATTCTTTGCTTTGTCCCTCGGGGTTACTGCCATGTTGACCTATGCATCCTACTTGGATAAGAAAACCAATCTGGTCCAATCAGGTATGTCTATCGTTGCCATGAACATTTCTGTATCGATCATGGCAGGACTAGCTATTTTTCCAGCCATGTCAGCATTTAATATCCAGTCTGAAGGTGGTCCTAGTCTCCTCTTTATCGTCCTGCCCCAACTCTTTGACAAGATGCCTTTTGGAAGTATTTTCTATATTCTCTTCCTATTACTTTTCCTCTTTGCGACGGTTACTTCTTCTGTCGTTATGCTGGAAATTAATGTTGGAAATATCACTGACCAAGATAACGAAAAACGTAATAAATGGAGTCTTATTTTAGGTATCTTGACCTTTGTCTTTGGAATTCCTTCAGCCCTATCCTATGGGGTAATGGCGGATGTTCAAATCTTTGGAAAGACCTTCTTTGACGCTATGGATTTCTTGGTTTCCAATCTCCTCATGCCATTCGGTGCTCTTTGCTTGTCTCTTTTTACAGGCTATATTTTCAAGAAAGCACTGGCAATGGAGGAACTCCATCTAGATGAAACACCATGGAAACAAGGACTTTTCCAAGTCTGGCTTTTCCTTCTTCGTTTCATCATTCCAATTATCATCATTGTAGTCTTTATCGCCCAATTTATGTAAATACAAAAAAGAGGTTGGGACAAAAGTCCTAGCCTCTCAATTGTCTTTGGATTGTCGAGCAAGACGCAGTGGTTGAGTGGGCTCTACTACGCTGATTTCATCAGCTTTTACAGCCCTACCCAACTGTGCGGAGGTGGGACGACGAAATCGAATTCTAACGAATTACCGATTTCTGTCCCACTCTCTTTCTTTTTATGGATGACTAACAATCAATTCCAAACCTTGCCCTTCCAGAGTCCAAGCTTCAACATCACTTGGTAAGATAAAGTGGCTACCTTTTTGGATTGGATATTCCTTTCCGTCTACAGTCAGTTTCCCTTGACCAGCCAAGACACTCAACAAGCTGTAGTCAGCTGTCTTTTCAAATTCAACCTTTCCTGTGATTTCCCACTTATAAACAGCAAAGAAATCATTTGAAACCAGTAAAGTCGAACGCAAATCATCTGCTTTGACAGTCACAGGACAACTGTTAGCAGGCTCTCCGATATTCAATACGTCGATGGATTTTTCAAGGTGAAGCTCGCGCAAGTTACCATTGTCATCCTTACGGTCAAAGTCATAGACACGGTAGGTTGTATCACTAGACTGTTGTGTTTCAAGGATCAAGATACCTGCTCCAATAGCATGCATGGTTCCACTTGGTACATAGAAGAAATCTCCTGCCTTGACAGGTACTTTGGTCAGCAAGGCATCCCAGTTTTTATCTTCAATTTGCTGGCGAAGTTCTTCTTTTGACTTAGCATTGTGGCCATAGATAATCTCTGAACCTTCATCTGCAGCGATGATATACCAACATTCTGTTTTTCCAAGTTCGCCTTCATGCTCAAGTCCATAAGCATCATCTGGGTGAACTTGAACACTGAGCCAATCATTAGCATCGAGGATTTTGGTCAAGAGCGGAAATACTAGCTCTGGACGATTGCCAAATAACTCACGATGTTCTGCATACAAAGTAGCTAGGTCTGTTCCTTCATAACGGCCATTGGCTACCTTTGAAACTCCATTTGGGTGAGCTGAAATGGCCCAGTATTCTCCGATTTTTTCGTTTGGAATGTCGTAGCCAAACTCATCACGAAGTTTGGTGCCGCCCCAGATTTTTTCTTGCATAACGGAATTTAAAAATAACGGTTCTGACATCTTATTCTCCTGTCTGATTTTTCTCCCTCATTATAGCAAAAAAAGAGTCCTAATTGAACTCTTTTTTCTATCTTATAAAGAAGGGAGAAGATTTTATAAAAATAGTGAACAAATGTGTTCTACTCAATGCTTGCACCATTACTGGCAATGACATCCTTGTACCAGTAGAAGGACTTCTTCTTGCTACGTTTGAGACTTCCATGACCTTCATTATCACGATCAACATAGATAAAGCCATAGCGCTTGTTCATTTCGCCTGTTCCAGCTGAAACCAGATCGATACAACCCCAAGTCGTATAACCAAGCAAGTTAACTCCATCTTGGTAAATGGCATCTCGCATAGCCTTGATGTGGGCTTCTAGATAATCAATCCGATAGTCATCTTCTACATAACCATTCTCATCCGGTGTATCAATAGCACCGAGGCCATTCTCTACGATGAACATAGGCTTTTGGTAACGATCCCAGATAGCATTGAGGGTAATACGAAGCCCCAATGGGTCAATCTGCCACCCCCATTCTGAGGATTCTAGATAAGGATTTTTGATGGAGGCAAAGACATTTCCAGCTGTCATATCCGTCACTTCTGGATCTCCTGAGGCCACTCGGCTCGCATAGTAAGAGAAGGAAACAAAGTCAACAGTGTGATTCTTCAACAAGACCAAATCCTCTGCTGTCATTTCAATCTCAATTCCCTCACGTTCCCACTGCTTCTTGGCGTAATTCGGGTATTCCCCACGCGCTTGGACATCAATGAAGAAGTAACTCTTACGGTCTTCCTCCATGGCTGCCCAGTAGTCTCTCGGATGAGCTGTATTGGGATAGTATTGCCCCGCCGCCAACATACATCCAACCTTATTTTCTGAGTCAATTTCGTGAGCAATTTTAGTCGCAAGAGCTGAGGCTACCAACTCATGGTGAGCCGCTTGGTATTTGATTTGTTCTTGATTTTCTCCTTCTTCAAAACAAATTCCTGCTCCTAAAAAGGGGGCATGCAAAATCATATTGATTTCGTTGAAGGTTAGCCAGTACTTAACCAAGCCCTTGTAACGAGTAAAAAGGGTGCGACAGAGATTTGCGTAAAAGTCCAACATACGACGATTGCGCCATCCACCGTATTCTTCAATCAAGTGCATAGGACAGTCGAAATGCGTAATAGTTACCAGAGGTTGGATTCCATACTTCTGGCATTCCTTAAACAAATCCTCATAAAAAGCCAAACCAGCTTCATTTGGCACGCTTTCGTCGCCCTTAGGAAAAATCCGAGTCCAAGCAATAGAAAGCCGATAAGTCTTAAACCCCATTTCTGCAAAAAGGGCAATATCTTCCTTGTAATGATGGTACATATCAATAGCTTCCTTGGCTGGGTAAAAATAGCCCTCCTCAAAAGAAAACATCTTTTTCTGACCTGTGATAATGGCTTCACGATCCTTACCGATTGGAATAACATCAACATTCGCCAATCCACGACCGTCTAAATTGTAAGCACCCTCACATTGATTAGCTGCCGTAGCACCACCCCAGAGGAAACCCTCTGGAAATTGTAGTATTTCTGTCATCACTTTACCTCACATAATTTACTGGTACTATTATACTATCAAACATTTAAATAAAGCTGAAATAGCCCCAAAAAATATTTTAAGAAAAGCATTTTCTTTATAAAAAAGCTTCTACGATGAACATAGAAGCCAAATAGGGTAGTTGAAGTTTGTATACAAAACTGCTTTATTTCATAAGATTTGGAAGAATGAACATGATAAAGAAAGCTAGAGCAACCATAATAAAAACATTAAGATAGATAAAACATTTTACCAACCATGCATATCGCCCAGGTCTTAGTGGTCTTTCTACATAGGAATGTTTTGGTTTTTTAGGATCATAATAAACAGCAACTTTTCCACCAATTGGAAAGCGTTCTATAAGAGGAGATTTTGTAAAAGACAAAAAACTATTCCCCTTAACTTTGTATCTTAAAACTTGTGGAATTTCACCATTTTCAAAAGTATCCATTTTTACATCAGATACGATTGAACCTAAGGGAGTACTGATTGTATTTGAAATAGCAGATAGAAATTTAGGCCCTACGACCTTGTATTGGTTTCCATCAACAGTGTATTCAACAACTGGGAGACTAATTCCATTATAAAGAGCATAGGAATATCGGATAATAACTCCTTCCGTTCTTTCGGTACATCTCTTGGCATTTCTATAATTACTAAATATAAAATAGGAAAACATAAAATAGGTGAAGGCAGCAAAGCCTAACATCATTAATCCAAATAATAGAAAGAAAGTTGTTGGCATCTTTTTCTCCTTAAAACATGATGATGAATCTATTTTAACAGAAATGAAAGAAAAAGACCGGATTGCTCCGATCTTTCAATAGTTCATATTCTCATATTCTGTATTAAGAATAATTAAGATTAGCTTCAAATGATTAAGCGCCTTATTTCATACGATAAAAATCAAGCACTAGACCAGCAGGACCTTTAACTAATAAGGATTCTGTTCCCCAATCCGTTACAGCTGGTCCGTTTAAAACCTGGATACCAAGCTCTTTCAACCGTTGGTAGTTCTGATCTACATCCTCAACCTCGATGTGAAGAATGATGCCTGACTGAAAATCTTCCAAAGGAATCAAATGATTTTGAGACAACATAAGACAATGACTGCCAATCGTAAACTGAGCAAAGCTGTCATCAACATAATCGGACTTTTTATCCAAAATACGCTCCAAGTCAGCACAGACTTGGGGAACATCTGAAACGATAATATCTAATTGATTTAAATTCATTTACTATTCTCCATAAAAAGACCGGATGACTCCGATCTTTTTAAGTTCCACTCTGTGAAAATCAAAGAATAAATTCGACGAGAGGAATTATTTGATTGCGCGTGATTGCAACCCTTCTTCTTCCAAGAAGAGGCGGAATGGTACAAGCTCTTCAGCTTCGTATTTTTCCTTGAAGGCTTTGATTGCTTCTTCTGAGTGTTGTTTTGGATCCAACTCAAGTACTTCTACTGGAAGTGGACGATGTGGAGTGATGTGAGCATCGATAACAACAGTTTTACCTTCTTTGTTGAGTTTAACAGCTTCTGCAACAACTGCATCGATATCTTCGATACGGTCAACTGTAAATCCAATAGCTCCTTGAGCTTCAGCGATTTTCGCATAGTCAGCATTAGGGAAGTCACAACCAAACAAGTGTTTGTTTGTGTCTTCGTATTTGTCCTTGATGAAGGCATATTTACCATTTGAGAAGACAACGTTGATAACTGGAAGGTCGTATTGAACGTTGGTAATCACGTCTGGGTAGCACATGTTGAATGCACCGTCACCCATGATGTTCCATACTTGGCGATCTGGATTGTCTTTCTTAGCAGCGATACCACCAGGAAGAGCAATACCCATTGTCGCAAAGAGTGGAGATGTACGCCACATGTTCTTAGGTGTCATGTGAAGGTGACGAGTAGATGTTTGAGTAGTGTCACCTACATCGATTGAATAGATAGCGTCTTGATCAGCATGTTTGTTGATTGCATTGTAAACTTGATACAATTGCAACTCACCCTCAGTTTTGCCTTCGAGTTTGTTCATGTAATCACGCCAGTTTTGGTTATTCTTAACGTTTGCACGCCACCATGGAGTAGACTCAACTGGATTCACTTTGTCAAGGATTGCTTTCGCTGCTTGACCTGCATCACCAAGGATTGAAGCGTCTAGGGCATGACGTTTACCAAGTTTGTAAGGGTCGATATCGACTTGGATGAATTTTTCAGTATTCTTGAATGCTTCGTAAACTTCAGCAAATGGGAAGTTTGAACCTAGGAAGAGAACAGTGTCTGCTTCAAAGACTACTTCGTTGGCTGGTTTCCAACCAACACGGTAAGCAGAACCTGTCAAACCTTCATAGTTCCATTCGAAAGCTTCAAAGTTTTTACCAGTTGTGATGATTGGTGCTTTGATTTTACGTGACAATTCAGTGATCACTTCACCAGCTTTAACACCACCGTAACCAGCGTAAATCACTGGACGTTCAGCATTGTTCAAGATTTCAACAGCTTTGTCGATTTCAACTTCGTTCAAAGCAGGAGCGATGAATGAGCGCTCATATGAACCTGATCCGTAGTATGAGTTTTCGTCAATTTCTTGGAAACCAAAGTTTACTGGAATTTCAACAACGGCTGGACCTTTTTTAGAAACTGCAGCACGGCAAGCTTCGTCAATAACTTTTGGTAATTGCTCTGCGTAAGCTACACGTTTGTTGTAAACAGCGATACCGTTGTACATTGGGTTTTGGTTCAATTCTTGGAAGGCATCCATGTTGAGTTCGTTGACAGGACGTGATCCAAGGATCGCTAGGAATGGAGTGTTATCCATAGCTGCATCGTAAACACCGTTGATCAAGTGAGTCGCACCTGGACCACCTGAACCAACTGCAACACCGATAGAACCGCCAAATTTAGCTTGCATAACCGCTGCAAGAGCACCAGTTTCTTCGTGGCGAACTTGCAAGAAACGAATATCTTTGTCTTCAGCCAAAGCGTCCATAAGTGAGCTAAGTGTTCCTGATGGGATACCGTAGATAGTGTCTACGCCCCATGTTTTCAATACGTTAAGCATTGCTGCAGATGCAGTAATTTTCCCTTGAGTCATAATGATAACTCTCCTTAAAAGTTAATTTGATGAATAATAAAAGCGCTTTTATATGTTTTTTGAAAACGATTCAGTAAATTTACACTCTTAATTTATCACATTTACTTATAGTTTCATAAGAATGTGCTCAGAAACTTTCATTCTCTATTACAGTACAGATTGAAAACGGTTTGAAAATCTGTTTTAGAATAGCTAAAAAGCGGTTAAAACCGCCTTTTTATACTCAATGAAAATCAAAGAGCAAACTAGGAAGCTAGCCGCAGGCTGTACTTGAGTACGGCAAGGTGAAGCTGACGTGGTTTGAATTTGATTTTCGAAGAGTATTAATCGACTTTAGTAAAATTAAGCATAAGAGAGCTGATTAGAACAGAGACTGAACTAAAGGCCATAGCCAATCCTGCAAGTTCTGGATTGAGTACTAAACCAAGTCCTGAAAAAACTCCTGCTGCAATCGGAATACCAATGAGGTTATAGATAGAAGCCCAGAAAAGATTGAGTAGAATACGATTAAAGGTCTTCTTACTCATATCAAAAGCACGTGCCAATCCTAGTAAATTGTTGGTTGTAAGGACAAGATCTGCTGATTCGATAGCAATATCTGTCCCAGAGCCCATGGCAATTCCGACATCGGCTACACTGAGGGCCGGTGCATCATTGATACCATCTCCAACAAAGGCCAATTTGCCATTCTTTTGAAGCTTGTGAATTTCATGTGCCTTTTCCTCTGGCAAGACATTTGCAATCACTTCTTCGATCCCAATTTGCTCTGCAATTGCATGGGCTACTCCAGCATTATCTCCAGTAAGCATGACCGTTCTAAGGCTACGTTTTTTCAATTTGGCAATAGCTTCTCGAGCATTTTCCTTAGGGACATCCTGCAAGGCAATTAAGCCTTTTAACTCACCATCCACGGATAGGAAGACAACTGTTTTTGCTTCTTTCTCAAGCAAATCAAATCGTTCTTGATAATCATGTGGAATAGCAAGGTCAGCTAAGAGCTTAGCATTCCCCAGCAAGACTTGCTTACCATTAATAATCCCAGTCACACCTTTTCCATGCAAGGCTTGGAAGTTTTCCACGGGATAAAGACTGATTCCTAATTCAGATGCACGATTAACAATAGCTTGAGCTAGCGGGTGTTGAGATACATCTTCCAGTGAAGCAGCCAAACTTAGCACTTCTCCTTCATCGCCGATAACATCTGTCACTACTGGCTTCCCTTCGGTCAAGGTTCCTGTCTTATCAAAAACAACCGTTTGGACTTTTTGGATTTCCTGTAGAACTGTACCATTTTTGAGAAGGATCCCCATCTTGGCACTTCGTCCTGTTCCAACCATGAGTGCTGTCGGTGTCGCAAGTCCAAGAGCACAAGGGCAGGCAATAATCAAGACTGCAACACCATAGAGAAGCGACGTTACAAAACTTTCACCAAGAAAAACAAACCAGATCCAAAAAGTAAGGAGTCCTAAAATGACAACTGCTGGTACAAAAATCCCAGAAATCTTGTCTGTCAAATCTTGAATAGGAGCACGACTGGTTTGCGCTTTTTTCACAAAGTCCACAATCTGAGCCAACATAGTCTCAGAACCAACTTTTTCAGCTCTAAAGATGATCGTACCACTATTATTGATAGTTGACCCAATAACAGCATCTCCAACTGATTTATCGACTGGAATACTTTCCCCAGTCACCATTGACTCATCAATACTCGTTTCACCTTCTAACACAGTCCCATCAACGGCAATTTTTTCACCTGGTCGAACGCGAATGAGATCTCCAACTTTGACCTGTTCTAGAGGAATTTGAACATAAACATCATCACGCAAAACTTCCGCTGTTTTTGCTTGTAAGTCTAATAATTTTTCGACTGCCTGTGAAGCATTTTTGCGCATGCGTTCTTCAAATACTGCACCTAAGAGAACGAAGAAGAGGATAAATCCTGCACTCTCAAAATAAACCGGTAAGCCTGCAAAGAGGGCAAATAAACTATAGACATAGGCTACCAAGGTTCCTAGGGCTACCAAGGTATCCATGTTAGCATTGTGTTTTTTAAAGCTAGCCCAAGCACTTCTAATATAAGGAACTCCAGCTACCAGCATAATGGGTGTCGTAGCTAAGAAAGTTCCCCAGTGCATGACTGGGTGACTGATACTGCCAGTCATCATGCCAATCATGAGGAGGACTAATGGTAGGGTAAAGATGCTGGTAATCCAAAAACGTTGTAACAGACTGAGAGATTTTTTAGTTTTTTCAACAACAGTGTAGGTTCCCTTTTGCATCTTCATGCCACATGAAAATTCATGTTCACCTAACTCTTGAGGAGTAAAGCGAATAACTTTTTCCTCATCTTGGGCGATTGGTTCTAGAATCCCTTCTTCTTCGAAGAGAATCTCTTTATAACAGTTTGATGGTGTTACACGATGAAAGGTAATCTCAGCAGGAATTCCTTTTTGTAGTTGAATATGGGCTGGATGATAGCCTTTTTCTGCAGTGATACGGATTTTTTGAACACCATTTTCAATACTTGCTTTCACAATTTCTGTCATATTGCTCTCCTATTCTACAATCATCTTACCGTGCATCATGTTCATGCCACAAGAGAATCCATATTCACCTGCTTTTTCAGGAGTAATTTCAACCACATATTGGTCTCCCATAGGCAGATCAGCATGCACACCAAAGTCTGGAAATACGATTTGATCCAAGCAAGGTGAAGGATCTTTTCGATCAAAAATAATGCGAGCTGGTTGCGATTTTTTGAGGATAATGGTTCCTGGAGTATAGCCCCCCATGACTTCCACTCGAATTTCTTGATAGCCATTTTTTTGTTGGGCTCTCTTTCCGTCTTCTTGAGGTTTTTGGAAAAACCAAAAGAGGATAAAAGCAATCATTCCTAGAACAATAATAGATACAAATAGATTTAACATAGCATCTCCTTTACATACAATTACATTTTACTTCTGTTACAGCACTTGCTTTTTTCTTTGAAATCACTTCTTCCAAGCCTTCCAAGTCAGCTAGGGTAAAGTCACATTCTTCAATCAAATCGGCAAGTAAGAGCTTTATTCTGCGGGAACAAAGCTTGTCTTTGATATCCTGAACCATTAAACCTCTACTGTCGTCTAGAGTTAAAATGGCCGAATAGACAAAGGATTTGCCCTGCTTATACCGAGTCAAACATTCTTTCTCCACCAAACGGGCTAAGAGCGTCTGGATCGTGGACTTGGACCAACTAAACCTTTTCTCTAATACTTTGATAAGATCGGTACTAGTCTGCTCTCCCTGCATCCAGATAATCTTCATAACTTGCCATTCTGCGTCCGAAATCTGCATTGCTATCCCTCCGAAATCTACATTTGTCAATTATAAAGATAAGTATACTCTTAAAATCTACATTTGTCAACTAAATTTCCTAAAAATTTTAAAATTTCCCTTTCCAATAGATTTTGTCTATCATTGTGATAAAAAATACATATTATCCAAAGCTCTCTTTTAATGCTACAATAACTGTATCATTTTCCTAGATGGGAGGTTCTACTTTTGGATTGGTCCATTGTTGAACAATATCTACCACTCTATCAAAAGGCATTCTTTCTGACCTTGCATATTGCAGTTTGGGGAATTCTAGGTTCTTTTTTGCTGGGGCTCATCGTCAGCGTCATCCGGCATTACCGCCTTCCTGTTTTCTCCCAGTTGGCAACAGCCTATATCGAACTTTCACGAAATACACCCCTTTTGATACAACTTTTCTTTCTCTACTTCGGTCTACCTCGAATAGGGATTGTTCTTTCTTCAGAAGTCTGTGCAACAGTCGGGCTCATCTTTTTAGGTGGTTCCTACATGGCAGAATCCTTCCGAAGCGGGCTAGAAGCAGTCAGTCAAACCCAACATGAAATTGGTTTAGCCATTGGGCTTACTCCATTTCAGGTTTTTCGCTACGTGGTTCTGCCACAAGCGACAGCGGTTGCTCTACCATCCTTTAGTGCCAATGTTATTTTCCTCATCAAGGAAACTTCTGTCTTCTCAGCAGTTGCCCTTGCTGACCTTATGTATGTTGCTAAGGATTTGATAGGACTCTACTATGAGACAGATATTGCGTTAGCTATGTTGGTGGTTGCTTACCTTATCATGCTTCTACCTATTTCACTAGTTTTTAGTTGGATAGAAAGGAGGCTCCGTCATGCAGGATTCGGGAATGCAAGTACTCTTTCAGGGAAATAATCTCCTGAGAATCTTACAGGGATTGGGCGTCACGATTGGGATTTCTATCCTGTCTGTCCTCTTATCCATGATTTTCGGAACGGTTATGGGAATTATCATGACCTCTCATTCTAGAGTGATTCGCTTCTTGACACGCTTCTATCTAGAATTTATCCGGATCATGCCCCAGCTGGTGCTCCTTTTTATCGTTTACTTTGGCCTAGCTCGAAACTTTAATATCAATATCTCTGGTGAGACTTCTGCTATTATCGTTTTCACCCTCTGGGGAACAGCTGAGATGGGTGACTTGGTCCGTGGAGCTATCACTTCCCTACCGAAACATCAGTTTGAGAGCGGTCAAGCGCTAGGCTTGACCAAGTTCCAACTCTACTACTACATCATCATCCCTCAGGTCTTGAGAAGACTGCTACCACAAGCCATCAACCTTGTCACTCGGATGATTAAAACGACTTCCTTGGTTGTTTTGATTGGAGTTGTTGAAGTTACCAAGGTTGGACAACAAATCATCGATAGCAATCGTTTGACCATCCCAACTGCTTCCTTTTGGATCTATGGAACCATCTTAGTCTTGTATTTCGCAGTCTGCTTCCCTATTTCCAAACTATCCACTCATCTAGAAAAACATTGGAGGAACTAAATGTCTGAAACTATTTTAGAAATCAAGGAACTAAAAAAATCCTTCGGAGACAATCCTATCCTCCAAGGACTTTCCCTAGATATTAAAAAGGGGGAAGTGGTTGTCATCCTAGGACCATCTGGTTGTGGGAAAAGCACCCTCCTTCGCTGTCTCAATGGATTAGAAACTATCCAAGGCGGAGATATCCTGCTGGATGGCCAGTCCATCGTTGAAAATAAAAAAGATTTTCACCTAGTTCGTCAAAAGATTGGTATGGTCTTTCAAAGTTACGAACTCTTTCCTCACTTAGATGTCCTTCAAAACCTTATCTTAGGACCTATCAAGGCTCAAGGACGTGACAAGAAAGAAGTAACACAAGAAGCCTTACAGTTACTAGAACGTGTAGGATTGTTGGATAAACAACATAGCTTTGCTCGCCAATTATCCGGCGGACAAAAGCAACGGGTAGCGATTGTTCGTGCCCTTCTCATGCATCCAGAAATTATCCTCTTTGACGAGGTGACTGCTTCACTGGATCCAGAAATGGTGCGTGAGGTTCTGGAACTGATCAATGACTTGGCACAGGAAGGGCGCACTATGATTCTGGTAACCCATGAAATGCAGTTTGCCCAAGCTATTGCGGATCGTATCATCTTCCTTGACCAAGGGAAGATTGCTGAAGAAGGAACGGCTCAAGAATTCTTCACAAATCCACAAACCAAACGAGCACAAGAATTTTTAAATGTCTTTGACTTTAGCCAGTTTGGCTCATATCTATAATGAATAAAGGAGATTATTATGAAACTACTCAAACCAATTCTAACTGTTTTTGCTCTAGCATTTGCGCTTATCTTCGTCACAGCTTGTAGTTCAGGCGGAAGCTCTGATGCTTCATCTACAAAGGCAACTGCCAAGGCTCGCACCATTGATGAAATTAAAAAGAGTGGTGAACTTCGAATCGCGGTATTTGGAGACAAAAAACCATTTGGTTATGTTGACAACGACGGTTCTTACCAAGGTTACGATATCGAACTAGGGAATCAATTAGCACAAGACCTTGGTGTAAAGGTCAAATACGTTTCTGTCGATGCTGCCAACCGTGCTGAATACTTGATTTCAAACAAGGTTGATATCACCCTGGCTAACTTTACAGTTACTGACGAACGTAAGAAACAAGTTGACTTTGCCCTTCCTTACATGAAAGTTTCTCTCGGTGTTGTGTCACCAAAAGATAAAGTCATCAAGGACGTTAAAGAACTTGAAGGCAAAACCTTGATTGTTACAAAAGGAACGACTGCTGAAACTTACTTTGAGAAAAATCACCCAGAAGTAAAACTTCAAAAATACGACCAATATAGCGATGCCTACCAAGCCCTTCTTGATGGACGTGGAGATGCCTTCTCTACTGACAATACTGAAGTTCTAGCTTGGGCGCTTGAAAACAAAGGATATGAAGTAGGAATTACTTCTCTTGGTAATCCAGATACTATTGCACCAGCAGTTCAAAAAGGTAACCAAGAACTGCTTGACTACATCAACCAAGAAATCGAAAAATTAGGAAAAGAAAACTTCTTCCACAAGGCTTATGAAAAAACACTTCACCCAACTTACGGTGATGCTGCTAAAGCAGATGACCTGGTTGTTGAAGGCGGAAAAGTCGACTAATACTCTTCGAAAATATCTTCAAACCACGTCAGCGTCGCCTTGCCGTACTCAAGTACAGCCTGCGGCTAGCTTCCTAGTTTGCTCTTTGATTTTCATTGAGTATAACATCCAATAAAATCACAAAAAGAAATCAGGTAATCCTAGCGACTACCTGATTTTTATATACCTTAAGCATTTTGCCAATTTTCTTGGTCTTCTTTAAATCGTTTTAGGAGGTCAAGTCCTTCTGGTGTGATATAGCCTTCTTCTTGGGCTAAGTGAATGAGCTCGCTGTAGTTTGAAAGTGTTACTAGTTTGACACCAGCATCTGCAAAGTTCTTATCCGCTTTTGGCAATTGATAGCTGAAGATAGCCACGACACCAAGAACATCTGCTCCTTCACGTTTGGCAGCTGCCACTGCTTCGAGAACTGAACCACCCGTTGAAATCAAATCTTCAACAACGACCATCTTTTGTCCTTGGGCTACACGGCCTTCGATTTGATTTCCAGCACCGTGATCTTTTGGTTTGCTACGGATATAGGCAAATGGCAAGTTCATCTTGTCAGCGATAATGGCACCATGCGGAATACCTGCAGTCGCTGTTCCTGCAATCACTTCTACTTCTGGGAATTCTGCCTTGATGGCTTCCACAAAGCCATTTTCAATCAAGCTACGCGTTTCTGGGTAAGCAAGCGTCACTCGGTTGTCCGTATAAATCGGTGACTTAATGCCTGATGCCCAAGTAAAGGGCTCTTCTGGCTTGAGGTAAACGGCTTGAATTTTCAATAGATGGCTAGCAATGTCTTTAGCAAGTGTCATGGGGTTCTCCTTTGTATTTTTAAACAGTTTCTTATTTCCAGTCTCGTGTCCATTCATCCTTGATAGCATGATAAGCTGCTACTGGATCAGTGGCCTGAGTGATTGGTCTTCCAACTACGATATAGTCACTACCAATCTGATAGGCATCTGCTGGTGTCATGACTCGTTTTTGGTCTCCAACAGCGGCTCCAGCTGGTCGAATACCTGGTGTCAGGCAGATAAAATCTTGACTAGTCGCTTCTTTAATGAGTTTCACTTCTTGAGCCGAGCAAACCACTCCATCTAAACCAGCTTCAGCAGTTTTCTTAGCATAGTGAATGACAGATTCTTGAAGACTGGTTTGGATATTTTGAAAGTCTCTCATCTGCTCTTCAGAGGTTGATGTCAACTGAGTGACAGCAATCAGCTTTGCTTCTTTTCCAAGACCTTCACGCGCAGCTTTCATCATCTCTACGCCACCTGCCGCATGAACATTGGTCATGTCAACTCCCAAATTAGACAAGACCTTCATGGCTGATTTGACCGTATTGGGAATATCATGGAGTTTGAGATCCAGAAAGACACTATGTCCCAAGCCTTTCAAATAACGGACAACTTCAGGACCTTCGGAATAGTAGAGCTCCATTCCAACTTTAACATAAAGTTTTTCCTCTTCTGGAAATAGGGCTAAAAATTCCTTGACTGCCTCAAAACTTGGAAAATCAAGAGCAATAACCGGACGAGATTCGCGCATACTTTTCTCCTTTTACCTTTGTGAGCTAGAGAGCATGAAAAAAGGAACCTGCCTACAGCAAGGTTCCACGAAAAATGGGTAGAATCCACCCTTTCACCGTCTAACCTTAGCTGCCTCTCTGGACTGCTTTAAAGGTTTTTTACTATTCTATTATTTAAAGCGGGACTTGTCAAGTAAAAACTAGTATCCGAAGAACTTTAAAGCCAAGACTCACAATCAAGCCGATAGAATGTTCTCAAGTTTATCGACTCTGTGATTGTTGAGTTGTTTGGTTTTGATTCCCTTGCTCTTCTTGTTTTTTCTTTTCTTCTTCCAGCTTTTTCTTTTCCTCTTCTTTGGCTTTGATTCTGGCATCTTCTAAAGCCTTATCTGCCAGGCTATAACTATAAATCCCAACTTCCATATCAATACCGCTCGGAACTGTTAATTGGGGCTTAATCTTGCTATAGTAAGGCAATTTTTTGCCTAGTTCTGATAAGGGAACCAAAATCTCATCCGTATCATACATGGTAATCTTGAGTAGATCACTCGTTACACTAGTTGGAGCCAATTCAATCGTTTTGATAGCCTGCTTAATCTCTGGAGAAACTTCAGCAAGTTGTCCAATTAAGGTCTTGACTTGCTGCTCATCGTTAAACAGTACAGACATATAGGTTTCTGGAAGACTGACTAGACTAACTGAACTAGTTTCCACCGTACCACTAGAAAGAATCGGATAATGATCCTCTCCTGAAACATAATAGGCTACAATCCCGTACTCCTTGACCTGGATGGTGAAATTTGTCGGGAATTGATAGTGAATGCTAGCAGATTCAATCCAGTGATTAGACTTAATCATCTCAGCATGTTTGTCTTTATTGAGGAGTAGACCAAAGGTATAGTCACTATCACGAATCCTTGAAGCCTCTTTGATTTGGTCTGCATTGGTCTCTACAGTACCAGTAACCTCTATGTTTTTCAAAGTTGAGTATGGCGTCAAGAGATAGATGGAAAAGAACAAGACAAGCAAACTTGGGATTAGAATCGTAACAGCACGCCAGATATGAACACTTGGAATAGAAGGCTTAGCAATCTTTTTCTTAGACTTAGATCTCTTTTCTTCTACTTTTGTTTCATTAGACGTTTCTTCAGATTTTTCATCCTCTTCTTCTACTTGTTCTGGTTCAGTAGTTTCCTCCTCATTCTCAGGAGAGGACTGGTCTTCTGCACTCTCCTTCTGCTCTTCAGGATTAGAATCTGAGGTCTCTTCTGCCTCAGTATCTTCAGATAAGTCTGACTCTTGTTCTTCCTTTGTCTCTTCTTCAGCCTTTTTGCGCAGATATTCACGGTTCTGCTTCTGCCACTCTGATAAGGTGGCTTCTTCTTCTAGAGCTTTTGCCGCTTCTTTTTTATTGGTATCTGCTTGGGCCTTTTCTTTGGCTAGTTGGGCCTCTTCTTCAGCTTTTTTTTTAAGATATTCTTGATTTCGTTTTTGCCACTCTGACAATTCCTTGCCTTGAGTTGGCTCTTGTTTCTTATCCTTTGACATCGATTTTCCTTATGATAGTTCTTTTTTTAGTAGCGCATAAAAATCCGCCACAGATTTTAATTCATGAGAATTCTTCATCGTGCTCTGGTAGTCTTCTTTGTGAGTCAAAAGCTTGCTTACCTTTTCTTCTAAAGTAGACAAGGTCAAATCGCTCTCTTGCAACTCCTCAGCATAGCCTTTTTTTACAAAGTAAGCTGCATTTTCAATCTGGTCTCCACGGCTGGCTTCACGCCCTAGAGGGACAATGACATGCAATTTAGCCATGGCAAGAAGTTCAAAAATAGTATTGGCACCACCACGAGTGATGACTACATCAGCCATATTCATGAGCGGTTGATAGAGTTCAGTCACGTAGTCAACACGGTAGAGGTTTGAACTTAGTTCATTTAAGCTAGCATCCCCTGTTAGGTTGATGATATTATAACGACTAGACAGCTCTTCCTTGTGGTCTGTAACTAATTGGTTAAAGACACGCGCACCAGCAGAACCTCCGACGAAAAGAAGAGTTGGTAGCTTATCATTGAAAGAAGTTCGGATATCCACCATTTCTTCAGGTTCTTCCATAATTGGACCAGAAATCTTAGTCACAGCTCCAACGTGCTCTACCTTAGTGAGACTAGACGCTTGTTCAAAAGTAGAGTACATCTTGGTCGCAAACTTATAAGCGATTTTATTGGCCAAGCCCATAGAGAGGTCAGACTCGTGGATAAAGACTGGTACTCTACATACTCGTGCCGCGATAACAGGCGGAACAGATACAAATCCACCCTTAGAAAAGAGGGCTTGTGGACGAAGACGGAGCATGATAAAGAGCGATTGAAGAATTCCAAAAGCAACCTTAAAGACGTCAACCATGTTTTGCCATGAGAAATATCGACGTAATTTCCCTGTAGCAATAGAATGGAAGGTGACATCTAAACCTGACTTGAGAATTTCATGATGCTCAATTCCGTTCTTATCACCAATATAGTGGACTTCCCAGCCATCTTCGATGAACTTGGGCATTAACAAAAGGTTGAGGGTGACGTGTCCAACTGTTCCCCCACCTGTAAATACTATCTTTTTCATATTATCCTTTTAGCTCCTCAACTGTAGCAAGGAAAAGATCTCCACGTACTTCAAAGTTAGCATACATATCCCAGCTTGCGTTAGCAGGACTGAGGAGAACGACATCACCCTCTTCTGCAAGTTCATAAGCCTTGCAAGTTGCATCAGCAATATCTGTCGCGTCGACATAGGCTACACCTGCCTTATCTGCCGCACGCTTCACACGCTTTGCAGACTGACCGAGGATGACCATTTTCTTAAGTCCTGTAATATCCGGAACCAACTCGTCAAACTCATTGCCACGGTCTAAACCACCCGCAATCAAGATAACCTTGCTATTGTCAAATCCAGACAAGGCTTTTTGAGTGGCTAAGATATTGGTCGACTTGCTATCATTATAGAATTTTACACCCTTGATTTCATCAACATACTGGAGACGGTGCTTAACACCACCAAAGGCTGACAAGGTTTCCTTGATGGTTTCATTGTCAACACCACGAAGTTTAGCAACGGCAATGGTTGCAAGAGCATTTTCCACATTGTGGCTACCTGGAACACCGATTTCATCAGCTGCCATAACCTTCTCACCACGGAAGTAGAGAAGACCATCTTCAAGATAGGCTCCATCAACCTTTTCAAGTGTTGAGAATGGTACTACAGTCGCGTTTGTCTTTGTCGCAAGTTCTTTACCCAATTCCTGGTTGAAGTTCAAGACAAGGTAATCAGCTGCCGTCATATTGCTTTGGATATTCCACTTAGCTTCGACATAAGCTTCAAAAGAACCGTGATAGTCAATATGTGTTGGCATAAGGTTCGTGATAACGGCAATCTCTGGATGGAATTCTTGGATGCCCATCAATTGGAAAGATGATAACTCCATGACAAGGGTATCCTTATGAGTCGCTGTTTGAGCCACTTGACTAGCAGGAAAACCGATATTACCAGACAAAAGTCCATTTTGGCCTGCAGCAGTCAGAACTTCTCCAATCATGGTTGTAGTCGTTGTCTTCCCATTTGAACCAGTAATACCAACGATTGGTGCATCGGAAATCAAGTAGGCCAACTCAACCTCAGTTAAGACTGGAATGCCTTTTTCTAGTGCTTTTTCAATCATCGGATTGCTATAAGGAATTCCTGGATTTTTTACCATGAGGGCGAAATCTTCATCCAACAATTCCAAAGGATGGCCGCCAGTGACAACCTTGATTCCCTCTTCCAAAAGGCTCTGAGCTGCTGGATTTTCCTCAAAAGGCTTACCATCATTAACTGTCACAATGGCACCTAACTTGTCTAAAAGACGAGCTGCAGATTCACCAGATTTAGCCAAACCTAGAACTAATACTTTCTTATTTTCAAATTGATCAATTCGTTTCATATCTAGAACTCCATTTCTACTCTTACTATTTTACCATTTTTATGAAAATAAAAAAGCCACAAAGGGCTTTCTTATTTGTTTTTATCCTCTACCAACTATTCTACGGACTTGAGGGCTTCTAACATATCCACCTTTCGGAGATAATGATTGACAAAAACTCCTAGGATGGTCAAAATGACACTGACGGCTAGAACTGGGATGAGATAAATTTCCCAGCCGACCTTTGGTTGAAAACGGAAGGTGCCGGGTGCGATCATCTGAATGAGAAATTGATGGAGATAATATCCTGAGACCAAACCTACAATCATTCCAACCAGTGACAGTATGATGGTCTCACGATAGATATAAAGTGTCACTTCTTTGTTATGAAAACCAAGAACCTTGATAGTTGAGAGTTCCCGAATCCGTTCAGCAACATTGATATTTGTGAGATTATAGAGAATTACAATGGCGAGTAACACCGATACCAGCACCAAAATCGCCATGGTATGATTCAGAGAATTTGCAAAACTTTCAAAGAGTTGAATGGTTGAGGCATTTTGAACGAGGCCACTGACAGCAGCTAGATCCATAAATTCTCCTGCGACGGTTTCAGTATTGACTTCACTTTTATCCTTGAGTTGGACCAGATAAGTATTCATCTTGGGAGCTTGACCATAAATTTCCTCATAGGTCGCCTGATTCATATAAATAAAATGGCCCACATAGTGCTCGGTAATGGCTCCAACCTTAAAGGTTTTTCCATCTATTGTAAAGTTGTCACCAAGGGAAACTCCTGCCAACTGGGCTAATTTTTCAGTCAAGACAACTCCGTTAGATAAGCTCAGCTTTTCCCCATTTTTTTCTAAATGGACAAAGGGAGCTAGATCATCTTGATCCGTTACCATCATGGTCACTGTCTGAATTCCTGCCTTGCCAGTATACTTTTCTTCCAGCTGCTTGGAAGAAATCAATCGATAGCTTTCAACTTCATCACTCTGCAATTTTTCTTCTAGCTTTGCCTTATCAGAATCTGAAGCTCGAGAATTGACAGAGAGAATCATCTGATATTGTTGCAGATCCTTAAACTGCCTGTCAGCAACTCCTACCACAGAGGATTGAATACCAAGCCCTGCAAAGAGGAGAGCTACTGAACCTGCAACCCCCAAAATGGTCATCAGCATGCGTTGTTTGTAACGGAAAATATTGCGGGCAGTTACCTTTTGGGTAAAGTTCAAATGAGACCAGATAAAGGTTATCCGCTCCAAGAAAATCTTTGAGCCCTTGACTGGCGGCTTGGGTAGTAATAATTGTGCTGCTTCTTCATGTAATTCTCTACGAGATACAAGGTAAGCAGGTAGGACACTTGCCACTAAGCTTAGCCCCAGAGCTAAACAACTATAGGTCCAGTAGAAATACTGCTGACTCTCTCCAACAATCATCCGCACAGTGATGATATGCGAAATAGTAGGTGCTAGGATGTAGTGACCAATCAGAATTCCTAGTAGGGTGCCTAGAGTACCAGCAACTAGACCGTAAATTACAAACTTAGCAATGATATCCTTGCTATGGTAGCCTAGTGCTTTGAAAATCCCTGCATTGGTCCTTTCCTCGTCTACAAATCGTGTCATGGTGGTAAAGGTAACCATGGCTGCTACGGCATAGAGAACAACTGGGAAGATATTCCCTACGGCACGAATACTCATGGCCGAGTTACTATACATGAGATAACCTTGACCAGTAGGAGAACTCTTTCGATTGTAGACATGATAGCTTGGCTCTGTCAGAGCATTGACCTCATCCTGACTGGTCTGCCACTTAGCCTTTTCCTTAGTAAGATCTGTTTCGGCTTGGCTCAGCTTTTCCTTTTCTTGCTTTAGTTGGTCTTTTGCTTCTTCTAACTGACTAGTGGCTTGACTTTTTTGTGGTTCTGGTAGTTGGCTTACTTGATTTTCTTGAGCTTGTAGACGCGTTTCAATTTCTTGCAGGCGTTTCTTGCCAGCTGTCAAGTTGGTCTCTGCCTCGTCTAGTTGTTTCTTGCCTTCATCAAGGGACTCTTGGGCATCCTTCTTCATTTTCTCTAGCCGCGCTTGTCCATTATCAGCAACTAGTTCCTTTAAAGTCTCCTCTTCTTCCTCTAGCTTCTTTTCGTAATCACTAGAAAAAGGATTGACATCTGTTAGGCTAGCAAAACGCAGGCGGGCAATCGTGTAAACAGAGCTCTTAAAATTTTCTTCAGTTACAACACCATATGCTGCTAAGTTCCCATTACCACTGGCTGAACTCCCCATATCTGATTTTGAAAAAATATCTGGAGAGTGGATAAAGCCTGTAATGGTATAGCTATCTCGCTTCAACTGAGAATTACTGCCCTTTTTTTGACTCAAATGAATGACTTGACCAATCTGATAGCGATCTTTCCAAAAGTCCGCCAAGGCTAGTTCATCTTCTTGCTCAGGCAAACGCCCTTGGGTCACCTCAAATTTTGAAATTTTATCAGTATTTGAAAAGATTCGTATGGCATCTTCACTATTTGCCAGAGTCAAATCTGTCATATAACCAAATTCAACATCTGCTCCCGTATGGTTTTGCAATTCTTCTTGGTCTGCCTGATCAAGCCCATAATCTCCTATGACGGTCACATCTGCCGTATTAGTATCTTTCAGATAAGCCCAAGCTGTTCGCTCCATATTGGGACTGGCTACTTTTAGACCAACCACGGCTAAAGAACCTAACATCATCAGAGTTAGGATGGATATAAACCGTCCCTTTGAACCTGTGAAAGACTGGAGCAGGTCTTTCCAATATGTCTTTCTTTTCATCTCAGTACTCCAAATCATCAATATCCTGTGGTTGAGGATTGAGGACAACACTCTTGACACTGGCATCATGCATCTGAATCACCCGATCAGCTATAGGAGCTAGAGAAGCGTTATGGGTCACGATGATAACGGTGGTTCCTTTTTTGCGTGACATATCTTGAAGAATCTTTAGAACCTGCTTACCAGTCTGGTAGTCCAAAGCTCCCGTTGGTTCATCACAAAGGAGAATTTTAGGATTTTTAGCCACTGCTCGGGCAATGGAGACCCGTTGTTGCTCACCACCTGATAGCTGGGCTGGAAAATTATTAAGACGGTGTCCTAATCCTACATCCTTGAGAACCTGTTCTGGATCCAAGGCATCTGAGACTATTTCTGATGCCAGCTCGACATTTTCCTTAGCAGTCAAGTTAGAAACCAGGTTGTAAAATTGAAAGACAAAGCCAACATCATCTCTCCGATAGTTTGTTCTCTGATGAGATGTATAGTTAGAAATGTTAGTCCCATCAACCCAAACTTGCCCTTCATCATTTGTATCCATCCCACCTAGAATATTCAAAACTGTTGACTTTCCTGCTCCAGATGAACCAAGGATAATGACCAGTTCTCCCTTTTCAATCTCGAAGTTGACATCGCGATTTGCTACAATTTCTGTATCACCAGTATGATACCTCTTATAGCTATTTTTCATTTCAATATAAGCCATCCTATCTCCTCCTCTTCTATCCCTATTTTCATCTTTATTATAACTCTTTTGATAGCAAAAAAGCCATCTAATGATGACTTTTTTTGGCTCATATTTTGAGAGTCTCCTGAGATTCGTTTCCCCTCATTTTTCATAGCTAACAATGATTCGGATGTTCTTCTTATTCTTGATTGCATGAAGTAGTTATCAAGTGGAAATAGGAAAACTAACACCTATTTAACATACTCTTTTTTCGTGAATTTCCCAAACTTTCGATAAATAGAATTCCCAATAGCAAAAGAATTATCGTGCAAGGCAGTAAGACCACCCCCATGCCCCAATTTAGATTGACATTATCAATCTGCTTAGGTAATCTTCCAGACAAAATCTCCACTGAACGTAAGTAAGTAAAGGGAATCAGATGGGCAATCCTCTGAAGAGGCTGAATGGTTTGGATGCCAAACAATAAGCCAACTATCCCAATTAAGGAAATAAAGAGGACAGGCATTTTTTGCTTAAAAAAGTATGCAATCAAGTAGACGACTTCCACAATAACGATAAAAGCCAAGAAAGTTAAGAGCAAGCTAGGAAATAACACATCTTGTATCGTTCCGATAGTTACCTCTTGATTCGTTAAGCTATAGAATGGGTATGGATAATCTAACTGTCCAAAACCACTTATCAGACTTCCCACTAGAAAAGAAAATCCGCTGATTCCGATAAACAGCACAGTTACATAACCCACTCCAACTCCAAGAGAGGATATTGCAAATGTCACTTTTGAAAAAGGATATAATTGAGCTGTATCCAGATGATTTTGATATCTTTCTGCGAACAGTTGCGTTAGCATAAAAATAATAGCAACCACAAACAAGGTTGGGATGATAGCCTCTAAAATCCAGACAATCTGATCAATCCCGTGGGTCGGAAACTCCAAAGTATGTGCTTTTATGTTCAAGGGATACAGGGCTTGGTAAGTCTTTCGTTCGCGGTCAACCGCCATTTTTAAGTCAGAACTAGCAGTCAGTTCCTTTGATAAAATTTCATAACTCTTCTCTACATCTTGCCACTGCAAATAGTAGGCTTCTTTCCAGCGCCCTTCCTTTAATAAAGTCAGAATTTCTGTCTTTTGAGTCAAATGATTTTTTTGCGAGTCTAAATTTTCTTTAGCAAACTGGTATTCCTCCGAGCTGGTGTCAGATATTTGGGAGAGTTTCTCTTCATATTCATTGATGACTCTCTCATTTTTTACAAGACGGGTTTCCAACTCGCTCTCCAAGCTGACGGAGTTTGCAGTCTGACTATTTAAATAAAAGGTAACACCGAGTCCAGATACAAATAAAGCTAAGATAATCCAGTTTAAGCGACTTTTGAAAACTTTTTTTAATAAAAATAGACTAACATCTTTCATAAACTAAACCTCTTCTATTTGCCCCTGATGAATGGTTACTACTCTATCGCAGACATCAACCAACTCTTCCTTATAGTGGGAACTTAAAAGAACCAGCTGTTCTTGTCTATCGATTTGTACTAGCCTATCAAAAAACTTCTGTCGATAATACTCATCTAAGCCATTTGTAATCTCATCCATAAGCCAGCATTTCGCCTGACTGAGGAAATACATGGCAATCACCAAGCGTTGCTTCATGCCTAAGGAATACTTGCGAATGGGAAGACTGATATAATCAGACATTTCCCAATAGGCAATTTCATCCCTCAAGTTCAGACCTGACTTCCAGATGTTTTTGATAAGACGAAGGTAGTCCATCCCACTTAAGTTTCCATCCAGCCATTCAATACTCTCATAATAAAATAAAGAAGGAGGGGCTGCAATATTTCCACTACTTATAGGAATTAAATTGCTAATGGCGCGGAAAAGTGTCGTCTTTCCAGAACCATTGATAGCAAGAATACCATAAATCCTACCCTTTTCAAAGGTGAAATCTACATCTTGTAAAATGATTTGTCGCGTTTTTAAGGTAACATGAGTAAGCCTTAACATATCAAACCCTCCTTTTTCTCACTCTTTAACGATTAAAAGTCTCCGCTGTAGTAGTTTATAACCTCATAACGATAGAAATTCCAGCCAGAACCTACTTTATATTCACCGTAGCTGTCATAACGAGACCACGACGGGATATTAAAAGATTAGTGGTCGTGATAGTTGGTACTATACTCCCAAACCGTATTCCAATCATACCGATAATTTTTAGTGACTGTCACAACAGATACACCGGATTGAAAAGACTAATTGATAACAAACTAGCTAATATAACGACTTTGACTGACTTTTCATATTTTTCATTGCATTTATATCATTACTGTTGGAAACGCTTTAATTATATCATTTTTTTATTTGTTATGCAACAGCTCCCTATTTATTTTAATAATATATAACACTTCCCCAATTGTCAAGTCAAGTGCAACAAAGTTGTTCCTCTGATTAAGCGAGTATCTTTCAAGCTGTTTGAGCTGAC
>NZ_JAHZPU010000099.1 GCF_019929575.1 Streptococcus infantis
CGTTTAGTTTAATACTCATCTGGGCAGTCTGATACGAATAGCTATTGAGGCCGCAAATACTACCTTTGGCAGAATAGTTATGCAATATTTATGCGTTAAAAGTTAAATCTAAACCACGTTTAGCTTTAAAGTTAGCACAAAATATGGCCTGGTGGGTGAGGGGGGCGCAAATGTCGGCATTCCTGGGGCGAATACCGACATTTTACCGGGGTTATCGTTTCAGCGGCGTCGCTTCAACTCCGGAATCAGTGTTTCTCCAGACTCTGTCGCAGCGTCCCGGCTGGCGCATGGCTGTTGTTGCCGAGATAGCGAACGTCATCGACGGCCCAGCACTGGCCTTCCTGGATCATCAGCACTTCATCTTTCCAGCTCTGGGTGCACTGTTGAAGATCGACGCGCAGCGGAATATTGCGCGCTTCGCGGTTCGAGATGGTGGAGGCGCTGGCGACCACGGCGCTGTCTGCCGTGGTGCTGCTGCTGGAGTACGGCTCAGCCTGCAGAAATTT
>NZ_JAHZPU010000011.1 GCF_019929575.1 Streptococcus infantis
TACTGTTTTTTGCAACTCTAGTATATCAGATGAACATGTCTTTTGTGTTGCACTTCATTTTACAACAGGGCAATAAATTTCACTTATTTTTTACTAGGAAAATTTAAAAAAAATTAAGAAAAAACTTGACAACTCTAATATATGTGATATAATTTGAGGTAGTAAGGATTATCCTTATAATTAAATTTTAAAATTAAAGAGGAGATAAAACATGAAGAAAGTTTTATTATCATCAGTAGCAGCTCTTGCAGTATTCTCAGCAGCAGCTCCAGTTTTTGCACAAGGAGAAAACCCAGCTTCTTCTAACCAATTGATCCAAAAGAAATATGTTTCTGAACGTGATATTGCAGATCAAGCTTATGCATACGTAGAAGCTCACCCAGAAGATATCGCAGCAGCTGTTGAAAAAGAACCTTCAGTGATTGCAGCTCGTGCAGAACTTGCTAAAGCTGAAGCAATCGTTGGTCACACTCATGAAAAAGCTGTAGCAGCTGCTAAAGCTAACCTTGATGAAGTTTTGGCTGATGCAACAAATTCACAACGTAACCGTGCAATCCAATACTTGCAAGAAACATACCGTAACGCAGCTAAAGCTCAAGGTAACTACTGGAACGACCCAACTGGTGTTGAAGACAACAAACCTAACCCAACTCGTATTGCTGAAGACCAAGCTAACCAAACTGGTCGTCCTGCAGTAACAGAAGAACAAGCAGCAGCTGACCAAGCAGCAGCTCAACCAGAACCTGGTAAACCAGGTGCTACAGACCAAGCTAAAAAAGCAGACGCTGCAGCTAAAAAAGCTGGAGCAAATGCTAAAGCAGGTCAAAAAGCTCTTCCAAAAACACACGCTGCTAAATAATTTTATTTAAAAAGTAGCCAATCACTGAAACTTGGTTTCAGTGATTTTTTTGGTAAAAAATGAGGAGGAAAAGATGAGTAGACGTTCTACGACAAAGAAATCACCAATTACTAAAATAATTGCTTCAATCGTTGCAGTAGCTATCGTTGCTTTGGGAGGCTTCTTTATCTATAAAAGCTTCCTAGCTCCAAGTGGAGATAAGCAAAATGATGCAAAGGTTACTCAGGAAGCTCCAAAACAAGCCTATACTGCTAGCGCAGAAGAAAAGGAATACCTCGCAAATAAATTTAAAGGCTTGCTTGCAACAAACTCTGAGACGGTTGGTTACGTATATATTCCTGGTACCCAGTTAGATGAACCAGTTGTTCAAACAACGGATAATGCGACTTATTTAGATAAGCGTTTTGATGGCGTTAATGAGCCTTTAATGGGTGCAGTCTTTATGGACGCCGATAACAAGAAGGACTTTAGTGATCGATTGACTTGGTTATTTGGTCACGCTCGTGGTAGTAAAGTGCCTGACCACCGCATGTTTAAAGATGTGAATTACTTCAGTCGCCAAGAATATTTTGATGAACATCCTTATGTAGTTATTGAAACTCCAGAAAGAAAGTATTATTATGAAGCTGTTGCTATGATTATTGTTCCAGAAGAAACAGCCTTTTACCGTACTTCTTTTGATGATGATGCGGATTTTGAGAAACAGCTAAATATTATTTATGATACTGCAGAGGTTAAGAAACCAAATGTTAAGGTATCAGCTAAGGATAAATATCTTGTTCTTTCTACTTGTCGTGAAGAAGATGATACGATTCGTGCCAATCTCTACCTTCGACAAATTCCTGACTCAGAGATGAGTGACTTTGTCAAACAACATGGAGAAAGCCTTCAGTATAAACCAACAAGAGAATAATCTTTAAATAAGATCTTTATGAATCCTCCTCAAATTAAATGAAATAGTTTAATTTTGGGAGGATTTTTTGATTTTATAGTAAATTTCTGCAAACCCTTTCAAAATATGCTATACTGATGAAAAAGGAGGATTTTTATGACTCAAGAATTTATCAATCCAAGTGATGGCGTGATCCGTCAGTATTTAGCAAACAGTAAGACTCTAGCAGTAGTAGGCTTGTCTGATCGTGAAGAAACAACGAGCAATCGAGTGACCAAGGAAATGCAGGCTCGTGGCTATAGAATCATACCAGTAAACCCTAAGGCTGCAGGTGGGGAAATCTTGGGAGAAAAGGCTTATGCCAGTCTAGCTGAGATTCCTTTCCCTGTAGATATCGTCAATGTCTATCGTCGTAGTGAATTTCTGCCTGATGTAGCACGAGATTTTCTCAAGGCTAATGCTAAGATTTTCTGGGCGCAACTAGGACTTGAAAGTCTGGAAGCGGAAGAAATCTTGCGTGCTGGAGGTTGCGATGATATCGTGATGAACCGTTGTATTAAGAGAGAACATACACGTTTAATTCTTGAACAATAAAAAGGTAGCTTGCGGGCTACCTTTTGTGTTATACTCAATGAAAATCAAAGAGCAAACTAGCCGCAGGTTGCTCAAAACACTGTTTTGAGGTTGCAGATAGAACTGACGAAGTCAGTAACCATACCTACGGCAAGGCGACGTTGACGTGGTTTGAATTTGATTTTCGAAGAGTATTAGAAAATACCGATAAGGGTCTGCATCCCGAGACTAGTGAGGATGATGGCAATCCAGCAGAGGGCACCAAGAAGAATGGATTTACCGCTGGACTTAATCATAGCAATGAGGTTGGTTTTGAGACCAATAGCACTCATAGCCATGATGATGAGGAATTTGGAGAGTTGTTTGAGAGGTGCAAAGAAGCTATTGCTGACACCGAAAGAAGTAAGGACGGTGGTTAGCAGAGAAGCTAGGATGAAGTAGAGAATGAAAACAGGGAAGATTTTTTTAAGTTTTACCCCTTGGTTGTTCCCTTGTTGACGACTTTGCCAGTAAGAGAGGAAGAGAGTGATAGGGATAATAGCTAGGGTACGGGTCAATTTGACAATGGTGGCAGCTTCAAGAGTGTTTGTATTGTATAGACTATCCCAGGCACTAGCAGTGGCTGTTACAGAGGAAGTATCGTTGACCGCAGTTCCTGCAAAGAGAGCAAAGCCTTCGTTGGAAAGATGGAGCCAAGAACCTAGGGTTGGGAAAATAAGCGCTGCTAAGACATTGAAGAAAAAGATAACAGATATGGCTTGTGCGACTTCTTTTTCCTTGGCATGGATGACAGGAGCAGTCGCTGCAATGGCAGAACCGCCACAGATAGAAGAGCCTACACCAACCAAGGTAGCTAGCTTAGTATCCAGATTAAAAAAGCGTTGGAAAAAGAAAGCTATAATCAAAGCAATTGAAATAGTTGAGAGGATGACAGGAAGGGAAGATTTTCCTACTGCGAAGACTTGTGAGATATTGAGCCCAAACCCAAGCAAGATAACAGCATACTGAAGCAATTTCTTGGAGCTGTAAGTCAAACCAGCATCTAGTTGTTTATAGGAAGTGAGAAATGGGTGGAGAATCATGCCAATAAAGATGGCAAAAACAGGTGCTCCCACAACAGGCAAGAAGCTCCCTAAGGTCCAAGAGATGATGGAAATGATAAGACAGGCTAAAAGTCCTGCTCCATTTTTTGATAGAAATGACATAAAAACCTCCGAAATAAGCACTTCTTATTATAGTCTTGTCTAGAAAAAAAGTAAATAGAAAGTAGAGCTTAATAATTATTTGATAAGTTTCTCTAATTTATATGATAATAGCTGTACAAGAACTGTAACGAAGTCTCGGCAAAAACAGAAATACCAGAGCTCCACCTCTGGTATTTCTTTTTGTCTAGTTTTATTAAAACTAGACTCAGGTTATATTTTTTTGTCGCGCTTGTCTAGCCACTTTCTGACTATCCACTCAGAAATGACATTACCGATCTAGTAATCAATAATGGTGTTAGAATAGTTGTAACGAAGATTAGCAAAAACCATATATTACAAAAGTATACTCTATAATATTTAAACCCTTATTAAATCAACGTTTCTAAAGGAAAAGTAGTTGTAAAATATTATATACAGCGTATTGTTAAACTAAGACGGTACCAAAAATTAAGGTTTTGGAGCTTATAAAATAAAGAAAGATGTCTCAATCAGTTGAGCTTTTTTTAGTACCATTCTGTAGCAAAGTGACATAGTCGCTTTTTGTGTGGAATAGGTGAGATAAAAAAACAGTGTTTCGTTTTTGGTCGATGAAGTAGAGTAATACATACTGACCGATAATTTTTCCTCGTGTAGGGTACTTACTGTTAATCTTTACACCAATTTTTTCATCGGCGTCAAAACCAGCCTCAGGAAAGACTTCTAAACTTTTTAAGCCATCTAAAATTTTACTCACAGTATTTTTAGCAGACTGAGGTGATAAAAGAACAGTAGTGATGTAATCATGAATACTGTCAATAGCTTGGGTCACTTCATCAGAAATAATTACTTTATAAGCCATAGCGTGCCCTCATACTGTCTAGGGAAGTCCCTTTTCCTGCTTCATATTCTCTTAAGGCTCGTTCGGATTGAGCTTGTAATTCCTCAATCAACTGTTCACGGTGTAAATCTTCTGCAGTCTTGATTGGCAAGTCCTGTTCGAGGACAATCTGCTCTATAAAAAGAGTGATAGCATCCGTCATGGTCATTCCTTTTTCCTTGATAATGGCTCTAGCTTGTTCCATTGCTAACTCATTGATTTTAAAATTATATTGCTTAACAAGTGATCTAGTCATGGTATATCTCCGTTCTATATCGTGTATAGTCAGTATATATTTTTTGAGCTTTTTTTGCAAGAAAAAAACTCTTGAATATACTCCAAGAGTGAAACGAATAGAACCAGTGGTGGAGCGGGTTCTTTACAGCCTAAAGCTGAAGGTATTGCCAAATCTGAAGCTGAATCATCAGCAACCTTTGAGAAAACTGTTACCAGTCATCCGACATCATCCTATCATTAGTTATCGTTTAGGACAAATAAGAGAGAATGTCAACAATAATTCTTATTACAACCATCTGTCCTGTACCTTTGTTTGATTTTCTTGTTTTTGAATAAATTGTCTGACTGTATCTTTCAAATGTTTCTGAAATTCAAGAATCTGACTAAATTCATTTAGGTTAGCCTGATTATCTTCGTTTACTTTTTTTGTGACCTGATTTATATTGACTCCTATCCGATTTATTTCCTTATGCAACTCCTCAATACTCGTCGAAAATCTCCTAATACGTTGTCATCTTCGGCTTACCTAACCTTAGTTATGCTTTCACCTCGATTCCTAGTTTCATGAGATTTTCATTGAGTATTATAAAAACATAGTGTTGTAATGAATTTAAATGAACATACATCAGTTGCTTATGCTAGTGTGATTTTGCGGTCAGAGAGCTTTTGTAGTATAATAGACATATGTTCTTTAAGCAAGGAGGGTATCTATGGACTTAACCAAGCGCTTTAATAAACAATTAGATAAGATTCAAGTTTCCTTGATTCGTCAGTTTGACCAGGCTATTTCTGAGATTCCTGGGGTCTTGCGTTTGACCTTGGGAGAGCCTGACTTTACAACTCCAGACCATGTTAAGGAGGCGGCTAAGCGCGCCATTGACCAAAACCAATCCTACTATACAGGGATGAGTGGTTTGTTGACATTGCGCCAGGCAGCTAGTGATTTTGTAAGAGAAAAATACCAGCTGGACTATAATCCAGAGAATGAAATCTTGGTCACAATTGGTGCGACAGAGGCCCTATCAGCTACTTTGACAGCTATTTTAGAAGAGGGTGACAAGGTTCTCTTGCCAGCTCCTGCCTATCCAGGTTATGAACCAATTGTTAATCTAGTTGGCGCAGAGATTGTCGAGATTGATACGACTGAGAACGGTTTTGTCTTGACTCCTGAAATGCTGGAGAAGGCAATTCTGGAGCAGGGTGACAAGCTCAAGGCTGTTATTCTTAACTATCCAGCCAACCCTACAGGAATTACTTATAGTCGCGAACAGTTGGAAGCCTTGGCAGACGTTTTACGTAAGTATGAGGTTTTCGTTGTCTGTGATGAGGTCTACTCAGAATTAACTTATACAGGGGAAAATCATGTCTCTTTGGGAACAATGCTGAGAGATCAGGCCATTATCATTAACGGTCTATCCAAATCACATGCTATGACAGGTTGGCGTTTAGGCTTTATCTTCGCACCAGCAAACTTCACAGCCCAACTCATCAAGAGTCACCAGTATTTGGTAACTGCTGCAAATACTATGGCTCAACATGCTGCAGTAGAAGCCTTAACAGCTGGTAAAGATGATGCAGAACCTATGAAGAAAGAGTATATCCAACGTCGGGACTACATTATCGAGAAAATGACTAATCTTGGTTTTGAGATTATCAAACCTGACGGTGCCTTTTATATCTTTGCTAAGATTCCAGCAGGCTACAATCAAGATTCTTTTGCTTTTCTGAAGGATTTTGCTCACAAGAAGGCTGTTGCCTTTATCCCTGGTGCAGCTTTTGGTCAATATGGAGAAGGTTATGTGCGCTTGTCTTATGCAGCTAGCATGGAAACCATCAGAGAAGCTATGAAACGTCTTGAGGAGTACATGAGAGAAGCATGATTCAGTCTATTACGAGTCAGGGGTTGGTGCTCTACAATCGTAATTTTCGTGAGGATGATAAGCTAGTCAAGATTTTTACAGAGCAGGTCGGCAAGCGGATGTTTTTTGTCAAACATGCCGGTCAGTCCAAACTGGCTCCAGTTATTCAACCTTTGGTGCTGGCTCGTTTTCTTTTGCGAATCAATGATGATGGGCTTAGTTATATTGAAGACTATCATGAGGTGATGACCTTTCCAAAAATCAATAGTGATCTCTTTGTCATGGCCTATGCGACCTATGTGGCAGCTTTGGCAGATGCTAGTTTGCAGGACAATCACCAGGATGCTCCCTTGTTTGCTTTTTTACAAAAGACTTTAGAGTTGATGGAAGAGGGTTTAGATTATCAGGTCTTGACCAATATTTTTGAAATTCAGATCTTGACCCGTTTTGGGATTAGTCTTAATTTTAATGAGTGTGTTTTTTGCCATCGGGTGGGTCAGGCCTTTGATTTTTCTTTCAAATATGGTGCTTGCTTATGTCCTGAGCATTATCATGAGGATGAGAAACGTTGTCATCTGAATCCAAACATTCCCTATCTGCTCAATCAATTTCAAGCTATTAACTTTGAGACTTTAGAGACTATTTCTCTCAAGTCTGAAATCAAGCAAGAATTACGCAAGTTTATGGATCAGATTTACGAAGAGTATGTTGGAATTCACCTAAAATCAAAGAAATTTATTGATTCCCTATCCGATTGGGGACAATTACTAAAAGAGGAAGACAAATGAAAAAAATCGCAGTAGATGCAATGGGTGGCGATTACGCACCACAAGCCATCGTTGAGGGTGTCAATCAAGCCCTTGCTGACTTTTCAGATATTGAGGTTCAACTTTACGGAGATGAAAGTAAAATCAAGCAATATCTAACAGCTCAAGAACGTGTGAGTATTATTCATACCGATGAAAAAATAAATTCGGATGACGAGCCTACAAAAGCTATCCGTAAGAAGAAAAATGCTAGCATGATCTTGGCGGCTAAGGCTGTCAAAGATGGAGAGGCAGACGCTGTTCTTTCTGCAGGTAATACGGGTGCCTTGTTGGCAGCAGGATTTTTCATTGTTGGTCGTATCAAAAATATTGACCGCCCTGGACTTATGACAACATTGCCAACTATAGATGGAAAAGGATTTGACATGCTTGACCTTGGTGCCAATGCAGAAAATACAGCCCAGCACCTCCATCAATACGCAGTTCTAGGCTCCTTCTATGCAAAAAATGTCCGTGGCATTGCGCAACCACGAGTTGGTTTGCTCAACAACGGAACAGAGAGTAGTAAGGGAGATCCACTCCGCAAGGAAACTTATGACTTGCTAGCAGCTGATGAGAGTTTGAACTTTATCGGTAATGTGGAAGCGCGTGACTTGATGGATGGTGTTGCTGATGTTGTCGTGGCAGACGGTTTCACGGGAAACGCTGTGCTAAAATCCATCGAAGGAACAGCCATGGGCATCATGGGCTTGCTAAAAAATGCTATCACAGGTGGCGGTTTGCGAGCTAAATTAGGTGCTCTTCTTCTTAAGGATAGTCTTAGAGGTTTGAAAAAGCAACTCAACTATTCTGACGTTGGAGGTGCAGTCTTGTTTGGTGTCAAGGCGCCGGTTGTCAAGACTCATGGTTCAAGTGATGCCAAGGCTGTGTACAGTACGATTCGTCAGATTCGTACTATGCTAGAAACAGACGTAGTTGCTCAAACTGCGCATGAATTTTCAGGAGAATAATATATATGACAGAAAAAGAAATTTTTGACCGTGTCGTGACCATTATCCAAGAACGCCAAGGGGAAGACTTTGTAGTCACAGAGGCTTTGAGCTTGAAGGATGATTTGGATGCTGATTCGGTAGATTTGATGGAATTCGTACTAACCATTGAGGATGAATTCGGAATCGAAATCAGTGATGAAGAAATCGATCACCTCCAAAGTGTGGCAGATGTATTAAAAGTCATTAAAGATAAAATCTAACATAAAGCAACATGCAAGGTCATGTTGTTTTTTTATTTCTCGAAAAAAGATAAGATGTTGAAGTTTTATAGTTGGGTTTACGAATAAAGAGATGAGAACAAAAAAGGAGGATTACTGATGTATGTGACCGGTCTTTATCCGTGGTTGATCAAATGGTTTTTAAAATAAATTTGACTTAGTTGTTTATTTTAAACTTATTTTATCGAATAGATAAGTAAGAAGAAAAGGAAAGGAGTTTGATTAATGTATTTACCAATTTTACTTCCATGGTTTATCAAATTGTATTTTAAATAAATTAAATTTATTCATTCATTTTAAAATGATTTTTCGAATAGATAAGTGAGAAGAAGAGGAAGGAGATTAGAAATGATTATTTCAGTTATTTATCCAATTTGGCTTTTAAAATGGTTTAAAGGTTAAAAATCACAAATATAAAAATAAAGGAGAAAACAAATGACAAACTTTGATAAAATGGAACAGAACTTTGCAGCTCTTACGGAAGAAGAGCTGATGGAAGTGGATGGGGGAGCACTGCCTTTAGTACTCGCTGGAGTATCTATTTGGAAGGTAGGTGCGGCAGTAGCAGGTGGAGCAACAGCGCTTTTTGCTGGAGGAGCAGCTTTGGGGTATTATGCAAATAGACCATAATCTGATTGTAGTCAGAGAGGCATTTCTATGTTTTTAAAAAAAGAAGTGATATTATTAGGGGTATTGTTATCGCTACGTATTATTTTTACTATTGTTCAAATTTTAATTGACTATAAAATATTACCTGGACAGTATAGTGTAAATTTTATGGATATTTCAGAAGTATTTACCTATCCAATACTCATTTTAATCATTTATATAGCAATAAAATATAATACAAAGGAGTAATGATGAACATGAACTTAGAACAATTTTATCAATTATCTGACGATGAATTGGTGGGAACAAAAGGTGGTTTTGGTCTTGCGGAAGCAGTTGGGATTGCAGGAGTACTGAATGCTGCTGTACAAATTTTTAATGCTGGTTACAAATTTGGTTCAGATTTAGCTCGTCGTGGGCGTTAGATAATGAGTAATCACAACCTTAATCTCAATACATTGTTACCATAGTTCCTTTAGTAGCAATAGGTTTCAATCTCGTGCTTCATGTAATTCGTACAGGTTCTTTGTTATCCTTTGATTGGCAATGGTATTTAGTAGGATTGATTGCCTCAGGCTATTTTGGGATTTTTTGCAAGGATTTGTCAAAACATAATCCAAACTATAAATGATGAATCTGAATGAAAAGGATTTTGTCCGTGTGAATGGCGGAAAAACTCTGTCATTTTTGTCAGATAAATAGGAGTCTGCTATGAAAAAATTTTTATTGGGATTTGCTGGGGGATATTTTATCGTGTCAGTCATTATCTACATCGTAACGTATTTGATTTTGAAAAAACCGATCAATACCTTGTTTTATCTAGAAACCTATCCAATTCTGCTTTGGTTATTTTATGTAGGATATAAGTGTAGTTCAGAAAATAAAAAATGATCTATTAGAAACTAATCATTAAGTTGGATTAAAAAGGAATAAAAGTGAACTTGTATGAAAAATCTAAAAAATGTAATGGGAGCCTTTTTAATTATTTTTGGAGTGCTTTGCATATTAGGAGATTTAAATATAATTACCTTTAATGTTGAAAAATACTTCCAAACAGAGTTATTTGTTCCGATGCTTATTTTGATGATGAGTTATTTAGATTCAGGTAAAGACAAGGTTTAAATAGAACTATTATTAGTATGTGGCAAATGCTATTGAATAATCATCATTTAGTTACTATCAATGAAATAAGAACTAAAAAAGAATGGAGAAATAAATGAATATCTCAGAAGAATTTGTGGCTATAATTATATCAGCCTCAGGAATAGTAGGACTTTTGGTTGGAGTAGCTATTGGATTAGCTAGTATTATTTAAAAAGGAGTAGATGAAAGATGAAAAAACTGAATAAAAAATTTGCTATTATGACAGAGGAAGACTTGGCTGTAACTAAGGGAGGTTTCATTGCTAGTGCTTCCACGGCGATTGCTTGGGGAGTTTTAGGAGGAACTTCTTATATGTTTGGGCGTTATTTAGGAAGTAGACGTTAATTTAAAAATTTGTGGCAAATCGTAAAAGGGAATCAATTATGAATTGCAACACTGATCTAAATACATTGTTACCTAAACTAGCCACTATAATTCCTTTGTTGGCTATAGCTCTTAATCTTGCGCTTCATGTAATTCGTACAGGTTCTTTATTATACTTTGATTGGAAATGGTATTTAGTTGGATTGATTGCTTCAGGCTATTTTGGGATTTTTTGCAAGGATTTGTCAAAAAATAATCAAAACTATAAATGATGAATCTGAATGAAAAGGATTTTGTGTATGTAAATGGCGGAATTTTTCCGCCTTTCTTATTAGGTAAACAGGAGTCTGCTATGAAAAAATTTTTATTGGGATTTGCTGAAGGTTATTTTATCGTGTCAGTCATTATCTATATCGCAACGTATTTGATTTTGAAAAAACCGATCAATACCTTGTTTTATCCAGAAACCTATCCAATTCTGCTTGGGTTGGTTTATGTAGGATATAAGTACAAAACAAAAGAAAGTAAGATTGGAAATTGATGGAACATCAGGTTGGGGTTTGAGATGAAAGTCGTTCAAGTGTTACAAAAAGCTTGGCTAGAGTTTACTGTATGCTGCAGTTCGATGGTTTATATCATTGTTAGAATAGTCGCTGATGTAAACAAAATAAATCTACCTGCATGGTTTGAAAATTTTGACATACCTACAATTTCACTATTCTTGATGGCATTTATTTTACTTTATAGAAGTGAAGAAAAATATGATAAAGGATGATAAAATGAATCTGAACTTTGTGGCTCCAGTGTTAGGGCAATCTTGGGGAATGTTGGGGTGTTAAGCTGATAAACGATAGTTTGATTTTAGTTAGAAAGATATTCGTATGTTTAAAAAAGAAGTGATATTATTAGGGCTGCTTCTGCTAGTACGTATTGTACTTTCTATCATGCAAGTTTTAATGGACTATAAACTATTGCTAGGAAAGTATAGTGTAAATTTCATGGAACTTTCAGATTTATTCTCTTACCCCCTACTTTTTTTAATCATTTACATAGCAGTAACATATCATGCTATCCAGAAAATAAGAGGTAAAGAAGATAATCAGGATGGAAATGAATAAGACTTTAACATTTTTTCTAACATTCCTTTTCTTATTTCTGATGAATATGTTTATTGTCAAGATACTAGCAACTCTGGGATTTCAGCTAACAATGAGTGAAAAGAGTTATATTGTACCACCGCTGTTTTCGATTATCGTTTTGTATATGATTGACAAAGGAATTAGGAAGAAAAAGAAATCTTTATAAATATATATTTTAGGTAGAATGTTTGTTCTGCCTATTTTCTTTGTCCCAAAAGTGCTGTTCAGGTGCAGTTATTGTTTTTTTAGAAATAATTTTCTTTTTGCTTCTTTGTTTGGATAAAATAATCTTACAAAGTTTTCTTTGGAGATTGTTAGGAAAAGGAGTGGGATATGAAATTTAGTAAACGGCATTATCGTCCTCAGGTAGACCAGATGGACTGCGGTGTGGCTTCATTAGCCATGGTCTTTGGTTATTATGGTAGTTATTATTCTCTGGCTCACTTGCGAGAGTTGGCCAAGACGACCATGGATGGGACTACGGCTTTAGGCCTAGTCAAGGTTGCTGAGGAGATAGGTTTTGAGACGCGAGCAATCAAGGCGGACATGACCTTGTTTGATTTGCCGGATGTAACTTTTCCTTTTGTGGCTCATGTGCTTAAGGAAGGGAAATTGCTCCATTATTATGTGGTGACTGGCCAGGACAAGAACAACATTCATATTGCTGATCCAGATCCTAGTGTTAAGCTGACCAAGATTTCTCGTGAGCGCTTTGCCAAGGAGTGGACAGGAATCACTATATTTATGGCACCATCTCCGAGTTATCAGCCTCATAAGGAACAAAAAAATGGTCTGCTTTCCTTTATCCCTATATTAGTGAAACAGCGAGGTTTGATTGTTAATATCGTTTTGGCGACACTCTTGGTAACCTTGATTAACATTGTGGGTTCTTATTATCTGCAGTCTATCATTGACATTTATGTGCCAGATCAGATGCGCTCGACACTGGGAATTATTTCGATAGGGCTAGTCATCGTTTATGTCCTTCAGCAAATCTTATCTTATGCCCAGGAGTATCTTTTACTTGTTTTGGGGCAACGCTTGTCGATTGACGTGATTTTATCCTACATCAAGCACGTTTTTCATTTGCCCATGTCCTTTTTTGCAACACGCAGGACAGGTGAAATCGTGTCTCGTTTCACGGATGCAAATAGTATCATCGATGCACTGGCTTCGACTATTCTGTCGATCTTTTTGGATGTATCTACTGTCTTGATTATTTCAGTAGTTCTATTTTCGCAGAATAGCAATCTCTTTTTCATGAGTTTACTAGCCCTTCCTATCTACACAGTGATTATCTTTGCTTTTATGAAGCCTTTTGAAAAGATGAATCGAGATACCATGGAAGCCAATTCTGTTCTGTCTTCTTCTATCATTGAGGACATCAATGGCATTGAGACTATTAAATCTTTGACCAGTGAAAGCTCCCGTTACCAAAAGATTGACAAGGAATTTGTGGATTATCTGAAAAAATCTTTTACCTACAGTCGGGCAGAAAGCCAGCAAAAGGCTCTGAAAAAAGTTGCCCAACTCTTACTCAATGTTGGTATTCTCTGGATGGGGGCTCTGCTAGTCATGGACAATAAGATGAGTCTGGGTCAGTTGATTACCTATAATACATTGCTTGTTTATTTCACAAATCCTTTGGAGAATATCATCAATCTGCAAACCAAGCTTCAGACAGCGCAGGTCGCTAATAACCGTCTGAATGAAGTTTATCTGGTTGCGTCTGAGTTTGAGGAAAAGAAAACAGTCTCAAATTTGAACTTGTTAGAAGGGAATATAGCTTTCAAGCAGGTTCACTACAAGTATGGCTATGGTCGAGATGTCTTGTCGGACATCAATCTAACCATTTCGCACGGTTCTAAGGTGGCTTTTGTGGGGATTTCAGGGTCCGGTAAGACGACGTTGGCTAAGATGATGGTTAATTTTTACGATCCTAGTCAGGGAGAGATTAGTCTGGGTGGTGTCAATCTCAATCAGATTGATAAAAAGGCTCTGCGCCAGTACATCAACTATCTGCCTCAACAACCCTATGTCTTTAACGGAACGATTTTGGAGAATCTTCTCCTTGGGGCTAAGGAGGGGACAACCCAAGAGGATATCTTACGGGCGGTCGAGTTAGCAGAGATTCGGGAAGATATTGAGCGCATGCCACTGAATTACCAGACAGAATTGACTTCGGATGGGGCAGGAATTTCAGGTGGGCAACGTCAGAGAATCGCTCTGGCGCGTGCTCTCTTGACAGATGCTCCTGTTCTGATATTGGACGAGGCGACCAGCAGTCTGGATATCTTGACAGAGAAGCGAATTGTCGATAATCTGATGGCTTTAGATAAGACCTTGATTTTCATTGCTCACCGCTTGACCATTGCTGAGCGGACAGAGAAGGTTGTCGTTTTGGATCAGGGCAAGATTGTCGAAGAGGGTACACATATGGATTTACTGGCTCAGGGTGGATTTTACACCCATCTAGTGAATAGTTAGAGAGGAAAAAAGATGCAATCAGAATTTTTAGAGAGTGCAGAGTTTTACAATCGTCGTTACCATAATTTTTCTAGTTATGTGATTTTTCCAAGTTTTATCTTGTTTTTGTTCCTGCTAGTCTTTTCAATCTTTGCACAAAAGGAGATAAGCTTGACAACTGGTGCTACTGTCGAACCTAGTCGTATCCTTGCAAATATCCAGTCAATTAGCAACAATCGTATTATTTCCAATCATTTGGAAGAAAATAAGTTGGTCAAGAAGGGAGAACTTTTGGTTCAATACCAAGAAGGGGCAGAAGCGATTCAGGCTGAGAGTTATGCTAGTCAGTTGGAAATGCTCAAGGATCAGAAGGTTCAACTGGAGTATTTAAAAGCAAGCCTTCAATCAGGAAGTGATCAATTTCCTGAAGCAGATAAATTTGGCTATCAGCACAGTTTTTTAGATTATTTGAATCAAGGTGCTAGTCTGCGGAGTCAGGTTGAGCAACAAAATGCTAGTATATCATCTCAAAATGCAGCAGCAAGCGGTAGTCAGGCAGAATTAGGCAATCTCATCGGTGAAACGCAGTCCAAAATTAAAGAATATCAGCAGGCCAAGACTGCTATTCAAACTGATGGAGTCTTAGAGAGTGATCATCCAGCTTATGCAATTTATCAATCTTATCAGTCAACAAAAGAGCAGGGATCGGAAGCCAAACAGCAGGCCTTGTCTCAGCTAGATGCTCACATCACTCAGTTGGAGTCAACTCTTGCAGGTTATCGAGTACAGTATGCAGGTTCAGGAGCCCAGCAAGCCTATGCCTCTGGTTTAGGAAGTCAGTTGGATTCATTAAAATCTCAGCAATTAGCTAAGGTGGGCCAGGAATTAACGCTTTTGGAACAAAAAATTCTTGAAGCGGAGTCAGGTAAAAAAATTCAAGGAAACCTTTTAGAGAAGGGAAAAATCACAGCAACAGAAGATGGTGTTCTACATCTGAATCCTGAGCATAGTCGATCTACTATCATACCAGAAGGAACTATCCTTGCTTACCTTTTTCCGCAGTTGGCAAGAGAGAGGAAGGCAAAACTGACAGCTTATATTAGTTCTAAGGAAGTGGCTGGTCTCAAGCATGGAAATGAGGTACGATTTACAACGGTAACGGATGCTAATAAGCAACTAGTCTTGACATCCAAGATTACCAATATCGATACCAGTGCGACTCAGACAGAAAAGGGCAATTTCTTTAAATTGGAGGCAGAGACCGACTTGAGTGCTGAACAAGCAGAAAAACTTCGTTATGGACTTGAAGGTCGTTTAACCATGATTAGAGGTAAGAAGAGTTTCTTACGCTACTATCTTGACCGCTTTTTGAAACAAGAATAAAGTTTTCATTTTAACTCAAATCAATCTTGGAAAATCGCAAATGAAAAATTGTTTGCGATTTTTCTGTACTTTTTCAGATATAATATCAAATATAGTTCGTGGAATATTTGATTTTTAGTGTCTGTTGTGTTAGAATGATGTAAAGTAATACGAAAGGCGAACAAGAAAATGTCCAGTAAACTTATTTATACGGGAAAAGCTAAAGATATCTATACTACAGAAGACGAAAATGTGATTAAGTCGGTCTACAAGGACCAGGCCACTATGCTGAATGGAGCTCGCAAAGAGACCATAGAGGGGAAAGGTGTGCTGAATAATCAGATTTCGTCTCTTATTTTCGAAAAATTGAATGCGGCTGGTGTGGCGACACACTTTATCGAACGTATTTCTGACACAGAACAACTCAATAAGAAGGTGACCATCATTCCTTTGGAGGTTGTGCTTCGTAACGTGACTGCTGGTTCTTTCTCAAAACGTTTCGGTGTTGAAGAAGGTTTGGACTTGAAAACTCCAATCGTTGAATTTTACTACAAAAACGATGATTTGGATGATCCCTTTATCAATGATGAGCATGTGAAATTTTTGGATATTGCCAACGATGAGCAAATCGCTTATATCAAGGAAGAAACACGCCGTATCAATGAATTGCTGAAAGATTGGTTTGCACAAATTGGTCTTCGTTTGATTGACTTCAAATTGGAATTTGGTTTTGATAAGGATGGTAAGATTATCTTGGCAGACGAATTTTCACCGGATAACTGTCGCCTTTGGGATGCTGAAGGTCATCATATGGACAAGGATGTTTTCCGTAGGGATTTGGGCAGTCTGATAGATGTTTATAAGGTTGTATTGGAAAAATTGCAGGACTTGAAGTAGTCTCTTTGAAACGGGAAACCTCCGTCTTCAAGAGCGTGTTTGAATAGAAAAAGGAAATAAAATGGATAAACGTATTTTCGTTGAGAAAAAAGCTGATTTTCGTGTCAAATCGGACTCTTTAGTAAAAGAATTACAGCATAATCTTCAGTTGAAAACCTTGAAGGATCTTCGGATTATGCAGGTTTACGATGTCTTTAATTTGGCAGAGGATTTGTTTGCGCGTGCGGAAAAACATATCTTTTCTGAGCAAGTGACTGATACTGTTTTGGATGAAGCTGCAATCAAGGCAGATCTTGAGAAGGTTGCTTTCTTTGCGATCGAAAGTTTGCCTGGTCAATTTGACCAACGTGCAGCATCTTCACAAGAAGCTTTACTTTTGCTTGGTAGTTCAAATGATGTAACAGTGAACACAGCACAACTTTACTTGGTCAATAAGGATATTGATGCGAATGAGTTGGAAGCTGTCAAAAACTACCTTTTGAACCCAGTGGACTCTCGTTTCAAAGACATCACTGTTGGCATTGCTAAACAGGATTTCTCTGAGTCTGACAAGACCATTCCAAGTTTGGATTTCTTTGAAACTTATACGGCAGAAGATTTTGCTAAGTATAAGGCAGAGCAAGGATTGGCAATGGAAGTGGATGACCTTCTATTCATTCAAGATTACTTCAAGTCTATTGGTCGTGTGCCAACTGAGACTGAGCTTAAGGTTTTGGATACTTATTGGTCTGACCACTGCCGTCACACCACTTTCGAGACGGAGTTGAAAAACATCGACTTCTCAGCTTCTAAATTCCAAAAACAATTGCAAGCGACTTATGACAAGTATATTGCCATGCGTGATGAGTTGGGACGTACCGAAAAACCTCAGACTTTGATGGATATGGCGACTATTTTTGGCCGTTATGAGCGTGCTAATGGTCGTTTGGATGATATGGAAGTATCTGATGAAATTAATGCCTGCTCAGTTGAAATTGAAGTGGATGTCAATGGTGTCAAAGAACCATGGCTTCTCATGTTCAAAAATGAAACTCACAACCACCCAACGGAGATCGAACCATTTGGTGGAGCTGCTACTTGTATCGGTGGTGCCATTCGTGACCCATTGTCAGGTCGTTCCTACGTTTACCAAGCCATGCGTATCTCAGGTGCTGGTGATATTACAGCTCCAATTTCAGCGACTCGCGCTGGGAAATTGCCACAACAAGTGATTTCTAAAACAGCGGCTCACGGTTATTCTTCATATGGTAACCAAATTGGTCTTGCAACAACTTATGTTCGTGAATACTTCCACCCAGGTTTCGTTGCTAAGCGTATGGAGCTAGGTGCTGTTGTCGGTGCGGCTCCTAAGGGAAATGTGGTTCGTGAAAAACCTGAAGCTGGTGATGTGATTATCTTGCTCGGTGGTAAGACTGGACGTGACGGTGTCGGTGGTGCGACCGGTTCTTCTAAAGTTCAAACGGTTGAGTCTGTTGAAACAGCTGGTGCTGAAGTTCAAAAAGGGAATGCCATCGAAGAACGTAAGATTCAACGTCTTTTCCGTAATGGGGATGTGACCCGTCTGATTAAGAAATCAAATGACTTTGGTGCTGGTGGTGTCTGTGTGGCTATCGGTGAATTGGCTGATGGTCTTGAAATTGATCTAGACAAAGTGCCATTGAAATACCAAGGTTTGAACGGTACAGAAATTGCTATCTCTGAATCTCAAGAGCGTATGGCTGTGGTAGTTCGTCCAGAAGATGTAGATGCCTTCATTGCAGAATGTAACAAAGAAAATATTGACGCGGTTGTCGTTGCGACAGTGACTGAAAAACCAAATCTTGTTATGCACTGGAATGGCGAAACCATCGTTGATTTGGAACGTCGTTTCCTTGATACAAACGGTGTACGTGTAGTTGTGGATGCTAAGGTAGTTGACAAGGATGTCAAGTTTCCAGAAGAACGCCAAACATCTGCCGAAACCCTTGAAGCTGATACTCTTGAAGTCTTGGCTGACCTTAACCATGCCAGTCAAAAAGGTTTACAAACAATCTTCGATAGCTCAGTTGGTCGTTCAACAGTCAATCACCCACTTGGTGGTCGCTACCAAATCACACCAACTGAAGCTTCTGTACAGAAATTGCCAGTCCAACATGGTGTGACAACAACTGCTTCTGTCATGGCGCAAGGGTTCAACCCTTATGTAGCAGAATGGTCTCCATATCATGGTGCTGCTTATGCGGTCATCGAAGCAACCGCTCGCTTGGTTGCTGCTGGTGCAAACTGGTCTAAGGCTCGTTTCTCTTATCAAGAATACTTCGAGCGTATGGATAAACAAGCAGAGCGTTTTGGTCAACCAGTATCAGCTCTTCTTGGATCAATTGAAGCTCAGATTCAACTTGGTTTGCCATCTATCGGTGGGAAGGACTCTATGTCTGGTACCTTTGAAGAATTGACAGTACCACCAACCTTGGTTGCTTTTGGTGTCACAACTGCAGATAGCCGTAAGGTCCTTTCTCCAGAATTTAAAGCTGCTGGTGAAAATATCTATTACATCCCAGGTCAAGCTTTGGTCCAAGAAATTGACTTTGATCTGATCAAGTCTAACTTTGCTAAATTTGAAGCCATCCAAGCTGACCACAAAGTGACGGCAGCATCAGCGGTCAAATATGGTGGTATCCTTGAAGCTCTTGCCCTTGCAACATTTGGTAACCATATTGGTGCCACTGTAACCCTTGAAAATCTTGAGACTGCCCTAACAGCTCAATTGGGTGGATTCGTCTTCACATCTCCTGAAGAGATTTCAGGTGTTGCCAAGATTGGACAAACAGCAGCTGACTTTACACTTACTGTCAATGGTGTAACGCTTGATGGAAACAAGCTTGACAATGCCTTCCAAGGTAAATTGGAAGAGGTTTACCCAACGGAATTTGCACAAGCAACTGAGTTGGAAGAAATACCTGCTGTGGCATCAGATGCTGTGATCAAAGCTAAAGAAACAGTTGAAAAACCAGTAGTTTACATCCCAGTATTCCCAGGTACTAACTCTGAATATGACTCCGCCAAGGCCTTTGAAAAAGAAGGTGCAAAAGTCAACCTGGTACCATTTGTCACACTGAATGAAGAAGCGATTGTCAAGTCTGTTGACACCATGGTTGCCAACATCGAAAAAGCGAATATTATCTTCTTTGCAGGTGGTTTCTCAGCAGCCGATGAACCAGACGGATCTGCTAAATTTATCGTTAACATCTTGCTCAATGAAAAAGTACGTGCAGCCATTGATAGCTTCATCGAAGGTGGTGGTTTGATTATCGGTATCTGTAACGGATTCCAAGCTCTTGTCAAATCAGGTCTTCTTCCATATGGAAACTTTGAAGATGCAAGCAGCACGAGTCCAACCCTCTTCTACAATGATGCTAACCAACACGTTGCTAAGATGGTGGAAACACGTATTTCCAACACTAATTCACCATGGCTTGCCGGAGTTGAGGTTGGTGATATCCATGCCATCCCAGTATCACACGGTGAAGGTAAATTTGTCGTGACAGCTGAGGAATTTGCAGAGCTTCGTGACAATGGTCAAATCTTTACCCAATATGTTGACTTCGAAGGTAAACCAAGCATGGATTCAAAATACAATCCTAACGGATCTGTGAATGCGATTGAAGGTATCACCAGCAAGAACGGTCAAATCATTGGTAAGATGGGTCACTCAGAACGTTTCGAAGACGGTCTCTTCCAAAATATTCCAGGAAATAAAGACCAGCACCTCTTTGCATCAGCGGTTAAATACTTTACTGGAAAATAAGATTTGCAGATTTTCTAATAGATAAGCATCAGTAAATGTAAAAACAAGTAGATGTAACTTGCGATAATTGAAAATGATTTGTTGTTGCGAGTGAAACGAGCTTCTACCGTATCATTCCGCTGTAGTATCGCTAAGGAATGATACAGAAATAAAAATTAGGTATATAAAATGACATACGAAGTAAAATCTCTTAATGAAGAATGTGGTGTTTTTGGTATCTGGGGTCACCCAGACGCTGCCAAATTGACCTATTTTGGACTCCATAGTCTTCAGCACCGTGGTCAGGAGGGGGCGGGGATCCTCTCCAATGACCATGGACAATTGAAGCGTCATCGTGATATGGGGCTTTTATCAGAAGTCTTCAAAAATCCTGCTAATTTGGATAAATTGACAGGAAGTGGAGCGATTGGACACGTGCGTTATGCGACTGCGGGAGAAGCCTCTGTAGACAATATCCAACCTTTCCTATTCCGCTTTCACGATATGCAGTTTGGTTTGGCTCATAATGGGAATCTGACCAATGCAGAATCTCTCAAGAAAGAATTGGAACAAAGAGGAGCAATCTTTAGCTCGACTTCAGATTCGGAAATCTTGGCTCATCTCATTCGCCGTAGCCACAATCCAAATCTGATGGGTAAAATTAAGGAAGCGCTCAGTCTTGTCAAAGGTGGTTTTGCTTATCTCTTGATGTTTGAAGATCAGTTAATTGCAGCGCTTGATCCAAACGGCTTCCGTCCTCTGTCAATCGGGAAAATGACGAATGGAGCAGTAGTGGTTTCATCTGAGACCTGTGCCTTTGAAGTAATCGGTGCTGAGTGGATTAGCGATGTGAAACCAGGCGAGATTGTCATCATTGATGACAATGGCATCCAGTATGACAGCTATACAAACGATACTCAACTGGCTATCTGTTCCATGGAGTATATTTACTTTGCTCGTCCTGATTCCAACATCCACGGTGTCAATGTTCATACGGCACGTAAGCGAATGGGAGCTCAATTGGCACGTGAGTTCAAGCATGAAGCTGATATCGTAGTTGGGGTACCAAACTCCTCACTCAGTGCCGCTATGGGCTTTGCGGAAGAATCAGGTTTGCCAAATGAAATGGGTCTTATCAAGAATCAATATACACAACGGACCTTCATCCAACCAACTCAAGAATTGCGCGAGCAAGGAGTTCGTATGAAACTCTCTGCAGTATCTGGTGTTGTTAAAGGAAAACGTGTGGTCATGATTGATGACTCTATTGTGCGAGGAACAACATCTCGTCGTATTGTCCAACTTTTGAAAGAAGCGGGGGCATCAGAAGTACACGTTGCCATTGGTAGTCCTGCTCTTGCCTATCCATGTTTCTACGGAATTGATATCCAGACACGTCAGGAGCTGATTGCGGCCAATCATACGGTCGAAGAGACTCGCCAAATCATAGGTGCGGATAGTCTGACTTATCTTTCTATTGATGGATTGATTGACTCTATTGGGATTGAAACAGATGCGCCAAATGGCGGTCTCTGTGTGGCTTACTTTGATGGGAACTATCCAACTCCTCTCTATGATTATGAAGAAGAATATCGTAGAAGTTTGGAAGAAAAAACGAGTTTTTACAAATAAAATTCCTCATTGAAGGAAAGGAAAAGGAATAAACAAATGACAAATAAAAATGCTTATGCCCAATCAGGTGTGGACGTTGAAGCGGGTTATGAAGTTGTTGAACGGATTAAAAAACACGTTGCACGTACGGAACGTGCGGGTGTTATGGGAGCTCTTGGTGGTTTCGGTGGTATGTTCGACCTTTCAAAAACAGGTGTCAAAGAACCTGTTTTGATCTCAGGTACAGATGGTGTTGGAACAAAACTCATGCTGGCTATCAAGTACGACAAACACGATACCATCGGACAAGACTGTGTGGCCATGTGTGTCAACGATATCATTGCTGCAGGTGCAGAGCCTCTCTACTTCTTGGACTATATCGCAACTGGTAAAAATGAACCAGCTAAACTAGAACAAGTCGTTGCTGGTGTGGCTGAAGGTTGTGTGCAAGCTGGTGCAGCCCTTATCGGTGGTGAAACGGCTGAAATGCCTGGTATGTACGGTGAAGATGACTATGACTTGGCTGGGTTTGCTGTAGGTGTTGCAGAAAAATCTCAAATCATCGACGGTTCAAAAGTAGCTGAAGGGGATGTGATTCTTGGGCTTGCTTCAAGTGGTATCCACTCAAATGGTTACTCACTTGTTCGTCGTGTCTTTGCTGATTACACAGGTGAAGAAGTTCTCCCAGAATTGGAAGGGAAGAAACTTAAAGACGTTCTTTTGGAACCAACTCGTATCTACGTCAAAGCAGCATTGCCACTCATCAAAGAAGAACTGGTCAACGGAATCGCCCACATCACAGGTGGTGGTTTCATCGAAAATGTACCACGTATGTTCTCAGATGACTTGGCTGCTGAAATTGATGAAAGCAAAGTCCCAGTTCTTCCAATTTTCAAAGCTCTTGAAAAATATGGCCAAATCAAACACGAAGAAATGTTTGAAATCTTCAACATGGGTATCGGTCTCATGCTTGCAGTAAAACCAGAGAATGTGGAACGTGTCAAAGAACTTCTTGACGAACCAGTTTATGAAATCGGTCGTATTGTGAAGAAGATAGATGCAAGTGTGGTGATTAAATAATGGCTAAAAGGATTGCTGTTTTTGCCTCTGGTAACGGCTCAAACTTTCAGGTGATTGCGGAACAATTTCCAGTAGAATTTGTTTTCTCAGATCACCGAGATGCCTATGTCTTAGAGCGTGCCGAAAAGCTAGGGGTTTTATCTTATGCCTTCGAACTCAAAGAGTTTGAGAACAAGGCAGACTATGAAGGAGCCATTGTCGAACTCTTGGATGAACACCAAATTGACTTGGTTTGTCTTGCAGGCTACATGAAAATCGTCGGTCCAACCTTGCTAGCAGCTTATGAAGGCCGTATCATCAATATTCACCCAGCTTATCTCCCTGAATTCCCAGGTGCTCATGGCATTGAGGATGCTTGGAATGCAGGCGTAGACCAGTCTGGCGTGACTATTCACTGGGTGGATTCTGGTGTTGATACCGGTAAGGTCATCAAACAAGTCCGTGTGCCACGCCTTGAAGGGGATACCCTTGATACTTTCGAGACTCGCATCCACGAAACAGAGTACAAACTTTATCCAGAAGTATTGGAACATTTGGGAGTGGAGAGGAAGTAAGAAGGAAATCAGAGATGATTTTGTAGCAGGGATAAAAGCCATCAGCTAAGGAGAAGTTTATGGGGTTGTTTGATTTTTTTAAGAAAAAATCTTCTGGCGAAGAAAAGCCGATTGAGGATGAAGATAAGATTGTTGTTGAATCTGAAAATACAGATGATAGTGCACCAGGGTGGGAAGCCATTGATGCAGAGTTTAATCGTATATACCCTGATCAGCCAAATCCTCTTCATTATGGAACGGTTATTAAGTATATGTTAGGTGGGCCAGATCCGCTTGATGGTATTAGTGTTTATGATGCAGGAGAGTTTTGGCATTTTGTTAGCTACGGTTTGTCAGAATTATATACAAAAGAAAGCGAAGACCCTGAATACAGTGGTTATGGGATTGAATTGACTTTTAAGTTAAAGAAATCAAATAATGACGAAGAAGAAATTAAAAATGGTTGTGGATTGTTGCAGTATATGGCAAGATATATTTTTCAAACAGGTAAAGTGGTTTTGCCCGAAGAATACATTTATACCAAGCAGACAGTAGGGATTGATGCCCAGCAGAAGTCTAATCTGACAGGATTTTTGACTGCTGCTGATGATTTAACTGATACCATTGATACTCCGCATGGAAAAGTGGAATTTGTGACCTTGATTGGTGTGACAGATGCCGAACTGCGAAGTGTTTACGAAAGTGAGAAAAGTAAGTTTGAAGTTAGGAACTTGCTACAAGAACTGGGGAATCAGCTTACAGACTATAATCGTCAGTCTCTAGTTTAACTGATGTGAAAGAGCCTCTTGATTCAAGGAAAGGAAGAAAAATGACTAAACGTGCACTAATTAGTGTCTCAGATAAAGCGGGCATTGTAGAATTTGCCCAAGAACTTAAAAAACTTGGTTGGGATATCATCTCTACAGGTGGGACCAAGATTGCCCTTGACAATGCTGGGGTGGACACCATTGCCATCGACGATGTGACTGGCTTCCCAGAAATGATGGACGGTCGTGTGAAGACTCTCCACCCAAATATCCACGGAGGACTTCTTGCTCGTCGTGACTTGGATAGCCACCTAGAGGCTGCTAAGGACAATAAGATTGAGTTGATCGACCTTGTTGTGGTCAACCTTTATCCATTTAAGGAAACGATTCTTAAACCAGACGTGACTTACGCTGACGCAGTTGAAAACATCGATATCGGTGGTCCATCCATGCTTCGTTCTGCAGCAAAGAACCACGCTAGCGTAACGGTTGTGGTAGATCCTGCTGACTATGCGGTTGTTTTGGACGAATTGGCAGCAAACGGTGAAACCTCTTACGAAACTCGTCAACGTTTGGCAGCTAAGGTTTTCCGTCACACTGCGGCTTATGATGCCTTAATCGCAGAATACTTCACAGCTCAAGTAGGGGAAAGCAAACCTGAAAAACTCACTTTGACCTATGACCTTAAGCAACCAATGCGTTACGGTGAAAACCCGCAACAAGACGCTGACTTCTACCAAAAAGGTTTGCCAACGGCTTACTCGATTGCATCAGCTAAACAGCTTAACGGTAAAGAATTGTCCTTCAACAATATCCGTGACGCTGATGCCGCTATCCGTATTATCCGTGATTTCAAAGACCGTCCAACAGTTGTGGCTTTGAAACACATGAACCCATGTGGTATCGGTCAAGCTGACGATATCGAAACTGCTTGGGATTACGCTTATGAGTCTGACCCAGTATCCATCTTTGGTGGTATTGTCGTTCTCAACCGTGAGGTGGATGCTGCGACAGCACAAAAAATGCACGGTGTTTTCCTTGAAATCATCATTGCACCAAGCTACACGGACGAAGCGCTTGAAATCTTGACAACTAAGAAGAAAAACTTGCGTATCCTTGCCTTGCCATTTGATGCTCAAGACGCTAGCGAAGAAGAAGCAGAATACACAGGTGTTGTTGGTGGACTCCTTGTTCAAAACCAAGACGTGGTCAAAGAAAGCCCGGCAGACTGGCAAGTGGTGACTAAACGCCAACCAACTGATACAGAAGCGACAGCCCTTGAGTTTGCTTGGAAGGCTATCAAGTATGTCAAATCAAATGGTATCATCGTGACCAATGACCACATGACACTTGGTGTTGGCCCTGGTCAAACCAACCGTGTGGCTTCTGTTCGTATCGCCATTGACCAAGCTAAAGACCGTCTTGACGGTGCTGTTCTTGCTTCTGATGCCTTCTTCCCATTTGCAGATAATGTGGAAGAAATTGCTAAGGCAGGTATCAAGGCTATCATCCAACCGGGTGGATCAGTCCGTGACCAAGAGTCAATCGAAGCGGCTGATAAATACGGCTTGACAATGATCTTCACAGGAGTAAGACATTTTAGACATTAAGAAAATGAAAGGGAAGAAAACAGTTTCTTTCCTTTTTTTGATTAAAAAGCTGAACGAAACAAGATTAAAGCGAACGTTTATGGTATAATGTTATTAAATAATTCGCAAAAGAGGTTGAGAGATGAAACTGTTAGTTGTTGGCTCAGGTGGTCGTGAGCATGCGATTGCCAAAAAGTTGTTGGAGTCTAAAGACGTTGAGCAAGTTTTCGTGGCTCCTGGGAATGACGGGATGACCTTAGATGGACTTGATTTGGTAAATATCTCTATTTCCGAACATTCTGCATTGATTGAATTTGCAAAGTCTAACGATATTGCTTGGACCTTCATTGGGCCAGATGATGCCCTTGCAGCTGGGATTGTGGATGATTTTAATGCGGCAGGTCTCAAGGCATTTGGTCCGACCAAGGCTGCAGCTGAACTGGAGTGGTCCAAGGATTTTGCTAAGGAAATCATGGTCAAATACAACGTTCCGACAGCAGCCTATGGGACATTTTCAGATTTTGAGGAAGCCAAGGCTTATATCGAGGATAAAGGCGCTCCAATCGTCGTCAAGGCAGACGGCTTGGCTCTTGGTAAAGGTGTCGTCGTTGCGGAGACAGTTGAGCAAGCAGTCGAAGCTGCTCACGAGATGCTTTTGGACAATAAATTTGGTGATTCAGGTGCGCGTGTAGTTATCGAAGAATTCCTTGACGGGGAAGAGTTCTCTCTCTTTGCCTTTGTCAATGGTGACAAGTTCTACATTATGCCAACGGCTCAGGACCACAAACGTGCTTATGATGGTGATAAAGGTCCTAACACTGGTGGGATGGGTGCCTATGCGCCAGTTCCTCACTTGCCACAGAGCGTGGTTGACACAGCGGTTGACACTATTGTCAAGCCAGTTCTTGAAGGTATGATTAAAGAAGGACGTCCTTACCTTGGTGTCCTTTATGCGGGGCTAATCTTGACAGCTGATGGACCGAAAGTCATCGAGTTCAACTCTCGTTTTGGCGATCCTGAAACGCAAATAATCTTACCTCGTTTGACATCTGACTTTGCAGAAAACATCACTGACATTTTGGATGGCAAAAAGCCAGCCATCACTTGGACGGACAAGGGGGTGACACTAGGCGTGGTTGTAGCTTCAAATGGCTATCCACTTGCTTATGAGAAGGGTGTCAAACTTCCAGCCAAGACAGAGGGCGACATCATCACTTACTATGCTGGTGCTAAATTCGCTGAAAATGGTCAAGACCTCCTCTCAAACGGCGGACGCGTCTATATGCTCGTCACAACAGCAGACACCGTCAAAGACGGCCAAAATATCATCTACCAAGACCTCTCCCAACAAAAAACAGAAGGCCTCTTCTATCGAAATGACATTGGAAGCAAAGCGTTAAAAGATTAACAGATACTATATTTGACAATGGCGAGCGAAAGCGAGCCAAACACGATATTGGTCGCCGTGGTGAAAAGACCAGAACAGCATCTGTTCTGGTCGGGGGAAACTTTGAGACTTGGGCTCAAAGTTTAGGAATGAAACCGAAGGTTTGCTTCCGTCCCCACCACCTAAGACCATTATCAAAAAAGAAAAGGATATTATTAACTATGAAACCAGTAATTTCCATCATCATGGGCTCAAAGTCCGACTGGACAACCATGCAAAAAACAGCAGAAGTCCTAGACCGCTTCGGTGTAGCCTACGAAAAGAAAGTTGTTTCCGCACACCGTACACCAGACCTCATGTTCAAACATGCGGAAGAAGCACGTAGTCGTGGCATTAAAGTCATCATCGCTGGTGCGGGTGGCGCTGCCCACTTGCCAGGGATGGTTGCTGCAAAAACAACCCTTCCAGTCATCGGGGTGCCTGTCAAATCACGTGCCCTTAGTGGCGTGGACTCGCTCTATTCTATCGTACAGATGCCAGGTGGTGTGCCTGTCGCAACTATGGCTATTGGTGAAGCGGGTGCTACTAATGCTGCCCTTTTTGCCCTCCGTCTCCTGTCAGTAGAGGACCAGGCCATTGCGACAGCTTTGGCAGATTTCGCAGAAGAGCAAGGAAAAATCGCAGAGGAGTCTACAAATGAGCTCAACTAAAACCATTGGAATTATCGGTGGTGGCCAGCTCGGTCAGATGATGGCCATTTCTGCTATCTACATGGGTCACAAGGTTATCGCGCTGGATCCTGCAGTGGATTGTCCGGCCTCTCGCGTGGCGGAGATTATCGTGGCTCCTTATAATGATGTGGACGCTCTTCGCCAGTTGGCGGAGCGTTGCGATGTCCTCACTTATGAGTTTGAAAATGTGGATGCCGACGGTTTGGATGCTGTTATCAAGGATGGGCAACTCCCTCAAGGAACGGACTTGCTCCGCATTTCTCAAAATCGCATTTTTGAAAAGGACTTTCTCGCAAACAAGGCTCAAGTCACCGTTGCACCTTACAAGGTTGTGACCTCAAGTCAAGACTTGGCAGATATTGACCTATCGAAAAACTATGTCCTCAAGACGGCGACCGGTGGCTATGATGGGCATGGACAAAAGGTTATTCGTTCAGAAGCAGACTTGGAAGAAGCTTATTCACTAGCAGATTCAGCAGGCTGCGTCTTGGAAGAATTCGTCAATTTTGACCTTGAAATTTCTGTCATTGTATCAGGAAATGGCAAGGACGTGACGGTTTTCCCAGTTCAGGAAAATATCCACCGCAACAACATCCTCTCAAAAACCATTGTACCTGCTCGCATTTCTGAAAGTCTAGCTGAAAAAGCCAAAGCTATGGCTGTGCGAATTGCTGAACAACTAAACCTTTCTGGAACCCTTTGCGTGGAAATGTTTGCGACAGCTGATGACATCATTGTCAACGAAATCGCGCCACGTCCACACAATTCAGGCCATTACTCGATTGAAGCTTGTGACTTCTCCCAGTTTGATACCCATATCTTGGGCGTTCTCGGAGCACCACTCCCAGCAATTCACCTTCATGCTCCTGCTGTTATGCTCAATGTTCTCGGCCAACACGTCGAGGCTGCTGAAAAATATGTGACAGAAAATCCAAGCGCCCACCTCCATTTATATGGTAAAATAGAAGCGAAGCACAACCGCAAGATGGGACATGTAACTTTGTTTAGTGATGAACCGAATAAGGTTGAGGAGTTTGGGAAAGGGATTGATTTTTAATTTATGAATCTCACCCACTCTGTGTAGGAAGTCATACATTTTTCAGTTTGTGTCGAAAAGTAGAATTTTTAGGAGTATTAATGAATTGAGGTATAGTACTATGAAATGTGCAAACTGTGGTAATACTGATAGTAATCGATTGTGGGATGAAGGTGATACATTCTACTGCTCAAAGTGTGCGCACCGAACACTTTATGCAACAGGTGAGGATGACTTAGTGGAATGTCCATGTTGTCATAAAATGAGGGATAGAAAGGCCTTTTATTGTAGAAATTGTAATGATACTTGGTAGGGAGATTTTTTCAGGAATTTCAAATGACTATTTGCATATGTATTATTAACGAGAAAAAGCACAATCGCAAAATGGGACATGTGATTTTGTTTAGTGATGAACCGTATAAGGTTGAGGAGTTTGGGAAAGGGATTGATTGAAGAGGTTAGAGGAGGAAATGAGTAAAAAAGATACTTGGTTTAATAGATTAATCGTACTTTTTATATTGTATCGCTTGTTTTGTATCGATATCAAAATTTATAGTTTAAAAACATATATATTAAATGGTGAAATTTTGTCGAATCTGATAAGTGTATTAAATAGTGAGTTCTGGTCAAATCTTATAAGTGCATTAATTGGTGCAGTTGTGACTATTTTAGGTATCTATTGGACATTAGCTGTTCAGAAAAAACAGTCAAAAGTTGATTTACTAAATAGTCATAGACCTTACTTAAGGTATCGTATTTCGCTAGGTGTTTACCCATATCGAATTATTGATCAGAGGCAAAGGACGGCAGTTTTGGACTATGAAATCTGTAACTTTGATAGTTCTGATAAGCATTGTGTGATTTTTCCTCTAGATGTAGAGAATGTAGGTTTGGGACTTGCTTTCATTACGGATGTAAAAGCAGAAATTGATGGAAAAATACTAGACAAGGACAAAATATTTAGAGAAAAGATCATCAATAAAGGTGAAAATAGTGTGTTTTATATTAAAGTTCAAGGGGTGAGTCATGGAGAACTAAAAAATTTGAAACTCAAAATTACATATAAATCATTCTTTGGAGAATTTGAAACGGAGACAATCTCAATTGCGAAAAGGGAAGATGGTGAGCCTCAATGCTTTAATAGTGAATTTAAAGAAGGAACAGATTCCTATAAAGAATTGGAAAAATATTTTGAAAAAAAGAATATAAATAAAGATAATGATATAGAAAAATATAGGACTGCTACAGAAAAAGCTTTAGAAGAAGGATATATTGTAAAAGAATTAATTAAGGAGAACTAACTAACAATGATCGAACGTTACTCTCGCCCTGAGATGGCGAACATTTGGACTGAAGAAAATAAATACCGTGCTTGGCTTGAGGTGGAAATCTTGGCTGACGAGGCATGGGCTGAGTTAGGGGAAATCCCTAAGGAAGATGTGGCCTTGATTCGTGAAAAAGCGGACTTTGACATCGACCGTATCTTGGAAATCGAGCAAGAGACTCGCCACGATGTGGTGGCTTTCACGCGTGCGGTTTCTGAGACTCTTGGTGAAGAGCGCAAGTGGGTTCACTATGGGTTGACTTCTACCGACGTGGTGGATACTGCCTACGGTTACCTCTACAAACAAGCCAACGACATCATCCGCAAGGACCTTGAAAACTTCCTCAACATCATCGCTGACAAAGCGAAAGAGCACAAGTTCACCATCATGATGGGGCGTACCCACGGTGTTCACGCTGAGCCTACAACTTTTGGTCTTAAATTGGCAACATGGTACAGCGAAATGAAGCGCAATATCGAGCGTTTCGAGCATGCGGCTGTTGGTGTGGAAGCTGGTAAGATTTCTGGTGCGGTTGGTAACTTTGCCAACATCCCGCCATTCGTAGAGCAATATGTCTGCGACAAGCTTGGTATCCGTGCTCAAGAAATCTCCACACAGGTCCTTCCTCGTGACCTTCACGCTGAGTACTTTGCGGTTCTTGCCAGCATTGCAACTTCTATCGAGCGTATGGCAACGGAGATCCGTGGTCTGCAAAAATCTGAGCAACGCGAAGTGGAAGAGTTCTTTGCCAAAGGTCAAAAAGGGTCTTCAGCAATGCCTCACAAACGTAACCCTATCGGTTCTGAAAACATGACTGGTCTTGCGCGTGTTATCCGTGGTCACATGGTAACAGCTTATGAAAATGTAGCCCTTTGGCACGAACGTGATATCTCTCACTCATCAGCTGAGCGTATCATCGCACCAGACACAACCATCTTGATTGACTACATGCTCAACCGTTTTGGAAACATCGTTAAGAACTTGACAGTTTTCCCAGAAAACATGATTCGCAACATGAACTCTACATTTGGTTTGATTTTCAGTCAACGTGCTATGTTGACTTTGATTGAAAAAGGGATGACCCGTGAGCAAGCTTACGACTTGGTACAACCTAAGACAGCTCAATCATGGGATAACCAAGTAGACTTTAAGCCACTTCTTGAAGCAGATCCAGAAGTGACTTCACGCCTCACTCAAGAAGAAATCGATGAAATCTTCAACCCAACTTACTATACCAAACGTGTGGATGAGATCTTCGAACGTATCGGTTTGGGTGATTAATGATCACAATAAAAAGCGAGATTGAATCTCGCTTTTTATTTGTGCTTATACTCAATGAAAATCAAAGAGTATTAATCTTTTTTCTTGCTAAGTCCATAAGCTGTGAGTGCAGTCATAAGACCAGTAGCAATCAACCATTCTGAACCTTGGCTTCCTGTCTCAGGAAGTTTATTTTCTTTTGCTACAGGAGCTGGACCTTGAGGAAGAGCTTTGTTTTCCTCAGCAGGAACAGTTGCTAGAGCTGGTTCATTTGGAATCTCTAGTTTTGGTTTTTCTTCTGTAACAGGAGCTGTCGCATTTGGAATCTCTAGTTTTGGTTTTTCTTCAGCGATAGCAGTTTGACCATGTTCATCGCCAAGGTGAGTGACAGGGTTGCCAACTTCAATCACTTGAGCGACTGGTTCTTGAGCTACAACGCTAGTAACCAATGTTTTAACTTCAGATCCATCAGCAGCAGTAGTTACAGAGTAGAAATGGCTACGACGACCGTTGACACCTGCAGTTACTAGACGAGTTTGTCCCTTAGGTAGCGAAGGAGTCTCGCGAGTGATGGTTGTAAATGGAATTTCTTCGTCCTCGATCACAACACGTGGTTTTGCATCTGCAACAGGAGCTTGACCTTTTTCGTCTCCTACATGTGTTGCTAATGTTCCAACTTCGACAACTTGATTGACAGCTTCTTTCGTTACTTGATTTTCAAGAACTGTTTCTGTCTGCTTGCCATTTTCAGTCACAACTGAAAGATACTTAGTACGTTCTCCTTTGACACCAACAGTGATGACTTTCTCTTGTCCTGCTGGAAGGTTAGGATTTTCTTTCTTAACAATCTCAAACGGAATTTCTTCTGTCTTAACAAGAAGCTCTGGTCGGTTTTCAACTGTAGCAGCAGTTTCATTCTCATCGAGGCTTCCTGAGTGAGTGGCAGCTGGTTTAAGACCAAGTCTAGCAGCTTTGAGATTAGCTACAAGTGTGTCCAACTCAGCTTGTTTATTACGGTTGAGGTTGTAATTAAGAGCGTCTTTAGCAGTCTTGAGAGCATCGAGACTTTCTGTGCTATATCCTTCTAAGTTTTCAGGGATTTGAGCAAGTTCCTCGCGTAGCGCTTTGTAGTCAGCACGGAAGTAGTCCTTGTTGTGGTCTGCAAAAGCAGTCATCAGTTCAAAGATTTCTTCTTCCTTGTACTCAGCTTGAGGTTTGTCCGCCCAGATAGCTAACATACTACCAATAGTAGGTAGGTCAACTTCAGGATATTTAGTTGAAGCTAGTTGCTTGAATGGTACTTTTTCAGTATTTTCAATTGCTTTTGATAGAGGATAGGCTTCGTCATTTTTATGATTGCCTAGAACATAGTACCAATCTCCGTTGGTATTAAGGATTTTGTAACCCTTGCTTGCTAGATATTGAGGAGATGCAAGGTTGTAACCCCACCATCCTTTAGACCAGTAAGAGATGATAACATCTTTATCAAACTCAACATCATCCTTGTCTTCGTAGTAGAAGCCATCGTTAAAGGCCATTGGTTGTAAGCCTTTTTCTTTAGCCATGGCAGCTAGGCTATTAGCGTACTCAGCAAATTTGCCATAAAGACCATACCACTTGAGGTAATACCAGCCTTGAGCATTGGTAGCATCGTTGGCATACTCATCTGTACCATAGTTAAAGATCTTAGTCTTACCTGCAAAGAAGTCCATGTACTTGCCGATGAGGGCTTTTGTAAAGTTCATTGCTTCTTCGTTTTCAAGGTCCATAGTAGTTTTTGAAACCTTGTCAAAGTTGGCTTGAGGGTTTGCGATGCCTAGTTTTTCCATAGCGACAAGCATAGCATCCATGTGACCTGGACTATTGATAGCTGGGATTAGTCCAATACCTTTATCCTTAGCATACTGGATAAGCTCAGTAATTTCAGCTTGGTTCAAAGTAGTTCCATTAGGATCATCGTAGTAAGATTTTGTTCCTTCGATGATGGCATTTTTCACATCGTCGCTTGCATAAGTCTTGCCGTTTGCTGAGATACTCATATCATCCAAGAGGAAGCGAAGTCCATCATTTCCAAGGAGTAGATGAAGGTCAGAGTAACCAAGTTCGCTGGCTTTGTCAACGATTCGTTTAAGTTGGTCTAGCGTGAAGTATTTACGACCAGCATCGATAGAGATTACCTTATTTTTAGCTAGTTTTTCAACTTCGCGTTTAGCATCTTCTTCTTTTTGAGCTTCTGGAGTGAAGGTCAAGTTGCTAACAGCTTCTTGGAGTTTTGCGATGGCTTGGTCAATGGTATCTTGTTGAGCACGGCTGAGGTTACTATCGAGAGCACGAATGGCTTTTTCAGCTTCTTTAACGGCTGCAACACTTTCTTCTGTGTAGCGCTTGAGGTCTGTTGGAACTTCTTTCAGAGCTTGCTCAGCAGACTCGTAGTCAGCGGCGAAATATTCAGCATTTGAATTTGCGAATTGACGCATGAGTTTGAATAGACGAGATGGAGAGTAGCGAGCAGATGGAGTATCAGCCCAAGCGGCTACCATCCCACCGATAATAGGAACGTCAGCTCCTTCTGTTTTTGGAACTGAAGTAATCGGTGTACTCTTGATACCATTCAATCCTTGATCGAGGTTGTACCAGCCTTGACCGTCAGCATTACGGCCGAGAACGTAGTACCAAGCATCGTTAGTGTTGAGGATTTCGTGTCCTTTTTCAGCTAGTAACTTAGAAGAAGCGACATCGTAACCACCCCAGCCACCAGTCCACATAGAGACGATGATATCTTTATCAAAGGTACCAAAACTTGTATCACTATTATAGTAGATACCGTCGTTGAAGGCCATTGGTTTAAGACCGTGAGATTTAACGATACGAGCTAGGTCATTTGCATAGGCGATGAATTTGTCATAGCCTTTGTCTGGGAATCCATCTTCTGGATACCATTTATAGGCTTGAAGCACGCTCCATCCCTTAGCATCTGTAGCGTCATTAGCGTACTCATCCAAACCGATGTTGAAGATTTCAGACTTACCAGCAAAGTAGCTTGCATACTTATCAATCAAAGCTTTTGTGAAGGCAACAGCTTTTTCGTTGTCAAGGTCAACAGTACGTGCTGATTCTTTACCAAAATAGTTAAAGTTAGGCTTTTCAATACCCAGTTCTTTCATGGCATTGAGGATGGCATCCATGTGACCAGGACTGTTAACAGATGGGATAAGGCCGATACCCTTGCCCTTAGCATAGTCGATCAAGTCAGTCATTTGGCTTTCAGTTAGATGGTTGCCATTTGGATCGTTGTAATAAGCATTGGTTCCATTTTCGACAGCGCGTTTGACATCGTCGCTTGCATAAGTCTTGTCACCAACAGTTAGAGACATGTCATCAAGCATAAAGCGCAAGCCGTCATTTCCGACTAAAAGATGAAGATCAGTGTAGCCATAATGTTTGGCTTTGTCGATGATTTCTTTTAGTTGGTCAGGAGAGAAGTATTTACGTCCAGCATCAATTGACACAATTTTCTTTTTAGCCAGTTTTTCATTGACTTGAGCTGCTTTTTCTGTAGCGACTGCAGGTGCTTCAACTTTAGCAACTTCTTTATTTTCTTCCTTTTCTGGCTGCGTATTTTCTTCAGTTACTTCTGGTTTAGCTGTAGTTTCTTCGGTTGCAACAGGTTTTTCTACGGCAGGTGCAGGAGCAACTTCAACTTTTGGAGCTTCAGTGTTTGTTACAGGTGTCGCTGGAGCTGCAGGAGCTACGGCTTCTGGTGTAGGACTAGTTTCAAGTTTTTCTTCGCTGGCCTGTGGAGACGATTCACCTGTAGCTTGGATAGTAGGTTGATTCTCTGTTGTAGTAGGTACGACTCCATCAGCGGCAACAGCTTGCGCATGAAAGGCAAAGCCGATCAAGACAGAAGCTGCTCCGATTGCGTATTTACGAATAGAGAAACGCTGTTTATTTTCTGGTTTCATTAAATAACCTCCTAATTTATTATTTTGGTAGCGTTTTCACAAACTGATTCCATTGTATTATCTGAAACTAGTAAAGTCAAGTATTTTAATAAAATACCTATAAAAAATATAAGAAGTTATTTAATTTGAACTAATTTTCAATTTTTACTCTGTTTTTAGTAAAATTTCTCCAAATTATAGTTTAAAGTCATTTGATATTTCCTACTAAAAGCTAGCGTGCTATAATGAAAAACAGAAAAGCCTGAAACGATTGTCTCAGACTTTTTAATGTTTAGTGATCGCGATCACATGAGATAAATTTAATTTTATAGAAATCAGAACGTTTATAAGTTTCAATGTATTCCAACACTTGACCAGTTGATTCAAGCTTAGTTGTCTTGGTTTGGAGAACAGTTGGGAACTGGGAGTCGATTCCTAGGATAGAAGCAGCATGTTCTGGAGTCGGAAATACAATTTCATTGATTTCTTCAAAATGCTCGTCATTCATGTGAATGTGGTAGTCTAATTTGAAACGATTATAGATAGAACTATAATATTCTAGATTTGGATAGTTTGCATTGATGTATTGTTCAGGGATATAAGATGTGTGGTAGATATAAGTAACACCGTTAGATTCACGGATACGTTCGATTTTGTAATAAAATTGATCGCCACGTAAGCCTAATTTTTCTAAGTAGTTAAGATTGTTCCCACGCTCAATAGAAAGAACAGTGACTTTATCGTCCTTGGTTTCAAAAATTTCTACATCAGAAAATTCTACAAGTTTGTGCTTGCGAGCGCGAGCCACAAAGGTTCCCTTTCCTTGTTGGCGGACAATATAGCCGTCTTTAGCAAGGTCGTTTAAGGCGCGAACAACAGTGATTGAACTTACATCATACATCGCAATCAATTCTGCTTCCGTGTAGAACTTATCTCCACTAGCGAATTGACCTGAAATGATTTTGTTTTTCAATTCATCTTTGATATATTGATACTTTGGAATTGCCATATTTTCACCTCATTTTTTCCTTCTCTATCTTCGATTCTACCATAAATAGTTTGAAAATGATAGTTGATAGTATTATAGTATAAAAATATAAAATAATAGACTAAGTGATTGACTTATATATGTTTTACTAGTAAAAATTCATGAAATCAAGTAATTTAGGCCAGAAAAATTTAATATAAATAATGTTTTACAAGAATTTTAGAAAACAATTCAGTAAAAAAAAGAAAAATTTTAAATAATTTTTAAAAAATCTATTGACAAGATGGCTTCATTAGTTTATCATTTAATATAACAACAAATGAAAGCGCAAACGGAAAAAGTATGGGGTGGTAAAATGACGAGATTTAAAATTGAGGATGATTTTTACCTAGATGGGAAACCATTCAAAATTTTATCTGGTGCCATTCATTATTTTAGAATTCCTGAAGATGATTGGTATCATTCATTGTATAATCTCAAGGCTTTAGGTTTCAACACTGTTGAAACATACGTCGCTTGGAATTTGCATGAGCCAACTGAAGGAAACTTCAATTTTGAAGGCAATCTTAATATTGAAAAATTTCTTCAGACAGCTCAGGACTTAGGTTTGTATGCTATTGTACGACCATCTCCCTTTATCTGTGCAGAGTGGGAGTTTGGTGGTTTACCAGCATGGCTTTTAACTAAAGACATGCGAATCCGTTCTTCTGATCCAGCCTTTGTAGAAATGGTAGGACGCTACTACGATCATTTACTTCCACGTCTTGTTTCGAGATTGTTGGAAAATGGTGGTAACATCCTCATGATGCAGGTTGAAAATGAGTACGGTTCATACGGTGAGGATAAGACCTACTTGCGTGAGATTCGCCGATTGATGGAAGAACGTTCAGTGACTTGTCCGCTCTTTACATCTGATGGTCCATGGCGAGCAACTCTGAAAGCTGGTACCTTGATTGAAGATGATCTCTTTGTGACAGGGAACTTTGGCTCGAAAGCTAACTTCAACTTCTCGCAAATGCAAGAGTTCTTTGATGAGTATGGTAAGAAATGGCCACTCATGTGTATGGAATTCTGGGATGGATGGTTTAATCGTTGGAAAGAGCCAGTCATCACGCGTGAGCCAGAAGAGTTGGCAGAAGCTGTTCACGAGGTTCTAGAGCAAGGTTCTATCAACCTTTACATGTTCCACGGTGGAACCAACTTTGGTTTTATGAATGGTTGTTCAGCTCGAGGAACTATTGACTTACCACAAGTAACATCTTATGATTACGACGCTCTCCTTAATGAAGCTGGGAATCCAACTGCTAAATACATGGCAGTTAAGGAAATGATGGCGACTTACTATCCTGAGTATCCACAATTAGAGCCACTTTACAAAGAGAGTATGGAAGTCGAAAACATTCCACTGGTTGAGAAAGTTTCTCTATTTGAAACCTTGGATAGTTTAGCAAGTCCAACTAAAAGCCTCTATCCTAAGAAAATGGAAGAGTTGGGACAAAGCTATGGCTACCTTCTCTATCGTACAGAAGCTAGTTGGGATGCAGAAGAAGAACGCATCCGCATCATTGATGGTCGAGACAGAGCTCAGCTATTCGTAGATGGTAAATGGGTTGTAACTCAGTACCAGACTGAAATTGGTGAAGATATCTTCTATCAAGGAAAAAAGAAAGCGCTCTCTCGTTTTGATATCCTGGTAGAAAATATGGGGCGTGTCAATTACGGGCATAAGTTCCTAGCAGATACACAACGGAAAGGGATTCGTACAGGTGTCTGCAAAGACCTACACTTCATGCTGAACTGGGAACACTATCCACTTCCACTTGATAATCCTGAAAAGATTGATTTTTCAAAAGGATGGACAGAAGGACAGCCTGCCTTTTACGCCTATGATTTTGAAGTTGAGGCACCGAAGGACACCTACTTAGAACTATCTGAGTTTGGTAAAGGTATTGCCTATGTCAATGGCCATCATCTCGGACGTTTCTGGAATGTTGGTCCAACCTTATCGCTCTATATTCCGCACAGCTATCTCAAGGAAGGTGCTAACCGCATCATTATCTTTGAAACTGAAGGGGAGTATAAAGATCACATACACTTAACTCGTAAACCTACACTAAAACATATAAAGGGGGAAAATTTATGACAATTGTAGGATGCCGTATCGATGGACGTTTGATCCACGGACAAGTAGCAAACCTTTGGTCTGCTAAACTTAATGTTTCACGTATCATGGTCGTTGACAATGAAGTTGTTAACAACGATGTTGAAAAGAGCGGATTGAAACTTGCAACACCACCAGGTGTAAAACTTAGCATTTTGCCAGTTGAAAAAGCTGCAGCCAATATCCTTGCTGGAAAATATGACAGCCAACGTCTCTTGATTGTAGCACGCAAACCTGACCGTTTCCTTGGTTTGGTTGAAGCAGGCGTACCGCTTGAAACAGTCAATGTCGGCAACATGTCTCAAACACCAGAAACACGTGCGATCACACGTTCAATCAACGTTGTAGATAAAGACGTAGAAGATTTCCACAAATTGGCGGAAAAAGGTGTTAAACTTACTGCTCAAATGGTTCCAAATGATCCAGTTTCAGACTTTTTGAGCTTATTAAAATAGGAAAAAATTTTTAGGAGGTCATTGTTATGATACAATGGTGGCAAATTTTACTTCTCACTTTGTACTCAGCTTATCAAATCTGTGATGAGTTGACGATCGTTTCTTCTGCAGGTTCCCCTGTATTCGCTGGTTTCATTACTGGTTTAGTCATGGGAGATTTGACAACTGGTTTGTTTATCGGTGGTAGCTTGCAGTTGTTCGTACTTGGGGTAGGTACCTTTGGTGGTGCTTCTCGTATCGACGCAACTTCTGGTGCGGTTCTTGCGACTGCTTTCTCAGTTTCACAAGGTGTTGAAACTGACCTTGCGATCACTACAATCGCTGTACCAGTAGCGGCACTTTTGACTTACTTCGACGTACTTGGTCGTATGACTACTACATTCTTCGCACACCGTATTGATGCTGCGATCGAACGCTTTGACTATAAAGCAATCGAACGTAACTACCTTCTTGGTGCGCTTCCATGGGCTGCTTCTCGTGCCCTTCCAGTATTCTTCGCCCTTGCTTTTGGTGGAGAATTCGTACAAGGTGTTGTAAACCTTGTTAAAGAATACCAATGGGTTGCAGACGGTTTGACTCTTGCAGGTCGTATGCTTCCAGGTCTTGGATTCGCTATCTTGCTTCGTTACCTTCCAGTTAAACGTAACCTTCACTACCTTGCTATGGGATTCGGTTTGACAGCTATGTTGACTGTACTTTACTCATACGTAACAGGTCTTGGTGGAGCAGTTGCTGGTCTCATTGGCACTCTTCCTGCTGACGTTGCTGAAAAAATTGGCTTTGCTAACAACTTCAAAGGATTGTCTATGATCGGTATCTCTATCGTGGGTATCTTCCTTGCAGTTGTTCACTTCAAGAACAGCCAAAAAGTTGCTGTAGCAGCACCTTCTACACCATCAGAAAGTGGGGAAATTGAAGATGACGAATTCTAATTACAAATTAACAAAAGAAGATTTTAATCAAATTAACAAACGTAGCTTGTTCACTTTCCAATTGGGATGGAACTACGAACGTATGCAAGCATCAGGTTACCTTTACATGATCTTGCCACAATTGCGTAAAATGTATGGAGATGGAACTCCTGAGTTGAAAGAAATGATGAAAGTTCATACTCAATTCTTCAACACTTCACCATTCTTCCACACAATCATCGCTGGTTTTGACCTTGCCATGGAAGAAAAAGATGGCGTTGGTTCAAAAGATGCGGTTAACGGTATCAAGACTGGTTTGATGGGACCATTCGCTCCTCTTGGAGATACTATCTTTGGTTCACTTGTACCTGCTATCATGGGATCTATCGCTGCAACAATGGCTATCGCTGGTCAACCTTGGGGTATCTTCCTTTGGATCGCAGTTGCAGTAGCGTATGACATCTTCCGTTGGAAACAGTTGGAATTTGCATACAAAGAAGGGGTTAACCTTATCAACAACATGCAGAGCACTTTGACAGCTTTGATTGAAGCTGCATCTGTACTTGGTGTGTTCATGATGGGTGCTCTTGTAGCAACAATGATCAACTTTGAAATTTCATACAAATTGCCAATCGGTGAGAAAATGATTGACTTCCAAGACATCTTGAACTCAATCTTCCCACGCTTGCTTCCAGCAATCTTCACAGCATTCATCTTCTGGTTGCTTGGTAAGAAAGGTATGAACTCTACAAAAGCAATCGGTATTATTATTGCTCTTGCAGTTGGACTTTCATTCATCGGAAAATTCTTGCTTGGAATGGGCGCATAATTTATGACGAAATCATTGATTTTAGTGAGCCATGGACGTTTTTGTGAAGAACTTAAAGGTAGCACAGAAATGATTATGGGTCCACAAGACAACATTCATGCGGTAGCTCTTCTTCCAGAAGATGGACCAGAAGATTTCACTGCGAAATTTGAAGCAGCTGTCGAAGGTTTGGATGATTTCCTAGTCTTTGCTGACCTCCTTGGTGGAACACCATGTAACGTGGTGAGCCGTCTGATTATGGAAGGTCGTGATATCGAACTTTATGCAGGAATGAATCTTCCAATGGTGATTGAATTTATCAATGCAAGCCTAACTGGCGCTGATGCAGATTATAAGAGTCGTGCTTCAGAGAGCATTGTCAAAGTTAATGATCTATTGGCAAGCTTCGATGACGATGAAGATGAATAATACTCTTCAAAAATCAAATTCAAACCACGTCAGCTTCGCCTTGCTGTACTCGAGTACAGCCTTCGGCTAGCTTCCTAGTTTGCTCTTTGATTTTCATTGAGTATACGATGTGACAACGTGAAAATCGTTAGAGCATTTTATATAGAATATAAATGGGAATGGGACTTACTCCCATTCCCATATTTTAAATAAAAAACAATATAATAATAGATTAGAGGGACTCAATGCTAGATTATACAAAAGAAGAATTGCTTGAGTTGGGGGCAGAAATCACAACACGCGAAATCTACCAACAACCAGATGTTTGGAAAGAAGCTTTTGAAGCTTATCAAGAACGACGTGATGAAATTGCAGCCTTCTTGCAAGGCATTGCAGATAAACATGACTACATTAAAGTTATCTTGACTGGTGCTGGTACTTCAGCTTATGTAGGTGATACCTTGGTTCCTTACTTCAAGGAAGTCTATGACGAACGTAAATGGAATTTCAATGCTATTGCGACAACTGATATCGTAGCAAATCCACAAACTTATTTGAAAAAAGATGTGGCGACTGTTTTGGTGTCATTTGCACGAAGCGGGAACTCACCTGAGAGTGTAGCAACAGTTGATTTGGCTAAGGCCTTGGTTGATGAACTTTATCAAGTGACCATCACCTGTGCTGCTGAAGGAAAATTAGCTCTCCAAGCACATGGTGATGACCGCAACCTCTTGCTCTTGCAACCAGCTGCTTCTAACGATGCTGGCTTTGCCATGACTTCAAGCTTCACTTCAATGATGTTGACCGCACTTTTGGTATTTGATCCAACAGAATTTGCTGTTAAAGTTGAACGATTTGAAGTGCTTTCTAGTCTTGCTCGCAAAGTTCTTGACAATGTAGCAGATGTCAAAGAGTTGGTTGACCTAGACTTTAATCGTGTGATTTATCTAGGTGCAGGTCCATTCTTCGGACTTGCTCATGAAGCACAACTGAAAATTTTGGAATTGACTGCTGGTCAAGTTGCGACTATGTATGAAAGTCCAGTCGGCTTCCGTCACGGTCCAAAATCTCTTATCAATGAAGATACTGTAGTTTTGGTCTTCGGTACTACAACAGATTATACTCGTAAGTATGACTTGGACTTGGTTCGTGAAGTTGCTGGGGATCAAATTGCCCGTCGCGTTGTGCTTTTAAGCGATCAAGCCTTTGGACTTGAGAATGTGAAGGAAGTAGCGCTTGGCTGCGGTGGCGTTTTGAATGATGTTTACCGTGTTTTCCCTTACATCGTTTACGGTCAATTATTTGCACTTTTGACTTCGCTTAAGGTTGGAAACAGACCTGATACACCATCACCAACAGGTACAGTGAACCGTGTTGTTCAAGGTGTCATTATTCACGAGTTTGAAAAATAAGGAAGAATCTATGAGTAAATTAACATTAAGCCCCAATAAACTTGCTTGCATGCAAAAACTCTCTGATGAGAATGGTATCATCTCAGCTCTTGCCTTTGACCAACGTGGTGCTTTGAAACGCCTTATGGCTCAATACCAAACAGAAGAGCCAACAGTAGCTCAAATGGAAGAATTAAAAGTCTTGGTAGCAGATGAATTGACGAAATACGCTTCATCTATGCTTCTTGACCCTGAGTATGGACTTCCTGCTACTAAAGCTCTTGATCCAAATGCTGGTCTTCTCCTTGCTTATGAGAAAACTGGATACGATACAACAAGTACAAAACGCTTGCCAGACTGCTTGAATGTTTGGTCTGCAAAACGTATCAAAGAACAAGGTGCAGATGCTGTTAAGTTCTTGCTTTACTATGATGTAGACAGCGCTGACGAACTTAACCAACAAAAACAAGCCTACATCGAACGTATTGGTTCTGAGTGTGTGGCAGAGGATATTCCATTCTTCCTTGAAATCCTTGCTTACGATGAAAAGATTGCGGATGCAGGTTCTGCTGAATACGCTAAAGTGAAACCTCACAAGGTTATCGGTGCTATGAAGGTCTTCTCAGACTCACGTTTTAACATCGATGTCTTGAAAGTAGAAGTTCCAGTTAACGTGAAATACGTTGAAGGATTTGGCGATGGCGAAATCGTTCATACACGCGAAGAAGCAGCTGCTTTCTTCAAAGCTCAAGACGAAGCAACTAACCTTCCATACATCTACTTGAGTGCAGGTGTATCAGCTAAACTTTTCCAAGAGACACTTGTCTTTGCCCACGAATCAGGCGCAAACTTCAACGGAGTTCTTTGTGGACGTGCTACATGGGCTGGATCAGTTGAAGCTTACATCAAAGATGGTGAAGCGGCAGCTCGCGAATGGCTTCGTACAACAGGATTTGAAAACATTGATGAACTCAATAAAGTACTTCAAACAACAGCTACTTCATGGACTGAACGTGTAGAAGCATAGAACAGAAATAGAAGGAACTACTTTTGTTAAGAAAATATTTATGGTTTCTTGACAAAGGTGTCTGTAAATCATACAATAAAACCATAGAACGTGAATGCGCTTTCTATGGTTTGTTTACTTAATTGAAATAGAAAAAGGAGAGAAGGATGAAAGCATACACAGAACGTGTATTTGGGAAAGTTGATGGCAAGGATGTCCTCGCTTACCGTTTTGAAACGGAGGCAGGTTATCAACTGGAAATCATGACTTATGGAGCCACAATTCTACGCTATGTAACTCCAGATAAGGCTGGCAATTTTGCCAATGTTATTCTTGGTTTTGATGATTTTGAAAGCTATGTGGGCAATAGCCCTAAACATGGAGCAAGTGTAGGTCCAGTTGCAGGTCGTATCGCAGGTGCAACATTTGAACTCAATGGGAAGACCTATGAACTCGAAGTTAACAATGCTAGCAACTGTAACCACAGTGGCTCAACTGGTTGGGATTCTAGCTTGTTTGAGCTAGTCGAAGTGAATGATCATGGTTTGACTCTTTACACAGAAAGAGCAGACGGGACTGGAGGTTTCCCTGGAAATCTTAAGATCTGGATTAGCTACAACTTGGAAGAAAGTGGTGCCTACGAAGTTAGCTATAAGGTGACGACGGACCAGGATACCTTGGTTAATCCAACCAATCATAGCTACTTTAACTTGTCAGGTGATTTCACTCAGACAGTTGACCGCCATGTTTTCCAACTGAATACAGAGGGTATCTATCCAATCGCTCCTGACGGTGTCCCAGCTAAAACCCCAGATGCTAACCGTGATGTGGTCAAACATATCTACAATGGTGCCTTGTTGAAAGATATCTTTGCAGACGAAGATGAACAGATTCAACTCGTATCTGGATTGGACCATCCATTTGCTCTTCCTGCAGGACATGATAATGCTGGTTTCCTCTATGACCAAGGATCAGGTCGCTTCCTGCTCTTCAAGACAGAAGCACCTTGCTTTGTAGTCTACACCGCTAACTTTGTGGATGAGAGTGTCATTATCGCTGGTCAACCAATGATTCAACATAATGGGATTGCTCTTGAGGCGCAAGCTTTACCAGATGCTATTCATAGTGACCTGAAAGATCAAGTTATCCTCAAAGCAGGTGAAACTTTCACAAGCAAAACACGTTACGAAATCGTTGTTAAATAATAAAAATTCTCTGAAGTCATAGGATTTCAGAGAATTTTTTATTATTCTTCATCTGGTGTGAGAATCATCGGAATGATGATTGGTTCACGTTCCGTATTTTCATAAAGGAATGGTCGAATGGCATTTACGATAGCGCCATTGACAGACTGGACGCTGGCATCTTTGTTTTTCAAAGCGATACGAATAGCATTGAAAAGGATACGTTGGCTTTGGCGAATCAAGTCACCAGACTCTCTCATGTAGACAAATCCACGGCTGAGAATATCTGGTCCAGATAGGATCATCTGAGACTTGAAGTCAACGGTTGCGACAGCCAGTACAACACCATCTTCAGATAGATCGCGACGATCTTTAAGCACAGCTGCACCGATTTCGCCGATACGATTGCCATCGACGTAGATATCCTGAGCATTGAAATGGCCTGCGATACGGGCAGAGTTTGCAGTGAGGGCAAGCACATCACCATTACTCATGATAAAGATATTGTCCTTCTCTACGCCAGTATCTACGGCAAGTCCAGCGTGGACTTTCTGCATGCGATATTCACCGTGAACAGGCATGAAGTATTTTGGCTTGATGAGGCGGAGCATGAGTTTTTGCTCTTGCTGGCCACCGTGTCCAGATGTATGGATGTTGTTAATCTTACCATGGATAACTTCAACACCAGCTTCAGAAATGATGTTAATCAGCTTGTTAACGCTGGTGGTATTTCCTGGAATTGGGCTAGATGAGAAGATAACGGTATCGCCAGGTTGGAGTTGCACTTGACGGTGGGTTCCGTTAGCGATACGTGAGAGAGCGGCCATAGGTTCACCCTGACTTCCCGTACAAAGGATAAGAATCTCACCCGCAGGGTAATCTTTAATTTCATTTGGCTCGATAAAGGTTCCCTTAGGTGCCTTGATGTAGCCAAGTTCAATCCCGTTGACAATGGCCTTTTCCATAGAGCGCCCAAAGACAGCGATTTTACGACCAGTCTTAACAGCAGCTTCCGTTGCTTGTTGGAGACGGAAGATATTTGAGGCAAAGGATGCAAAGATGATACGTCCTTCGATACCTTGGATAATCTTCATGATCGACTGGCCGACAACCTTTTCAGAGTTTGTAAAGGTTGGCACTTCAGCATTGGTCGAGTCAGAGAGTAAGCAAAGCACTCCGTCTTCACCTAGCGCTGCCATGCGGTGCAAGTCTGCAGGTTCCCCAACTGGTGTAAAGTCAAACTTGAAATCTCCCGTACAGACGATTTTCCCTTGAGGGGTATGGATGACGATTCCCAATGGCTCTGGAATCGAGTGGGTTGTTCTAAAGAAAGTTGCTTTAAGGTTTTTAAAGGTCAACTCCGTGTTGTGGTTGATTTCGTGAAGTGTAGCATTACGCAAAAGTCCATGCTCTTCGAGTTTTCCACGGATTAATGCAAGGGCCAGTGGACCAGCATAGATAGGGATGTTTGCTTGCTTGAGCAAGAAAGGAATCCCTCCGATATGGTCCTCGTGTCCGTGTGTAATCAAGAGAGCCTTGACGCGGTCGATATTTTCTACAATATAAGAGTAATCAGGGATAACGTAGTCGATACCAAGCAGGTCATCCTCAGGGAATTTAATCCCTGCATCAACGATGATAATTTCGTCTTGATATTCGATTCCGTATGTATTTTTACCGATTTCTCCTAGACCACCAATGGCAAAAACGCCGACTTCTTCTGGTTTAAGAGTGTAGGCCATATTAGAACTCCGTAATTTCGAATGCGCCAGTTTCTTTTTCGTAGTCTAGCAATTTGTCAGACAAGAGTTCGATATACTCGATATTATATTCTGGACGATTTTCTTCGACAAGTTGGCGAGCAGCAATACGTCCTTCAAGTTCTGAACTAGCATCGATGTCTAAGTATAGTGAGCGTGTTGTTTCACGACGTGGGCTGCGTTCTTTTGTTTCTTGATAAAAAACTTTGTAAATCATATGTTTCCTTTCTGCTTTCAGGTCAGCTATATTCAAAAATGCTCAGTTTGAAGCTGGTTTGATTCCAGTTCATTTTTTGTCTTTATTGACCTTGATTCGTTACAATTATCTCAATTATAACATAAAAAGGGGAATTAGTAAAAGCAGGAAACATGAAAGTAAGGAGCTTGAAATGGGTTTCATTATACCTTGTAAAAGTATTTGAAGCCATCAGATGCAAGTGCTATAATAAAGTTAGAAAAGAGGTTTTTCTTGATTAAGGAGGACTAGCTATGCTTGATTTTGTGTTTCACCTATTTGGATGGAAATTCTACATACTGCTACAACTGCTTGGGCTCCTTTTCGTTAGATGATGATTTTGAAATATTTGCCTTTAGAATTGGAGAAAGGAGGCTCTCTATGTTTCAACTAGCTATCGCGATTCGTCTCTTGATATTTGCTGTTTTTGTTGCTTGTGTTTACGGTGGCAATCTACTATTTGTTCGGCTAGAACATAGGAAAACAGCTTTACACTGGAAAATTCTCTTTGTAACACTGTATTCCATTTTCCTCCTTCTTGTAACCTATATGGTCTGGCTTGTATTTTACTTTGGTTTGAATGCTTAGCTTCAGTTGTTTATTTATATCTGCTGATTGAACGAATGCCTATCTTTAAAATAGGTTATAAAAAATAGCGAACTCAGCTACACAAAAAATCCACCCCAACTATTAAGATAGGGTGGATTTTTCAAATTCGGTGTCCATTTTTCCCTCAAACAAAGGTTATATTTTCAGGCCCTATCCTTATTTTTACAGTACTGATTGTTCTGTTCAAAAATAGAGTTGAAGCATAAAAATAAAACAATACAAACAGATAAATCAATTGGCAATGGTATAGTCGTAATGTTTAAATCGTTGAGAATACTGATCAAACTGTAAGAGATGAAGAAAATAAAATTCATCCTTCTAAAAATGTGTCTTTTATCTAGCATGACTTATCCAAACTTTTTACGGAGATCTTTTCCAATGGTGTAAGCTGCCATAAATAAAGCTATACCAACACCTACACCAAAACCACCCTTGATTTCTTGCAATTCTTTATTAGAAATTTCACGATATTTGTCTAAATCTTTAATCATACTAACCTCCTAAAAAATAACCAGCTGCTAATCCAGAGCCTACAAGTGCTGTGCCGCCAGCAATGGCTTTCCAAGATACTGCTACTCCAAATACAACCAAGGGAGCGAGACCACCATCAATATCTGATAATTCATTTTCAGATAGCGATACAAATTGATTGTCAATATTTTCGAAATTTGTCATTGAACTTTCCTCCTTTTTTCTTGTTCACTTTTATATTCGGAAATGAAGGTAAAAAGTTGCGATCTATTTGAAGATTTCTTTTCACCATGATTTTTGTTTCAAAACAAAGAAAATTCCCATGTGCCTTCTTTTGTAGTATAATAGTAAACAGACAAAAAGATAGGAATGTGTTATGAAAGTATTAGCATTTGATACGTCTAGCAAGGCTCTTTCTCTCGCTATTTTAGAGGACAAACAGCTTCTTGCCGAGACCACGATCAATATCAAGAAAAACCACAGTATTACCCTTATGCCTGCCATCGATTTTTTGATGGCTAGTCTAGATTTGACGCCTAAAGATTTGGATCGAATCGTTGTAGCAGAGGGGCCAGGTAGCTACACAGGTTTGCGAATCGCGGTAGCAACTGCCAAGACCTTGGCTCATACCCTGAACATTGAGTTAGTGGGGATGTCTAGCCTTTTGGCTCTGGTACCAAGCCAGCAAGTAGGTCTTGTAGTACCTTTGATGGATGCGCGTCGCAACAATGTTTACGCAGGGTTTTATGAAAATGCCCAGCCTGTCTTTCCAGAGGCGCATCTGTCCTTTGCAGAAGTCTTGGAGCAAGTCAAGGATGCTGAACAAGTCACTTTTGTCGGTGAAGTGGGAGCCTTTGTGGAGCAGATTCAAGAACAACTGCCACAAGCCAACTACCAAGAAACCTTGCCAAATGCAGCTAACCTAGCCCTCTGGGCTTGGGACAAGGAAGCAGACTCCTTGCACGACTTTGTGCCAAACTATCTCAAGCGTGTCGAAGCTGAGGAAAACTGGCTCAAGAATCACACTGAGTCTGGAGAATCCTACATTAAGCGCCTATGATTGAAATCAAACGAATTCAGCAACAACCTGACCTGGCTCAAGTCATCTATGCTGTTATGGCAGATGTATACCCAGTCAGTCCTTGGACTTTGGAACAAATCCAAGCAGACCTGTCCCAAGACCAGACCTGGTATGCTTTAGCCTACGATGGGATAGAAGTGATTGGTTTTTTAGCCGTTCAGGAAAATTTATTTGAAGCAGAAGTCCTGCAAATCGCTGTCAAAGGAACCTATCAGGGTCAGGGAATTGCGTCAGCCTTATTTGCTCAATTACCGACAGATAAGGAAGTTTTCCTCGAAGTCAGGAAGTCAAATCAACGAGCGCAAGCATTTTACAAGAAAGAAAAAATGGCGGTCATCGCTGAGCGCAAGGCCTACTACCATGACCCAGTCGAGGACGCCATCATCATGAAGAGAGAAATAGATGAAGGATAGATATATTTTAGCATTTGAGACATCCTGTGATGAGACTAGTGTTGCCGTCTTGAAAAACGATGACGAGCTCTTATCCAATGTCATTGCGAGTCAAATTGAGAGTCACAAACGCTTTGGAGGCGTAGTGCCAGAAGTAGCTAGTCGCCACCATGTCGAGGTTATCACCGCCTGTACCGAGGAGGCGCTAGCAGAAGCAGGAATTACAGAAGAGGACGTGACAGCCGTGGCCGTTACTTATGGACCTGGTTTAGTTGGAGCCCTCTTGGTTGGCTTGGCCGCAGCCAAGGCCTTTGCCTGGGCTCATGGTTTGCCCCTGATCCCTGTCAACCACATGGCGGGGCACCTCATGGCAGCTCAGAGCGTGGAAAACTTAGAGTTTCCTCTTTTAGCCTTACTTGTCAGTGGTGGACATACAGAGTTGGTTTACGTTAGTGAAGCTGGAGATTACAAGATTGTCGGGGAGACACGAGATGATGCAGTTGGTGAGGCCTATGACAAGGTCGGTCGCGTCATGGGCTTGACCTATCCAGCAGGACGTGAGATTGACGAGTTGGCCCATCAGGGGCGGGATATTTATGACTTCCCACGTGCCATGATCAAGGAAGACAATCTGGAGTTTTCCTTCTCAGGGTTGAAGTCTGCTTTTATCAATCTTCACCACAATGCCGAGCAAAAGGGAGAAAGCTTGTCCAAGGAAGATTTATCAGCCTCCTTCCAAGCAGCGGTCATGGATATTCTCATGGCAAAAACCAAGAAAGCCTTGGAAAAATATCCTGTCAAAACACTAGTCGTAGCAGGTGGCGTGGCTGCTAATAAAGGCCTCAGAGAACGCCTGGCAGCTGAAATCACAGATGTCAAGGTTATCATTCCGCCCTTGCGCCTCTGCGGAGACAATGCAGGCATGATCGCCTATGCCAGTGTCAGCGAGTGGAACAAAGAAAACTTCGCAGGTTTGGATCTCAATGCCAAACCAAGCCTCGCCTTTGATACTCTAGAATAAGGAGTCAGCTTGAAGCTGGCTTTTTTGGTTAAATAGATAAATACAAAAGTAAAAATCAAGTTGTTAAAAATAAAACTATTATGTAAAAATATGATATAATATATTTTGAAAGGGGCACATCATGAAAAAAATATTTATCCATGTTTTAGATTTAGTTAATTTTATTATTTCATTTTTAGTATGCAGATGGTTTTTTATGGAGTATTTATATTTTTATTTTACTTCAATTTTTGGATTTCCTGAAAGTGGTGTTGATTTTTGGAGACCATTGTTTGCTATTTTAATTATATCATTTATTTTATTTACAATAGTTCGCTCTCTATATACACATAAATTAGATATCCGTCTTGTAAAAATAATATATTTGCTTTATTTTTTTGTATTGCTCTATTCATTACTTTTTAAAAATCTTGGTATACAGGGGATTAATCTTAATTTAATATCGTTTATAAAAGATTCTATTTTTATAGATTCTAAAGTACCTTTGCTAAATATCCTGATTTTTATTCCTCTTGGAGCGTTGTTTGGATTCAAATACAAAAATATAAGTATTTTCTTCTTTGGAGTCGTTAGTTTAGAAGTTATACAATATATATTCCATCTTGGTTTTTTTGATGTTGGAGATATATTTACAAATACCATTGGTTTTATTATTGGGAATATGATTTATGACAGCAAAATTGGGAAAAAAATTATTCAGACAATAAAAAGATAACTAAAAATACTTAGTTATCTTTTCATATGTTATGGAGTTGTAACACTTCCCCAAATATCATAAGAACCTCGAGAAGTTGTATTGAAATAAAGACCATATGTTCCAGGATTTAAATCAACGGAAAAAGAACCGTACGTACGTCCATAAAAGACTGAAGATGCATGAGTGGAACCACCAATCCAAGACCTAGTCATAACAGATACTTTAAAACCTACTCCACTACTTCCTGGATTTGGTCTTTGATTATGATGTATTGTATATCTACGTTTAGAATTGGTTGACCAAGATTGTACAGACCGAATCCCCCGGATTCCTTCACCATCATAGGTTATAACTGTTGCGGCATGTACAATGCTTGTCATAAACAATGCACCGAAAGACAGAACGGCAATAGATTTAATGAGTTTTTTCATGGATTCCCCCCACGTTCTAGTTAAATGTATATGTTTACGCTTTCATTGTATCATGTAATAAATTATTTGTCAAATTTATCTAAAGTTAGGTTTATTAGAAAATAATTCAAATTGAACATTTTTATAATAAACTTTATACGAAACTAGAACTTGATTTATTGACTTTATCAGAAAAATAATCAAATCTGTGAAAATCTCAAATGTGAAATTTCTGAGAGAAAAAATGTCAAATATGCGATTTTTTAAAATAGACTGATCTCCGTGTTATACTGTCCTTGTAAAGCACTTGAAGCAAATCCTAGGTCGCAGAAGTGGTTTACAAATAAAATAATGAAGGAGTGTAAATGTGTTGAATTTACAAGTTGCAGAAACAATGGAATTGACAGAAGCAGAGTTGGAAACAGTTCGTGGAGGAGAGCTTATCAATACTGCCATTATCCCAGGCGGAGGAAATTGGGGAGGTTTCGGGACACCTTGGTCAATCACTAATTTCTGGAAGAAAAATTTTAACGATAAACCTGACTCTGATTCTGACCGCCGACGTTATTAATATACAAAGCCCTTGCCTTTTCTTGGGTAGGGGCTGTCTTTATTTCATAGTATAGGAGAAAATAGAATGAAAAAGATAATCTCACGCCACTACTTTATTATAGCTTTTCTACTAGTTATTGCTGACCAGAAGTTCAGTGGTCTAGTTTTACGCAGCGACCTTGTTACTGGTCTATCTGACTTTACCTATTATTTGTCGGATATGATATTGAATTTTTTTGTGGTTCTGCTTGCTTTGCTTGTGATGGTTTGGTCAGGGAAATGGCAGAAAATCAACAGTAGAAAGTTTAAAGGGTCCTATCTTTTTTATTCCTTCCTAGCTCTTCTTGCTTTTGTTATTTGGAATTTCGTCACCTTTTTTCTTTTCCCACCTACCAAAAATGAAATTTCTTATCAACTCGCTGTTCCTACTTTTACAGGAGCTACGGCATTTTTGATGTATTTTTTCTATCCTGTGATTGCGGGACCCATTTTTGAAGAGATGATTTATCGTGGGTTGGTGATGACCGCTCTGGAAAAAGGAAAGAAATGGGGGCTGGATGTACTCGGATCAGCTATATTATTTGGAATCTTGCACATTAGTAGTCATGGCTGGATCTTGACAGACTTTGTCTTCTATATGGGTGGCGGTCTCATATTTGCAGTCTTATTTAGAGTGACAAAGTCGATTTATTGGCCTATTGGACTGCATATAGTCTATAACGGTATCGGGCATATACTTCCTTTGCTGTTTTAGAGGATTTTGAGAATCATAAATCAAGGGATGAGTCCTCATCGTGGTGCTTTTGCTTGGGCTGTAGATCCATCAGTTGAGTTGTTTAAGCGTAGTAGAAGATAGAATACTATAGGAGTTGATTAAATGAAGAAAATGAAAGAAATGAAATTTCACCTAGCAACTGGCTTGTTGCTTTTGATCTATTACCTCATTTTTAATGTCATACCAGACTTAGATTTTACTGTAGCTTTGTCTGATGAGATCTACTATGTGTTTCAGGTTTTATTAGTACTTATCCTGGGAACTGTATCTACAATTATTTTTGTCAAAAGTGAACATTGGAAAGAGTATGGTCGTTTCCAGTTTCGTTGGTCTTACCTAGGTGTTTTCTTTCTTTCTTTTTTCTTATTATTTGTGTGGGCAAATCTAGCAACTCGTATCTTTCCTCGTACGCAAAATGGAAGTACAGTAGTGGAAGTAGCCACCAGTTTGACAGGAATTAGCTATTTTATTACGCGGATAGTTTATACTTGCATTATCGCACCTGTAGCAGAAGAAATCGTGTGTCGTGGTTTTTTGATGACAAGCTTGTCTAAATTTAAAAACTACTATATTGATGTTCTTGTTTCTGCTGCCATATTTGGCGCTATGCATGTTTTACAGCATGGTTGGATAACGACAGATTTCATACTCTACTTTGTAATGGGCTTGATATTTTGCATGATGTTTCGCTATACACGCTCTATTTATTGGGCCATAGCTTTACATGCTTCATGGAATACCTTCTTATTCATTGTTAGTTTATTGGTGTTTGGATTTTAGAAGGGTGATATATGAAAAAGATAATCTCACACTACTACTTTTTTGTAGCCATTTTACTTGTCATTGTTTACCAGTACTTCAGTGGTCTGGTTTTAAACAATGATTTTACTGCTGGTCTATCTAAATTTGGCTATTATTTTTCGGATATGATGTTGAACTTCCTTGTGGTTCTGTTTGCGTTTATTGCAATGGTTCAGGCAGGAAAATGGCAACAAATCAACAGTAGAAAATTTAAAGGGTCCTATCTTTTCTATTCTTTTTTAGCTTTTCTTGCTTTATTTATTTGGAATTTCATTAAATTTTTCCTATTCCCACCTACCCAAAATGGACTTGCTTACCAACTCGCTGCTCCGACTTTTACAGGCGCTACGGCATTTTTGATGTATTTTTTCTATCCAGTGATTGCAGGTCCCATTTTTGAAGAGATGATCTATCGTGGATTGGTGATGACAGCTCTGGAAAAAGGGAAGAAGTGGGGACTGGATGTGCTTGGTTCGGCTGCTTTATTTGGAATCTTGCATATCAGTAGTCATGGTTGGGTCTTGACAGACTTTTTCGTATATATGGGTGGTGGTCTAATAATGGCAGTCTTTTTTAGAGTGACAAAGTCTATTTATTGGCCTATTGGACTTCATATAGTTAATAATGCCATTGGTCAAATTCTGCCTTTGTTATTTTAGTGGATTTTAAGAATCATAAATAAAGGGATAAGTCCCCATCGTGGTGCGAAGGAACTTCAGGGATCTTACTTTATTTTGAATTATTATATGACAAAAGGTATTCAAAAATAATTTCAAGGTTTCAATAACTTGCTTTCAAATTCAATCTTATTCAGTCAAGTTGTTATTGTCATGGTTTATCCAGTTTGTTGCAAACTCTAAACTATCAGGATAATTTAAATGTGAGTGAGAATGTGATTGAGTTTTTATTAAGTAGATCCAAAAGAGATAAAAATGGTATTTTGGTATTTGAATGTGAAGAAAGTTCAGATACATTATTTGATTTTGGTATCGGAAATCTAGGGATTTATTGGTCTATCCTTGGGAAAAGATTCCCATTTGAATTTAAAAAGGAGTTGTGATGAAAGTATTTCTTCAAAATAGAGATTTTAGACAATTAACCATCAACCAGTGGATTTCAACGGTTGGGGATACGATTTTTTATCTGGCCTTTTTGAATTATGTGGCAGATGCCTCTTTTGCACCTTTGGCGATTTTACTCATCACGATTTCAGAAACCCTTCCTCAAGTTCTACAAATCTTTCTGGGAGTTTTGGCTGATTTTCAACATCATCGTGTTTGGAAATATACAGTTATTAGTTTTGCAAAATTTTTGCTTTACTCTATAGTGTCCTTGTCGCTTTCAGGGCAGTCCTTTTCCTTGCTATTAGTAGCATTTATTTGTCTGATTAACCTCTTGTCTGATACATTGAGTTATTTTTCAGGTGCCATGCTCACTCCGATTTTCATTAGAATTATTGGGCAAGAATATCTGGCAGAAGCTATTGGATTTAAACAGTCAACTGTTAGTTTAGTGAAAACAATCAGTAATATTCTAGGAGGAGTCTTACTAGGTATTCTATCCATCCAGTTTATTTCCTTACTAAACGCTCTTACCTTTCTAATCGCATTTGTAGGTATCCTTTTCATAAAAAATGATCTCTTGAAAGTAGAAAAAACTATTAGCTATCAAGAAGGACTCTCTGTAAAATCCTTTTGCCAGCACTTATTCCAATCATCTAAATTGATATGGAATATGAATCAGGTGCTCTTAGTTTTGTTTATTATCTCTATTAGTCAAGCAGTGATAAATGTTACAGTTCCTGTTTCTACTCTGTTTTTAAGGAATCAGCCCTTTTTGAATTTACAAACAGGTCAATCTCTTGCCTTGCTTTCCACTCTGGAATTAGCAGCCCTTATTGTCGGAAGTTTTGTGAGTGGCTATCTGAAAAATACAATTTCCATAAAACTAGCTCTATATGCCTCACTTGCCATCCAATTACTCCTTTTAGTTGGCTTTGCGATAGTTCGTTTTGACTGGATTCTCATCTTTAGTGCTTTGGATGCCTTCTTTGCAGGTGTTCTCTCTCCTCGACTACAGGAACTCGTTTTTAAACAAATACCTGAGGAGTCAATGGGAGCAGTTCAATCCTCTATTGGCGCCATTACGGTTGTTTTACCTAGCTTATTTACAATAGCTTTGGTAACCATTGCTACTAGCTTTGGAACTCTGGCAGTTAGCTCTGTTTTATCGCTATTCCTTCTAGTTGCCTTTGTCATGCTCTTGAATATTCGTGAAAGTATTTAACGGAGAATTTGTATAATATGTGTTTGAGACTGGCCTCCCAGTCTTTTTCTGTTCTGGTCAATCAGCAGACTTTTTTCTATTCCCCAATTGTCAAGTCAAGTGCAACAAAGTTGTTCCTCTGATTAAGCGAGTATCTTTCAAGCTGTTTGAGCTGA
>NZ_JAHZPU010000012.1 GCF_019929575.1 Streptococcus infantis
GATGGTAAGACACCAACTGTAACCGTTAAAGATAACGAAGACGGTACTCACACAGTTAAAGTTGTGAACCCAGATGGCGAAACAACAGAAACCATCATCAAAGACGGTAAGAACCCATCAGTCACAACTGAACGTGGTGAAGATTCTGAAGGTAACACAGGTACATGGGTAATCACACATGACCCTGCTGGTACAGTAACAGGTCGTACATTTGTTAAAGATGGTAAAGACGGTAAAGATGGTAAATCACCAGTCGTAACTGTTAAAGATAACGAAGACGGTACTCACACAGTTAAAGTTGTGAACCCAGATGGTGAAACAACTGAGACAGTTATCAAGAATGGTAAAGATGGTAAGACACCAACTGTAACCGTTAAAGATAACGAAGACGGTACTCACACAGTTAAAGTTGTAAACCCAGATGGCGAAACAACAGAAACCATCATCAAAGACGGTAAGAACCCATCAGTCACAACTGAACGTGGTGAAGACTCTGAAGGTAACACAGGTACATGGGTAATCACACATGATCCTGCAGGTACAGAAACAGGTCGTACATTCGTTAGAGATGGTATTGACGGTAAAGATGGTAAATCACCAAAAGTAACTATCAAAGATAATGAAGATGGTACACATACTATCACTGTTGAAGATCCAGATGGAACTAAGACTGAAACTGTTATCAAAGACGGTAAAGATGGTAAGTCACCAAGCGTTACTGTTAAAGATAACGAAGATGGCACTCACACAGTTAAAGTTGTCAATGTCGATGGTCAAACAACAGAAACAATTATCAGAGATGGTAAATCACCTCGAGTTTCTACTGAACGTGGTAAAGACACAGACGGTAACGATGGTACATGGGTAATTACTCGTGATCCAGAAGGAAATGAAACAGGCCGTACATTCGTTAAGGATGGTAAAGACGGAGTCGACGGTAAAGATGGTAAAGACGGAGTAGATGGTAAATCTGCGAAAGTCACTGTCACTGAAAATGGTGACGGTACACATACAATCACTGTTGAAAATCCAGACGGAACTAAGACTGAAACTATCATCAAAGATGGTAAAGATGGTAAGTCACCAAGCGTTACTGTAACTGATAATGAAGATGGAACTCATACTGTAACTGTTATTAATGTTGACGGTCAGAAGGTTCAAACTATTATCAAGGATGGTAAGACTCCACGTGTAACAACTGAGACAGGCCAAGATAAAGATGGTAATACTGGTACTTGGGTAATTACACATGATGGTGATGGCAAAGAAACAGGTCGTACATTTGTTAAAGATGGTAAAGACGGTAAGGACGGTAAAGATGGTAAGGACGGTAAGTCACCAACTATTACTACCGAACCTGGTAAAGACGAAGAAGGTCGTTCAGGTGTTTGGGTAATCGTACGTGATTCTGAAGGAAACATCACTAGCCGTAACTTTATCCGTGATGGTATTGATGGTAAGACACCAAAAGTTCGTACTGAATCAGGTAAAGATAAAGAAGGAAATACTGGTGTTTGGGTAATCACTGAAGATGGTGATGGTAAGGAAACTAGCCGTACCTTTGTTCGTGATGGTAAAGATGGTAAGACACCAAGTATCACTACTGAACCTGGTAAGAACAAGGAAGGTCAATCAGGATACTGGATCATTATCAAGGATGGTGATGGTAAAGAAACAAACCGTATCTTTATCCGTGATTGTGGATGTCCTAAGAAAGAGGATCCAAAACCACAACCACAACCGGATCCAAAACCACAACCACAACCAGATCCAAAACCACAACCACAACCAGATCCAAAACCACAACCACAACCGGCTCCAAAACCACAACCACAACCGGCTCCGAAACCACAACCACAGCCGGCTCCAAAACCACAACCACAACCGGCTCCAAAACCACAACCACAACCGGCTCCAAAACCACAACCACAGCCGGATCCAAAACCACAACCACAACCGGATCCAAAACCACAACCACAACCAGATCCGAAACCTCAACCAATCGAAGACAAACTTATCCCAATCAACAAGTTTAGAAATGATGAACCTCAAAAAGAATTACCAAACACTGGTACAGAGGATCTTCCATTCCTATCACTTGCAGCGATTGCTGGATTAGCAACTGCTGGATATGCTTTGTCTCGTAAGAGAAGAGAAGAATACTAATCAATTCTTGCTTTACTAAGTGATTTAAAACAGAATTGGATAGCATAAAAAGAGTCTGGGACAATAGTGCCTCGATTCTATCAAAAAAGCAACGGTTTTGTGCCGTTGCTTTTTTGCATGGTTTCGATAGTCTTGGTAAAATAGAATTGCTTAATAAACCATTTAGAAAGGCTATCCCATGCATATTCACTATAACACAAATCAAACAAAATTAAAAAGCTAGAGTTCCACAATTGGGAATCTCTAGCTTTTTTGTGGCTGAGAACTATTTTTGTCCCAGACTCTTTTTTTTAAATGCTATAGTTACTTTCTTTACTTAAACGTTTTAGAAGTGGTTTTCCAACGAAACTAATGGCAATAATTTTCGCAAGATCAGGAATGATAAAGGGAAGCACACCGACAGCTAGTGCTTTATCAAAAGGCATACCAGCAAGGAAGTGGAGGCTAAGTATGCCACCAACAAAGACAAGAGAATCTCCTAAGAGATTAGCAATAAAAATACGAACATAGCTACTATTTTTATGAATAAGGTATGAAGTAATTCCAGCGTATAATAAGTCAAACCAAAGGTAACCAGCGCTTGGTCCTACTAAAACATGAAAACCAGCTCCTCCGCCAGCAAAGACAGGAAGACCAATAGCACCTAGTAAGAGATAAAGTCCGACAGAAAGGACAGCTTCCCTAGGTCTAAAAACAGTAGCAATGAGTCCGATTGCAAAGTTTTGCAGAGTAAATGGTACTGGACCAATTGGGACACTGATTTGAGCTAATACTGCAATAAGAGCAGCACCGATGGCAGGAATAGCATAGATATGAGCTTTTTTCATAATAGTTAACCTCTTTTATAATTTATAGTAACTATTATACTTGAAGCAACATATTTGTCAACCAGTTTTAAAAAATATGGTTACAAAAATGTAACAGCCGATTTAGAAACAGCAAATAGTTTTAAAAAAGAAACAAAGACAAACGCCAAAAAATAATATTTGTCTTTGTTTTGAGAGAACATAGTGTATTAACGCATAGTTACAAACTCTTCTGAACCGGTTGGATGGATAGCAACAGTCGCATCAAAGTCAGCTTTTGTAGCACCCATTTTGATTGCAACTGCAAAACCTTGAATCATTTCATCGACGCCATAGCCGATACCATGAAGGCCAACGACCTTTTCGTCTGCACCTGCTGTAACGAGCTTGAAGCGAGCTTCTTGACGGTGGCTGGTAACTGCTGAATACATAGAAGCAAATTTTGAAGTATAGACTTTAATGTTTGCTTGTCCATACTCTTTGATAGCTTCTTCCTCAGTTAGACCGACAGTTCCAATAGCAGGGTGTGAAAAGACAACAGTTGGAATAGTAGTGTAGTCCATTTTGGCATTGGTTTTTCCATTGAAAAGTCTTTCGGATAGGGTACGTCCAGCCTTGATAGCAACAGGAGTCAGTTCTTTTTCACCTGTGACATCGCCAAGGGCGTAGATACCATCAACGACCGTGTTTTGGTATTCGTCAACTTGGATGAAACCACGTTCATTGAGAGTAACGCCTGCCTTTTCTAGCTGGAGTCCTTCAACGTTTGGACGGCGGCCAGTTGCCCAGATAACTTGACTGGCAGTATGAGTACTACCATCCTCGAAATGAATGGTAATGCCTTGTTCAGTTTCTTCAAGTTTAGCAGGAACCTTATGGGTGTGGAGTTTTAGTCCAGTATTCTCCATTTCTTGAACTAGACTCTCAACAATATAGCTGTCAAATCCACGAAGTGGACGCTCACGACGGACGAATAAATCTGTCTGCACACCAAGGGTATGGAGCACGCCAGCTAATTCGACAGCAATGTAACCAGCACCCAGAATGGCTACAGATTCAGGCAACTTATCCCAAGCAAAGACATCATCAGAACTACCACCTAGTTCAGCACCAGAAATGGTAGGAATATGAGGATGTGCCCCAGTTGCAATCACGATGTGCTTAGCACGGATCAACTCTCCATTGACACTAACAGTATGAGCATCAACGAACTCGGCGCGTCCTTCAATCAAATCAACTCCGTTACGCTTAAAGCTTCCACCATAAGAAGAGCGAGCACGATCAATATAGGCTTCACGATTTTTACGAAGTGTTGCATAATCAAATTCATTACCAGTACTTGTAAAACCATAGTCAGGTCCATATTTGTGGATGCTCTCTGCGATTTGAGCTCCGTACCACATAATTTTTTTAGGAACGCAGCCAATATTGACACAGGTTCCACCTAATTTCTTTTCCTCAATAACTGCCGCTTTAGCACCATGTTCACCAGCACGATTCATGGTAGCAATACCCCCGCTACCTCCTCCAATGGCGATAATATCGTATTCTCTCATAGAAAGCTCCTTTGTTGTTTTCTAGTCATATTCTATCTTTTTTTGAAGGTCAATGCAAAAATCTGCTACGTTTAAAATTTTTAAGAAAATGCTTGCAAAAATAAAAAAGAAAGTGTATTATATAACTAATACAACAATAAAAGATTCAGCAAATGTTTTTGGATAATGAGAAATAAATTGTCCATTTTTAGGATATGTGCTATAATCTTAACATATATATTTATAAAAGGGGTATTGCTATGAAAAGAAAGTCAAAAGCTAAGAAATGGCCTTTATTTACTGCTATTGGAGTGGCGTCAGTACTTGTAGTGGGAGCAGCAGCTGTTCTTCTATTGAGACAACCAAATCAAGCTGCAGCAAAAGATGAAACTGCTAAGATTGTCCTTGCTAAAGAGGGGTCTGTGGCATCTTCAGTTCTTTTATCTGGTACAGTAACTGCTCAGAATGAACAATACATCTATTATGATGCAAGCAAGGGTGACTTGGATGAGGTCTTGGTTTCTGTTGGAGATCAGGTCAGCGAAGGACAGGCTCTCGTCAAGTACAGTAGTGCAGAAGCCCAGGCTGCCTATGATGCTGCCAGTCGTGCCGTTGCTAAAGCAAACCGTCATATCAATGAACTAAATGAGTCTCGAAATACCGCCGCAGCAACACCTAGCCTTCCTCAAACAGGTCTAGAAGGAGCAACTGGACAAGCGCCAGCTCAGTCATCCGGTTCTGCCACAGCTGCTATTGATTCTCAAATCAGCGATGCACGTGATGTGCGTGCAGATGCAGAAGCGCAACTTGAAAAAGCTCAAGCCCAATTGAATGCTGCTACGGTATTGAGTACGGTGGAGGGGACAGTTGTTGAAGTGAATCGCAACGTTTCAAAATCTCCAACGGGAAATAGTCAAGTATTGGTACATATCGTAAGTAACGATAACTTGCAGGTCAAGGGAGAACTTTCTGAGTACAACCTTGCCAATCTATCTGTAGGCCAAGAAGTTACCTTTACTTCTAAGGTTTACCCAGATAAAACTTGGAATGGTAAGATTAGCTATATTTCAAATTATCCAAAGAACAGTAGTGAAGCAAGCAGTAGCTTAGCTGGTTCAAACACAGGTTCTAAATACCCATATACGGTCGATGTAACTAGTGAAATTGGTGATCTGAAACAAGGTTTTACTGTCAGTGTCGAAGTGAAAAGCATGAGTAAAGCATTGCTTGTTCCTATTACAAGTATCGTCATGGAAGAAGATAAAAACTATGTTTGGATTCTTGATGAAAATCAAAAGGCCAAAAAAGTTGAAGTTGGATTGGGCAATGCAGATGCAGAAAACCAAGAAATCACATCTGGTCTGACAGATGGAGCAAAAGTCATCAGTAATCCGACAGCTTCCTTGCAAGAAGGAAAAGAGGTGAAGACTGATGAAACAACTAATTAGCCTCAAAAATATCTGCCGTAGCTATCGAAATGGTGATCAAGAACTTCAAGTTCTCAAAGACATTAACCTAGAAGTTCATGAGGGAGAATTCGTGGCTATCATGGGACCATCTGGTTCAGGTAAGTCAACCCTCATGAATACCATTGGTATGTTAGATACACCTACAAGTGGTCAGTATTTTCTAGACGGAAAAGAAGTGGCCGGTTTGGGTGAAAAACAATTAGCCAAGGTTCGAAATCAAGAAATCGGCTTCGTCTTTCAACAATTCTTTCTCTTGTCCAAAATGAATGCTCTACAAAATGTAGAACTTCCCTTGATTTATGCAGGAGTTTCAGCTTCTAAACGTCGCAAACTAGCAGAAGAGTATCTGGAAAAGGTTGAACTGACTGAGCGTAGTCATCACTTACCTTCGGAGTTGTCAGGTGGTCAGAAGCAGAGGGTTGCCATTGCACGTGCATTGGTCAATAATCCTTCTATCATCTTGGCAGATGAACCGACTGGAGCTCTTGATACTAAAACTGGAAATCAAATCATGCAACTCTTGGTTGAATTAAACAAAGAAGGAAAAACCATCATTATGGTTACGCATGAGCCTGAAATTGCTGCCTATGCGAAACGTCAAATCGTCATCCGAGATGGTGTCATTTCGTCTGATAGTGGTATCGTAGAAAAGGAGGAAAACTAAGATGCAGAATCTGAAATTTGCCTTTTCATCTATCATGGCTCACAAGATGCGGTCCTTCCTGACCATGATTGGTATCATCATCGGTGTTTCCTCAGTTGTCGTTATCATGGCCTTGGGAGATTCCATGTCTCGTCAGGTCAATAAAAATATGACCAAGTCCCAGAAAGATATCCATGTCTTTTTCTCACCTACAAAGAGTAAGGACGGTTCCTTTACACAAAGACAATCTGCATTAACCTTGTCTGGAGGTCAAGAAGAAAATTTTGTTGAACCACCAAAACCTCAAGAAGCATGGGTCAAGGAAGCTGCTAAGCTCAAGGGAGTGGATAGCTACTATGTGACCAACTCAGCCAATGTGACCTTGACTTATAAGGATAAAAAGGTCGAACACGCTAACATGACGGGTGGGAATGTCACCTATATGGATGCGGTCGAAAATGAAATCATTGCAGGTCGTGGCCTTAGAGCGCAAGATTATAAGGATTTCGCAAGTGTGATTATCCTAGATGAAGAACTAGCCAATAGCCTTTTTGGTTCTGCACAGGAAGCACTCAATCAGATTGTTGAAGTAAATGAAATCAGTTACCGTGTTATTGGTGTTTATGCAAGTAAAGAAGCTAAGGCTGTAAAATCCTTTGGAGTCGGAGGACTACCAATTACGACCAATATTTCTCTTGCAGCTAATTTTAACACAGACGAGATTTCAAGTATTGTCTTCCGTGTCAATGATACTAGCTTAACTCAGACTTTAGGACCAGAGCTGGCTAGGAAAATGACGGAGATTGCAGGTCTCCAACAAGGGGAGTATCAGATAGCAGATGCAACGGAAGCCTTCAACGAAGTGCAACAAATGTTCGGCTTTATAACTACGATTATTAGTGCTATTGCGGGAATTTCCCTCTTTGTTGGTGGTACAGGTGTTATGAACATTATGCTTGTTTCTGTGACAGAGCGTACCCGTGAGATTGGTCTACGCAAAGCGCTAGGAGCAACACGAGCTAATATCCTGGTTCAGTTCTTGATTGAATCCATGATTTTAACCTTGTTAGGAGGGTTCATCGGTCTTGTACTGGCTGCAGGGGTGACCATGCTTGCAGGAGTTCTTCTTCAAAACTTGATTGCAGGAATCGAAGTTGGAGTATCCATCCCAATCGCTCTCTTTAGTTTAGCGGTCTCGGCTGGTATCGGCATGATATTCGGTGTTCTACCAGCCAATAAAGCTTCTAAGCTGGATCCTATCGAAGCACTTCGCTATGAATAATTTAAAAGATAAAAAACGAGATGGACATTTGTCTGTCTTGTTTTTGTATGGATTTCTCTATCGAAAATCACTAAAAATATGGTATAATGAAGTGTTAGAAAAACAGGTTTCATTAGCCTGGAAAGGAAAAAATATGTCTGAAAAGAATTTTTATATTACAACACCGATTTACTATCCATCTGGTAAACTTCATATCGGTTCTGCCTACACAACTATTGCCTGTGATGTCTTAGCACGATACAAACGTCTTATGGGCTATGATGTCTTTTATCTGACTGGTCTTGACGAGCATGGTCAAAAGATTCAACAAAAAGCAGAAGAAGCTGGGATCACACCTCAAGCCTATGTTGATGGCATGGCAGTTGGAGTCAAAGAACTCTGGCAATTACTGGATATCTCATATGATAAATTTATCCGTACAACTGACGACTATCATGAAAAAGTAGTAGCACAAGTTTTTGAACGCTTGCTTGCTCAAGATGACATCTACCTAGGTGAATACTCTGGTTGGTATTCAGTATCAGATGAAGAATTCTTTACAGAAAGCCAACTTGCGGAAGTTTTCCGTAACGAAGCTGGAAATGTAACTGGCGGTATCGCACCATCAGGACACGAAGTTGAATGGGTTTCAGAAGAGTCTTATTTCCTTCGCCTCAGCAAGTACCAAGACCGCTTGGTCGAATTTTTCAAATCGCACCCTGATTTCATCACTCCTGATGGTCGTCTCAATGAAATGCTTCGTAACTTCATTGAGCCAGGTTTGGAAGACTTAGCGGTTTCTCGTACAACCTTTACATGGGGAGTTCCAGTCCCATCTAATCCAAAACACGTTGTCTATGTTTGGATTGATGCCCTTCTCAACTATGCGACTGCTCTTGGTTATGGTCAAGATGAGCATGGTAACTTTGATAAGTTCTGGAATGGAACAGTCTTCCACATGGTAGGAAAAGACATCCTTCGTTTCCACTCCATCTACTGGCCAATCCTTCTTATGATGTTGGATATCAAATTGCCTGACCGTTTGATTGCCCATGGTTGGTTTGTCATGAAAGACGGCAAGATGTCTAAGTCTAAAGGGAATGTCGTTTATCCTGAAATGTTGGTAGAGCGCTATGGTCTCGATCCACTTCGTTACTACCTCATGCGTAGCCTTCCTGTTGGTTCAGACGGAACCTTTACTCCAGAAGACTATGTAGGTCGTATCAACTATGAATTAGCAAATGACCTCGGAAACCTCCTCAACCGTACGGTTTCAATGATTAACAAGTACTTTGATGGTCAAATCCCTGCCTATGTAGAAGGTGTAACAGACTTTGACAATGAACTTGCTCAAGTGGCAGAACAATCAATCGCTGACTACAATACCTACATGGAAGCAGTTGACTATCCACGTGCACTTGAAGCAGTCTGGACCCTCATCTCTCGCACTAACAAATATATCGATGAGACAGCTCCATGGGTACTGGCTAAGGACGAAGCGCACCGTGAGCAATTGGCAAGTGTGATGAGCCACTTGGCAGCTAGCCTTCGTGTCGTAGCTCACTTGATTGAGCCATTTATGATGGAAACCAGTCGTGCAGTCTTGACACAACTTGGTCTAGCAGAAGTTTCTAGCCTTGAAAACTTGAGCCTAGCTGATTTCCCTGCAGGTGTAACAGTAGTTGCCAAAGGAACACCAATCTTCCCACGTCTCGATATGGAAGAAGAAATAGCCTATATCAAGGAACAAATGGAAGGCAACAAGCCAGCCGTCGAGAAAGAATGGAATCCAGATGAAGTCGAACTCAAACTAAACAAGGAAGAAATCAAGTTTGAAGACTTCGACAAGGTTGAAATTCGTGTTGCTGAAGTCAAAGAAGTTTCTAAAGTAGAAGGTTCTGATAAGTTGCTTCAATTCCGCTTGGATGCTGGTGATGGTGAAGATCGTCAAATCCTCTCAGGAATTGCAAAATACTATCCAAATGAACAAGAATTGGTCGGCAAGAAAGTTCAAATCGTTGCTAACCTCAAACCACGCAAGATGATGAAAAAATATGTCAGCCAAGGGATGATCCTCTCAGCTGAACATGATGGCAAATTAACCCTTCTAACAGTTGATCCAGCTGTACCAAACGGAAGTGTGATTGGCTAAAATAAAAAGGACCAGTTTGAACTGGTTCTTTTTCGTTTGATAAAAGTTGATAAAAGTGTCATTCTGCTTTATAATGAAGAAAAACGGAGGAAATTGCCATGAAATACATTCCATTTGGTCAAGAGAAAAGAGAATTGTCCGAAATCGTTCTAGGCATGATGCGAATCAGTGACAAGCCGGTTAAGGAAGTGGAGGAGCTGGTTGAAACAGCCCTATCTGTAGGAATCAATGCCTTTGACTTGGCAGATATCTATGGTGGAGGTCGTTGCGAAGAATTACTGGGACAAGTGTTAAACAATCGTCCTGACCTGCGAGAAAGGATGTGGATCCAGTCCAAGTGTGGCATTCGCATAGAAGAATTTACCTATTTTGATTTTTCAAAAGATTACATTTTAGAATCAGTAGACGGGATTCTAAAAAGATTGCAGGTCGATTATCTAGATAGCTTGCTTCTCCATCGACCAGATGCTTTGATGGAAGCGGATCAAGTAGCTCAAGCCTTTGATATTCTACACAAATCAGGTAAAGTTCGAGACTTCGGTGTGTCCAATCAAAATCCCATGATGATGGAATTGCTGAAGAAGGAAGTCAAACAACCTTTATCTATCAATCAATTACAGCTAAGCGCAGCTTTCACGCCAGGATTTGAATCAGGTTTCCATGTCAATATGGAAGGTGAAAAGGCAGCTTTGCGTGATGGTAGCGTCTTTGAATACTGCAAATTAAACGACATGGTTATTCAGGCATGGTCAGTCTTGCAGTTCGGATATTTCAAAGGGAATTTTGTCGGCAATGAGAAGTTCAAACAATTAAACCAAGTCCTAAATCGACTAGCCTTAAAATACGGTGTGAGCCCATCAGCTATTGCTATCGCTTGGGTGTTACGCTATCCAGCTAAGATGCAAGCGGTGGTAGGGACAACAAATCCAAAACATTTGCTAGAAGCCAGCCAAGCAAGTAATGTTAACCTAACTCGAAAAGAATGGTATGAGCTTTACCTAGCAGCAGGGAATGATTTGCCATAGGAAAAAATGCATTTTAAGAAATCACAGTCAAAAAGCCGTTGAAAAACGGTTTTTTGTTATAATGAAATTAAGATTTATAGATAACAAAGGAGAAAAACATGACATTCGAAGAAATCCTGCCTGGACTAAAGGCAAAAAAGAAATATGTACGAACTGGCTGGGATGGAGCTGAAAACTATGTGCAGCTTTTTGATACCATCGAGCAAAATGGCGTCGCCCTTGAAGTGACACCCTATTTCCTCATCAACGTATCTGGTGAAGGAGAAGGATTTTCTATGTGGAGTCCAACTCCTTGTGATGTCTTAGCGACGGATTGGGTGGAAGTCCATGACTAAACGTGTATTGATTACAGGTGTTAGCTCAGGGATTGGTCTGGCTCAAGCTCGACTCTTTTTAGAAAAAGGTTATCAGGTTTTTGGAGTGGATCAGGGTGAAAATCCTGATTTACAGGGTGACTTTCACTTTTTACAACGTGATTTAACGCTTGACTTGGAACCCATTTTTGATTGGTGTCCTCAGGTGGATATTCTCTGCAATACAGCTGGAGTTTTGGATGACTACAAGCCCTTACTAGAACAATCTGTCCAGGAAATCCAAGAGATTTTTGAAATCAACTATGTGACTCCAGTTGAGCTGACTCGTCTTTATTTGAAAATCATGCTGGAGAAAAAGAAGGGCATCATTATCAATATGTGCTCCATAGCTTCAAATCTAGCAGGCGGAGGTGGTCACGCTTATACCTCGTCTAAACACGCCTTGGCTGGCTTTACCAAACAATTGGCTCTAGACTATGCTGAAGCTGGGATTCAGGTCTTTGGTATCGCTCCTGGTGCAGTAAAGACTGGTATGACCGCAGCTGACTTTGAGCCAGGTGGATTGGCAGATTGGGTGGCTAGTGAGACACCAATCAAACGCTGGATTGAGCCAGAGGAAATAGCAGATGTTACACTTTTCCTAGCAAGTGGAAAAGCAAGCGCCATGCAAGGGCAAATCCTGACCATTGATGGTGGTTGGTCTTTGAAGTAGCATGGTTGGTATTCTGTGAATATGTGGAGGTAAGTTATGAAAAGAGATGAGTTTGGATTTATCATACCCAATCTCTACTATCAGTTTTTAACGGAGTGGAAAGAGGTTGATCCCTATGAAATTGGAGATTCAGGTATTTGTTTGTATGCTAAGGAGGATCTAGAGGAGCGTAATGAGACTTATCAGATTGAGGAGGTCGAGCCAGATTATTTTATGATTGGACAGGAAGGAGATTTGGCCTACTTCATCAAGAAAAATGCAGATGATTGCATTTATGAAAATGACTTAGGAGCTTTAGGATCCTTAGAAATGCAAAAAGTAGCTTCAAACGTCTATGACTTTATTGATAAGGTATTGGAAGAAGAATTGTAAAAGAGGAAGAAATTAATCATGTTTAGAATGCTAGATTCGGATTTACCGATTTCAAAAGAAGACCTTTTACAATTTGAGGAGATTCTTGGGAAGGAATTGCCAAAAACTATGTTGGACTTTTATCTCAAGCACAACGGTGGTCAACCCCAAGTAAGGGGAGTCCACGATGAACATCATCTCTTTCCTTTTAATTCCTTTGATTCACTTGATGAGATGAAGAAGTCTCTTTCCTGGTTTGACGATGAGGCTGTGCCTGAGGGATTTAAGGCCGCAGATCTTCTCCATTTTGCCTATGATCCTGGATCGGGCAACTATGCTCTTTCTCTAAGGAAAGAGGATTATGGCAAGGTGTATTTCTATGTTTTAGAAGAAAAAGCTGATTTGTATGGTCAATGGCCATCTTTTGAGGATTTTTTGAATTCCTTTGTTGAAGAGTGAGACTAAAAAGGAGAAGGGATGCGGAAATACCAAGAACTTTCACTAGAGCAGATCATCGAGCAGATGCGTGTGAACAAGTTATCATCAGATGATTTTTGCCTCTATGCCAAGGAGGATGGAGAACTAGCACTAGCTAGGTCCTATTGGGTATCAGATTATCCGAATGTCGTGGAAGACCGTGATATCTATCCGATGGATGTAGCGAAGCAAGATCTCCAGCTAGTCTACTATGGAGAACAGTTGATTGATGTTCTCAACGTAGCGCTTGAAGAAAAGCCAAATGCAAGTCTCCAAGACTTGGTTGATGCTTTGAATTATTATAATCAGCACGATAACTTTATGCCCTTTAATGATTAGCTAAGTTGATTAGAGAAATGGTATCTGATGACTGATAGCATAAGGAGAGAAAATGATGAGAGAATATAAATTTGATGTCCATAACGAGATGTTTGTATCGATTCCAGAGGAAAGAGAAAAGGTCTGCCTTGCTTTAAGTGATTCTTTAAAGGTTATCAATGAGGAGTTAACTCCGTCTTATAAAGCAAAACTCGATAATCTCCTGGATCAATCATCAGTATGGTATCCCACAGCTTTGGAAAAAATTCAGGAGGAATTTCCAGAACTAGCGCACGCTAGACTCCTATCCATTTTTATTTTGTCTGAACAAAGGGATATAGACCTAATTTTTGGTTTGGAATTTGGACTAAGAGAGGACTCGGAGCATGGTAGAGGACTTAAATTCTCCCTCAATAGTTTTGAAATTTTAGAATATGGTATAGGCGAAGTAGCTTATTACTAGGTGTAGTCGATAACAAGAGAAGCACTAGAAGATGGAGCAGGATATGGTTGAGAAAGAATGGCGTTTTTATTCATCAGAGGATGATAGGGAGTGGGTAATTTTATCAGAACGTGACAGAGCTGAAACAAAAGAGGATATCCACTCTGTTAATCAGAAAGAATCCGTCATGCGAATGTATCGAAGACCGGGGGACTTTATCTCAGTGTCTTTGCTGTCTGCTTCTTATGAGATAGACGATGTAACAGGGAAACTTGGACAAGAGCGAGATTTCTATTTAAAAATTGAATGCCTGCAAGATGGATGGGCCAGTATTAGTTCTCAAGTCTATAAAAAAGAGGAAGCAGTAACTTTAGCAAGCCTCTTTATGGGACTCAGAAAAGATGCGGCTATCAAGCTTTGGAAGTTAAAAAAATTGGGTGAAAAGAATCTAGGAGATCGGATAGAGAAATGACAGTCAAAATCAATGAATTAGTGAAGGAGCTTGGTTTTTGTGTGGTGCCTACAAAGGAGAAACCATTTAGTCTGGATGAGGTCCGTTTCAACATTTTGGCATATTTAGAGGATTATTCCAAAATGGGTTTTTCTTTTGTTAAAGTAGCTACTGATCTAGTAGAACTAAGGAAAGAGCAAGAGAGTTATAGGCTTGTTGGCCAGTGTTTTTTAGGTGCTTTTGTAATTGGAGAAGAGGAACAAGTCTTCTTACTTTGCAATCGAGAAGGAAGAGAAGTTTTTCAAGAATCAATGGTTTATGTCAATTCTTCCTTACATACTTTTGTTTCCTCTTATTCGCTCTTTCTATCAAGCATCTTTCTTTTGAAAGCAAAGTTTTATGAGATTGAGCAAGATGAAGTCGAAGAAATTGCAGCAAACTTGAAGGATCAAGTACTTGCCTTGGAGAAGCCCCTTGAACAAGAATTGCCCTTCTGGGAGCACATGGCCTATTTGATAGAAGACGATGGAATCGTTCTAAGAGATGATCTCTTTCATATCTTAAATAAAGAGCAGTAGGAATAGAATTAAATTAATTATGGAGAAAAAATTGCCCCAGATAAAGATTCGTGAGTGGAATGAAAAGCCAAGAACAAAACTTCGATTTATTAAAATTGGTGATATTTTTTGCTATCAATTTTCAGAGGAAATGTTTGTATTTGGTCAAATCCTTGGAAAAGTGAACGTTGGTCATGTCATTCAATTTTTCGATATCTTTCAAGCAAGTCCTACTATAACAGTTGAGGAGCTAAGTCGTGCTCAATTTATAGGTAAGCCCATCATTATAGATTCCTACACCTTGTTTGATCGAAGTCCAGTATGGTCTTGGCAGATAATTGGTCACCAAGCGGATTTTGATCCAAGCCCTTTTAAGGATTTAGCCTTTAAATGGGGAGACCCAAATGGTCTTCACTTTGGGAAGGTCTGGCTAGATGGTAGGCGGGAACCTAAGATTTTTTCTAGGGAAGAAGTTGAGGAGCTGGACTAGGAAGCTTGTGTCGGAACTATAGTTTATAACAGAATCTTGGAAGAAGAACTGGACAAGAAAATGAAATAAAGGAGTTTGAGATGGACTATGTAGATGAGTTAACTTCAGGACGAACGCCCTTGGTAAAAAAGGCAGCGAAAAAAATTTTAAGAGGCAGACTAAAAGGATATGGACCATTCTTGCATCAGGCCTTGGAAGGGGAGATGGAAAAGCCTAAATCATGGGAAACACAAATGTACTTGCTCTACGCCATGGCCGCAACGGATTGCACAGAAGAAATCCCCTATCTCAAGTCATTACTGCTGATAGATATTCCAACCCCTGTAACCTATCGCTCTTTAGCAGTAGCGATTGCTTATCTAGAAAATTTAGAAACAGAGAATTTGTCTTTTGTTTATGAGTCCTTGGAATCGAATAATTTATTGCAAGCTGCAGGTGCTTGTGCAGCACTCTATCTGAGAAAGATTGTTCTGAAAGATGACGATTTTGAGAAAATCATGACCTTTATCACCAAGGATGTTTATTTGGAAAATATAAGAGGAACAATCGCTCCGTTTATGTTCATTTTGGCTACATCTTATCTATATCCAGAACAGAATCGCCAGAAAATTGTAGACTTTTCTCGTCAATTTAATGAAGTACATATAAATACGATCATTGAGGATGTATCCAAAGGAAAGGACGGCAGGAGGATTAGGCTATTCTAAGACCTACTTAAAGAGAGAAGCTGTCACTTCCTTAAAGAGGGAAACAATGAATCTTAAAAAGAAGATTTATATTCATTTTTAAAAAGGAGTTCATACTGTGAAATGGTTTGAAAAAGTAGTGGGGAAGGAAAAGATTATTCATTTGTTTGATGGTGATTTGGACTTGAAGAATGTATTTCTTGATACTGTGTTATGTTACGATTACAAATTAGATCTTGTCTTTTATTTATTTGATTTGCCAACTAATTTCCCTGAAAAGTGGCAGAAAAGTGCATTTAATGCCATAAAAATTAATTTAGAGTTTTTTAATTTAGATGAAATCCATTTTTATTCTAAGGGGATTCATAAGGTGAATGGTCAACTGGAACTGCTCTTTTTAGAGAATAAGGTTGAATTCAATTTTATAAACCAAAATGATGTGATGTTATCAGGATCTTCTGACCTTGTTAGAATTGCTGAGATTGGTCCTGTGAAGATTGATACTTAAAGATGTATTCCTAGCTTATTTGCGGAGATTCAGGATGATCAAACAATCCTCCTTTATTAGGAGGGGCACCACGACTATGGGAAAAAGTGAAGGAAGAGCACAAACATTAGACCTTGACCTAAGGCTAGACCTTTCTACAAGAACAAAACTACGAGACCACGAATATGAAGTTACAGTATTTTGAATTAGATAAGCCCTATGTAGAAAATCAACAGAGGATTGAGGAGTTGATGGACTCAGCTGCGCTAACTTACGAGGAAGCTAGAGTTGAAGACTATCGACAGAATTGGAAAGGTCAGCGAAGAGCGTTCGTATATGAATCCAAATGTATGACCTCTATGATAGAGCGCCTCTTTAAACCGGTTGTGACCAAGGATTGTTGGAAAATCAACGTAGAATGTGTAGATACGATTAGCAATCCAGCTATCATGAATCTACTTGGTGTCTATACTGTTCAGGTCTTATTTGATTTTTCTAGCTATGAAAGTTTGAGTCCATTGGATCAGAAAAAGATGCTCTTAGAGGCCTTGGTAAAAGGGGCGAGGCGCGTGTTTCAGGAGCTCTCTATTCCATACTCCTTGATAGAGGATGTAATCAATAAAATAGAGAAAAACGATTATGAAAATAGCTGGGAGTGGAAAAGGAAGAAGATCCAATCCACGAGCTATTCCATTCAAGTGGAGCATCAGCTAGATAAGGTGGATTTGTTTTGGAAGATAGAGCACAAGGATAAGAGCATCCGTCAGTTGATTCAATCCTGCCCTGCTCACGAGATGGACTATGGGGCTAAGCTTGGTAAACTGGAAACAAAAGGGAACTTCCTTTATCTGTTGGATCAACAGAATGAGGTTGTGAGTAGAATTTCTGTTTTAGAATGATAGAGCAAGAACCATGAGTGACTTAAAAAAGAGATTATCCTTATTAAAAGTAGAAAAACGAATCAATCAGTTGAGGGGAGTTAAGGATGTCCATTTTCTGACCGATAAACCTAAAGAAATTGATTGGTATGCTGGGGAGTTGAATCCTATCGATTCTCCGATTTCTTGCCTTTATGAGTTTTCTATCGACCTTACTACTAAAGATCTAAGTAGGTCAATTCAAAGTCTTGTTGGCAATAGCAGTCGGTTTATCCTAGTTTTTTGGGAGTTTTCACCAGTTTACGTCTTGTTTCAAATGGAGTCTTTGGATGACTTTTTGCCCTCTTATTTTACTGAATTTTCTACTAAGGACCTGACACTTTTCTTTCAAGACCAGGAAAAAGTACTGGATCTCCATTTAGCGGAGGATAAAGTAGAAGTGAGAGTCTTGGAGAATAAGGCTAAGAACCGGTAGATTCTATAAATTGAAAATGAACATAGAATTAATAGATGAAAGAGGCAAAGAGGAAAGAATGCTATTCTTGGAGAGACAAATGATAAAGGAAGATTCTAATGTGTGAAAAAGAATATTATTATTATGGCAATAGTGAGTTTATGTCAGGCCTAGGAGTTATTTATACAGAGTTTACTGGTCAGTGTGCAAGTCGACAAATTAACGTTTTGAATGGGCACTCTTATGCTTCTTCTTGCCTACAGGATTATGTTCCAGAAGTAGGGTTTCTACTCTATGATGGTCGAAAAGATGAGTTGGATCTATCAGACTCCATCAAGATTAGTCAAGAGGAATTTGAACGAATTTGGGCTCAGGCTGTCGCTAACGGTCAGAATGATACGTAATCGTCAGTTGAAAATAGCCAAATATAATCCCAAAAATGTGAGAGGAGTCCAATAGTGATGCTCAATTTGTTGAAGGAATTCGTAGAAGTCTATCATAGAAACAAGGGCTTAGGAGAGCTTGTATTTACTAGTGACTGTCTCCATGTCGAAAAGCCAGATTTGTCTGGTCAATTGAAAGAGTTCTACCAGCATTTAGACTTTGATGAAGAAGCTTATTTTAGAGGAGCTCCCTATGATCTTGCTCTAATTCCTCTCCCTCTATGTGAAGATGCATCAGAAGGATGGCAGGATCCTAGCTGGAAAGAGAGTTATATGGTTTTTGCTCACATGATGGGAGATGAGCCAATATTTTGTGATCTAACTAGTGAGCTTAGTCCTGTATATGGCAAGATTCCTGGAAATTCCAAGCTCTATAGCTTAAGCCCCTCTTTATCTACTTTTTTGTCTACCTATAGTCAGATGAAAAAGCTAGAAATCACCAAGTTTGAGAATAGCATCTACATTGATGAGGACTTGTCGGACTATAAAGAAGGTTTTTTACCAGGAATCAATGCTATTATCGAGGAGCAACTTCCTGAAGACTATCGAAAAGACTTTATTGAATTTATGCTTGGTTAAAGCCAAATAGAGAGAGATGAGAAGCAAATGGAAATGAAGAATTTTTTAAAATGTTGTGAGGATCTGGTCATACAAGAAAGTGGGGCCTCAGCTCTTGAACTAGAAAAACTCAAAGCCAGACAGTTTCCTCAAGCTCACCTGGATTTGCTCTCCATAACCAACGGCTTGGAATTTTATGGTGGCTATTATCGTTTGTTTGGTACAGATTCTGCTCAAGCCATCACGCTGGACTCTTGGAATTCGGATGAGCTATGGAAAGATGTCTGGAGAGATTATGCATCAGACTACTATTTTTTTGGTATGTCTGCTATTGGAGATCAATTCGCTTATAGATTGAAGGATGGGAACATTCAAAGTCATCAAGTTTATTATTTAGATGGGATTACTATGGATGTCATCGAGATCTACGACAGTTTTGAAGCATTTTTCGAGAGGGAATTTATTCTGAAAGCCCAAGGTGGGATGGAATCTATTTTTGTGTCTGCTAGGGAGCGATTTGGAAATCTAGACCTCTCCACAAGCTGTATTTATTCCCCTTCCTTAATGATTGTGAATGATCCAAGCGTTGAGAATCTCATGCTTTTACCGACAAAGGATGTCATGACTATCAATGGGGATTTGCTTGTTCAATTATCTGATTCGGAGGAGTCGATTACGAAACTGGAGCAATATCTAGACGCTTTGGGTAGAGCTAGAGTCAAGGTTATCTTTGATCGAGATTGAGCAAGCAGGATAAAGTTTATATAGAAAAGAATACTCTTGAGATTCATGATTTTAGTTTTTGAGACAAGCAATGGCTTATTCTTCTTGTAAAAGTGTCATTGTAAAAATAGATAGGTTGAACAAAGAAAACGAAGTATGATATTCATGAAAAAAGGTGAATGATGACCAGTTTAGATAAATATTTAGAGATCATTAAAAAAGGATTTTCCGAAAGAGAGAATCTAATGGCAATGGAGCCTCTACATTCTATTGAAGAGATTGCACCATTATTGGATGAAACATTGACTTATAAAGAATTCATCGATATCAATCGCTTATTAAGACAAAAGTACATTGTTGAAAACCCAGAGGATATGCTGAAGAATGTGGATTTTAATCAGCTTTCGTTACCTAGCAATACGAGAGTGATTTACTTGATGGGAAGTAAATCTGATGTGCTAGACTTTTCAACATACGAACAAGTAGAAAAGATTTTATTAGTTGGGGCTAGAAGAGTAAGAAAGATCATCTTACCCCAGAAAGATTGTGTGAAAGCTCTAGGGATATCTTCTATGACAAATTTGGAGACGATAGAGAACATTTCTTTTCATACAGGTATGCGTTATCTGCACGTTGATTATGGTGTAAAGTTGCCGGACTTTGATTTTATAAGGGATTTAAATCAGTTGCTCTATCTTTCATTTACAGCAAATAAAAATTTACCAGAATTGGATTTTATCCAGTCCTCTAGTGAGCTTCGTTTTTTAGATTTTGTTGACACGTCTATTTTTAACTACGCATCAACAGTTAGCTACCTGAAGAGTCTGAAACATCTTCGTTTTTTAACAACGGGAAGAACAAATCAAAAGCAAAGGGAACTTCTTAGAAGCGAGTTACCACATGTTTGCATGCGTGAGGAGTAAAAAATGCCTTTAATACAGCTTTTTATGACCGATGTCTTCATAATAAACGAACCTTTAGTCCCGTTGTTTAAGTAGGAGGAAATATGAGCCATACGAATCGAGCAAAAGAAACCTTACTCCAGTTTATGCAGGCTATGTATTCTTGGGAGAAAAAGGCCACTAGGAGCCTAAGAAACAAAGCTGATAAAGAGATGTTGAAGGATGAATTAGCTCCGATTTTTGATCAGTTTTGTACATCTAAAAAAACACTCAGAGCAAGGGAAGTATCTTTATCTGTCCGATTTCCGTTTGACTATAAATTGGAAACGCATCCCATCGTGGATGAAGAGCATGACGGGAATCAAGCTTATTTCTACATCAAGGAGAATCGTTCTGGTATAGAAACTCTCTATCGTTTTCAAATGGTGTTTCAAAAGGGAAAATGGTGGATTAATAAGAAAGAATGGCTTGATGATGGGAAGTGGATTAATTCTTTCTTGTGATATACTAGATGGTATAGGAATGTAGGAGAGATGTACATCAAAAAACAGTAGTAGTTAGGTGTAAGTAATGAAATTCGACGAGGTAAATATGAACAAAATACTTTCAAATCAAAAAAGGAAATTAGCAACCAGCAGAAATCAAGTACTCATGGAGAGAGATTTTGCTCTTGAAAAAGAACAGCTTTCTACCACAGAAGCAATTTTAGAAGCATTAAAAGCTGGTAAAAAAAGCCTTGTACTTAGTAGTGAAGTAAATGGAAAACTAAGAACGTACTCTTATCAATACGTGAAAATGATTCAAGCTATTAAACCATATACTTTGGTTTCTAAGTTTATTAAAAACAAGACATCAGAAACCTATCAATCTCTGCTAAATGGCTGTTTTTGCTCGGTAATGGCAGATATAGCTTCAGCTAAATATTTAGCTGAAGGCGGCTCAAACTTTGATACAGATATTTGTTTGAATATATTATTTGCCTTAGCTTATTTAGATCATACATATGTAGAGCTTTTAATTGATAAATTAGTTTATTTTAAAGAAGTTCAAGTTAAGAAAGGGGAAAAATGTATTTTCCTTTCGTCTAGTAGTTTATTGCCTTTAGTCGTTTTTCTTTATGGAAATGGTAAGGGTAAACGACTTGCTAAACTACTGGAAGATACTTGTGATGCTAAATATAAACCATTGGACTTGAATCCTTATTATAATGTAAATGACACCTATAAACGGGTGATTGAAACTATTTTTTCAGGGGATATTGATGTTTTTAGAGAAACAATTTTATCCATGTGTGATTATCATTTAGAGAATACTCAAGATAGCCATTTAGTAGAATTCAATACCTTGCTTTGGAAATATTTTCCAATTGAAATATTAGTTTTATTAAAAGAACGCCAGAAAAGAGGATTGCCAATAGATGGTATTGACCATCTATTGATTAATGACTTCCTACCCTATTTCATGGATGACTTTCAGATTTCTGAGCAAAACAAGATGATTCTAAAAACAATTTTAGACTAGTTGTGTAGGATAGAAGGGAATTGTCAACATCCCGTGGAATCGATTGTCATTGTAAGGAAAAGACTGAAAAGAGGGGAAAACACGTGAATCTAGAATCTATAAAATTTGATGATGGTCTTTAAATGAACGTTTTTATATCAGAGCAAGAAGATTCTATTCGTCTGGTTCTATCGGATGAGCTTGCTTTAGCAGATGAAATAATGGCTAATGACTACAAAGAAAAAATCGTTCATATGCTTGGGTCATCTGCTTATTGGCATGAGTTAGCTGAAAAACGAATCTTTTCGGAACTATCCATGATGGGGCAGTTAATGGCGATCTATCTGCTCCCCGAACAGACATCATCCGATTTTATTTTTGGCTTATTATTTAGAGTGGACGCTGAAGTAGAGCATGGAAGAGGAATGAAGATTTCACTTGAAGAGATGACTATCATTGACTATGGAGACGCTGATAGAGCATTTTGTTAGATTAGAAATGCAAATCAGTTAGTTTAACGAATTGCGCATAATCCCCCCATTAATATCAAAGGAGAATGAAGATGAAAAAGACCTACTTTGTTTATCGAGATAGTGAAGCCTTGGAAAGGCAAAGTGATGGAGCTGAGTTCTGTAAAATACCGGAGTTTTGTGATGATCAGATCTATTTTTATTGCGATGAATATATGCTCTTTTGGACGTCTATTGAAGATGTGGGGGAGATAGATAAGGCTCGGGATTTTAAATTAAAGGGTCAAATAGTGCCAGCAACGCTAGAAGAGATTAGTTCTCAAGGATTGATTGGCTACATTGATACAGTGAAACAATACAATATTGAGAATGGAAAAGTTGTAGGGATAACCTATATCCATTTAGATTCCTAGTAAACTGTAACGAACAACTCTTAACATCCTATGAAAGAGCAGGTAATGAAATGAAAGAGGCCAAAGAACTCTTCGTAAAAAATGGCTTTTCGCGACTAAAGCGAACCCATAACTATTATAAAATCAATCATGATTTTTACACGGTGATCTATTTTCAACGAAAATCAGATGGGACTGCCTATTTCGTGAATGTTGGCCTTCATCCCCTCTTTCTGGACTCGGGACTGTTAGAAGAAGTGGATTGTGCCTTAAGAACTCGATTAGGTTCTATCGATCATAGCAATGGCATGGATCAAGCTGAATTGGAAAAGGCTGTCCAAGAGGCCATCGATTTCACTGCTCAGTATTCATCCTATCCTACCGTATTTTCGAGCATAGATCCCGAGAAGGATCTTGAGAAGGATCTGGAGAAGGATTGGTTGTTAAAACAATTCTCTATCACCAAAGTGAACTTATGCAGATTGTATGTTGAGTATTATGATTCAATCGATTCTAAGAAGCTAGCTTTAGATTTTGCAAACTATGGCTTATCCATTACACCTAAGATTGCCTCTGTACCCAAAAACTTCTTTAAAACCTATATTCGTTTGGGAGAAGTTTAAACTATAACTTGTAGTAAATATAGATAGAGATGGATGCAAAGATTAGGATTTCTTAATAGAGTAGGTTATAGCCAAGAATGTTAGTCTAAATCTGTTCCATAAAGGATATGTCGTAAAAATTGGGGGAAAAGTTGAAAAGCGGAGACAGTTTTCATAGACAATATTTAGTATTGTGGAATCTAATGATGTCCATAGAAAGTAATGTTGTAACCAGTAAAGAGGCTGAGTTACTGTATCCTTTGGATATGAGCAAAGAAGAAGATGTCGTTACAGTATTTGATGCATTTGTGAAAGAGTATTTCTTGAGTTTAGAAGAAGAAAAACAACACCAAGTGCTAAAGGTCATTGAGGATGTATTACAGGCTGGAGATAAAGTAGTTGAGTATTTCTTTGAATATGAATTTGGTTTTGCTTCAAAAGAGCCAAGAAATAAAGTTGCCTTTCTAGAATTGGTTAAGGATATATTAGTCTCTTATTTGTCCATCTCAGACTAGTCATCTATTTTCCTTTGAATTTGAAGAATATTGAAATTTAAGGACTTCGAGGTCGCGTATTTTAAGAGTAGTTGACAGCCTAAACCCAAGACTTACTGAGTGAGGATGATCTATTTAAGGTTTATAATCCTCACCTGGGAATAGTACTTACGCAGAATAGCGGATAGACAAGAAAGAATGGTTTGATGATTCTAAATGGTTAAACTTGTCTTTGTAATGTGATTATAAATCTAAATAGATCAGAAGAAAATGCTTCTAAAAGGAAATAAGAAATGAAAAACTATTTACTGGACGAAAGGATATTTCAGTATCCTGAATCGTTTAAAAAATTGATCGAACTTAATTTAGTTGATTTTGATATTTGGTATCTGTTGGATTCAGAATGGGCCCTGTCTTTGTATGAGGGATTGCAGGAAAGGTACCCAAGCAGAAAGTTGGTTCCATTTGCTAAAAGAGGAGATTGTGATGATACAGCTTGTTTTGAAATAGGAAAGGGCAATAAGGTCCAACTCATTCATGATTTTGCTGCAGAAGGCTGGGAGCAACGAAAAGAGTTTAATGATTTTTGGGAATGGGTAGAATATGCAGTCAAATGCATGATAGAGTACAATAAAGAGGATGTGATTGAATAATCGCAAGCTCTTTTCTAGGGACGAAGAAACTCGTCTTTAATGATTTACAAGGCAAGGAGAACAAATGGAAACGATCACCCAATTATTAAATGAGATTGAAAAAAGTCTCCAACAGCTAGATCATCCTTGTGTAGACCATCTAAATCCGGGAATATCTTCTCAACAGATTCAAGAATTGTTTGAGAAAATCCCATTGCAGCCAACTCAGGACTTGCGTGCTCTTTATACTTGGAGAAACGGATCAAAAGATAGTGAGGGAATCACACTCGGTGAGCTGGCGTTTTTTCCTGGTTTCTATTTGATGTCTTTGGAAGAAAGTATCCAGACCTATCAGGAGTTGAGGGAGACTTCTACTTGGAATCAATCTTGGTTCCCAATTTTTGCCAGCGGAGGTGGAGATTTTTATGCCATGAACCTAGCTTCAGAAGGTCAGGGGCAAATCCTTGGTTTTTATGTATTTGAAGAAGAGGCCCAGGTCGAATACCGGTCATTAGAATCTATGCTCACAGCTCTTAAAAACTGTTATGAACAAGGCATTATTTTCCGGAATGAACAAGGCTACTTGGATATGGATTATAGGAAGCATGCTGAGATAGCGCATGACATAAATCCAGATCTGAAGATATGGCTTGAATTCTTAAAGGAGACGTAAGAGGAATGACCAAGGAGAGAAAAATGGCAGTAGTGACTGTATTAAAAAAGATCATTAGACTCTATGAGGAAACAACGTTTATTCCCCAACCAGTGAGTTTTTCAAACGAAAAATTAAGTATCTAGTCCTCAGATTTGACAGGAGAATTACTTGATTATTATCAACATATAGTGTTCAATGAGGATTTATTTTTTGCTAATCAAACTTTTAATATCATTTTGTTGGCATTAGATTCTCCTGCAAGGACAGTCGAATGTTGGGCCTTACAAGATATTCTTCAGTTTAGTGAAGGGCAATACCAGATATTCGCTACTACAGATACAGATGATATTCTTTTCTGTGATATTAAAGATGAAAGTTCTCCTGTTTACGCGGGCAGTCCAGGAGATCCTAACTTCTATAAACTCAGCGCAAGTTTGACGGAGTTTTTGGAGTTCTATTTCGCTTTTTCAAATTTTTGGAAACAAAGAGAAGATGTCCCTCTGGAGGAATATATTGTAGGGACAGGTGACTTGATAGAGCGCTACCTTTCCCCAGACGTCCAAGCGATAGCGAAAGAATATCTACTTCGGTAAGATTGACCTGAGAAAAGCATTTCTCAGTAACAAAAAGTGAATTGGATAGGAGAAAAGAAATGAATGTGAAAGAACTAATCGAAGAGGTTGAAAATGATGTCGAGTTAGTACCGTATTTAAACCGGATCCCTAAAAAGAATAAGAAGACCCAAGCTAGCTATCTCGAATCACTGAATCATCTGGCCTATTTACTTTATCTGGATGGTCAAGAGGAAATGGCTAAGGAATTATTAGATAGGATTATACAGATTCCATTTGAAGGGAATTATAACACTTGGACCTTTGTTGATGGCTCTCTGGTTTTATTAGCCTATCTGGAAAGAGAAAAAGAAAATCAGGTACTCGTCTATAAAAAGCTCCTTTTGTCTCCGTTAGAACAAGGGGAGGAATCCACTCAAAAAATTAGAAGGATAGTTCATCAGAGATTTTTGAATGGTGATAGCTTGGAGCAAAAGCTTGCAAAAATCGAGCAAGCCTCAAGTACTGAATCGGAAATGGAACGCCGTTTGCTATACTTGACAGATCTATTGAAGATTCACCTCTTTATTGCTGAGTCAACGTTTGAAGAGACAGATATTCAGACAAAAATCGAAGAAAATATGGAGATACTGAAGAAGTATATCAAGGAGCATGAAATCTATAGCCTCTTTCCTTTTAAGGGATAAGGAAAGTTATTGATCTTGGACTTTTAGAAAAGAGTAGAAAATGGAAATCAAAAAACACTTTGGTGTCTATGGCATTTGCTTTGAAAATGGGAAACTGCTTTGCATTGAAAAAACAAGAGGCCCCTATCAGCATCGTTTTGACCTACCAGGTGGTAGCCAGGAAGTAGGGGAGGGGTTGACAGAAACCCTCAAGAGAGAAGTTCTGGAAGAGACAGGGTATTCTCTTAGCAGTTATTCAAATCCTAGGATTTATGATGTAATGGTTCAAGAAGAGGGGCAAGACTTTGCAGTTCACCATATCATGGCCTTTTATGATATCGTACTCGATTTCGAAGGCACTCAACAATCCCTTTCTCAGGAGGTTCTTGATGGAAGCAATGATTCAGCAAAGGCAATTTGGCTTCCTCTTGAGCAGATTACCCAAGAAAATGCCTCCCCCTTAGTATTGAAGGTGAAGGCAGAGTTACGAGGATTTCCAGAATTGGACATGACAAGCTATAATAATTGGAAGGTAAAACATGCAAAATCAACTAGCTCTTAGTGGCGAAAGAATTGTTGAAAAGATTTACCCACAACTATTTCATCATGTTGGTATGATTCGTGGCGAATATTTGGTGAGGGAGATCAGTCAAAATATACTGCTAAAAAGTTGTCAGCAATTTGTAAAAGATTATCTAGACACTATTTGCCATTTGTACCCAGATGAAGAAGTCTGGTATCGCTTTTCAGAGTTAACAAATGCAGAAGCAAATAGTCTAGACGGGACTAAAGAGTATTTTGATGAACGCCATCCCTTATTTGGATATAGAGGAACTAGGCGTTTGCTGGCGTGTTTGGATGAATTTCATGCAGAAGCAAATGTTGTTACAGAAGTTTATCAAACTAATCCCAATTTGTCTGTTATTTTTCCTTTTGTCAATGATGCCGACCAATTAAAACAAGCTATTAGAGTATTGCGCCAGCATGGTTTTACTGGAAAAGTTGGAACAATGATTGAATTACCATCAGCTTATTTTGACTTGGACAGGATACTGGAAACTGGTATTTCAAAGATTGTAGTGGGAATGAATGATTTGACTTCTTTTGTTTTTGCGACTGTGAGGAACAGTCAATGGCATGATATGGAAAGTCCCATTATGTTAGAAATGCTGAGACAGATGCAGGATAAAGCAAGGACGAAAAAGATAGATTTCGCCGTGGCAGGATATCTGAATACTTCTTTCATGCAAAGAATGAATCAGATGGATATCAAATGCATGATCCACTACAGTTCTATTCCAGAGATTTTTGATTTAAAAATTGACCATCCAGACCATCTCAAACATGTAAAAGAAGAAAGTAAAAAAATACAAAGGAGCAACCTATGACACCTCAAGAAATGTGGAATGCCTACAAGCAAATCAACCCTCTATCGGAGATGAGATAGACGCCTGGACCTTTGGAGTGGATCCAGACCTTTTAGCGGATCTGGTCTTTAAAGGCGAAAAAACGGCAACAGCCTCAGCCTACGACCTCTATGCAGTAGAGGACGAACCCCTTCCACAAGAAGGAACTTTTGATGTTATTTTAGACAGTAAGGATCAAGCTGTTTGCATCGTCGAAATTACAAAGGTTTCCGTTCAGCCTTTCCATCAGGTTTCAGCCGACCATGCCTACAAGGAAGGTGAGGGAGACAAATCTTTAGCCTACTGGCGTCAAGTTCATGAAGATTTTTTCAAAGACTGGTTAGGAGAAGCAGGTTTGACTTTTACACCTGAAAGCAAGGTTGTTTTGGAAGAATTTCGCAAGGTCTACCCTCTGTAGACTACTAGAAGGAAGAAAGTTTTGGAAATCACCGTCCAAAGCTTTTTTCTGACTTAAAATATGATAAAATAGGTATGTTTGAACTAGAGCATTTGCTCAGAAATATAGAATAGGAGAAAATGATGCAAGCAGTTGAACATTATATTAAACAATTTGTTCCTGAACATTATGATTTATTTTTAGACTTGAGTCGTGAGACCAAGACTTTTTCAGGAAAAGTAACTATTACTGGTCAAGCTAAAAGTGACCGTATTTCCCTTCACCAAAAAGACCTAGAAATTGCTTCTGTTGAAGTAGCAGGTCAAGCTTGTCCATTTACAGTTGATAACGAAAACGAAGCTCTTCATATCGAACTTGAGCAAGCAGGTCAAGTCGAATTGGTTATTACTTTTTCAGGTAAAATCACAGACAACATGACAGGAATCTACCCATCATACTATACAGTTGATGGTGTTAAGAAGGAAGTTTTGTCAACTCAGTTTGAAAGTCACTTTGCTCGTGAAGCCTTCCCATGTGTGGACGAACCAGAAGCTAAAGCAACCTTTGATCTAGCTCTTCGATTTGACCAAGCAGAAGGCGAACTTGCCTTGTCTAACATGCCAGAGATTGACGTTGAAAACCGCAAGGAAACTGGTATCTGGAAGTTTGAGACAACTCCACGTATGTCTTCTTACTTGCTAGCTTTCGTTGCTGGTGATTTGCAAGGGGTAACTGCTAAGACAAAAAATGGTACTTTGGTAGGTGTATACTCAACTAAGGCGCATCCACTTTCAAACCTTGATTTCTCACTGGATATCGCTGTTCGTTCAATCGAGTTTTACGAAGATTACTACGGAGTCAAGTACCCAATTCCTCAATCTCTTCACATCGCCCTTCCTGACTTCTCAGCAGGTGCTATGGAAAACTGGGGTCTTGTAACTTATCGTGAAGTTTACTTGGTTGTGGACGAAAACTCTACCTTTGCCAGCCGTCAACAAGTAGCCCTCGTTATTGCCCATGAGCTTGCTCACCAATGGTTTGGTAACCTTGTGACTATGAAGTGGTGGGATGACCTCTGGCTCAATGAAAGTTTCGCGAATATGATGGAATACGTCTGTGTGGATGCCATCGAGCCAAGTTGGAATATCTTTGAAGACTTCCAAACAAGTGGAGTGCCAGCCGCTCTTAAACGTGATGCGACAGATGGCGTTCAATCTGTCCACGTTGAAGTTAGCCACCCAGATGAAATTAATACGCTCTTCGATGGTGCTATCGTTTATGCCAAAGGAAGCCGTCTCATGCACATGCTTCGCCGTTGGTTAGGAGATGCTGATTTTGCTAAAGGTTTGCATGCTTACTTTGAAAAACACCAATACGGAAATACCATTGGTCGTGATCTTTGGAATGCACTTGGACAAGCATCTGGTCGTGATGTAGCAGCCTTCATGGATTCTTGGTTGGAGCAGCCTGGTTATCCAGTTCTTACTGCTACAGTTGAAAATGATGTTTTGAAGATTTCACAAAAACAATTCTTTATCGGTGAACATGAAGACAAGAACCGTCTTTGGGTAGTGCCACTTAACAGCAACTGGAAAGGATTACCAGATACACTCGAAACTGAAAGCATCGAAATTCCAGGTTATGCAGCTCTTCTTGCTGAAAACAAAGGAGCCCTTCGTCTTAACACAGAAAATACAGCACATTACATTACGGACTATCAAGGCGACTTGCTGGATGCTGTTCTTTCTGAGTTAGTAGAACTTGATAACACAAGTAAACTTCAAATCGTTCAAGAACGTCGTTTGCTAGCTGAAGCTGGGCACATTTCATACGCAGACTTACTTCCAGTAGTGGATCAATTGGCACAAGAAGAATCTTACCTAGTTGTTGCTGCCGTTTCTCAAGTTATTACAGCTCTTGAACGCTTCATTGATGAAGGAACAGAGGCAGAAAAAGCCTTTAAAGCCCTTATTGCTAAACTGGCTCGTTACAACTATGAACGACTTGGTTTTGAAGCTAAAGAGGGTGAATCTGATGAGGATGAATTGGTTCGTCAATTGACAATTTCTATGATGATTCGTTCAAATGACGAAGAAGCCAGTCAAGTTGCTAGCCAAATTTTCGCAGCTCACAAGGATAATCTTTCAGGACTTCCAGCAGCTATTCGTTCACAAGTTCTCATCAATGAAATGAAACACCATGAGACTAAGGAATTGGTCGCAACTTATCTCGATCTTTATACTCATGCGACAGATGCCGCCTTTAAACGCCAATTGGCAGCAGCCCTTGCTTATGCAACAGATGCAGAGAACATCCAAACACTGCTTGCAACTTGGAAGGACAAATTTGTCGTGAAACCACAGGATCTTTCAGCATGGTATCTCCAATTCTTAGGACACCAAGCAACTCAAGAAACTGTATGGGTGTGGGCACGTGAAAACTGGGATTGGATTAAGGCAGCTCTTGGTGGTGATATGAGTTTTGACAGTTTTGTCATCTTCCCATCACACATCTTTAAAACAGAGCAACGCTTGACAGAATACAAGACATTCTATGAACCACAACTTTCTGACCTTGCCCTTAGCCGTAATATCCGTATGGGTATCAAGGATATCGCAGCTCGCGTCGAATTGATTAAGCGTGAAAAACCAGCCGTTGAAGCAGCAGTTGCACAATATAGCAAGGCTTAACACATTCAAGTCTAAATAGATGATAAAAACTCAACTTTTTCCTAGAAAAACAAGGAAAGTTGAGTTTTTTTTAAGATATTTTTGTTATAATAAGCTTAATAAGGAGGAATTTTTGATGATCAAAATTCTATTAGTGGAAGATGACCTAGGCCTGTCAAATTCAGTTTTTGATTTTTTGGATGATTTTGCAGATGTCATGCAGGTTTTTGATGGTGAAGAAGGTCTTTATGAGGCTGAAAGTGGTGTTTATGATTTGATTCTATTGGACTTGATGTTGCCTGAAAAAAATGGGTTCCAAGTTTTAAAAGAATTGCGCGAAAAAGGTATTTCGACTCCTGTTCTGATCATGACAGCCAAGGAAAGTCTCGATGATAAGGGACACGGATTTGAGCTTGGGGCAGATGATTATCTAACAAAACCATTTTATCTAGAAGAACTCAAGATGCGTATCCAGGCCCTGCTCAAACGTTCTGGCAAATTCAATGAAAATACCCTTTCCTATGGTGATTTGACTGTCAATCTCTCTACTAATGAGGTTAAAGTCAATGAGACTGCTGTTGAATTATTGGGTAAAGAATTTGATCTCTTGGTTTATTTCCTCCAAAATCAAAATGTAATCTTACCCAAAACCCAGATCTTTGACCGTTTGTGGGGATTCGACAGTGATACGACTATCTCTGTCGTAGAGGTTTACGTATCAAAAGTTCGTAAGAAATTAAAGGGATCAGTCTTTGCTGAAAACCTCCAAACCTTGCGTAGTGTTGGGTATATTTTAAAACATGTTTAATAAATTCAAAAAGAATTGGTATGCGGAGGATTTCAGTTATTTTATCCGTAACTTTGGAGTATTTACTCTGATTTTCTCTGCTATGACCTTGATTATCTTGCAGGTTATGCACTCCAGTCTCTACACATCGGTTGATGAGAAGCTTCTGTCTCTCAGTGGCAATCCTCAAGATGTCATCCAGTTGGCTGTTAATCGAGCAACAGATGAAGTCAAAGATTTCAATAGTCAATCCGTGACTCCATCAACGGATAAAAAACCAACGGTCAGTTCCAATACAGAAGTGATTTTATTGGACTCTAATTTAAATCAACTAGTAGCTGGAAATCGCTTTTTAGGTCTTGATAGGGTTACATTTAATAAAAAGGATTTGAATCACATTCGACAGCTTCATGTTCAGAATAGTTACGGTCAGGATGAGATTTACCGAGTGATTTTATCTGAAATAAATATCGATTCTGTCTCGACCAATATTAAGTATGCAGCAGTTTTGATAAATACCAGTCAGATAGAGCAAATCAGTCAAAACCATGAGCAATTAATCGTGGTAGTCATGGCCAGCTTCTGGATTTTATCCATACTTGCCAGCCTTTATCTTGCGCGTGTCAGTGTTAAACCTTTACTTGAGAGCATGCAAAAGCAACAGAGCTTTGTGGAAAATGCCAGTCATGAGTTACGAACTCCACTGGCTGTTCTTCAAAATCGTCTAGAAACTCTTTTCAGAAAACCTGAGGCAACCATTATGGAGTCAAGTGAGAGTATTGCCTCCAGTCTAGAAGAAGTTCGGAACATGCGCTTTTTAACGACTAATCTACTTAATTTAGCTCGTCGTGATGACGGCATTAAACCGGAGTTAGGAGAGGTAGAGCCGAATTTCTTTAACACAACCTTTACCAACTATGAAATGATTGCGTCTGAAAATAACCGTGTTTTTCATTTTGAAAATCGCATCCATCGGACCATCATAACAGATAAGCTGCTTCTTAAGCAGCTGATGACTATCTTGTTTGACAATGCTGTCAAGTACACAGAAGAAGAAGGAGATATTCATTTTGTCATTGCTACGACGGAGCGTAATCTCTATTTGTCAGTAGCTGATGATGGAATTGGTATTTCTGCAGCAGATAAAAAGAAAATTTTTGATCGCTTTTATCGGGTTGACAAAGCTCGTACTCGCCAAAAAGGTGGCTTTGGGTTAGGTTTGTCCTTAGCTAAACAGATTGTCGATGCCTTAAAAGGAACCATTAGTGTTAAGGATAACAAACCTCATGGTACGATTTTTGAAGTAAAAATCGCCATCCAAACACCATCCAAGCGTAAAAATAAATAACAAAAGCTGTGACTTAGAAAGCGGTAGACCAAGTATCGCTTTTCTAGTCGCAGCCTTTTAGCTATCCTATAAAAAATAGGTCGGGACAAAATCCCGACCTTTTGAATCTAGTATAATTTCTTCTTAATCATTGAACGTTGAAAGTTTGATGCCGCTAAACTCAAGGCAATTGCTAGGCTAAAAGCTAAGACTGTATTAAACTTGAGGGCTAAAAAGATAAAGCTAAACAAGGCTAAAAAGACGCAAAAACAAGCAATGTTTACAAAGAAAAGAACTTCCTTCAAACTAGCAACGGAAGTGGTTTCTGGAACATAGTCTTGGTATAGCGTTGTTTGAGTTTCCTCTTCTTCAAACTCATACGATTGATATTTTCTTACGGGCATGATTCTCTCCTTAACAGTACTCTTTCATTTTACCATTTTTCAAGAAAAAAATTATTACAGTAAGGTTACAAAAAGAATAAAGTCTGTTTTCAAATGATGAAACAAATTTCTTGACACTCTTACCCAAAGGTGATAGGATGGGTGAACAACTCAAAACATCTTGCCTGTTCAAGTTTTTGTAATGAGGAAGCGAAATAAATATAAGTAGCAATTGCTGGTTGTTTCCGTAAATTTAGAACCACTTTGTAGGATGAATGAAAAGATTTGCATGAAAGACAGATTTTTCTGTCTTTTATTTTTGATGCTGAGTGAGCTTTTTCCACTCTTAGAAAAGTAAAAGGAGATTTGCAGTGTATCTTGCAATCAAGGAAATTTTAAAAAATAAACTTCGTTATAGTTTGATTTTAACGACGATCTTTCTTATAGCGTTTATGGTCTTTTTTATGACAAGTTTAGCTCTGGGGCTTGTTAGAAATAATAGAGCAGCCGTGGATAATTGGCAAGCGACAGGAATTGTTTTATCAGATTATGCAAATGATAATCTGACAGCATCCTTTATTCCAGAAAAGAATTATAAGGATCAGATTTCCGAAGATGCAGCACCTTTGGGGTATATGTTTGCGGTGACCAATCTCGTCAATGATAGTGGGAAGGTAAACATCTCTATTTTTGCACAAGATTGGGACAGTTTTATCTCTCCTTCCTTGATTGAGGGACATTATCCAGAAAGTGACAATGAAGTTGTCGTGGATCAGTCTTTAGAAAACTATGGAATAAAACTTGGTGATGCCATTCAACTGAATGGAAGTGAAAATTCTTATACAATCGTTGGACTTACGAAAGGGAATAAATTTTTTACAGAACCTGTAGTATTTACAAATTTGACTAACTATTGGACTTTGCAAGGTAGTCTGAATGCAGGTCGCTCGATTTCTGCTTTGGTCTTAAAAAATGATGTTCAGCTATCTGCTGATGGTTTAAGTCAATTAACCATTCAAAACATGATTGCCCATATTCCGGGCTACACACCTCAAGTAAACGTATTTTCAGGCATGATTTTAGCGATGATTATCATATCAGGTCTTATTATTGGTATTTTTATTTATATTATTACCATTCAAAAACTAGGCCTCTATGGAATTATGAGAGCCCAAGGAATTCAGGTTAAAACTATTGTTTGGTCGCTTTTTTGTCAAATTATATTGCTGGCAGGTTTTGGGATCGGTCTAGCATTATTGGCAATTGTAGCTGTCATCCTTGTTTTACCTGCAACCTTCGTTTTTTATCCAAGTTGGTTAGCATATTTAGGATTGAGTTTGGGAATTTGCTTGATGGCATTACTTGGAGGAGTAATTTCTCTCCCTCGTTTGCTCAAAGTTGATCCAATAACGGCTATTGCAGAATGATAAGGAGACTTATATGACACCATTGATAGAAATGAAGCAAGTGACGAAAAGTTACGGAGAAGGAAAGATGAAAGTCGTTGCACTACACGAGACGAACTTTCAACTAAATGCTGGTGAATTTGTTGCCATAGTTGGTCCTTCTGGATCTGGTAAAACAACCTTTTTGACCACCTTAGGGCAGTTGCAGGAGCCTTCAGGTGGGAAGATTTTAGTAAAGGGAACAGAAACGGGTAATTTGACTGAAAAAGAGAAAACAGATCTTCGATTTAAGGAATTTGGTTTTATTTTACAGGCTTCAAATTTGATTCCTTTTTTAACCGTTAAGGAACAATTAGACCTAATTGATCGACTAGATAAAGACAAATCTTCGAAAAGTGACCGTCAAGAGTTATTTGATTTGTTGGACCTGAACAAAGTTCAAAATCATTATCCAAAGGCCTTATCTGGGGGAGAACGTCAACGAGCAGCAATTGCCAGAGCACTCTATAACAATCCCAGCATCGTACTTGCTGACGAACCAACGGCTAGTCTTGATACCCAAAGAGCCTACCAAGTGACGGATATGCTGGCTTCAATTGCCCATGAGCAGGGAAGAGGAGTGGTAATGATTACTCATGACACCAGACTTCTCGATAAGGTCGATCGTGTCTTTATCATGAATGATGGTCACCTTGTTGAAGAAATACAAGCATAAAAGAATATAAAGTGAACTGTAGTAAAGGTGGTTCACTTTTCTTTTTCTAATACTCTTCGAAAATCAAATTCAAACCACGTCAGCTTCACCTTGTCGTACTCAAGTACAGCCTGCGGCTAGCTTCCTAGTTTGCTCTTTGATTTTCATTGAGTATAAAAGTGAGGGGGAAAAACTAACTTTTCTTAAAAAATAGATTGCCCATAGCTGATTTTTCAGAAATATGGTATAATTTTTCTTATGGAAAAGATTATTATTACAGCAACTGCTGAAAGCATTGAACAAGTAAAAGAATTACTAGAGGCGGGAGTTGACCGCATCTATGTTGGTGAGAAAGATTTTGGACTTCGCCTACCAAAGACTTTTTCTTATGATGAACTGAGAACCATCGCTGGTCTGGTTCATGATGCAGGTAAGGAATTGATCGTAGCGGTCAATGCTCTTATGCATCAGGATATGATGGATCGTATCAAACCCTTTCTTGATTTCTTGGAAGAAATTAAAACAGACTACATTACTGTTGGGGATGCGGGTGTTTTTTATGTTGTCAATCGCGATGGTTATTCTTTTAAAACCATCTATGATGCCTCAACCATGGTAACTAGCAGCCGTCAGATCAATTTCTGGGGACAAAAGGCTGGCGCTTCAGAGGCAGTATTGGCTCGTGAAATTCCATCAGCTGAACTCTTTAAAATGCCTGAAATTTTGGAAATTCCTGCTGAAATTTTGGTCTATGGAGCAAGTGTTATCCACCACTCTAAGCGTCCACTCTTGCAGAATTACTATAATTTTACTCAGATTGATGATGAAAAAACACGTCAACGCGACCTCTTCTTAGCAGAGCCTAGTGATCCAGATAGCCATTACTCAATTTTTGAAGACAATCATGGAACTCACATTTTTGCCAATAACGACCTCGATTTGATGACCAAATTGCCAGAGTTGGTAGAGCATGGTTTCACTCATTGGAAACTAGAGGGACTTTATACTCCAGGGCAAGATTTTGTTGAGATTGCAAAACTCTTCATCCAAGCCCGTAGCTTGATTCAAGAGGGAAGCTTTACGCATGACCAAGCCTTCTTGTTGGATGAGCAAGTCCGTAAACTCCATCCAAAAAATCGTTTCCTTGACACAGGATTTTATGATTACGATCCTGACATGGTTAAGTAAGAATCAAAAACCCGAAATAAAATGTTCGGGTTTTTCTAGTGCAAGGATGAATTTAAAGCGTATTCATGTTATAATAAAAGTAGCTTTTTGTTTGGAGGTGTTTAAGTGGAAAATCTGAAAAAAATAGCAGGCATCAAGGCTGCTGAGTTCGTAACCGACGGAATGGTTGTAGGACTTGGAACAGGCTCGACTGCCTATTATTTCGTAGAGGAGATCGGACGTAGAATTAAAGAAGAAGGACTTCAAATTACAGCCGTAACGACCTCGAGTGTAACGACAAAACAGGCACAAGGATTGAATATCCCACTTAAGTCGATTGACGAGGTGGATGAGGTTGATGTGACTGTTGATGGAGCTGATGAGGTAGATCGCCAGTTTAATGGTATCAAAGGAGGCGGTGGTGCGCTTCTAATGGAAAAAGTAGTTGCGACACCAACCAAACAGTATATCTGGGTGGTAGATGAGAGCAAAATGGTTGAGAAACTCGGCGCTTTCAATCTACCTGTCGAAGTTGTCCAATACGGAGCAGAACAGGTTTTCCGTCGTTTTGAAAAAGCTGGTTATAAGCCAAGTTTTCGTGAAAAAGATGGCCAACGTTTTGTGACGGATATGAAAAATTTCATCATTGATCTTGATTTAGGTGTTATTGAAGATCCGATTGCTTTTGGTCATCAACTGGATCTTCAGGTCGGTATTGTTGAGCACGGTTTATTTAATCAAATGGTTGATAAAGTGATTGTAGCAGGGCAAGCTGGCGTTCAGGTTTTAACTTCAACAAAAGGAAAATAAAGGAGACAAACGATGTCAAAATTTAAACGTATTCATTTGGTAGTGCTCGATTCTGTAGGAATCGGTGCAGCACCAGATGCTAATAACTTCGTCAATGCAGGGGTTCCAGATGGAGCATCTGATACACTAGGCCATATTTCAAAATCAGTTGGTTTGAATGTTCCTAACATGGCTAAAATTGGTCTTGGGAATATTGAACGTGAAACAGCACTAAAAACGGTTCCAGTAGAGGAAAATCCTAGCGGTTACTACACTAAACTTGAGGAAGTGTCATTAGGTAAAGACACTATGACCGGTCACTGGGAAATCATGGGACTCAACATTACGGAGCCTTTCGATACTTTCTGGAACGGATTCCCAGAAGAAATCCTTACAAAGATTGAAGAATTCTCAGGTCGTAAAGTAATCCGTGAAGCAAATAAACCATACTCAGGAACTGCTGTTATCGATGATTTTGGACCACGCCAAATGGAAACAGGCGAGTTGATTATCTACACATCTGCTGACCCAGTTCTTCAAATTGCGGCCCACGAAGACATCATTCCTTTAGATGAACTTTATCGTATCTGTGAATACGCTCGTTCGATTACATTGGAACGTCCAGCTCTTCTAGGTCGTATCATTGCACGTCCTTATGTTGGCGAGCCTGGAAACTTCACACGTACTGCAAATCGTCGTGATTTGGCTGTATCACCATTTGCGCCGACTGTTTTGGACAAGTTGAACGAATCTGGTATTGATACCTATGCGGTTGGTAAGATCAACGATATCTTCAACGGTGCTGGTATTAACCACGATATGGGCCACAATAAGTCAAATAGCCACGGAATTGATACACTTTTGACAACAATGGGCCTTACTGAGTTTGAAAAAGGATTCTCATTCACTAACTTGGTCGACTTTGATGCCCTTTACGGTCACCGCCGTGATCCACATGGTTACCGCGATTGTTTGCATGAGTTTGATGAACGTTTGCCAGAGCTTATCGCTGCTATGAGAGAAGATGATTTACTCATGATTACTGCAGACCATGGTAATGACCCTACTTATGCTGGTACAGATCATACTCGTGAATACATTCCACTTTTGGCCTACAGCCCATCACTAAAAGGAAATGGACACCTACCAATCGGTCATTTTGCTGATATTTCTGCGACAATCGCTGATAACTTTGGCGTTGATAAGGCTATGATTGGTGAAAGCTTCTTAGATAAATTGGTTTAAGATGACTCGCTTTGCATTACTGGTTAGAGGGATCAATGTCGGTGGAAAACATAAGGTGGTTATGGCCCAGCTTCGTCAAGAATTGACAGAGTTGGGATTAGAAACTGTTGAAACCTACATCAATAGTGGCAATATTTTCTTTGATACAAGTATCTCGAAGACTCAACTAGTGGAGATCTTACAGGCTTTCTTTGACAAGCATTATCCATTTATCCAACATTTTTCCTTGTTAAGTCAGGAAGACTACGAAGAGGAGCTTAGAACTCTTCCGGAATGGTGGTTCCAAGAAATGGCTCGAAAGGATGTTCTCTTTTATACTGAGGGACTGGATATCAAGCAAGTCATTGAGAAAGTCGAAAGTATGGAACTGGTAGATGAAGTGCTTCATTTCGGGAAACTGGGAATATTCTGGGGCAAATTCTCAGAAGCAACCTATAGCAAAACAGCCTATCACAAGTACCTACTTAAGATGCCTTTCTATTGTAATATTACTATTCGAAATGCAAAAACCTTTGACAAAATCGGTCAATTTTTAAAAGATTATGAAGGAGACAGACAATGACATTATTAGCAAAAATCAATGAAACAGCTGCTTTCTTAAAAGAAAAGGGAGTAGAAGCACCAGAGTTCGGCTTGATTCTTGGATCAGGACTTGGCGAACTTGCTGAAGAAATCGAAAATCCAGTTGTGGTAGACTATGCTGAGATTCCAAACTGGGGACGTTCTACTGTTGTTGGACACGCTGGAAAATTGGTTTACGGTGAGCTTGCAGGACGTAAAGTTTTAGCCCTTCAAGGACGTTTCCATTTCTATGAAGGAAATCCGCTGGAAGTTGTTACTTTCCCAGTTCGTGTTATGAAAGTCTTGGGCTGTGAAGGTGTTCTTGTAACTAACGCTGCTGGTGGTATCGGCTATGGACCTGGTACCTTGATGGCTATCAGTGACCACATCAACATGACTGGTCAAAACCCATTGATTGGTGAAAATTTGGATGAGTTTGGTCCTCGCTTCCCTGATATGTCTAAAGCTTATACTCCAGCCTACCGCGAAATCGCCCACAAAGTAGCTGACAAACTTGGTATCAAGCTTGATGAAGGTGTTTATATCGGTGTTACTGGTCCAACTTATGAAACACCAGCAGAAATTCGTGCCTATAAGACACTGGGAGCAGATGCAGTTGGTATGTCTACGGTTCCTGAAGTTATCATTGCGGCTCACTCTGGCTTGAAAGTTCTGGGAATTTCATGTATTACTAACTTTGCTGCTGGTTTCCAAGAAGAGCTCAACCATGAAGAAGTGGTAGAAGTCACTGAGCGCGTTAAAGGAGACTTCAAAGGCTTGCTTAAAGCGATTCTTGCTGAATTGTAAGACTATGAAAGCACGACTCCAATGTCTGCCCTACGGGTGGCGTCTGCTTTTAGCGACTGTTGCATTAGGAATAGGAACGGGTCTGGTCGGAATCGCCTGTCATTTTCTACTAGATGGCGTACAAAGGTTGGCTTTCGGCCAAGAACGATCTGATCTGCTCCAGCAATTTCAAGAAGCTGGAGGCCTTCGTAGATTTCTTGTCTTATCTGTGACAGGGATTTTGGCAGCAGGCTTCTGGTATATCCTACAAGGGCGTTATAAAATCCTTTCCATTCGAAAGCAAATTGACCTGGTTGGAGATAGAGATCCAGCGCCCCTAGCCCATCTCCTTCATGCGACTATGCAGGTTGCGATTGTCGGAGCTGGCGCTTCGGTCGGAAAAGAAGGAGCACCACGTGAGGTCGGGGCTCTTCTAGCCGGTCGCTTGGCGAAAGGTTTTTCTCTAGCCCTCAAAGAGCGAAAAGTCTTGATTTGCCTGTGGTGCTGGAGCTGGTTTAGCTGCGGTCTATCAAGTTCCCTTTGCCAGTAGTTTGTTCGTCTTTGAGACCTTAGGACTCGCCTACAGTTGGCAGAACCTTCTACTGGTTTTGACCAGCACTTATCTGGCCACCTGGGTCGCTCAGTCCATCGTTGGTCAGGAGGCTATTTATCACCTGTTCGCAGTCTCATGGTCGGCTAGCAGTTTCTTACAGGCTATTGTGATTGCTTTCTTGGTCACTCCCTTGGCTCTGGTCTTTGCATTCCTCGCCAAGCGGGCTAGTCACAAACGGCGGAAGGATGGGACGATTCTTTGGGCTCTTCCGCTAGCCTTTCTAGTGCTGGGGGGCCTAGCAATCTTTTTCCCTATCTTTATGGGAAATGGTCAGATACTAGCGCAAGCCCTCTTGTCTAGCCAGTCGATTCCTTATCTTCCACTGGCTCTTGCAGTGAAGGGGATTCTGGTTTATCTCCTCTTGCGCAATGGTGCTTATGGGGGAACTTTGACACCATCATTTGCCTTAGGGATTGGATCTGGCTATCTAGTGACCTTGCTTTTGACTGTAGTTGGGATTCATATGGATCCTGCTCTAGGGATGTTACTAGGAGCGACCGTCTTTTTAGGGACGACCTTAAAAGCTCCTCTGACAGCTATTGCCCTGAGCCTTGGATTTACAGGCCAAACTTGGAGTTTGACAATTCCGCTTGTACTTGCGGCTGGTCTGTCTTACGTGATTCGAAAGAGATGGGAGAAGAAACGATGAAGGTACATTTTGTACTGCATGAAACCTTTGAAGTGCCGGGCGCTTATCTAAAATGGGCGCAGGAGCGTGGCCATCAAGTGACCACGACCAAAGTCTATGAGAATGAAGTCTTACCAGAGACAGTGGATGAAATCGACTTCTTAATTGTGATGGGGGGACCTCAATCGCCAGATGAAGATCGAGAAGCTTTTCCATACTACGATCCTAAGGCTGAGCTTGCTTTTATAAAAGAAGCGATTACAGCAGATATCTATATTGTTGGTGTCTGTCTTGGTGCTCAACTCTTGTCTGTTGCTTATGGCGCAGAGTATGAACATAGTCCAGAGCGTGAGATTGGTGTTTTTCCAATAATGCTAACTGAAGCTGGATTAAAAGACGATCATGTCAAAGTTTTTGGACAAACTTTAAATACCGGCCACTGGCATGGAGATATGCCAGGTTTGACAAAGAATGCTGTCGTCCTTGCGACCAGTCAAGGTTGTCCACGTCAGATTATTCGCTTTAGTCCTAAACACTATGCCTTCCAAGCTCATTTGGAATTTGATCCAGAAGCAGTAGAGCTCTTAATTGCTGCGGATGGTGAAGAAGTTTTGGAAGAACAAAGCAAGAATTTGACTTATGTTCAAAAGCCTGAAGCTATTCGTGCATATGATTATCAAGAAATGAATGCAAAACTCTATGCATTTTTGGATTCATTAACAAATTAAAAATAATAGAAAGGTAGAGCGTGTGTTCTAATTTGAACACGAGCGGAAAGCTTTTCTAATTACTCAATTAAAAAAGAAAGGATGGGTTAACCGTATTAGCTGAACTGAATACGGACGGAGAACTGTGTAAAAAAGATAAACTGTCTAGCATTTACAATGCGTCGCCAGTTTCCTATTTTTACTTTGTTCTCTGTCGCCTGTCTTGTATATCAAAAAGAAAGGTAGAGCATGTGTTCAGATTTGAACACGAGCGGAAAGCTCGGAAAATAGATAATCTGACTGAGAAATCAGGATTTCTCGTCAGATTCCTAATTTTCAATCGCTTTCTGGTCGCTCTTTGTATCATAAACTATGTCTATCCATATTGCTGCTAAGCAGGGTGAAATTGCTGATAAAATTCTTCTTCCTGGGGATCCTCTTCGTGCGAAGTTTATCGCTGAGAATTTTCTTGAAGACGCTGTATGCTTCAATGAAGTCCGTAACATGTTTGGTTACACTGGAACTTACAAGGGCCATCGTGTATCTGTCATGGGAACAGGGATGGGAATGCCATCAATCTCCATCTATGCGCGTGAATTGATTGTCGATTACGGTGTGAAGAAATTGATCCGTGTCGGAACTGCTGGTTCTTTGAATGAGGATGTTCATGTCCGTGAATTGGTCTTGGCGCAAGCAGCTGCTACCAACTCAAACATCATCCGTAACGACTGGCCTCAATACGATTTTCCTCAAATTGCTAGCTTTGATTTGCTAGATAAAGCCTACCATATTGCCAAAGACCTCGGCATGACTACTCACGTAGGAAATGTTTTGTCATCAGATGTCTTTTACTCAAACTACTTTGAAAAGAACATTGAGCTTGGTAAGTGGGGAGTAAAAGCGGTGGAGATGGAAGCAGCAGCCCTTTACTATCTTGCTGCCCAACACCATGTTGATGCCCTTGCTATCATGACTATTTCAGATAGTTTGGTTAACCCAGAAGAAGACACTACAGCTGAAGAACGTCAAAATACTTTCACAGATATGATGAAGGTTGGTCTAGAGACCTTGATTGCAGACTAAAGTCAGATTCCATTTATGAGATTACTCTTGTTCTCAAAATGATAAGCATGTTCATTGCTTCAATCCTATAAATAGATGAGAATAAGGACTTTGAAGAACGTCAAATTGTGTCAAAGAACCGAGACTAGTCAGTTTAATATCTAAATCATAATCAAATAAAGTTGAAAGCCTGGTTGACAGAAGCTAAAGGTTTTCAACTTTTTTAGAACAAAAACTAAAGGAGGGGTAAAATGGATAAGATTGAACAATTACAGGAACTGATAGACCAAAGTCAGAGAATTGTCTTTTTCGGTGGTGCAGGGGTTTCTACAGAGTCTAATATTCCTGATTTTCGAAGTTCTGATGGTGTTTATAGTCTTAAGTTGGGGCGCCATTTTACTGCCGAGCAATTGGTTTCACGCACCATGTTTGAACGCTATCCAGAGGATTTTTTTGATTTCTACAAAAAGTATCTCGTCTATCCAGATGCCAAGCCAAATTTAGCACATGATTATCTAGCGTCGTTAGAAAAAACAGGTAAATTAAAGGCGATTGTGACGCAAAATATTGATAGCTTGCATGAAATGGCGGGGTCTCAGAAAGTTTTGAAACTGCACGGTAGTGCAGATCGTAATTACTGTTTGGGCTGTCATCGATTTTATGATTTGAATGCATTTTTGGCACTTGAAGGTCCAGTTCCTCACTGCTTAGATTGTGGCAATGTGGTTAAACCTGACGTAACTCTTTATGAGGAATCGCTAGATATGGACGTATTTAGTCGAGCAGCCCAAGTCATTCAGCAAGCAGATTTATTGATCATTGGTGGAACTTCCTTAGTCGTTTATCCTGCAGCTAGCCTAATCAATTATTTTTCAGGGTCAAATCTTGTTGTTATCAACAAGTCCAGCACTCCTCAAGATAGCAAAGCTGATTTAGTTATCGAAGGTAAGATTGGAGAAGTTTTTTCTAAATTGAGACAATAAAAAACTGAAAGAAGTAGGACTATACTTCCTTCAGTTTCTTGTATCATGAACTCAGAAACTATGAACGCGATTCTCTTTATTTCCAGGGGAATTTATTGTTAATTTATAAATTGCTTGAGTTATTTTTAATTGCTGAATAAAAGGGAACACAAAAGGAAGATTTTCTGGATGAAAATCTTCCTTTTTTTGGTCATTCAGTTCGATCTGATCTTAATGAAATTCTACTATATCGTAGACTTTTTTAGAGCTTGTAAAAAATAATCAATCTCTGCTTGAGAATGGAGAATATGCATCTTTTCAGGGTAGGTATCACTTAATTTTTGGTATCTTTCCTTAGCATTATTTGTTCTTCCATCCCAGAGAATCCAACGGATAAATTCCCAGTTGAATTGCTCGGGACATCCCGCAGCCATACTTTCTCTAACTTTGCCTCTATATTTTAAATAGCGCTTAAAGGCTCTTAGTAAACAAGTCCAAGCCGAGAAATTTAAAAAGATAATCTGGTCAGCTTGCTCCATTCTTTCCTCATAGCAACACCAAGAGTAGTTGCCATCAATGACCCAATTTTTGTTTTTGGATAAAAAGTCCTTCATTTCCTTAAGCATCCAGTCACGGTCACTGTCCTGCCAACCAGGTTGAAATTGGAGAGTATCCATATGAAGTTTTGGAATAGAGTAGTGCTTGGCCAGTTTTTCTGCAAGAGTAGATTTGCCTGATCCAGAATATCCAATGATAGCTATTTTCATAATAACCTCCAGAAAATGTGCACAAAAAAAGCTCCGAAGAGCTCATTTTGTATGCAGTTAAAGATTAACCAAGTTTAGCTGCAAGACGTGCTTTATCACGGCTAGCTTTGTTTTTGTGGATCAAACCTTTAGTTTCTGCTTTATCGATAGCTGAGCTGGCAGCACGGTAAAGTTCTTCAGATGGGTTTGCTTCAAAAGCTTTGATAGCAGTACGCATAGCTGATTTTTGAGCTGAGTTCTTTTCGTTTTGCTTAACGTTCAATTCAGCGCGTTTGATAGCTGATTTAATGTTTGCCAATGTTCTTACCTCCATTTTTACTAACTATACCATTATATCTGAAAACTTACGTTTTGACAAGGGAAAATTATTTTTTTAAGTAAATTTCATCAATTTCGTGATTTTTAGATTTATGGAGAATGACCTCGGCTCGATTTCGTGTCGGTTCAATGTAATTTTGGAGATTGGTGAGGTTGATACTGGTCCAAACTTGGTGAGCAAAATCCTTGACTTCACTAAGAGGAAGTTGAGTAAAACGGTAGTAATAGTTGCCTGGATCATCTTGAGCAAAGCTCAAAAGTTTTAAGAATCGATCCAAATACCAACTTTCAATGTCTTCGACAGCGGCATCTACATAGATTGAAAAGTCAAAGAAATCAGTAATATAGAGACGGGCATTATGAGGGTTTTGGAAAACATTGATTCCCTCAACAATGACAAAATCAGCAGCTTCTACTCGTTGTTTTTGACCTGGGACGATATCATAGATTTCATGGGAATAAACAGGTATATCAACATCCTGACCATTTTTGAGTTGGTCTAGAAAATTAAGCAAAGCTTCCATATCGTAGCTCTCAGGAAAACCTTTACGATTAAGGATATCTTGCTCAATTAAGACACTATTTGAGTATAAAAAACCATCTGTAGTAACTAGTTCAACACTTGCTTCAGGAACGATACGAGACAGCAAAATTTGCAATAGCCGACTAGTGGTTGATTTACCGACAGCAACACTTCCTGAAACTCCAATAATAAAGGGCTGTTTTTTGCTCTCTCTTTGAAGGAAAATGCCTTTTGAGAAGGCAAGGTCTTCTTTGGAACGTTTGTAAATCTGAATCAGATGTGCCAGTGGCAGATAGATATCGGTAACGTCTTGAAGGCTAATCTGGTCATTGAAACTCTTAATAGAATCTAACTCTTCCTCGGTCAAGGGAGGGGTTGTTTTGCGATGCAAGGATTGCCAAGTTTCGCGGTTTATCTTTTCAAAATGTAAAAATTCGTTGGTCATACTATATCCTCGTTTGATATCTTAGTATACCATATTTTAGAAAGAATAACCATCTGACTAATTGAGAAAAAGCGCTTTCTTTGTTAAAATATAAGGGTGAAAACCTATAAAAGGAGGTGCTAAGATGAAAGCTAGATTAAGAGAAAAGACGCTGGTTTTGTTCAGCCTATTTGTAGTTGTTTTATGGTTATCACCAAACTGGGTGAATTTCTCCTTTACGATAGGAACTCAGAGCCATAACTGGACCACTTTTGTCCTTTTTATCTTATTGCCACTCATAGGTCTTGGCTACCTTGTGCTAGCTTTCTTTAAAAGAAAGTGCTGGCTCTTCTTTTTTGGTCTTGCTTGTATTTTTGCTTTTCCGATTACCATGGCATTAGGGAGCTTTTTACTAGGTCCCTAATGTTAATCCGAATTTATATTATTTTTGAGAAAATACAATGTGATTTAAGGGCTTGCTACCTTTGTAAACGATTTACAAATAACTTATTTTTATGGTAAAATAGTGTCATGAGTAAAATGTATTATGCAGAAAATCCAGATGCAGCCCATGATGTTCATGAACTTAGAGTTGAGCTACTTGGGCAAAAGATGACCTTTTTGACAGATGCGGGTGTCTTTAGCAAAAAAATGATTGACTTTGGAAGTCAGTTGTTGTTAAGATGTCTAGATATTGAAAAAGGTGAAAAAATTCTTGATGTTGGTTGTGGCTATGGTCCGATAGGTTTGTCTTTGGTGAAAGCATATGGTGCCCAAGCAACGATGGTGGATATCAATAATCGTGCCCTGGATTTAGCCCAGCAAAATGCAGTAAAAAACAAGGTTCAAGCGACTATCTTCCAGTCTAATATTTATGAGCAGGTAGAAGGACAATTTGACCATGTCATTTCCAATCCACCTATACGTGCAGGTAAGCAAGTAGTTCACGAAATCATCGAAAAAAGTATCGACTTTTTAGTAGATGGTGGAGATTTGACGATCGTCATCCAGAAAAAACAAGGAGCTCCTAGTGCCAAAAGTAAGATGGAAGAAGTCTTTGGCAATTGCGATGTTGTAAAGAAAGATAAGGGATATTATATCCTTAGAAGTGTGAAAGAATGAGAGCAGTAGATCTAATCCAGAAAAAAAGAGACGGCCAAGAACTAAGCTCCAGTGAGATCCAATGGCTGATTGAAGGTTATGTATCTGGAATCGTCCCTGACTACCAGATGGCGGCTTTTGCTATGGCAGTATATTTTCAGGGAATGACTATCGATGAGATTTCTGACTTGACTATGAACATGGTTAAGACAGGTCAGGAATTTGATTTATCTCCAATTGAAGGCATTAAGGTTGATAAACACTCTACGGGTGGTGTCGGTGACAAGGTAACTTTAATCCTAGCACCCTTGGTAGCCAGTTTTGATGTCCCAGTGGCTAAGATGAGCGGTCGAGGTTTGGGACACACAGGTGGTACTATCGATAAATTAGAATCCATCAAAGGTTTTCAGATTGAACGAAGTCAGGATGAATTTATCAAACAAGTTCAAGATATTGGTGTTTCAGTTATTGGGCAATCCGATCAACTGGTTAAGGCTGACAAACTTCTTTATGCCCTTCGTGATGTGACGGCAACAGTGGATACCATTCCCTTGATTGCTAGTTCGGTCATGAGTAAAAAAATTGCAGCTGGAGCTGATGCTATCTTACTTGATGTAACAGTGGGTGAGGGTGCCTTTATGAAGACAGTTGATGAGGCACGCCAACTGGCTCAAACCATGGTAAACCTTGGTAAGGCTGTAGGTCGTAAGACAGTAGCAGTTATTACTGATATGAGTCAACCTTTGGGACGTGCCATTGGTAACCGTTTAGAAATCCTAGAAGCTCTGGAAATTCTTCAAGGTAAAGGCCGTCAAGATATTAGCCACTTTATCTGTGAGTTGGCCCAGATTATGTTATCATTAGCAAATGTTGAAAAAACTATTGAGGAAGTAAGGCAACATCTTGAAAATGGTAAGGCTCTCAAGAAATTTGAAGAGATGGTTCTAGCTCAGGGTGGAGACCTAGAAGACCTCTATCGTCCAGTAAAGGTTGACCATGTAGTTGATATTCCTGCTCAAGAAGACGGACTTATCGCAGAACTTCCAGCCATGGAGTTTGGTCTTTTTGCTATGAGATTGGGTGCTGGTCGTGCCGTTAAAACAGATGTTCTTGACTATGAGACAGGGATTGTTTTTGAGAAGAAAGTTGGAGAATCAGTCAAAAAGGGTGAAATTGTTGCAAAAGTATATGCAAATGGCAAAATTTCTCCGGAACTAGTTACAGATTTCCAAAATTATGTTAAAATTAAGATAAGTGATGAAGCTATAAAAACGCGTGAAATCATTGAAATCATCTCCTAATTTAAGGAAAAATCGAAATGAAATTAAATAAATACATTGATCATACGCTTTTAAAGCAAGATGCGACCGAAGAACAAATCGATCGTTTGCTATCTGAAGCAAGAGAGTACGATTTTGCCAGTGTTTGTGTCAATCCTTGCTGGGTTTCGCATGCAAAAACTGCACTCGTAGATACTGATGTCAAGGTTTGTACAGTAGTAGGATTCCCTCTTGGAGCTACAACTTCAGCTGTCAAAGCTTATGAAACCAAAGAAGCAATCCAAAATGGTGCTGATGAAATTGATATGGTTATCAATGTTGGTGCACTCAAGTCTGGGAATGCTGCTTTAGTTGAGTCAGATATTCGAGCTGTTGTTGAAGCAAGCGGAGACAAACTGGTTAAGGTTATTATCGAGGCTTGTTTGTTAACTGATGAAGAAAAAGTTCTAGCTTGTCAGCTAGCTCAGAAAGCAGGAGCTGACTTTGTCAAGACTTCTACTGGTTTCTCATCTGGTGGAGCAACTTTAGCAGATGTGAAGTTAATGCGCCAGACAGTTGGACCTGTTATGGGTGTTAAGGCTGCTGGTGGAGCTCGTTCTTATGCAGATGCAGTTGCCTTTGTTGAAGCAGGAGCTACTCGTATCGGAACATCTTCTGGTGTAGCAATCTTAAAAGGAGAGTTAGCAGATGGCGACTACTGAGTTGATTGACTTAGCGATTGAGACTAGTAAAAACGCCTATGTACCCTATTCACACTTTCCAATTGGTGCCGTTCTGGTTGCCAAGGACGGCAGTGTTTATACAGGATGCAATATTGAAAATGCTAGCTACCCCTTGACCAACTGTGGTGAGAGAACAGCCATTTTTAAAGCTGTCTCTGAAGGACAACGTGAGTTTTCAGAGTTGATTGTCTACGGTCAAACTGAAAAACCTATTTCTCCTTGCGGAGCTTGTCGCCAAGTCATGGTCGAATTTTTTAAACCAGATCTAAAGGTGACTCTAGTCGCCAAAGATAAAACGACGGTCGAGATGACGGTCGGGGAATTACTTCCATACTCATTTACAGACTTGAAATAGTCTGTGTCACTCTCTGAGTGGCAAGGGTCCTTGTGACCAATCAATCCATACTTGCAACTTCGTTGCGCATCTTATTTAGGAGGTTCAGTAATGAACAAGAAACAATGGCTAGGCCTTGGTCTAGTTGCAGTAGCAGCATTTGGACTTGCTGCATGTGGTAATCGCTCTTCTCGTAACGCAGCTTCTTCTTCTGATGTGAAGACTAAAGCAGCTATCGTTACAGATACTGGTGGTGTTGATGATAAATCATTCAACCAATCAGCTTGGGAAGGTCTTCAAGCTTGGGGTAAAGAGCACAATCTTTCAAAAGATAATGGCTACACTTACTTCCAATCAACAAGTGAAGCTGACTACGCTAACAACTTGAACCAAGCAGCGGGAAGCTACAACTTGATTTTTGGTGTTGGTTTTGCCCTTCACAATGCAGTTGAAGAAGCAGCAAAAGAACATTCAGATAAAAACTATGTTTTGATCGACGATGTAATTAAAGATCAAAAGAACGTAGCAAGCGTAACATTTGCTGATAACGAAGCAGCTTACCTCGCAGGTGTAGCAGCAGCTAAAACTACTAAAACAAAACAAGTAGGTTTTGTAGGTGGTATGGAATCTGAAGTTATTTCTCGTTTTGCAGCTGGTTTCAAAGCTGGTGTTGAATCAGTTGACCCATCTATCAAGGTTCAAGTAGACTATGCTGGATCATTTGGTGATGCTGCTAAAGGTAAAACAATTGCTGCAGCACAATACGCTGCAGGAGCAGACGTAATCTACCAAGCAGCTGGTGGTACTGGTGCAGGTGTTTTCTCAGAAGCTAAATCTTTGAACGAAAGCAAAAATGAAAGTGAAAAAGTTTGGGTTATCGGTGTAGACCGTGACCAAGTTGAAGAAGGTAAATACACTTCTAAAGATGGTAAAGAATCAAACTTCGTACTTGCTTCTACTTTGAAACAAGTTGGAACAACAGTTCAAGACCTTTCTAACAAAGCAGAAAAAGGTGAATTCCCTGGTGGTCAAGTTATCGTTTACTCATTGAAAGATAAAGGTGTTGACTTGGCAGTGACAAACCTTTCTGAAGAAGGTAAAAAAGCTGTTGAAGATGCAAAAGCTAAAATTCTTGATGGTAGCATCAAAGTTCCTGAAAAATAATTGATGGAAGTCATTTCTTAGGAAGCGGCCTTGGGCCGCTTCTTTAAGAATTGAGACAAATGGTTTTGTCTCAATAGAGCTTGCTAAGTTTCTTTAGCAGGTTTTATTGAAACAAAATAAAACTCTGAAAGGAAGAGCACATGGCACACGAAAATGTCATTGAAATGCGTGAAATTACCAAAGTTTTTGGTGAATTTGTCGCTAACGACAAGATTAACCTTGAACTTCGTAAAGGTGAAATTCATGCACTTTTAGGAGAAAATGGAGCTGGTAAGTCCACTCTTATGAACATGCTAGCGGGGCTTTTAGAACCAACTAGTGGTGAAATTGTGGTAAACGGTCAAGTTGTAAAACTAGATTCGCCATCAAAAGCAGCTAGCTTAGGGATTGGGATGGTCCACCAACACTTTATGTTGGTAGAAGCTTTCACTGTTGCTGAAAATATCATTTTGGGGAGTGAATTGACCAAAAATGGTGTGCTAGATATTTCTCGTGCAACTCGAGAAATCAATGAGTTGTCTGAACGTTATGGCCTTGCTGTGGATCCTTCCGCCAAAGTTGCAGACATCTCTGTCGGGGCTCAACAACGTGTTGAAATCCTAAAGACACTTTATCGTGGAGCTGATATTCTTATCTTTGACGAACCTACTGCTGTTTTGACGCCATCAGAAATTGATGAATTGATGGCTATCATGAAGAACTTGGTTAAAGAAGGTAAATCAATTATCTTGATTACCCATAAGTTGGATGAGATTCGTGCTGTATCTGACCGTGTTACAGTTATCCGTCGTGGTAAATCTATTGAAACAGTAGAGATTGCTGGTGCAACTAATGCTGACTTAGCTGAGATGATGGTAGGACGTTCTGTTTCCTTTAAAACTGAGAAACAGGAAGCTCAACCTAAAGAAGTCATTCTGTCTATTAAAGACCTAGTAGTAAACGAAAACCGTGGTGTTCCTGCTGTTAAAAATCTCTCACTCGATGTTCGAGCTGGTGAGATTGTCGGAATTGCCGGTATTGATGGAAATGGTCAATCTGAATTAATCCAAGCTATCACTGGTCTTCGTAAGATTGAGTCTGGTAGGGTGGAGTTGAAAGGCCAGTCTATCGTAGGTTTACACCCTCGTCAAATTACAGAAATGAGTGTAGGCCACGTTCCAGAAGATCGCCACCGTGATGGTTTAGTTTTAGAAATGATGATTTCTGAAAATATCGCTCTTCAAACCTACTATAAGGAACCTCTTAGCAAGAAGGGGATCTTAAACTACACCAATATCATCGGGTACGCTAAACAGTTAATGCAAGAATTCGATGTGCGTGCTGCTAGTGAGATTGTTCCAGCATCAGCTCTTTCTGGAGGAAATCAACAAAAAGCAATTATCGCTCGAGAAGTCGATCGAAATCCTGATCTCCTAATCGTCAGTCAACCTACTCGTGGTTTGGACGTCGGTGCTATTGAGTACATTCACAAACGCTTGATTCAAGAACGTGATAATGGGAAAGCTGTCCTTGTAGTCAGCTTTGAACTAGATGAGATTCTAAATGTCTCTGATAGAATTGCTGTTATCCATGATGGTAAGATTCAAGGGATTGTAACGCCAGAAACAACCAACAAGCAAGAGCTTGGTGTCTTGATGGCTGGTGGTGAATTGGAAAAGGAGAAGAGTGATGTCTAAAAAATTACAACAAATTTCGGTTCCTTTGATTTCTGTTATTTTAGGAATTCTACTCGGAGCCATCGTCATGTGGATTTTCGGTTACGATGCTATCTGGGGTTATGAAGAATTATTCTACACAGCCTTTGGTAGTGTTCGTGGAATCGGTGAAATCTTCCGTGCTATGGGACCTTTAATTCTGATTGCCCTTGGATTTGCAGTTGCAAGTCGTGCTGGTTTCTTTAACGTTGGTCTTCCAGGACAAGCTCTCGCAGGTTGGGTTATGAGTGGCTGGTTCGCCCTCTCTTTCCCAGATTTGCCACGACCATTGATGATTCTTGCGACGATTGTAATTGCCTTAGTTGCAGGAGGAATCGTTGGTGCTATTCCTGGTATTTTAAGAGCCTACCTTGGGACATCTGAAGTTATTGTAACCATCATGATGAACTACATTGTTCTTTATGTGGGCAATGCCTTTATTCATCACTTCCCTAAAGAAATCATGCAAAGTACTGACTCATCCATTCGTGTTAGTGCAAATGCAACCTATCAGACACCATGGCTTGCTGAGTTGACTGGAAACTCTCGTATGAACATTGGAATTTTCTTTGCAATCATAGCAGTAGTAGTTATCTGGTTCTTGCTCAAGAAAACAACTCTTGGTTTTGAAATCCGTGCAGTTGGTCTCAATCCAAATGCTTCTGAATACGCAGGTATTTCAGCGAAACGCACCATTATTCTATCAATGATTATTTCTGGTGCCCTTGCAGGACTTGGTGGCGCAGTAGAAGGACTTGGTACCTTCCAAAACGTTTATGTTCAAGGTTCATCATTAGCAATCGGATTTAACGGTATGGCAGTAAGCCTACTTGCTTCAAACTCACCAGTTGGAATTCTATTTGCAGCCTTCCTTTTCAGTGTTCTTCAAGTTGGAGCCCCTGGTATGAATGCTGCACAAGTGCCATCTGAGCTTGTAAGTATCGTTACAGCCTCAATTATCTTCTTTGTCAGCGTTCACTACATCATCGAACGCTTTGTCAAACCAAGAAAACAACTTAAAGGAGGTAAATAAGGATGTCGATTACAACAATGTTAACCCTTATGGTTTCTTCAATGTTGATTTATTCAGCACCACTTATTTTCACAAGTATCGGAGGCGTTTTCTCTGAACGTGGGGGAGTTGTTAACGTTGGACTTGAAGGAATCATGGTTATGGGTGCCTTTTCTGGAGTTGTGTTTAATCTTGAATTTGCACAGGATTTGGGAGCATTAACTCCTTGGTTGGCTTTGCTAGTTGGTGGATTAGTTGGAGCTATCTTCTCTCTCATTCACGCAGTGGCTACAGTTCATTTCCGTGCTGACCATGTTGTCAGTGGTACCGTACTTAACTTGATGGCGCCAGCCTTGGCTGTTTTCTTAGTCAAAGTGCTTTATAACAAGGGACAAACGGATAACTTAACGCAAACTTTTGGACGTTTTGATTTCCCTCTTTTGGCTAATATCCCAGTTATCGGAGATATCTTCTTCAAGTCAACAAGTTTACTTGGTTACCTAGCAATTGCCTTTTCATTCTTAGCGTGGTTTGTCCTTTTTAAAACTCGCTTTGGACTTCGCCTCCGTTCAGTTGGTGAACACCCACAAGCAGCAGATACTTTGGGGATTAATGTCTACAAGATGAGATATCTTGGAGTTGTGATTTCAGGTTTCCTTGGAGGAATCGGTGGAGCTATCTACGCTCAGTCAATTTCCGTTAACTTCTCAGTTACTACCATCGTTGGACCTGGATTTATCGCACTTGCTGCTATGATTTTCGGTAAGTGGAATCCTGTTGGAGCTATGCTTTCAAGTCTCTTCTTCGGACTATCACAAAGTTTGGCGGTTATCGGTTCTCAACTTCCTTTCTTGCAAGGAGTTCCAGCCGTTTACTTGCAAATTGCACCATATCTCTTGACCATCGTCGTCCTAGCAGCCTTCTTTGGTAAAGCAGTTGCACCGAAGGCAGATGGTATCAACTATATCAAATCTAAATAAACAAAAAAGCGTCAGTTTGAAACTGACGTTTTATTGTTTAGGTTCTTGGTGTGTGAGGTTTAAGCCCCAGGGAACAAGATTTTCTGTTTTATTACGAATACGATTGATATTATCTTTGTGGCGGATAATAATTAAACCTGCGAGAGCTAGGATAATCGCTACGAATAATAAATCGTAACTTGGCAGTAGGAAACCGATAAGCGGAAAGAGGATCACCCCAAGTACAGCTGCGAGAGCAGCAGTAACACTAGAGAGAGAAATCATACTTCCTAGATAAAGGGTTCCAAAGAAGACCACTGCTAGATAGAGGCAAAATAGAGGAGCAAATCCGAAAATGACTCCAGCACTAGTTGCGACAGCCTTTCCTCCTTTAAAGCCAGCAAATACTGGGAAGGTATGACCAATTACAGCTAAAAGGCCAAAGACTAAAGGGGAGACACCTTGAACATGAAAGATAAGTGGAAGCAGGGTTGCGATAGTTCCTTTGAAAAAGTCAATCACAAATGTTGCCATACCCGCTTTCTTACCTAGAATTCGAAAGGTATTGGTCGTTCCAGTATTACCTGAACCATGCTCTCTTAGATTTATTTTAAAGAAGATTTGCCCAATCCACAGTCCTGAAGGGATTGAACCCAATAAATAAGCCAAAATTAATAATACTATTGTCATCATGCTTCTATTATACCATGAAATTGGAGAGAAACGGAAAGGAATCTTTTCTCAAATTGTGACATCTGATACTTTATGTAAGTAGAAAAATTTTGTCATGAACACTATTGTTCGGAAATTAAGGCTAAAGTTTTAAAAATTCATGAAAATTTCAGAAATATCTTGTGTTTATGTTTATTTATGCTATAATAGGAACAATTATTTTTAGGAGGTGGAATATGTCTTACTTATTTGAGATATTACCTAGTTTATTGAGCGGTGCGACAATGACTTTACAAGTATTTGCACTGGTCTTACTCTTTTCAATTCCTTTAGGTATTTTGGTTGCCTTTTGCTTACAGGTCCATTGGAAACCCCTCCATTACATGATTGATGTTTATATCTGGGTGATGCGTGGGACACCCTTGCTCTTGCAGTTAATCTTTATCTATTATGTTTTGCCAAGTATCGGGATTCGACTTGATCGGGTACCAGCAGCGATTATTGCCTTCACGCTTAATTATGCAGCCTACTTTGCAGAAATATTCCGTGGAGGTATTGCAACGATTCCTCAAGGACAATATGAAGCAGCTAAGGTCTTGAAATTCAAACCTATCGATACCGTCCGCTATATTATCTTGCCACAAGTAACCAAGATTGTTTTACCAAGTGTATTTAACGAGGTTATGAGTTTGGTTAAAGATACTTCTTTGGTCTATGCACTCGGTATTTCAGATTTAATCCTAGCTAGTCGTACAGCAGCCAATCGTGATGCGAGTTTGATTCCAATGTTTCTAGCAGGAGCAATCTATCTGCTTATGATTGGTATCGTTACAATCCTAGCTAAGAAACTTGAGAAAAAGTTTAGCTACTATAGATAGGAGGGTTATCCATGTTAGAGTTAAAAAATATCAGCCCTGTTGTAAAATGAAGTGCAACACAAAAGACATGTTCATCTGATATACTAGAGTTGCAAAAAACAGTATAGAGG
>NZ_JAHZPU010000013.1 GCF_019929575.1 Streptococcus infantis
GTCAGCTCAAACAGCTTGAAAGATACTCGCTTAATCAGAGGAACAACTTTGTTGCACTTGACTTGACAATTGGGGTATTTAAAAAAATTAAAAAAAGATAGTTTTAATCTTGACAAGTAGGGGAAAACTTGATATCATATAAAAGTTGAGAAAAGCAGAAGTGAGAACTTCTCGCCTTGCGACTAACGTTGTCTGGCCCCTACGGATCAAATTTCAGAAATGAAATATAATCATGTAGTGCGGGTTTGCGTTAGCAAGTCCGCTCTTGTTTTTCTCTAAATTAAAAAAAGAGGTGAAAACCATAGCAAAGCAAGACTTATTCATCAATGATGAAATTCGTGTACGTGAAGTTCGCTTAATCGGTCTTGAAGGTGAGCAATTGGGTATCAAACCACTAAGCGAAGCGCAAGCACTTGCGGACGAAGCTAATGTGGACTTGGTTCTCATTCAACCTCAAGCTAAACCTCCTGTTGCAAAAATTATGGACTACGGTAAGTTCAAATTTGAGTACCAGAAGAAGCAAAAAGAACAACGCAAGAAACAAAGCGTTGTGACCGTGAAAGAAGTTCGTTTGAGCCCAGTTATCGACAAGGGTGACTTCGAAACTAAACTTCGCAATGCTCGCAAGTTCCTTGAAAAAGGAAACAAAGTGAAGGTATCCATTCGCTTTAAGGGTCGTATGATTACCCATAAAGAGATTGGTGCAAAAGTTTTAGCCGACTTCGCTGAAGCAACTCAAGATATTGCAATCATCGAACAGCGTGCTAAAATGGATGGTCGTCAAATGTTCATGCAGTTGGCGCCAGCAACTGACAAAAAATAATTGTCAGAAAGTTAAATAAAGGAGAAAAAATCATGCCAAAACAAAAAACACACCGCGCATCAGCTAAACGTTTCAAACGTACAGGTTCTGGTGGACTTAAACGTTTCCGTGCTTATACATCTCACCGTTTCCACGGAAAAACTAAAAAACAACGTCGTCATCTTCGTAAAGCATCTATGGTGCATGCAGGAGATTTCAAACGTATCAAAGCAATGCTTACTCGCTTGAAATAATCGCGTATTTGTAAGTAAACAATTCTAGGAAATATTTGGAGGAAATAAAACATGGCACGTGTTAAAGGTGGCGTTGTATCACGCAAACGTCGTAAACGTATTCTTAAATTAGCAAAAGGTTACTATGGAGCTAAACACATCTTGTTCCGTACTGCAAAAGAACAAGTAATGAACTCTTACTACTATGCATACCGTGACCGTCGTCAAAAGAAACGTGACTTCCGTAAATTGTGGATCACACGTATCAATGCGGCAGCTCGTTTGAACGGACTTTCATACTCACAATTGATGCATGGTTTGAAATTGGCTGAGATCGAAGTTAACCGTAAAATGCTTGCTGACTTGGCTGTTAACGATGCAGCAGCTTTCACAGCTCTTGCAGATGCAGCTAAAGCAAAACTTGGTAAATAATTATTCATAAGACTGGTACAAGTTTGTCCCAGTCTTTTTTAAACAAAGGAGAAAAAAATGGCTTCAAAAATGCTACACACATGCTTACGAGTTGAAAATCTTGAAAAATCAATCGCTTTTTATCAAGATGCTTTTGGTTTTAAGGAATTACGTCGTAGAGACTTTCCAGACTATGCTTTCACTATTGTTTATCTTGGACTTGAAGGTGATGATTATGAGTTGGAGTTGACTTACAACTATGATCACGGACCTTATGTTGTCGGTGATGGTTTTGCTCACATCGCCCTAAGTACACCTGATCTTGAGGCTCTTCACAAAGAACATAGCGAAAAAGGTTATGAAGTAACGGAACCTAAAGGACTTCCAGGTACTCAACCAAACTATTACTTTATCAAAGATCCAGATGGATACAAGGTAGAAGTGATTCGTGAAAAATCATTATAGTTCCTATCGAGTAGCTTGTATGCTACTCTTTTTTTGAATTTGTAGTAGAATGAAAGAAAAACAATGGCGTCAGGCATTCACTTAATTCAAAATTCAAAAATGTGCTCGTTCTTTCTTGAAGCTTTATTAAAGCGTGTGAGTCAAGGAAGAGAATTTAATCCAATAAATCCTTTGGTAGATCTCTATAATTTACGCTGTTCCTTGTGGGGGAAAGAATTTAGCTAAGATTGTTGGTAACTTATGTCTCGGAAGAGCTCAAGGGAATGAATCCTTCTTTCCACTAGGGGCTGAAAGTGATGCTCCTGCATTAGCCGATGAAATTATTTATTTTGATGAACAAGGTGCGGTTTGTCGGTGTTTAAACTGGCGTGAAGCCCAAAGAACCATGTTAACAGAAGAAACCAAAGATGCTGTTTTAGTCATTGAAGCTATCAATGAAGACCAAGCATCACGAGTTCGGGAAGCAATGCTAGAATTACATACTAAAATTGAGGAATATTTTGGTGTCAGTGGCAAGATCAGTCACTTGACAGCTACAAATCCTATCCTAGAGGTAGAATAATGAATGGGAATCACGGTTAATTCAACTGTGGTTCTTTTTTCTACAAGGGAAGAAAGAAATTGTTTTTCTATTTTCTAAAATGGTATAATATAAGGAGAAAAAGGGAGGTGATAGTGAGTGATTGCACAACTTGATACAAAAACGGTTTATAGTTTCATGGAGAGTATGATTTCCATTCGGAAGTATGTTGATCAAGGAAAAGCATACGGCTACTCAGCACTTGGAATCATGGATGTTGACAATCTCTATGGAGCTTATTATTTTATCAAAGAGTGCCAAAAACAGGGGCTTCAGCCCTTATTAGGTCTTGAGATGACCGTTCATCATAAGGAGGAGCTCGTCAACCTTCGATTTTTAGCCTTGTCAAATCGTGGTTATCGAAATCTCATGAAGCTTTCGACTCTAAAAATGACAGGTAAAAAAGAATGGACTGATTTTTATTCTTACCTTGAAGATGTTTGTGTTATTGTTCCCTATTATTCTGCAATTGATTCCTTGGACTTAGGGCATGACTATTATATCGGAGTGTATCCAGATACACCTCAGTCGAATTTTTCTCACTCCATTCTCCCACTTTATCGTGTTAATTCCTTCGAATCTGAGGATTTAGAAACGCTTCAAATGCTCAAGGCGATTAAGGAAAATGTGACCTTGCGAGAGGTAGATGTTCAATCGCAACAAGGCTTGTTTTTACCTGCTGACCGTTTAGAACAGATTTTTTTAGAGAAATTTCCACTCGCGCTTGAAAATCTTGCAAGATTAATCAAGGAAGCTTCCTATGAGATTGATAGTAGTCTCAAGCTTCCACGCTTCAATCCAGAGAGACCAGCTGTTGAAGAGTTGCGCGAAAGAGCTATTAAGGGATTGGAACAGAAAGGCTTACTCGATTCAGTTTATCAGGAACGTTTGGAAGAAGAACTATCTGTGATTCATGACATGGGTTTCGATGACTATTTCTTGGTTGTCTGGGATCTCTTACGTTTTGGTCGTTCTCAGGGATATTATATGGGAATGGGACGTGGGTCTGCAGTTGGAAGTCTAGTGGCCTATGCCTTAAATATTACTGGTATTGATCCTGTAGCTAAAAACCTTATCTTTGAGCGCTTTTTAAATCGTGAACGCTATACCATGCCTGATATCGATATTGATATTCCTGATATCTATCGTCCTGAATTTATCCGCTATGTTCGTGACCGTTATGGTAGTATTCACGCTGCTCAGATAGTCACTTACTCGACTTTTGGTGCCAAACAGGCTATCCGAGATGTTTTTAAACGGTATGGTGTTCCCGAGTACGAGTTGACATCCATAACCAAGAAAATTGGTTTCAAAGATACCTTGACAAGCGCCTATGAAGGCAATCTAGGCTTTAGACAACTGATTCAAAGTAAGATTGAGTACCTAAAGGCTTTTGAAATTGCCAAAAAGATAGAAGGCTATCCTCGACAGACCTCTATCCATGCTGCTGGTGTCGTGATTAGTGATAAAAATCTAACGGACTATATTCCTCTTAAGTATGGTGAGGATATGCTCATTACCCAGTATGATGCTCATGGAGTTGAAGGAAATGGTTTGCTCAAGATGGATTTCTTGGGCTTAAGAAACCTAACTTTCGCTCAAAAAATGCAGGAGCTCTTATTTGAAACTCAAGGAATTCAGTTAAGGATTGAGGAAATTGACCTTGAAGATAGGGGAACTTTAGCCCTCTTTGCAGCTGGGAAGACCAAGGGGATTTTTCAGTTTGAACAACCTGGTGCTATTCGCTTATTAAAGCGCGTGAAACCAGAAAGCTTTGAAGAAGTAGTGGCAACGACTTCCCTCAACAGACCGGGAGCGAGTGACTATATCAACAACTTTGTGGCTCGAAAACATGGTAAAGAAAAGGTAACAGTTCTGGACCCAGTTTTGGAAGATATTCTGGCTCCAACATATGGCATTATGCTTTACCAAGAGCAGGTTATGCAAGTGGCACAGCGTTACGCTGGTTTCAGCCTTGGGAAAGCCGACATTTTACGTCGTGCCATGGGGAAAAAGAACGCAGCTGAGATGCACCGAATGGAAGAAAGTTTCATCCAAGGTGCACTCGAAAAAGGACATAGCAAAGAACAGGCGCAAGAAGTTTTTGCTGTCATGGAAAAATTTGCTGGATACGGTTTTAACCGTTCCCACGCTTACGCTTATGCGGCTTTAGCCTTCCAGCTTGCTTACTTTAAAACACATTACCCAGCTATCTTTTATCAAGTCATGCTCAACTATGCCAGTGGAGATTATATTCTCGATGCCCTCGAAATGGGCTTTGAATTGACACCACTCTCTATCAATACAATCCCATATCAGGATAAATTGACAGACAAGACTATTTACTTGGGACTTAAGAGTATCAAGGGGATGCCTCGAGATTTTGCCTATTGGATTTTAGAGAATCGTCCTTTTAGTAGTGTCGAAGATTTTGTCACTCGCTTGCCTAAAAATTATCAGAAGTTGAGTCTTTTAACTCCCCTAGTCGAGATTGGTTTATTTGATAGTTTTGAAAAAAATCGCCAAAAAATCTTATCCAATTTACCTACTTTGTTTATTTTTGTGGAAGAATTGGGTAGTTTATTTGCAGATAATAGCTACAATTGGCTTGAGAGTGAGGATTTTACGCAAGTCGAAAAGTTTCGTAAGGAACAGGAGTGGCTTGGAGTCGGTATCAGTCCGCATCCCTTACTGATTTTAGCAAAGAATCCCCTCTATCCAATTGTGAGTTTGTCTGAACTATCTGAAGGACAGACAGCTACAGTACTCGTTGAGGTAGAATCCATTCGTGTCATTCGTACTAAAAAAGGTGAAAACATGGCTTTTCTGAAAGTTAGTGATAGTAAAATGAAGCTTGAAGTCACAGTTTTTTCTGACCAGTATCGCCAATTTAAAAATCTCTTACATGAAGGAAGATTTTACTACCTTAATGGAAAAGTGCAGGTAAGAGACGGTCGCCTTCAGTTAGTGTTAAATAATCTAAAAGAAGCAGTGAGTGAACGATTTTGGATTCAGGCTGCTGATCATGAACATGATTCTGAAATTTATCATATTCTAGAACAATACAAGGGACAAATTCCTGTCATCATTCGCTATGAAAATGAACAAAAAAATGTCCTTTTGCCGGGTTATTTTGTTGCAAAAGATGTTAGTTTACAGGAATCTTTGAGTCAAATAACTATGAAAACGATTTATCGTTAAAAATCAATGAAAATAAAAGAATTTTAACTTTAATTATGGTATAATCAGTTAGAATGTTAAAAGAAAAAGGAGCAAAACCAAATGAAACGTATTGCTGTTTTGACTAGTGGTGGGGACGCCCCTGGTATGAATGCTGCCATCCGTGCAGTAGTTCGTCAAGCAATCTCAGAAGGAATGGAAGTTTTTGGTATCTATGATGGATACGCAGGTATGGTTGCCGGCGAAATTTATCCAGTTGATGCTGCTTCAGTGGGAGACATCATTTCACGTGGTGGTACTTTCCTTCACTCTGCTCGTTATCCTGAGTTTGCAAAACTCGAAGGTCAACTTAAAGGGATTGAGCAGTTGAAAAAACACGGTATCGAAGGTGTCGTAGTTATCGGTGGTGACGGTTCTTATCACGGAGCTATGCGCTTGACTGAGCATGGATTCCCTGCTATCGGACTTCCAGGAACAATCGATAACGATATCGTAGGTACTGATTTTACAATCGGATTTGATACTGCAGTTACAACTGCAATGGATGCCATCGATAAGATTCGTGATACCTCATCAAGTCACCGTCGTACTTTCGTAGTTGAAGTTATGGGACGTAATGCTGGAGATATCGCTCTTTGGGCTGGTATTGCCACTGGTGCTGATGAAATTATCATCCCTGAAGAAGGCTTCAAGATGGAAGACATCGTAGCAAGTATCAAAGCTGGATATGAACACGGTAAGAAACACAACATTATCGTTTTGGCAGAAGGTGTTATGTCAGCGGCTGAATTTGGTCAAAAACTAAAAGAAGCTGGAGATACAAGCGACCTTCGTGTAACTGAACTTGGTCATATCCAACGTGGAGGATCACCAACTGCTCGTGACCGTGTATTGGCGTCACGCATGGGTGCACACGCTGTTAAACTCCTTAAACAAGGAATCGGTGGTGTCGCTGTTGGTATCCGTAACGAGAAAATGGTTGAAAATCCAATTCTTGGAACTGCAGAAGAAGGAGCTTTGTTTAGCCTAACAGCTGATGGTAAGATTGTTGTTAACAATCCTCATAAAGCTGACCTTGAACTTTCTGCTTTGAACAAGAGCTTGTCATAATCAACTTTAACTAAACTGGTAAAATGACCATAAAAGGTCAAATTATATAAAGGAGTCACAAAAATCATGAACAAACGTGTAAAAATCGTTGCAACTTTGGGTCCTGCGGTAGAAATCCGTGGTGGTAAAAAATTCGGTGAAGACGGATACTGGGGTGAAAAACTTGACGTTGAAGCTTCAGCTAAAAACATTGCTCAATTGATTGAAGCAGGAGCTAACACTTTCCGTTTCAACTTCTCACACGGTGACCACCAAGAACAAGGTGACCGTATGTCAACTGTTAAACTTGCAGAAAAACTTGCAGGTAAAAAAGTTGGTTTCCTTCTTGATACTAAAGGACCAGAAATCCGTACTGAATTGTTCGAAGGCGAAGCTAAAGAGTACTCATACAAAACTGGTGAAAAAATCCGTGTTGCAACTAAACAAGGAATCAAATCAACTCGTGAAGTGATTGCTTTGAACGTTGCTGGAGCTCTTGACATCTATGATGACGTTGAAGTTGGTCGCCAAGTATTGGTTGACGATGGTAAACTTGGTCTTCGTGTTGTAGAAAAAGACGATGCAACTCGTGAATTTGTCGTTGAAGTTGAAAACGACGGTGTTATCGCTAAACAAAAAGGTGTAAACATCCCTAACACTAAAATTCCTTTCCCAGCTCTTGCTGAACGTGATAACGCTGATATCCGCTTCGGTCTTGAACAAGGTATCAACTTCATCGCGATCTCATTCGTACGTACTGCAAAAGACGTGAACGAAGTTCGTGCAATCTGTGAAGAAACTGGTAACGGTCACGTTCAATTGTTCGCTAAAATCGAAAACCAACAAGGTATCGATAACTTGGACGAAATCATTGAAGCTGCTGACGGTATCATGATCGCTCGTGGTGACATGGGTATCGAAGTACCATTTGAAATGGTTCCAGTTTACCAAAAAATGATCATCACTAAAGTGAACGCTGCTGGTAAAGTTGTTATCACTGCAACAAACATGCTTGAAACAATGACTGAAAAACCACGTGCAACTCGTTCAGAAGTATCAGACGTATTTAACGCTGTTATCGACGGAACTGATGCTACAATGCTTTCAGGTGAGTCAGCAAATGGTAAATACCCACTTGAGTCTGTTCGTACAATGGCTACAATCGACAAGAACGCTCAAACTCTTCTTAACGAATACGGACGTTTGAACTCAGATTCATTTGAACGTAACTCTAAGACAGAAGTTATGGCTTCAGCAGTTAAAGACGCTACAAACTCAATGGACATCAAATTGGTTGTAACTCTTACTAAGACTGGTCACACAGCACGTTTGATCTCTAAATATCGTCCAAATGCTGATATCTTGGCATTGACATTTGACGAATTGACAGAACGTGGATTGATGTTGAACTGGGGTGTTATCCCAATGTTGACAGAAGCTCCATCATCAACTGATGATATGTTCGAAATTGCTGAACGTAAAGCAGTTGAAGCAGGTCTTGTACAATCTGGTGACGATATCGTTATCGTTGCAGGTGTGCCACTTGGTGAAGCAGTTCGTACTAACACAATGCGTATCCGCACTGTACGTTAATCTAATATTAAAAAGCCTATCATATCAAGCTTTCTAGCTTGTGTGATAGGTCTTTTTTTGTGGCGAGGGGTAAAATATATCATTTTCCTTTCAATACTAAGGTATATAATACAGTTTGCCCTGTAACTTTTGCTGTAATTAGAGATTTCATTGGTCATCTTAGTATCTTTTTGTCTAAATCTAGCTAGGATTTTTTGGATAATAAGTCTATAAGTGTTTGATTGTTGCTTGAGTTTATTGCTATTTGGACAGAAAGGATTGCTAAAAGATAGGGTTTAGTAGTGTTTAGGAAAATAAAAAAAGCTCTCTGGAAAACCAGAAAGCTTTGAGAGGCATCTCCATGTGAGAAACCGGTTCACACAATTTCTCAAGGTCCGCTCCTGCGTTATGACCTCCTTTGCTCAATAGTAGCTCTCGCTACATATCGACTCATCGCAAGTTTCATTTTACTATAAGGTCGAAAAAAAGTCAATAAAAAAGTTCCTACAAAAAGGAACTGTTAAACAATGCTAATTGCCGGGATCGAACCGGCGACCTCATCCTTACCATGGATGCGCTCTGCCTACTGAGCTAAATCAGCTTACTTAAAAAGTATACTATAGATTCAAATCTTTGTCAATAAAATGTTTTATTTAAAAGTAATCAGCTGTCAGTCAAACTAAAATGGCTTAAGAGAGTATCCCTCAGCCATTTTATTCTAACCTAATTGATTTTGTTTTTTTTTCTGGATTCCAGATAAAACTTGCGATAAAGCTAAAGATGATGGTAATAATCGCAACTAAGACAGCAAGAATCAGTGCTGGTATGCGAATAAACCACCACAAAGGATTTGGTTTTTTGTTATTGTGCCATTGTTTTGTTTCCTCATCCAGACGTTGGAATTCTGATTGGATACGTTCAGCAACTATCTCAATTCCTTCATCATTCATCTTCTTAATGTCTGAGATATCGATAGGATTTCCGAAGTTCATATCGACACGTTCGCGACTGATGAGTCCTTTTAAGGTCATTGGGCCAGTGTAAGTAACTGGCATGATGCGAACCTTGGCCATTTTAGCAATCAGAGCTACACCACCTTTGACATCGTTAGAATGACGACTACCGCTTGGAAACATGATGAGAGATCGGTCGCTCTTTTTAAGGACATTGATAGGGTATTTGATAGCCGAAGCGCTAGGATTCTCCCGATCAATAGGAAAGGCACCACACATACGAATCCACCAACCAAAGATTCGATTAGAGAAAAGTTCCTTTTTAGCCATAAAGACAAATTGCTTTGGTTTGGTCGCAAATGCCATGTAGACAGGATCCCACCAAGTACGATGGGGAGCGACTAGGATATAGTTTTCATCTTGACTCGGAATTTTATTGGTATTATGATAATGAGCATTACCGTTGATAGACCAGAGAATCAACATAACGAGCCCACGAAGATAAGTATAAAACATGGTGTCTCCTTCAAATTTCTTTCTTTTATTATACCTTATCGGTGTAGGACAGGCAAATTTTTTTTGTATAGGCGGAAAAGCTCTTTATATGAAATTAGAATTATTCAAAAAAAAATGATATGATAGAGATTATGGATAAAAATAAAATTATAGGCTTAAGCCAATCAGAAGTTAATGAACGTCAGAAACAGGGGCAGGTCAATGATTTCAAAGCATCAGCTAGTACCAGTACTTGGCAGATTGTAAAACGAAATGTTTTTACTCTCTTCAATGCTTTAAACTTTGCCATCGCCTTAGCACTCGCCTTTGTTCAAGCCTGGAGTAACCTAGTTTTCTTTGCGGTTATCTGCTTTAATGCTTTTTCAGGAATTGTAACCGAGCTTCGAGCTAAACATATGGTTGACAAACTGAATCTTTTGAATAAGGAAAAGATTATCACCATTCGTGATGGGCAAGAGGTAGCTTTGGATCCAGAAGAGCTTGTTTTGGATGACGTGATTCGCTTGTCTGCAGGGGATCAGATTCCAAGTGATGCGATTGTATTAGAAGGTTTTGCAGAAGTCAATGAAGCCATGTTAACGGGCGAGAGCGACTTGGTGCAAAAAGAAGTAGAAGACTTAATGTTGTCAGGTAGCTTTCTTGCCAGTGGTTCTGTCCTCGCTCAGGTTCATCATGTAGGAGCAGATAACTATGCAGCTAAACTCATGCTTGAAGCTAAGACCGTTAAACCAATCAATTCTCGTATCATGAAATCACTAGATCAACTTGCAGGATTTACTGGGAAAATTATCATTCCTTTTGGAATTGCCCTCTTGCTTGAAGCTTTGGTCTTAAAAGGTTTACCACTGAAGTCTTCTGTAGTGAATTCCTCTACAGCTCTTTTGGGAATGTTGCCTAAGGGGATTGCCCTCTTGACCATTACCTCTCTTTTAACCGCTGTTATCAAGCTTGGTTTGAAGAAGGTCTTGGTGCAGGAGATGTACTCTGTTGAAACCCTTGCGCGCGTGGATATGCTCTGCTTGGATAAGACAGGAACCATCACCCAAGGTAAGATGCAGGTTGAGACTGTTCTTCCTCTTACTCAAGTTTATGATCAAAATGCTATTGCTGACATACTAACTAGCTATATGGCAAACAGTGAGGATAAGAACCCAACAGCACAAGCTATTCGTCAACATTTTCAAGGTCAAGTAACTTATCCGATGATTTCTAATCTTCCATTTTCAAGCGATCGTAAATGGGGAGCAATGGAGTTGGAAGGTCTCGGAACTGTTTTCCTAGGTGCACCTGAGATGTTGTTGAATGCTGAAGTTCCTGAGGCTAGAGAAGCTCTTGAACGAGGATCTCGTGTCTTAGTTCTGGCCCTCAGTCAAGAAAAACTTGATCACCACAAGCCACAAAAACCATCTGATATTCAAGCCTTGGCTTTGCTTGAAATTCTAGATCCAATCCGAGAAGGGGCAGCTGAAACTCTAGACTATCTTCGTTCTCAGGAAGTGGGCTTGAAAATTATTTCTGGTGATAATCCAGTTACTGTTTCAAGTATTGCTCAAAAAGCTGGTTTTGCAGATTACCACAGCTATGTAGATTGTTCGAAGATCACGGACGAGGAATTGGTTGCCATGGCTGAGGAGACAGCGATTTTCGGACGTGTCTCTCCTCATCAAAAGAAACTGATCATCCAAACGTTGAAAAAAGCAGGTCATACTACAGCCATGACAGGAGACGGTGTCAATGATATTCTAGCTCTTCGTGAGGCAGACTGTTCCATCGTTATGGCTGAAGGAGATCCAGCGACTCGTCAGATTGCAAATCTGGTCCTCTTGAACTCAGACTTTAATGATGTTCCTGAGATTCTCTTTGAAGGTCGTCGTGTAGTCAATAACATTGCCCACATTGCTCCAATTTTCTTGATCAAGACCATCTATTCATTCTTATTGGCAATCATCTGTATTGCAAGTGCTTTGTTGGGACGTACTGAATGGATTCTGATTTTCCCATTCATCCCGATTCAGATTACCATGATTGACCAGTTTGTGGAAGGATTCCCACCGTTCGTATTGACCTTTGAACGAAATATCAAACCTGTGGAACAAAACTTCCTCAGAAAATCCATGCTCCGTGCACTACCGAGTGCCTTGATGGTAGTCTTTAGCGTTCTATTTATTAAAATTTTTGGAACCAGTCAAGGTTGGTCAGCCATTGAAATTTCAACACTTCTGTATTATCTATTAGCCTCAATTGGTTTCATGTCTGTAGTTAGAGCTTGTTTGCCATTTAGTCTATGGCGTGTTCTCTTGATTATTTGGTCAGTTGGTGGCTTCCTTGGAACAGCTCTATTTCCAAGAATTCAAAAACTACTTGAGATCTCAACATTGACAGGACAAACATTACCTGTCTATGGTATTATGATGGTCATCTTTGCTGTCATTTTCATCCTGACAAGTCGTTATCAAACTAGAAAATAAAGAAAGGCTGCAATCCTAGATTGCGGTCTTTTTTGGGTACAGGATTGCTAGCTAAAATATGGTATAATAAAGGGAAATAGAGTTTTGGAAAGTGAGAGAAAATGATTTCAAAGAGATTAGAAACGGTAGCTTCTTTTGTTCCGCAAGGAGCCGTTTTACTTGATGTTGGGAGCGACCATGCTTATTTACCGATTGAATTAGTTGAAAAGGGTCATATCGAACGTGCTATTGCAGGAGAAGTTGTAGAAGGTCCCTATCAATCTGCAGTTACAAATGTTGAAAGTCATGGTTTGACTGAGAAAATTCAGGTTCGTTTAGCCAATGGTTTAGCAGCTTTCGAAGAAAGTGACCAGGTCTCTGTCATCACTATTGCTGGAATGGGTGGCCGTTTAATTGCTACGATATTAGAAGAAGGATTGGACAAACTAGCCAATATTGAGCGTTTGATTCTTCAACCGAATAACCGAGAAGATGAGTTGCGTTCTTGGCTACAAGAGCATGGTTTTCAAATCATAGCAGAAAGTATCCTAGAAGAAGCTGGGAAATTCTATGAGATCATAGTTGCAGAAGCTGGTGAAATGAATTTATCAGCCACTGATGTTCGCTTTGGCCCCTTCTTGTCCAAAGAAGTCAGTCCAGTCTTCATCCAAAAATGGCAAAAAGAAGCTACTAAGCTTGAGTTTGCCCTTAGTCAAATTCCAGAAAAAAATCAAGAAGAACGTCAGGTTCTAGCAGATAAAATTCAAGCCATCAAGGAGGTGCTCCATGAAAGCAAGTGAAGTGATTAAGCGTTATGAAGCCTATTGCCCACAAGAATTTTCTATGGAAGGTGATAGTCGTGGTCTGCAAATTGGTACTCTAGATAAGGATATCCAAAAAGTCATGGTTGCTCTTGATATCCGTGAAGAGACAGTCGCTGAAGCTATTGAAAAGGATGTTGATTTGATTATCGTTAAGCACGCCCCTATCTTTCGTCCGATCGAGGATTTGGTAGCTAGTCGTCCTCAAAATCAGATTTATATCAATCTCATCAAGCATGATATCGCTGTCTACGTCAGTCATACTAATATCGATATTGTTGAAAATGGTCTTAATGATTGGTTCTGCCAACTATTGGGGATTGAGGATACAACTTATCTGCAGGAAACAGGTCCCGAACGTGGGATTGGTCGTATTGGCACTATTAGACATCAAACATTTAAGGAATTTGCTGACCATGTTAAGGAAGTCTTTAATCTAGATAGCCTTCGTATGGTGTATTATCAAGAGAGCGATTTGCAAAAAACAATCTCAAGAGTGGCTATCTGTGGTGGAAGTGGTCAATCATTCTATCCTGATGCATTAGCAAAAGGAGCGGATGTCTACATTACTGGAGACATATACTACCACACTGCCCAAGATATGCTGTCAGATGGTTTGTTGGCTCTAGATCCGGGACACTATATCGAAGTACTTTTTATCGAAAAAATTGCAGAGCTCTTGAACGAATGGAAGAAAGAGAATGCTTGGTCTCTCGAAGTTATCGCAAGTCAGGCATCGACCAATCCTTTCCACCATATCTAATTAGAAGGTATAAAAAATGAAAAAAGTTGCCATTGTAGGAGCAGGGATTGTAGGGGCAACAGCCGCCTACTATCTCTCTAAAGAAGCAGATGTCGAAGTAACTGTCTTTGATCATGGGCACGGACAAGCGACCAAGGCAGCTGCAGGAATCATCAGTCCTTGGTTCTCTAAACGACGTAATAAAGCTTGGTACAAGATGGCGCGCTTGGGAGCGGATTTTTATGTAGATTTATTGGCTGATTTAGAAAAAACTGGTCAAAAGGTTGATTTCTACCAGCGCTCCGGTGTCTTTCTTCTCAAAAAAGATGATTCCAAGCTTGAGGAACTCTATGACTTAGCCTTGCAACGTAGAGATGAATCTCCCTTAATTGGCGAATTAGCCATTTTGAACCAAGCTGCTGCAAGTAGTCTATTCCCTGGATTAGAGGGATTTGAGAGATTGCTCTATGCTTCTGGAGGGGCTCGAGTAGATGGGCAACTTTTAGTTAGTCGCTTGCTTGAAGCCAGTCAAGTGAAGGTGATAAAGAAAGAGGTCAGTCTAAATCCCTTAGCATCGGGTTATCAAATAGACAACCAAATGTTTGACCAAGTTATCTTGTCCACAGGAGCTTGGCTTGGACATATTTTGGAGCCTTTAGGCTATGAGGTTGATGTTCGTCCTCAAAAAGGCCAACTCCGAGATTATCAAGTGCCACAAGACATGGGAACCTACCCTGTGGTTATGCCAGAAGGAGAGTGGGATTTGATCCCATTTCCAGGTGGGAAGTTGTCTCTAGGAGCTACTCATGAAAATGATATGGGATTTGACCTAACAGTTGATGAAAATTTGCTTCAACAAATGGCTGAGGCAGCGAGTCCATTTTATCCAGCCCTGGCTGAGGCAATTTCATCTGGTGAACGTGTGGGTATTCGTGCTTATACAAGTGACTTCTCTCCATTTTTCGGACAGGTTCCAAACTTATCAGGAGTCTATACAGCGAGTGGTTTAGGATCTTCAGGGTTAACGACGGGTCCTATTATCGGTTATCATCTAGCCCAAATGCTTCAGGGGAGAAGTGGAGTATTAAATCCGGCAGATTATCTAACTGAAAGATATATTAAAAAGAAACAATCGTAAATCTTTTACCTAGTTTTTACGGTAGTATTAGGAAAGTAAGTGACTTTCCCTATCAAAAATGGTAAAATGAAAAAAAATAATCCAAGAATTGAGGAAATAAAATGCAAGAAAAAATTCTGGTAACAGGTGGAGCAGGTTTTATCGGAACTCACACTGTCATCGAACTGGTCCAAGCTGGACACCAAGTAGTTGTTGTGGATAATTTGGTAAATAGTAGTCGTAAAAGCCTAGAAGTAGTTGAAAGAATTACAGGAGTAGAAATTCCTTTCTACGAAGCAGATATTCGTGATACAGATACACTTCGTGATATTTTCAAACATGAAGAACCAACAGGAGTCATCCATTTTGCTGGTTTGAAGGCTGTAGGAGAATCTACACGTATTCCGCTTGCCTACTATGATAACAATATCGCTGGAACTGTTAGTCTCTTGAAAGTTATGGAAGAGACAAACTGTAAGAACATCATCTTCAGCTCATCAGCAACAGTTTATGGAGATCCACATACAGTTCCAATCCTAGAAGATTTCCCTCTTTCAGCTACCAACCCTTACGGTCGTACAAAACTGATGCTTGAAGAAATCTTGACAGATATCTATAAAGCCGATTCAGAATGGAACGTTGTGTTACTTCGTTATTTCAACCCAATTGGTGCACATAAGAGTGGTGATTTGGGTGAAAATCCAAACGGTATTCCAAATAACCTTCTTCCATATGTGACACAAGTCGCAGTTGGTAAGTTGGAACAAGTTCAAGTATTTGGGGATGACTACGATACTGAAGATGGAACAGGTGTTCGTGACTATATCCACGTCGTTGACTTAGCCAAAGGGCACGTTGCGGCACTTAAGAAACTTCAAAAAGGTTCAGGACTAAACATTTACAACCTTGGTACAGGAAAAGGCTACTCTGTCCTTGAAATTATCCAAAATATGGAGAAAGCAGTCGGACGTCCAATTCCTTACCGTATCGTTGAACGTCGTCCGGGTGATATCGCAGCTTGCTACTCAGATCCAGCAAAAGCTAAGGAAGAGCTAGGATGGGAAGCAGAACTTGGTATTACAGAAATGTGTGAAGACGCATGGCGTTGGCAAAGCAAGCATCCAAATGGATTTGAAGACTAAGATGATGATTTCAATCATAGTCCCATGTTTAAACGAAGAGGAAGTACTTCCTCTTTTTTATCAAACTCTTGAAGCACTGATCCCAGATTTGGAAACAGAAATCGAATACATTTTTGTAGATGATGGTTCGACTGATAAGACTTTGGACGTTCTAAAGGTTTATCGAGAGAAAAATCCTGCAGTACATTATATCTCTTTCTCGCGAAATTTTGGGAAGGAAGCGGCCATATATGCAGGTTTACAACAAGCAACAGGAGATTTGGTGGTGGTTATGGATGCAGACCTTCAGGATCCACCAAGCCTCTTGCTTGAGATGAAAGAACTACTAGATCAGAATCCAGATTTGGACTGCGTTGGAACACGCAGAACCAGTCGAAAAGGTGAGCCCTTTTTACGTAGTTTCTGCGCCGATCTTTTTTATCGTTTTATGCAAAAAATTAGCCCAGTAGCTCTTCCATCGGGTGTCCGTGATTTTCGGATGATGAGAAGATCAGTTGTGGATGCAGTGTTAGAATTGACAGAATACAATCGCTTTTCCAAAGGACTCTTTGCCTGGGTTGGTTTCCGTACTCACTATCTAGAATATCCTAATGTTGAAAGGCAGGCAGGTAAAACAAGTTGGAGTTTTAGACAACTCTTTTTCTACTCTATTGAAGGGATTGTGAATTTTTCAGATTTTCCTTTGATATTAGCTTTTGTTGCTGGTCTTTCGTCGTGTTTTCTGGCTTTAGTGATGACATTGTTTGTAGTTGTCCGTACTCTCGTACTGGGCAATCCAACTTCTGGTTGGACCTCTCTGATGGCTGTCATTCTATTTCTTGGTGGTGTCCAATTATTGACGATTGGGATTCTCGGAAAATATATCAGTAAAATTTATATGGAAACGAAAAAAAGACCCCTCTATCTGATAAAAGAACAGAGTGAGTCATGATAAGATTTGCTAAAAATAAGTCCTTCAAAAGACTATAATTTTCTGTAAAAATATGCTAAACTAGAGGAAGTGGGATTTGGAAATTGAATCACCACTGATGACAAATTAATCTTTGATGAGCGCGCGAGTGGGACACTGTTTCACAGCTTTCAGTAGCTCTTCACTAGCTGGGACGTCTCTCTCTAGTAGATTAGGATCATCATAGAAACGCACAATACCATTATCATGGTAATCAAATAAATCAGAATAGGTTTGGCATAGCCCACAGGCAATGCATCGTTCAGGTATAAGTGTGATTTTCATATTTATATTGTAATAAGAAATTAGAAAAAAAACAAGGAGTAAGGTATGGAAAAGGAACCATGGCAAGAAGATATTTACGATATCGAGGAAAGTCGTTCGGAACGCAGAAGCAGAGGAAATAAGGAATCAGGAGTAGGAGCTAATCGTATTTTAACGATTTTGGCTTGTATTTTCTTTGTTATCGTTGTCGGTATGATTGCTATTCTAATCTACCTGTCATCTGGTGGTAGTGATCGTACGGCAGCCTTGAAAGATTTTCATGATTCTTCTGCGCCTAAGGTAGAGGAAGTTTCTTCAACATCATCAAGTAGTTCAGTTGAAGCATCAAGTTCTGAAGCAGAATCAACTTCTTCAAGTAGTTCAGAGGAACATACAAATGCTGAAGGAACCATTACTGTCCTTGCAGGTGAAGGTGAGGCAGCTATTGCAGCTAGAGCAGGCATTTCTATTGCTCAACTTGAAGCCTTGAACCCTGGTCATATGTCTTCAGGTACTTGGTTTGCAAATCCTGGTGATGTCCTTAAGACAAGATAGGAGTTAGAATGAAAACAATTCAGATTGCCATTGATGGACCAGCATCCAGTGGGAAGAGTACAGTAGCTAAGATTATCGCTAAGGACTTTGGATATACCTACTTGGATACAGGTGCCATGTATCGTGCTGCGACTTACATCGCTTTGAACAACCAAGTAAGTCCAGAAGAGTCTTCTCGACTTCTTGAATTATTGGAACAATATCCGATTAGCTTTGGTCGTGCTGAAACAGGAGAACAGCTTGTTTTTGTTGGAGACGTTGATGTTACCAATCCAATCCGTGAAAATGAAGTAACCAATGCTGTATCTGCTTTTGCAGCCATTCCAGCTATTCGTGAAAAATTGGTAGCCCTTCAGCAAGAAATTGCCCAACAAGGCGGAATCGTCATGGATGGTCGAGATATTGGTACAGTGGTCTTGCCTAAGGCTGAATTGAAGATTTTTCTTGTTGCTTCAGTGGATGAACGTGCAGAACGACGTTATAAGGAAAATCTTTCAAAGGGAATCGAAACAGATTTGGAAACTTTGAAAGAAGAGATTGCTGCGCGTGACTATAAAGATAGTCATCGTGAAACTTCTCCTCTTAAACAGGCTGAGGATGCAATCTATTTAGACACGACTGGACTAAGTATTTTAGAAGTTGTCGAAAAAATTAAATCAGAAGCAGTTAAACATTTTTAATTTGAAATGCTAACCGATTTACCACGATAGTGGTGAGTCGGTTTTTTAGCAATTTGTCAAATTTTAAATTTTAAGGTATAATAGATTCTGTTAACGAAAATTTGACAATCAAACCATCATGAAAATAGAAGGAGATAAAATGAACAATCTACCAAATTGCCCAAAATGTAATTCAGAATATGTCTATGAAGACGGAGCCTTGCTAGTCTGTCCAGAGTGTGCTTATGAATGGAATCCTGCTGAGCAAGCAGAGGTTGAAGACGGCCTTGTTGCCATCGATGCTAATGGAAATAAATTGGCTGACGGTGATACAGTAACCTTGATCAAAGACCTTAAGGTAAAAGGCGCTCCAAAAGACCTTAAGCAAGGGACACGTGTTAAAAACATCCGTATTGTTGAAGGTGACCACAACATCGATTGTAAGATTGATGGATTTGGTGCTATGAAATTAAAATCAGAATTTGTTAAAAAGATCTAATCATGACTGCTTGGAATAAAATAATTTTTTTCAGTCGCTCTTTCATGTTTTTAGCAGCATTTACAGGCGTCTATCTGGAAATTACCAAACGTGGTGGTTTAGGGATGTTGCTCTACTATACAGTGCTTTCCAACCTCTTGGTGATGATTTTTACGGGTTATCTTTTATGGAAGATGCGACGTGAGGGTGACCATTGGCAAAGTTCAAGTCTTTTGCGACTCAAGGGTGGTGTCACCATGAGTATCATGATTACCTGTGTCATCTACCATTTCATGTTGGCTCCCTTGACAACAGATTTTTACCGTTTGGAAAACTTCCTTTGCCATTATATCGTGCCCCTCTGGTTTTTAGCAGATACAATTATTTTTGACAAGAGTCGACAATATAAGTTGGTTGATCCCATGCTTTGGACTAGCCTTCCTTTGCTTTATATGATTTTTGCCCTCTTAAACGGTTTTGTTCTAAAGATGGATGTCCCTAATGCTAAGGATAGTCCCTTCCCTTATTTCTTTTTGAATGCTACCAAACATGGTTGGGGCTTTGTCTTTAAATGGGCAGCCACTATCTTTGTTGCTTATATGATTTCAGGATATCTCTTTTATCTTGTGAAAAGTATTAAAAAAACTAAGAAATAAAAGCACCCCTATGTGGGTGCTTTTTTTGTGATAGAAATAATTGTACCCGGACAAATTGATTTATTTTATCTTGTTATGCAGTCTTTTTTACCTTACAATAAAACTGTAGCTACCAATACAACTATTGAGGAAGAGAAAATGACTGAAAATCGTTATGAATTAAATAAAAATTTGGCACAGATGCTTAAAGGTGGCGTCATCATGGATGTTCAAAATCCTGAGCAAGCAAGAATTGCAGAGGCTGCAGGTGCGGCAGCTGTTATGGCCTTGGAGCGAATTCCAGCTGATATTCGTGCAGCTGGTGGTGTCTCTCGTATGAGCGATCCAAAGATGATCAAGGAAATCCAAGACGCAGTCAGCATTCCAGTTATGGCCAAGGTTCGAATTGGGCATTTTGTTGAAGCACAGATTTTAGAAGCCATCGAGATTGACTATATCGATGAGAGTGAGGTGCTATCTCCAGCTGACGATCGTTTCCATGTGGATAAGAAAGAATTCCAAGTTCCTTTTGTTTGCGGTGCTAAAGATCTAGGAGAAGCCTTACGTCGTATCGCTGAAGGAGCATCAATGATCCGTACAAAAGGGGAACCTGGAACAGGAGACATCGTTCAGGCAGTCCGCCATATGCGTATGATGAATCAAGAAATCCGTCGCATTCAAAATCTCCGTGAAGATGAACTCTATGTCGCAGCAAAAGAACTCCAAGTACCTGTAGAATTAGTTCAATACGTTCACGAACATGGAAAACTACCAGTCGTGAACTTCGCAGCAGGTGGTGTAGCAACACCTGCAGATGCTGCTCTTATGATGCAGCTAGGTGCAGAAGGTGTCTTTGTTGGTTCAGGGATTTTCAAATCAGGTGATCCTGTTAAACGTGCAGCAGCAATTGTCAAGGCAGTTACAAACTATCAAAATCCTCAAATTTTAGCTCAAATCTCAGAAGATTTGGGAGAAGCCATGGTTGGTATCAATGAGAATGAAATCCAAATTCTCATGGCTGAGCGAGGAAAATAGATGAAAATTGGAATACTGGCCTTGCAAGGCGCCTTTGTAGAGCATGAGAAAGTCCTTGCTCAACTAGGAGTTGAAAGTATTGAACTACGAAACCTAGAAGATTTTCAGCAACATCGAAGTGAGCTATCAGGTTTGATTTTGCCAGGAGGTGAGTCAACGGCCATGGGGAAACTGTTGCGAGATCAGCAGATGCTAATTCCTCTAAGAGAGGCTATTCTCAATGGTTTACCAGTCTTTGGAACTTGTGCGGGTTTAATTTTGTTAGCAAAACAAATCACTTCTCAAGAGGAAAGCCATCTAGCGACCATGGATATAGTAGTAGAGCGCAATGCCTATGGGCGTCAGCTAGGAAGCTTTTGTACAGAAGCTGACTGCAAGGGCGTTGGTAAAATTCCAATGACCTTTATCCGTGGACCGATTATCAGTAGTGTTGGTGACAGTGTTGATGTTCTAGCGATTGTGAACAATCAAATCGTTGCGGCACAAGAAAAGAATATGCTCGTAACCTCCTTTCATCCTGAATTGACAAATGATCTTCGCTTGCATCAATACTTTATCAATATGTGCAAATAAAAATAGGTCGGGATTTTCCCGGCCTATTTTTACATGTAATAAACAATGGCAATGTATTGGAGAGCGGAAGCTGCCAGAATGAAGAGATGCCAGATCATGTGGAAGTAAGGTTTCTTCTTAGCATAAAAACCAGCACCAACTGTATAGCAAAGCCCACCTGATACCATAAGAGTCCAAAAGATTGGATTTGTTTGACTGATGATTGCTGGTAGGATAGCCACAACTAGCCAACCCATGATGAGGTAGAGTATCAGACTAAATTTTTCATTGACTTTTTTGGCAAAGATTTTATAAAGAATACCAAAAATAGTTGTTCCCCATTGAATGGCGATAATCAGATAACCAAACCAGTTATTCATCAAGGTCAAAACGACAGGAGTATAAGAACCTGCAATCGCAACATAAATCATAGAATGGTCAATAATTCGTAACACATATTTATGAGTTGAACCATAAGCCATAGAATGATAAATAGTTGATGATAAGAACATGAGAAAGAGGCTGATGACGAAGATGGAAACACCAATAGACGATAAGAAACCATGTGCCTCATAACTGTAAGTAGATGAAATGGGAAGTAGGATGAGCATGATAAATGCTCCTACAGCATGGGTGACACTGTTGGCAATTTCTTCTCCAAAACTAAGTCGTTTACTAAGTTTGAAACTAGTATTCATTTGTTTCCTCCTCTTCATTTTCTGTATAGACAAGAGCTAGTGTCTGATGATAGAGTTTAACCGTTTGGCAGCTTGTTCGGATAATAGGATTGGCTGGGTCAATGTCTTCGTTCATGTAGTCCACAAAAGCGTTGTAAAGTTCTTCTGAGTTAGTCTCTGTGTGTAGGGTATTAAGGGTTTGAGCAATTTCTTGGATTGAAAAAACAGACTTGAGCGTTGTGATAGCAATCAATCGGGCGATTTGTTTGCGTTGGTATTTTTTCTTTTCAGGTTTTGTCAGATAGCCGTGTTTGACATAGTTGTTCACCATTGATGCAGTTAAACCTTTCTCTTTAGCAAGAGAAATAGGGGAACAAACTTTATTCACATAAAGTAGGACCTGATCCAAATAGAGATCAATGTTTGGAATTTCGTCCCATTCTGGGTAGGAAAAAGTAGTTTTCATTTCCAACTCCTGTTTATCTAGTTTTGGTAACTAGATTATAAAATAATAGAAATAAAAAGTCAAGTTTTAACTGCTTGTAGAAAGCCTTAAATTATGCTATGATGAGAGAAACTAGTCAGAAAAGAGGAGATAGGATGGAAATTCGTTTAGCCTTTCCAAACGAAGTAGATGCAATTATGCAAGTGATTGAGGAAGCTAAAAAATGCTTGGCGGAAGCTGGTAGCACTCAGTGGCAAAATGGTTATCCAAATACTGATACGATTATCGAAGACATTATCTCAGGTCAGGCTTATGTAGCCCTGGAAGAAGGAGAGCTCATAGCTTATGCAGCAGTAACCAAGAGTCCAGAGAAAGCCTATGAAGCCATTTATGATGGAAGCTGGGAAGGAAGAGAGTCAGAGTATCTAGTTTTTCACCGTATTGCTGTCGCTAGTGATGTGCAAGGGCAAGGTGTTGCCCAGACCTTCTTGGAAGGCTTGATTGAAGGCTTTGATTACCTGGATTTTCGTTCAGATACACATGATAAAAACAAGGCCATGCAACATATCTTTGAAAAGCTTGGTTTTAAGCAGGTCGGTAAAGTTCCAGTAGATGGGGAACGTTTGGCCTATCAAAAATTAAAATCAAATGCCTAAGCAGTATGCAAAGATGCTGTACAAGTCTCCGATTGGAATCTTATCTTTGGTAGCAGATGAACGCTATCTGTTTGGAATATGGGTTGAAGCACAGAGCCATTTTGAGCGAGGTTTGTCGGTGTGTAATCTAGTTGAGGTGAAAAGTCATCCCATCTTAAATCAGATTGCTAGCTATTTAGATGCTTATTTTAAAGGACAAAAACAAAATTTGTCTCAGTTACCTTTGGCTCCTGTTGGTAGTGAATTTGAAAAGAAAGTTTGGTCTTATCTACGGGAAATTCCTTTTGGTCAGACTGTTACTTATGGACAAATAGCTAAGGACTTGCAAGTAGCTTCTGCACAAGCAATCGGAGGAGCAGTAGGGCGCAATCCCTGGTCTATTCTTGTCCCCTGTCACCGTGTGCTAGGTGCTGGTAATCGTCTAACAGGCTATGCTTCAGGAATTGACAAGAAGGCTTGGCTCTTAAAGCATGAAGGTGCAGCATTTCAAGAAAATAAGAAATAGAAAGTAAAGAAAATGTTAGAATTTATCGAATATCCAAAATGTACAACTTGTAAAAAAGCCAAAAAAGAGTTAGATCAACTTGGACTAGAATATAAAGATGTTCATATTGTAGAAGAAACTCCAAGTGAAATGATCATTCTGAACTGGCTTGAAACTTCAGGATTTGAGTTGAAGCAATTTTTCAATACCAGTGGGATTAAATACCGTGAACTGGGTTTAAAAGATAAGGTTGGGACTTTATCCAATAAAGAAGCAGCCAAACTCTTGGCCAGTGATGGTATGTTATTAAAACGTCCAATATTAGTGGAGAATGGTGTTGTTAAACAAATTGGCTATCGTAAAACCTACGACAACTTGGATTTGAAATAGTTTTTTTCTATCTCCTTGATAGGTAAAATATATAACCTCACGCTTTTAAAGTATGATAAACTAGTAGGTAGACAAAGTCTCTTCTGCTCGTAGCAAATATTTTAAATCTAGGCAGAAGTATGATAGAATGATTCATTATCAGGAGAGGATGTTTCTATGAATGTTACAACAATTTTAGCATCAGATTGGTACCAAAACTTGATGCAGTATATTCCAGACGGCAAACTGTTTAGTTTTCGTTCTGTCTTTGATGGGATTCCAAGAATTGTACAACAATTGCCAACAACATTGATGTTGACAGTATTTGGTGCTTTTTTTGGTATAATATTGGCCTTGGTTTTTGCTATCGTAAAAATTAATCGAGTTAGAATTCTTTATCCATTACAAGCATTCTTTGTTAGTTTCTTAAAAGGGACACCAATCCTAGTGCAGTTGATGTTGACTTACTATGGAATTCCTCTAGCATTAAAAGCGTTGAATCAACAATGGGGAACTGCTTTTAATATCAATGCGATTCCAGCTGCAGCTTTTGCCATTGTAGCTTTTGCTTTTAACGAAGCAGCTTACGCTAGTGAAACTATCCGTGCAGCTATTCTTTCTGTTAATCCTGGAGAGATTGAAGCCGCTCGTAGTCTTGGAATGACACGTGCACAAGTTTACCGTCGTGTGATTATTCCAAATGCAGCGGTAGTAGCGACTCCAACCTTGATTAACTCCCTAATCGGCTTGACCAAGGGAACTTCCCTAGCCTTTAGTGCTGGTGTTGTAGAAGTCTTTGCCCAAGCTCAGATTTTAGGTGGTGCCGACTACCGTTACTTCGAACGTTTCATCTCGGTTGCTCTTGTATACTGGGTGGTAAATATCGCTATTGAAAATCTTGGTCGCTTTATTGAGAGAAAAATGGCAATCGAAGCACCAGATAATGTGAAAACAGATGTGAAAGGAGATCTTCGCTAATGATTAAAATTTCAAATTTAAGCAAATCCTTTTCAGATCAAACCGTCTTGGATCATCTGAATTTAGATATTCAAAAGGGGGAAGTAGTGGCTTTGATTGGTTCATCTGGTGCGGGGAAATCAACCTTTCTCCGGAGCCTCAACTACCTTGAAACACCTGATAGTGGAAGCATTCAGATTGATGATTTCAAAGTTGATTTTTCTCAAATCACTCAAGAAGAAATACTGACTCTTCGTCGTAAATTGTCCATGGTGTTCCAACAGTTCAATTTATTTGAGCGCAGAACGGCCTTAGATAATGTCAAGGAAGGTTTGGTTGTTGTTAAAAAACTATCAGACGAAGAAGCAACTAAGATTGCTAAAGAAGAGCTAGCTAAGGTTGGGCTTTCTGATCGTCAACAGCACTATCCTCGCCACTTATCAGGCGGACAAAAACAACGGGTAGCCTTGGCGCGTGCTTTGGCCATGAAACCAGCTATCTTGCTCTTGGATGAACCTACTTCGGCCCTTGACCCAGAATTGGTTGGTGAAGTTGAGAAATCTATTGCTAATGCTGCTAAATCTGGTCAAACTATGATTTTGGTCAGTCACGATATGTCCTTTGTTTCTCAGGTAGCTGATAAGGTTTTATTCTTGGATAAAGGAAAGATTATTGAGTCTGGAACACCAGATGAGATTATCAATCATCCTAAAGAAGAACGAACAAAAGAATTCTTTGCTAGTTACAAACGGACCTATATTTGATATAATAGAATATAAGAAAGACTCAGTTGGCTAGGCTAACTGGGTTTGCTCTTTAAAATTAATAGAAATGAGAGAGAGCATGCTAGTTCAGCTATTTGCTTTGTATTTAGAGAGTTTAGTGTTGACAATTCTACTGGTCTTGATTATTTTGGGACTCTGGATTGGACTTAGAGCTCTGTCGGGGGTTGATAAAACTGCTAAAGCACGTCAAGCCCATCTCTACGATATGATTATGATTGGAGTTTTGACCATTCCAGTATTGTCATTTGCAACCATGAGCATCTTGTTGGTTCTCAAGGCTTAATAGTTGTAAAATGGGATTTAATTCGTTAGAATAAAAATAGTTACAACAAGAAAGAAGGAAAGAGAATGTACGATACGATTATTATCGGTGCAGGCCCTGCTGGGATGACTGCAGCCTTGTACGCAGCACGCAGTAATCTGAAAGTGGCTTTGATTGAAGGAGGCCTTCCAGGAGGTCAAATGAATAATACTTCTGACATTGAAAACTATCCAGGCTATGCCAATATCAGTGGCCCAGAATTAGCAGAAAAGATGTTTGAACCTCTTGAAAATCTAGGTGTTGAACATCTCTATGGCTTCGTTGAAAATGTTGAGGATCATGGCGAATTCAAAAAAGTCGTAACAGACGACCAAGTTTATGAAACTCGCACAGTTATCGTAGCGACTGGTTCCAAACACCGTCTCTTGGGAGTTCCAGGTGAAGAAGAACTCAATAGCCGTGGTGTTTCTTACTGTGCGGTTTGTGATGGAGCCTTTTTCCGCGACCAAGATTTGTTGGTCGTAGGTGGAGGTGACTCCGCGGTTGAAGAGGCTATCTTCTTAACACGGTTTGCAAAATCTGTAACTATCATTCACCGTCGTGATGAACTTCGTGCTCAAAAAGTCTTGCAAGATAGAGCTTTTGCCAATGAAAAAATCAATTTCATTTGGGATTCTGTTGTCAAAGAAATCAAGGGTGAGAACCGTGTTGAGTCGGTTGCCATTGAAAATGTTAAAACAGGACAAGTGACTGAACAAGCCTTTGGTGGTGTCTTCATCTATGTTGGATTGGACCCAGTTAGTGACTTCGTCCAAGAGTTGCAGATTCGAGACCAAGCAGGTTGGATTGTGACAGATGACCACATGAAGACAAGTGTTACAGGTATTTTTGCTGTTGGCGATGTTCGCCAGAAAGACCTTCGACAAGTTACAACAGCAGTTGGAGATGGCGCCATTGCAGGTCAAGAGGCCTATAAATATATTACTGAACATAGTTAAAAAGGCGGTGGGACAGAAATCGATAGACAAAGTCTCGATTTCGTAGTCCCAGCCTGCGAGTATGATTAGAGCTTTTTGGAGTTTAAAAGACGAACAAAAAGTTCAATCAGCTACTGCGTCAAAGTTTGATTGCTAATAAAAAGTGAGGTCGGGATCTTTTGTCCCAACCTCACTTTTTATTAGATCCGATTTCTAAAGACTTCGTACATGAGGATAGCAGCTGCGACACTGGCATTGAGGCTCTGTACGTGACCATTCATAGGAATGGTGATCATCTCGTCTACTTGTTTCTTGATGTTGCTTGAAATACCTTTGCCTTCATTTCCGATGATGAGAGCAATCTTTCCTTTGGTATTCCATTTGTTGCAAGGAGTTCCATTCATATCAGTTCCAAAAGTCCAGAATCCTTCGTCTTTGAGTTTGTCCAAGGTTTGACTGAGATTAGTGACTCGGGCAATAGGAACATGCTCAATGGCACCTGTTGCTGTTTTAGCAACGACAGGAGTAACACCGACAGCTCGGTGTTTGGGAATGATGACACCTGAAACATTGGTTGCATCAGCTGTTCTCAAGATAGAACCGAGATTATGTGGGTCCGTTAAACCATCAAGGATTAGTAGTAGTGGGTTTTCTTCCTGGCGTGTCTTAGCAAGAATTTGCTCAAGTTCAGTGTAGGCAAATTCAGAAACACGCAAGACAAAACCTTGGTGAACAGCTCCTTCAGTCATCTCAGAAAGTGATTTTTTAGAAGTCCAAGAAATGGATACTTTCTTTTCAGTAGCCAATTCCTTAACTTTTTCCACATTCTTTCCTCGTAAATCTTCCTGAAGGTAGAGTTTGTTTCCAGTATTTGCTAAAAGAGCTTCTGTGACGGCATGAACGCCATAGACAATATCGTTTGTTTTCATATCTTCATTATAACACAAAATCCCGCCTTGCAACGGGATTTTCTTTATTCAAGAATGAGCAAGCCATCTTTAACTTCAAATGGGTCTTTTTCATTGATGCGATCGTAGAACATAATGCCATTTAAGTGGTCAATTTCGTGTTGAACTACAATAGAGTTATAGCCCTTAAGTTTAATGCGGTGCTTTTCTCCATCCTTATCAAAATAGTCGACAGTTACTCGAGCATGGCGGATAACATAGCCTGGAACAGCACGGTCAACAGACAAGCAACCTTCTCCCTCACCTAAAGCAGCATCTTGGACTGAGTGAGAGACGATTTTAGGATTGTACATAACAGCTTGTAAGTCATAGGCTTCTTGAGGAGTTTCACCTTCCTCAGTGATATTTGGTACTAGCACGGCAATGATTCGTTTTGAAATATCTAATTGCGGTGCAGCAAGCCCAACACCTCCACGTAGCCCTAATTTTTCAGCCATAACAGGATCTTGCGAGTGTTTCAAAAATTGCATCATTTTTTCTCCAAGAATGATATCTTGGTCACTCAAAGGGAAACTGACCTCCTCGGCAACGGCACGAAGAGTAGGGTTCCCTTCGCGGATAATATCATTCATATCGATTAAATGAGCAGCTTTGGTAATTCGTTCTATAGCAGACATATTCTTTCCTTTCCTTCCATTACAATTACATGATAACACAAAACAGATGAGAAAGAAAGTCACAGAAGTTGCTAAAAAATAATATAATAAAAGGAAATACCTATTTGTCTGTGGTATAATAGAATAAGGAAAATGACTTTAAAATTATGGGAGAAAAGATATGGAACAACGTAGTAGTAGAAGAAAAAGTGGTCCCGTTTTACAAGCTATTAGACATTCTGTTCGATTTTTCAGGAACTATAAGCAGTGGAATAATCGCACTTTTATTGTGGTCTTGTTAGCTTCGGTAGCCGTCTCGATGATGCTTACTTTATTAGTGGAAGGAGCTCGAGGGATTTCTTTAAGCAGTAGTGATCCAAGTTCCACACACCAACAGTCAAGTTCTCAGGCAAAGAATGCAGAGACAGAACAAGAAACAAGTGCTCGGATCATGGCCAATGGTGATCTGCTCTATCATGACATTATCTACATTTCAGCCAAAAAATCAGATGGCACCTATGATTTTCATGATAATTTTGAGTATGTAAAACCTTGGCTTAAGCAAGCAGACTTAGTTCTTGGTGATTTCGAAGGAACCGTAAATAAAGACCACTATCTTGCTGGTTATCCTTTGTTTAATGCACCTGGTGAAGTCATGGACGCTATAAAAGATGCGGGCTATCAAGTGCTAGATTTGGCTCACAATCATATCTTGGATTCTCAGATTGAGGGCGTGGTTTCAACTGCAGATGCTATTGAAAAGGCAGGAATGACACCGGTCGGGGTCTATACCCATGAATCACGAGATAAGGCGCCTTTACTTATCAAGGAAGTTAATGGTATTAAAGTTGCTATTTTAGCTTATTCCTATGGTTTTAACGGCATTGAACAAAGCATTTCTCAAGAGGATTATAATCGTTATCTTTCAGACTTAGACGAAGATAAAATGAAGGCTGAAATTGAACGAGCAGAGGAGGAGGCGGATATTACAATTATCATGCCTCAGATGGGAGTTGAGTATCAAATTGAGCCGACTGAGGAGCAAAAGAAACTTTACCATAAAATGATTGATTGGGGAGCTGATATTATCTTTGGTGGTCACCCTCACGTTGTTGAACCAGCTGAAACGGTTGAAAAAGACGGTGATAAAAAGCTTATCATCTACTCTATGGGGAATTTTATCTCAAATCAACGGATTGAAACCATGCAGGATGTTGAAAATGCCAAGTGGACGGAACGTGGAGTCCTCATGGATGTGACTATTAAGAAGAAATCCGGAAAAACGACTATTGAGACGGCCCAAGCCCATCCAAGCTGGGTGAGTCGTACTCCAAAGGGAGGCTATTCTCCAGAAGGCTACCCACTCTATCTTTACCAAACCTATATCTTGGAAGATTTTATAGAGGGCGGGAAATACCGTAGTCAGTTAGACGAGGCCACAAAGCAAAGGATTGATACAGCCTATAAAGAAATGAACGAGCATGTAGGTTTGAAGTGGTAGTGACTTGAATCACAAGGAGACACAATGGAAATTAAGATAATAGCGACAGATATGGACGGTACTTTGTTGGATCCTCAAGGACAACTGGACCTACCTCGACTAGAGAAAATTTTAGATCAGCTAGATCAACGAGATGTTCGTTTTGTCATTGCAACTGGAAATGAAGTTCATCGAATGCGACAATTACTGGGACATCTAGCAGATAGAGTAGTTCTCGTGGTTGCTAATGGCGCTCGTATATTCGAAAATGATCAATTGATTCAAGCTCAGACTTGGGACGATGCTATGGTTGATAGGGCTTTGGGCCATTTTAAAGGCAGAGAGTGTCAGGATCAGTTTGTCGTAACTGCTATGAATGGCGGTTTTGTCAAGGAAGGAACTGTTTTTACAGAACTTGATAAATTTATGACTTCGGAGATGATAGAGAAATTTTATCAACGAATGCACTTTGTTGATGAATTTGATTCTAGTCTCTTTGGAGGTGTCCTCAAGATGAGTATGGTTGTTGGAGAAGAACGATCAGATGTGGTTTTACAGGAAATCAATGACTTGTTTGATGGTCATGTTCGAGCTGTTTCTAGTGGCTACGGCTGTATTGATATTTTACAAGATGGGATTCATAAGGCATGGGGCTTAGAGGAGTTGCTCAAACGTTGGAACTTAAAATCAGAACAAATCATGGCTTTTGGTGATAGTGAAAATGACATCGAAATGTTAAAGTTGGCAGGAATTTCTTACGCCATGGAAAATGCTGAGGAGTCTGTTAAGGAAGTTGCGAGAAAAGTGGCGCCAGCTAACAGTCAGGCAGGTGTTTACCAAGTTTTAGAGAACTGGCTAGAAGAAGGAGAATAACTTGGCAGTACAACTATTAGAGAACTGGCTCTTAAAAGAGCAAGAGAAAATTCAAACCAAGTATCGTGAACTTAATCAAATCTCGGTAATTGAACCAGATATCATTTTTATTGGGGATTCTATTATTGAGTATTATCCCTTGCAAGAATTATTGGGAACGTCAAAAACCATTGTGAACCGAGGGATTCGAGGTTACCAGACGGGACTTTTACGAGAAAATCTTGATGCTCATCTTTATGGCGATGCAGTGGATCAAATTGTACTTTTGATTGGGACAAATGACATTGGAAAAGATGTTCCAATGAATGAAGCGCTAAACAATCTTGAGAGCGTGATTCAAACTATTTCTCGCGACTATCCACTGTCACAGATAAAGCTAGTTTCCATTTTGCCGGTCAATGAGAGTACGGACTTCAAGCAGACAGTTTATATTCGTACCAATGAGAAAATCAAGGCCTGGAACCAAGCCTATCAAGACCTTGCCTCTGCCTATATGCAGGTTGAATACGTATCTGTTTTTGAGAACTTACTCGATCAGGAAGGGCAACTTAAGGCAGACTACACAACAGATGGCCTTCATCTCAGTGTCGCTGGTTATCAAGCTTTATCAAATAGTTTTAAAAAATATATTTCACTGACATGAAATAAATTTAAGAGTCATAAATATTATAAAAATTCTTCTTGTAGATATAAAAAAGTGATAAACATGCACTATAATCTATAAGTTGAATTTTTTGTTTTTATCATAAATTCACTAGAATACTGGATTATTTTTGCTTTATAAAGCACTAGGAAGGAATAATAACAGAGATTTAGATGTGTGAATTTTAAATTTACAGATATTAAATATTCCTTATTAATGCATATTATACATTTCGAGAATAGAGCTTCTGAGCATCGTTATTCTTGCTATAAATCCTGTAGTATGGTATACTGGTAGCGTTACTGGTAATGTGGGGAAGTCCATTTTCTTTTCTGTAAAAAGTCAATAAACTTACATATTATTAGTTAAAATGTAAAATAAGGAGAACTTATCACATGATAAGAAGAGAGCAACAACGATTTTCTTTAAGAAAATACAAAGTTGGTGTCGCATCAGTTTTCTTAGGAACAACCCTTAGCTTCATGATGGCTAATGGTAGTGCTGTAAATGCTGCTGAGATTGTAGCAAAGCAAACTACTGAGAATACTGAACTAGTCGGTAACAAAGACGACAAGGAAAAGTTGAAAGAGCCATCAACGGATGTGGTAACTTCAGCTAATTCTGAAATTTCAGAAGTTAAGCCAGAAACATCAACACCTGAAGTTAAGTCTGAAGAAGTAAAATCAGAACCAACTGAAGTAAAATCAGAAGAAACAAAAGCTGAAAAAGCTGAGGAAAAAACATCTGTTAGTCCTGAGGCAAAACCAGAGTCTTCTAAGCCAGTAGCAACAACTGCTTCAAAAGCAGAAGAAGTTGTAGTAGCTAAGCCTAAGGCAGAAGAAAAGACTGAATCTAAATCAGAGGAAAAATCTGAGCCTAAAGCAGAAGTTTCAGCTGTAGCTGAGGCAACTAGCCTTGATACAACTGCTAGTGTAGCTAATGTTGCAGCAAAACCACTAGTAGATACAGAAACACTTGCTTTGGCTGCTGAGAACACTGTAAATGCCGGTGCTTTGGCTACAAATGGTGGTCGTCGCCGTAACCGTCGTGCTGCAACTGATCATAACACAGAAGCAATAGCAACTACAACTACACTTAAAGATGGTGAAACAGCAGATCCAGATATGACAGATCCTGTTGGTGCAACTGTTAAATCACAGGATGTACCTGCTGGATATGAAAGAAAAGAAGGAGATGTTTATACATATAGTATCGTAGATCTTACTAAGTTTAATGAACGTTATGGAACAAAATACTATACTCGTGCTTATAAGAAATTTGATTCTTCTACAGATACAACAGTTGAATTGATTGATAAAACTACTGGCAGTATAGTGGAAACTAAAATAGTTACAGCTACAAGTGGAACTCAAAAATTCGCGACTACTACAACAGCTTCTAGAGGAGAATTAACTTGGCAAGTCAGTTACGACAGTGGAGCCGGTAGTGGACCTGGTAAAACGGATCAGCCATTTATTCAATTGAGTTATGAAGTTGGAGCAAGTATTCAAGCTCTAGTAGCTGCTGGACACAATCTTACTCCTACAGAAAAAGCTTTGTATGATGAGGTTTATGCGACTCGTAGATCAAACGACGTTATTAATGCTGTAGAACCAGCGTATAACGGACGTTCTATTACAGAAACGAATGCAAAGATTCCTTTAGCAGTTGAAAAAACAACTTATTATCGAGTAGTTGATAAAAACAATCCAACATTTAATGCTAATAAGACTGATAAAAATGTTCAAGATTACGTTGCAAATGGAAATGAAGTTGACTTAGCTAAATACACTCTTAAAGCTATGGAAGGTCAGAAGTTTACGGCATCTGGCGAGCGTAAGTTTGAAGGCTATAAATTGTATCAAACAGTTGATGCAAACGATAAATCAGGTTATGTAAGTCGTCCTTATACTGTTGGTACTAAATTCATGGATGCAGACCGTTATGGTATTAAACGGATTAAAGAAATCGTCGGTGAAGATGGAACGGTTGTTGTTCGTGTTTATCTTCTTGATCCAAAACAACAAAGCAAACGCTCGGATGGTTCATTAAGTACTGATGGTTACATGTTGCTAGCAGAGACTAAACCTATTAAACCAGGTGAGTATAATACAGAAGACTTAGTCGTTAAGAAAACACCACTTCATACAATTGCTTTTACGGATACTAATGGTGTAAACTATCCAAATGGTAAAGAAATTGAGTTTGGCTTCCAAACAGCTGCAAATTATACACCGAAGAAAACAGTATTCGTACCATTCTTAGGAGATGGGATTGGACACTCTTCTCCAAACTCTCAATTGGAACGTGGAGTAGGAGGAATCGGTGTAAACGTAGACTTGCTCAATACATTAGTACCGTATAAACAACCTATCTACTACTATGTTAAAGTGGATCCAGTAACTTATACACCTGAAGTAAGCAAAGTTCTTGATGGTCGTACTTTGAACGATGGTGACTTTAGCTTTACTCTTAAACAAGAAGGTGGTACACACCAAGAAACTGCTACAAACAAAAATGGTAAAGCAACATTTAGTGAACTAACTTTCGAAAAACCAGGTACTTATACTTATAAGATTACAGAAGTTGCTGGTTCGGATACGAATGTTGACTATGATGGTATGGAGGTTACTCTTACAGTTACCGTTACACAAAATGCTCAAGATAAACTTGAAGTTCAAGCAGTCTATACATCAACAGGTGGTCATGCTGAAGGTGAAAATGACAAGGTATTCAACAACTATGTCGTAGCTCCAGTTAAGACTAAGTTTGACTTTAGCAAGGCTCTCGCAGGTCGTGAGTTGAAAGCCGGTGAATTTAGCTTCGTATTGAAAGATTCGACTGGTAAAGTTCTTCAAACTAAGACAAATACTAAAGCAGGTGTTGTAGCCTTTGATGATTTGACCTTTGACAATACACAAGTTGGTACTCACAAGTACACTGTAGAAGAAGTTCAAGGTTCTGAAGCAGGAATGACTTATGACCCAATGAAAGCTGAAGTAACGATCACTGTTACTAAAGAAGGTCACGTTCTTAAAGCAACAAACACACTTCCTGCAGATACAGAATTCAACAATACCTTCACACCATCTCCTGTTAAAGTAAACCTTGAGTTTGATAAATCACTCTCAAATGGGAACTTGAATGCAGGTGACTTTAGCTTCACTTTGACTGGTGATAACAATGTTAATGAAACTGTAACAAATAAAGCTAATGGTAAGATTAACTTCAGCGAATTGTCATTTGATCAAGTGGGTGTCTACAACTATACTGTTAAAGAAGTTAAAGGCGATAAAGCTGATGTAGACTACGATGCAATGACTATCGCAGTTAAAGTAACTGTAACCAAAGATGCAAGTACTGGTCTTTTGTCAGCTAAAACTGCAATGACCTCTACTGGTGGTGAAGCAACTGGTGAAGATGATAAAATCTTTAACAACCATGTAGTGGCACCAGTAACAGCTCAATTTGACTTCAGCAAAGCTCTTGCAGGTCGTACACTTAAGGCTGGTGAATTTAGCTTTGTATTGAAAGACAAAGATGGCACTGTTATCCAAACAAAACAAAATGATGCCGCTGGTAAGGTTAAATTTGATGCCTTGACATTTACAAATGCTCAAGTTGGTGATCACAAGTACACTGTAGAAGAAGTTATCCCAGAAACAAAAGAAGCTGGTATGACTTATGACACCATGAAGGCTAACGTGACAGTTACTGTTACGAAATCTGGACATGCACTTACAGCTGTAGCAACACTTCCACAAGACAAAGAGTTTAACAATACCTTTACCCCAACTGCAACACAAGCTCAATTCAAGTTCACTAAGAAACTTGAAGGTAAAGAGCTTATGAAGGATGCCTTCACATTTGAATTAGTTGAAAATGGCAAAGTCATCCAAACTAAGAAAAATGCGGCTGATGGAACTATCCAATTTGATGCAATCTTATACGATGCAGAAGGGACTCATACCTATACTGTACGTGAAGTAGTTGGTACTGACACAAACATTGATTATGATTCAATGAATGCAGAAGTAACCGTAACAGTTACGAAAGATGCTGCATCTGGTATCTTGAATGCAGCAGTTACAATGCCGGATGATACTGAGTTTAATAACTATCATGTGGCTCCAGTCGTTGCAAGATTTGACTTTACTAAGAAATTAGCAGGTCGTGAACTTAAAGACGGCGAATTTAGCTTTGTTCTTAAAGATTCAACTGGTCAAACTCTTGAAACAGTAACAAATAAAGCTGACGGAACAGTAACATTCACTGAATTATCATTTGATAATACTAAAGTTGGAACTCATACTTATACAGTAGAAGAAGTTATCCCATCTACTAAAGAGCTTGGTATGACTTATGACACTATGAAAGCAACAGTCACAGTTGAAGTTGCTAAGAATGGTCACACATTGACTACTGTAACAAACGTAACATCAACTGGCGGTGTCAATGCTGATGGAACTTCAACAGAAGGAACTGATGATAAAGAATTCAACAACAAGATCACTCCTCCTGAAACACCTGAATTCCAACCTGAAAAATTTGTTCTTAACAAAGAGAAATTTGACATTACAGGAACAAAACTTGTAGATGATGACGATGAGTTGACTGATGAGTACACTGCTACAAATGCAAACCCATATGCAGATGGAACTTCAAACAACGAAGCAGAAAACATCAATACTAAGACTGTTGAACGTGGTGATAAATTAGTTTACCAAGTATGGTTGGATACTAAGAACTTCACTGACAAAAACAACATCCAATCAGTTGGTATCTCTGATACTTACGATGCAGATAAATTAACTGTTAACGCTGCTGATATTAAAGCATATGACAGTGAAACTGGGGATGACGTAACTGACAAGTTTGACATTAAGGTTGAAAATGGTGTTATTACAGCAACATCTAAGACTTCTGTAAACAAATCATTAGGTGATGTAGATAATACGCAAGTTATCGATACATCTAAATTTGCATTTGGTCGCTACTATAAATTTGATATCCCAGCAACTGTTAAAGATGACGTTGCGGGTGGAGTGGATATTGAAAATAAAGCCAATCAAATCGTTCATGTCTATAACCCAGTAAGCAAATCTGTTGAAAAACCAGAAAAACCAACTCAAAAACGTGTAAACTCTGTACCAATCACTGCAGAATTCAACTTCACAAAACGTTTGGAAGGTCGTGAACTTAAAGCTGGCGAATTTACATTCGAGTTGAAAGACAGCGACAATATTGTGATTGCGACTGCAACCAACGATGCAGATGGTAAGATTAAATTCTCTCCGGTAGAGTACACAAATAAAGCTGGTGAAAAAGTCACTGCCCTTAAATACAAGAAGGGTCAAGAAGGTACTTACACTTACTCTGTAACAGAGGTGAAAGGTACAGACGCAACTGTCATTTACGATACTATGAAGGCAGAAGTAACTGTAACAGTATCTCATGACGGTATAGCTAAAGCATTGCTTGCTAACGTAACTGAACCAGCTGATAAAGAGTTTAACAATACAGTAACTCCTCCAACAGAACCTAAGTTCCAACCAGAGAAGTATGTATTGAATACAGAGAAATACTCAATCACTGATAACAAGCTTCTTGATGATGATAAAGAGTTGGCAGACAAGTACGCAGATACCAATGCGAACCCATATGTAGACCAAACTAACAACAACGAATCAGAAAACATCAATACTAAGACTGTTAACCGCGGAGATAAGATTTACTACCAAGTATGGTTGGATACAACTAAATTCTCAGCAGATAACAAAGAAAACGTTCAATCAGTAGGAATCACTGATGACTTCGATGAAACAAAAGTTGATGTAGATGGTTCAGCCATCAAGGCTTACGATTCAGTAACTGGTGACGATGTAACAAACAAATTCGACATCAAGGTTGAAAATGGTGTGATGACTGCAACTCTTAAAGCTGGCTTCACGAAGTCATTGGGTGATGCAGAAAATACTCAAATCATTGACACAACTAAATTTGCATTTGAACGTTACTACAAATTTGATATCCCAGCAACTGTTAAAGCTGACGTTGCAGGTGGAGTAGACATCGAAAATACTGCGGCTCAAGTAGTAAACTACTACAACCCAGTAAGCAAGACTGTTGAAAAACCAAACAAACCAACTGAAAAACGTGTAAACAGCGTACCAATCTCAGTTGAATTCAACTTCACTAAGAAATTAGAAGGCCGTGAACTTAAAGAAAACGAATTCAGCTTCGTTCTTAAAGATTCAGAAGGTAAGACTCTTGAAACTGTAAGCAACGATGCGGCTGGTAACGTTAAGTTCAAAGCTCTTGAATTCAAGAAAGGTCAAGAAGGCGTACACAACTACACAGTAGAAGAAGTTAAAGGAACAGACGCAACCGTTACATACGACACCATGAAAGCGAATGTAACAGTTACAGTGAAACACGATGGAACAGCTAAAGTTCTTATCGCGACTGTAGGCGACATTGCGGATAAAGAATTTAACAACCGTGTCACTCCTCCAGAAGAACCTAAGTTCCAACCAGAGAAATACGTTGTTTCTGAAGAGAAATTCGATATCACAGGCGACAAGCTCGTTGATGATGATAAAGAGTTGGCAGACAAGTACGCAGATACCAATGCGAACCCATATGCGGACGATGCATCAAACAACGAAGCTCAAAACTTGAACACCAAGACTGTGAAACGTGGCGACAAGTTGGTTTACCAAGTATGGTTGGATACAACTAAATTTGACGCAGCTAACAAGGACAACATCCAATCAGTAGGAATCTCAGATGACTACGATGAAGCTAAATTGGAACTTGATTCTACTAAGATCAAAGCTTACGATTCAGTAACAGGCGCAGAAGTAACAGATAAATTCGACATCACTGTGAACAACGGTGTGATCACTGCAACTCTTAAAGCTGGCTTCACTAAGTCACTTGGAGACGCAGAAGATACTCAAATCATCGATACAACTAAGTTCGCATTCGGACGTTACTACAAGTTCGACATCCCAACAACAGTGAAAGCTGATGTACCTGGTGGAGTAGACATCGAAAATACTGCGGCTCAAATTGTAAACTACTACAACCCAGTAAGCAAGACTGTTGAAAAACCAAGCAAACCAACTGAAAAACGTGTGAACAGCGTACCAGTATCAGTAGAATTCAACTTCACAAAACGTTTGGAAGGTCGTGAGCTTAAAGCTAACGAATTCAGCTTCGTTCTTAAAGATTCAACAGGTAAAGTTGTTGAAACTGTAACGAACGATGCATCTGGAAACGTTAAGTTCTCAGCTATCGAATTCAAGAAAGAACAAGCAGGCGTTCACAACTACACTGTTGAAGAAGTGAAAGGTACTGATGGAACTGTTACTTATGATGAGATGAAAGCAGTAGTAACTGTAGAAGTTAAACATGACGGAACAGCGAAAGCTCTCATCACGAACGTAACTGATCCAGCAGACAAAGAGTTCAACAACAAGGTGACTCCACCAGAAACTCCTGAGTTCAATCCAGAGAAATATATTCTTAATGAAGAGAAATTTGATATCACTGGAAATAAACTCCTTGATGATGATAAAGAGTTGACTGATAAAGTAGCTGATACCAACAAAGATCCATACGTGGACAAAGTTGATAATAATGAAAAGCAAAATATCAATACTCAAACACTCCATAAGGGTGATAAGGTTGTTTACCAAGTATGGTTAGATACAACTAAATTCACTGAAGCTCACAATATTCAATCTGTTGGTATTACAGATAAATATGATAGCGAAAACTTGGATGTTAATGAAGCTGAAATTAAGGCTTATGATTCAGTAACTGGTGAAGATGTAACAGCTAAGTTTGATATCTCAATTGTGGATGGTGTCATTACTGCTACATCTAAGGCTGACTTGACTAAGTCACTTGGAGATGCAGAAAATACTCAAGTAATCGACACTGCTAAATTAGCATTTGGACGTTACTACAAGTTTGATATTCCAGCACGTATCAAGGGAACTGCTAAAGAAGGTGTAGATATTGAAAATACAGCTTCTCAAATTGTTCACCAATATGATCCAACTAAGAAATCAGTTGAAAAACCAGAAAAACCAACTGAAAAACGTGTTGTTAATATTCCAGTGAAAGTTGAATTCAACTTCACGAAGAAATTGGAAGGTCGTGCGTTGAAAGCTGGTGAATTCAGCTTCGTATTGAAAGACAAAGATGGTAACGTGATTGAAACCGTAAGCAATGATGCTGAAGGTAAGATCAAGTTCTCAGCTCTTGAATTCAAACGTGGTCAAGAAGGTACTTATATCTATCATGTAGAAGAAGTGAAAGGTACAGAGGCTGGAGTTGAGTACGATAAGATGGTAGCGACTGTTGGAGTTACTGTAACTAAGGATGGTAAAGTGTTGACTCTTACTTCACAAATGCCTGAAGATACTGAGTTTAACAACAAGGTAATACCGCCAACACCGCCAACACCACCAACACCGCCAACACCACCAACACCACCAACACCACCAACACCGCCAACACCACCAACACCACCAACACCAGTAACACCAGTAACACCACCAACACCAGAAAAACCTAAAGGTCCTGAGTTGCCAAACACTGGTGAACAATCTAAATCTGGAATTGCTGCACTTGGTGCTGCACTTGGTCTTGTAGGTCTAGGTTTGGTTGCGAAACCCAAAAAAGAAGATGAAGCTTAACATTTCTAGTTTTCTAGAATGATTCAAGATTTGTCTTTGAATATCTAAACAAAAGATATTCTAAAGTTGGTTATACATTTATTAAATAAGTGTATGTAATCGCAAGAAGAGAGGTTAATGCCTCTCTTTTTGTTTTTATAATTTATTTAAGAAACCGAAAGCTTTGAAGAAATATAAAACTTTAAAATTAATTAAACAAATGGTAACTAATTGTACATTTTTCAAATAAGTATGATATAATATGATTAGATAATCAAATGTTTTCTAATCGTAAAGGAGGTTATTATGAAGCATAAATTGTCTAGATATTTAACATTTTTTTTTAATGTTTTTGCTAATAGGTTTATCAATAGCTAAATTATCAAAAACAGTTCAAGCGGATTCGGTGACGGGTTATAATCTTGATACTAAGATTATTCATGAGCGATCTGGTCTTGAATTGAGTGATGATGTGGAAGTTATTGCTGGGGAACGTTTAATCGCAACTTATCAATTAACTTTTCCAGATAGTCAGAGTATCTCTGAGAATGATCAATTGATTTTAGATATTCCTAGAGAGCTCAGATTGATTACGAATTTGACCTTTGACGTTACAAATAGTAAGGGCACGAAGGTTGGTATTGCTCAAACAGATCCTAGTACAGGGAAAGTTACAGTAACTTTTACAGATTATTTTGCTAAGAGACCTGAGAATAAAGAGCTTTCTTTACAGTTTAATTTAACTATTAATCGAGAAGTCATTAAGGAGAGTCAACCAGTTACTGTTACCATTGGTCATAAGACTTATAGTTTCAAGTACAAACAAGATAGTGGCGAAGCAGGCGACTATGAGATGAAATACGGTTATCAAGATGATACAGATCCAAGTATTATTAAGTGGCGTATTCTCCTGAATGCGAATCAAGATATGATTCGTGGGATGACAATTACGGATACTTTTGGGGATGGACAAACCTTAATTCCTGAGAGTTTTCGTGCAGTTCGTTATGAAACACAACCAACAAAAATTCGTAACGAAGCTCATATTCTCACGTTAGAGCCATCAGATAACTTTTCAAACAAGGCAGTATTCACTAAAAATGCTCAAGGAGGAATCACAGGCTTTACGATTCCATTTGGAGATAACTATCATTGGGCAATGTATATTGAATACTCTACTAAATTACCAGATGGAGTTCCTGCAGGTTCATTAGTATCGAATAATTTAGCATGGTCTGCAACAAATTTTAAAACACGTAGTATGGTACGTGAAGTCCGTCTAGAGTCAGGATCAGGTTTTGGTAACGCAGAAAAATCAGAATCAGTTATCTTAAAGGCCCACAAAACTTTAAAAGGGAAAACACTAGAAAAAGATCAGTTTAACTTTGCACTTTATGATGCTGCAAACCCTAGTGAACCTCTTCAAATTGTAAAAAATGCTGAAGATGGAAGTGTAACCTTCAATGCTATTAAGTATAAAAAAGAAGGAGTTTACAACTATATCATTCGTGAAGTTATTCCTGAAAGCACTAATAATTACGATTATGATAGTCATGAACTAAAGGTTACTGTAACAGTAACGGATGATGATGGTATCAAAATGGGAACAGTGTCTTACGGTGAAGAGGAAACTACATTTATCAATACTTATCGAGGAACTACAAGTATAAAAGGTAAGAAAATTTGGAATGATACAGATAACAAAGCTGGCATTCGTCCAGATGCTATAACTGTTCGTCTTTTAGCTAACGGTAAAGAAGTAGCAAGTAAATCTGTTAAATCAGAAGATAATTGGAACTTTACATTTGATCAGCTACCTGAAAATGATGCTGAAGGAAATGCAATTGTTTATACTGTAGCAGAAGACAAAGTTGAGGGGTATACGACAGAAATAGATCAGACAAACTACATCATCACTAATACACATGTCCCTAATATTCCTGATACTCCTGAAGTGACAGAATTAAAAGTCAGCAAGATTTGGGAGGATGCTGATAATGAAGCAGGAAAACGCCCAAATAGCATTAAGGTACAACTCTATGCTGATGGAAGTAAAGTAGGGCAAGAAGTTATTTTGAACGAAGATAATAATTGGACTCATACTTTTACAAATCTTCCGAAATATTTAGCAGGGAAAATGATTAGCTATACAATTAGTGAAGTCAATGTTCCTGAGGGATATGTATCAAAAATAGTTCGAGATAATGAAACGAACCTAGTTTTGGTTAATACCTATCAACCACCAGTACCTCCGGGTCCAATAACGCCTCCAGGCTCAGTAACGCCTCCAGGCTCAGTAACGCCTCCAGGTCCAGTAACACCTCCAGGTCCGGTCACACCTCCAGGTCCAGTAACACCTCCAGGTCCAGTAACACCTCCAGGTCCGGTCACACCTCCAGGTCCAGTAACACCTCCAGGCTCAGTAACACCTCCAGGTCCGGTCACACCTCCAGGTCCAGTAACACCTCCAGGCTCAGTTACACCTCCAGCACCAGTAACATCATCAACGCCTGAAAAGAAAAAGGCTAATGAGTTACCGAAAACAGGTGAACAGAAAACTACAGTTTTAATCGTTTTAGGAGTAGCGCTTGGTTTAGTTGGATTGAGTTTGGTTGCTAAACGTAAAAAATAATATAAGAAAAAGAAACATTTTCCAAAATATAATCAGGAAGTGTTTCTGATAGATGATTTAAGAGAGGACGTCAAACTCCTCTCTTTTTTAGAGTAGGTAGACCTATCAATTGATTTCTTTAGTATATTTATATTTTCAACAAAAATAAACCGTTTTCACTTGACAAAAATTGGTCTATACCATATAATAAAATAAAGAATATGGAGGACAAAATTATGAAAGTTATTCAAGTGGAAAATCCAATTGAAGGTGGAAAAGTTGCTTTTGATATCTTAAAAGAAAAATTGGAAAACGGTGCACAAACATTGGGACTTGCAACAGGAAGTAGCCCTCTGGAGTTTTACCAACAAATCGTTGAGAGCGATCTTGATTTTTCAAATCTTACAAGTGTGAACTTGGATGAGTACGTAGGTCTTGATGGGGACAATCCTCAATCATATCGTTACTTCATGCAAGAAAATCTTTTCAATAAGAAACCATTTAAAGAAAGCTTCTTGCCACGTGGTGTCAAGGATAATGCAGAAGCAGAAGTAGAACGCTACAACCAAATTCTTGCTGACCATCCAGTTGACCTACAAATCTTAGGAATTGGTCGCAATGGTCATATTGGCTTTAATGAACCAGGCACACCATTTGACAGTCAAACTCATCTTGTAGAACTTGACCAGTCTACTATCGAAGCTAACGCACGTTTCTTTGAGAAGATTGAAGATGTTCCAACTCAAGCTATTTCAATGGGGATTAAAAACATTTTGGATGCTAAGTCTATCCTTCTATTTGCTTATGGGGAATCAAAAGCAGAAGCTATCGCTGGAACTGTTGAAGGCCCTGTGACAGAAAGTCTACCGGCAAGTAGCCTACAAAACCATCCAGATGTGACCATTATCGCAGATGCAGCAGCACTCAGCTTGTTAAAAAAATAAGATTTTAATCATTAAAAACCATTCGATCCTATAGATTGGGTGGTTTTTTGGTTTGGATATGTTCAAAAAATGAATACAGTTTATCTGAAAGTGGTACAATAATTTTAATAGAGGAGTGAGTGATAGATTTTCCCTTGAAAAGAAGAATATATAATCCTCATTTTTTAAAAATTAAATGGAATGATTTGGGAGAATTTCATTTTTTTCTTGACAATTTTCTTCATTCCGTGTAAAATAGAATAGATCTTGAACTTGAAGGGAGTGAAAAAAATGTCTAAAACAGTAGTACGTAAGAATGAATCTCTTGACGATGCTCTTCGTCGTTTCAAACGTGCAGTTACTAAAGCTGGTACTCTTCAAGAAACACGCAAACGTGAATTCTATGAAAAACCTTCTGTAAAACGTAAACGTAAATCAGAAGCAGCTCGTAAACGTAAAAAATTCTAATTAATAAGAAAGGCTAGACTTGTCTAGTCTTTTTTGTTTTAAATAAATCCTATAAATCCTGCAAAATTCTGAAACTTCCTACTACAATTTGATATAATAGTAGGGAGAACTCGATTGAAGGAGAAAATTATGTCGGTTTTAGTCAAAGAAGTGATTGATAAGCTCAGACTAGATATTGTCTATGGTGAGCCAGAATTACTTGAAAAAGAAATCAATACAGGCGATATTTGTCGTCCAGGTCTCGAAATGACAGGCTATTTTGATTACTATACCCCAGAGCGGATTCAACTATTGGGGATGAAAGAGTGGTCTTATCTGATTAGCATGTCTTCTAATAATCGCTACCATGTTTTGCAGAAATTGTTCCAACCGGAAACACCTGCAGTTATTGTTGCGCGTGGTTTAGTAGTTCCAGAGGAAATGCTAAAGGCCGCTAGAGAATGTAAAATCGCTATTTTAACGAGTCGTACAGCAACAAGTCGTCTGTCTGGAGAATTGTCAAGTTACCTAGATTCTCGTTTGGCTGAGCGTGAAAGTGTACATGGTGTCTTGATGGATATCTATGGTATGGGTGTGTTAATCCAGGGCGACAGTGGTATTGGTAAGAGTGAGACAGGTCTAGAACTCGTGAAACGAGGACACCGTTTGGTAGCGGATGACCGTGTAGATATCTTTGCTAAGGATGAAATGACTCTCTGGGGTGAACCAGCTGAAATCTTGAAGCATTTACTTGAGATTCGTGGTGTTGGTATTATAGATGTGATGAGTCTTTATGGTGCCAGTGCAGTTAAGGATTCTTCACAAGTTCAGTTGGCTGTCTATCTAGAAAATTATGACACGCAAAAGACTTTTGATCGCCTAGGCAATAATGCTGAGGAATTGGAGATTTCTGGAGTAGCTATTCCACGTATCCGCATTCCTGTAAAAACAGGACGTAATATTTCTGTCGTTATCGAAGCAGCAGCTATGAATTATCGTGCTAAGGAAATGGGCTTTGATGCTACTCGACTATTTGAAGAAAGATTGACAAATCTGATTGCAAAGAACGAGGTGAAAGATGATTGATCCAATCGCTTTTCAAATTGGTCCTTTAGCTGTTAGATGGTATGCACTCTGCATCGTTTCAGGTCTTGTTTTAGCGGTATATCTTGCCAGTAAAGAAGCGCCTAAAAAGAAGGTTTTATCTGATGATATTTTGGACTTCATCTTAATTGCCTTTCCTTTGTCAATCATTGGAGCTAGACTCTACTATGTTATTTTTAGATTTGATTACTATAGCCAACATCTGGGAGAGATTTTTGCTATTTGGAATGGTGGTCTTGCGATTTATGGTGGTTTAATTACTGGCGCGATTGTACTCTATATCTTTGCTGACCGCAAATTAATCAATACTTGGGATTTCTTAGATATTGCAGCTCCGAGCGTTATGATTGCTCAGAGTCTAGGGCGTTGGGGAAACTTCTTTAACCAAGAAGCTTATGGAGCAGTCGTTGACAATCTAGACTATTTACCTGGTTTTATTAAGAATCAGATGTACATTGATGGCTCATATCGACAACCAACCTTCTTATACGAATCTATCTGGAATCTGATCGGTTTTTCCTTGATTGTCGTTTTTAGACGTCGATTAAAGAGTGTCCGTCGTGGTCATATCACTGCCTTTTATCTAATTTGGTACGGATTTGGACGTATGATTATTGAGGGTATGCGTACGGATAGTCTCATGTTCTTTGGACTTCGAGTATCCCAGTGGTTGTCTGCACTATTGATTGGCCTTGGTATTTATATCATCTTTTATCAAAAACGGAAAAAAGCACCATTTTATAATGTAAAAAAGGAGAATTAAAATGTTAGAAGTGGCTTATATTATTGTGGCAATTGCCTTGGTTGTATTTTTAGTTTATCTGATTATTACCCTTCAAAAAGTTGGTCGTGTAATCGATGAAACTGAAAAAACTGTTAAAACTTTAACATCAGATGTAGATGTAACTCTTCATCAAACAAATGAATTGCTTACAAAAGTCAACGTTCTTGTTGATGATATCAATGTCAAAGTTGCTACAATTGATCCCCTCTTTACAGCAGTTGCAGACCTTTCTGTTTCTGTTTCTGACCTAAATGAGCAAGCACGTGTTTTGAGTAAAAAAGCATCATCTGCTGGATCAAAAACTATAAAAACTGGTGCAGGTTTATCTGCCATTCGTGTTGCAAGTAAATTTTTTAAAAAATAAAAAGGAGTTGACTAATGGGAAAACTATCATCTATCCTTTTAGGAACTGTTTCAGGTGTTGCAGCTGCCTTGTTTCTAACTAGTGACAAAGGTAAACAAGTTAGAAGCCAAGCACAAGAATTTTTAGAAGATCTAAAAGAAGATCCTGAGTATGCTAAAGAGCAGGTTTGTGAAAAATTAACGGATGTCAAAGAACAAACCAAAGAATTCGTTCTTAAAACAAAAGAGCAGATTGAATCTGGGGAAATTACTCTGGACACTGTCTTAGATAAAGCAAAACACCATGCTCAACAAGCGACTGAAGCTTCAAAAGAAACCTTGAATCATTTCAAATCACAACTGGAAGAAAAAGTAGTTGTGGAAGAAAATGGAAATGGTCAAGAAATTGTCATTGAACTTCAAGAAAATTAAAATAGAGTCACCATTCTTTGTTTCCTAGAAAATCAAGAATGGTGATTTTTTTTCTTGAGTGAACTCTTTGTGGTATAATAAATACTATGCAGAAGAAACCGACATCAGCCTATGTGCATATTCCGTTTTGCACACAGATTTGTTATTATTGTGACTTTTCAAAGGTCTTTATTAAAAATCAGCCAGTAGACAGCTATCTAGAGCATCTACTGCAAGAATTTCATTCTTATGATATTCAAAAATTGCGTACACTCTATATTGGTGGTGGGACACCGACAGCCTTGTCTGCTTCTCAATTGGAAGTTTTGTTAGATGGATTGACTAAAAATCTGGACTTATCAATATTGGAAGAGTTGACCATTGAGGCTAATCCTGGTGATCTGGATGCTGATAAGATTGCTGTTTTGCAAAATTCTGCAGTTAATCGTGTTTCACTAGGTGTTCAGACCTTTGATGATAAAATGCTGAAAAAGATTGGGCGTAGTCATACAGAAAAGGATATTTATGAAAATATCGACCGCCTCAAATTGGCTGGTTTTGACAATATTTCCATTGACTTGATTTATGCACTTCCTGGTCAGACTATGGAACAAGTTAAGGACAATGTTGCCAAGGCAATTGCCCTTGATATTCCTCATATGAGTCTCTATAGCTTAATTTTAGAGAATCATACGGTTTTTATGAATCGTATGAGACGAGGGAAATTACCACTTCCTAAGGAAGAATTAGAAGCAGAGATGTTTGAGTATATCATTGCAGAACTAGAAAGAGCTGGCTTTGAGCACTATGAGATTTCTAACTTTTCTAAGCAAGGCTTTGAAAGTCGCCATAATCTTATGTACTGGGACAATGCCGAGTATTATGGTATTGGTGCAGGTGCGTCTGGCTATGTAGACGGTGTTCGCTATAAAAACCATGGGCCGATCCGCCATTATTTAAAGGCGGTAGAAGAGGGAAGTGCTCGTATCAATGAAGAACACTTGAGTCAACGGGAGCAAATGGAAGAAGAGATGTTTCTCGGCCTTCGCAAGAAGTCAGGAGTTTCCATGGCACGCTTTGAAGAAAAATTTGGACGGTCTTTCCAGGAACTTTATGGAGATGTTGTTAGAGAATTGATTCAACAAGGTCTTATGCAGGTTGAGGGTGATTGTGTTCGTATGACTAAGAGAGGTCTCTTCTTAGGTGATACAGTAGCAGAACGATTTATATTGGAGTAAAATTATGGGCTTAACTTATCAAATGAAGATGAAAATTCCTTTTGATATGGCTGACATGAATGGTCATATCAAGCTACCAGATGTGATCTTGTTGTCCCTCCAGGTCTCAGGGATGCAGTCAATTGAACTGGGAGTGAGTGATAAGGATGTTTTAGAACAGTATAATCTGGTCTGGATTATCACAGATTATGATATTGACGTGGTTCGTTTGCCTCGTTTTGCTGAGGAAATCACCATTGAAACAGAAGCTTTGACCTATAATCGTCTTTTTTGCTACCGCCGATTTACTATTTATGATGAAGATGGTCAAGAAATCATTCATATGGTAGCTACCTTTGTCCTTATGGATCGTGAGAGTCGAAAGGTTCATCCTGTAGTATCAGAAATTGTCGCTCCTTACCAATCTGAGTTTTCTAAGAAACTGGTCCGTGGGCCAAAATATACAGAGCTGGAAGAAGCGATAAGCAAGGACTACCACGTTCGTTTCTATGACTTAGATATGAATGGTCACGTCAATAACAGCAAATACCTGGATTGGATTTTTGAGGTCATGGGAGCCGATTTTCTGACCAACCATATTCCCCAAAAAATCAACCTCAAATATGTCAAGGAAGTTCGACCAGGCGGAATGATTACTTCTAGTTATGAATTGAATGAACTAGAAAGCAATCACCAAGTCTCAAGTGATGGCGACATCAATGCTCAAGCAAAGATAACTTGGCAAGAAATTAAAAAAAATTAGAAAGAAAGATATGACTTATAAAGGATATTTAATTGATTTAGACGGAACAATCTATAGGGGGAAAGATAGAATTCCAGCAGGAGAAGCTTTTGTTCATGAGTTACAAAAAAGAGAGATTCCTTATCTTTTTGTGACAAACAACACCACTCGTACTCCTGAAAGTGTTCAAGAGATGTTAGCCAATCACTTTAACATCGACACCCCTGTGTCAACCATCTATACCGCAACCTTAGCGACTATTGATTACATGAATGACCGAGGACTTGATAAGACAGTCTATGTCATCGGAGAAGCAGGGCTCAAGGAAGCCATTCAAGAAGCAGGGTATGTGGAAGATAAAGAAAATCCAGCCTATGTGGTTGTTGGTTTGGACTGGCAAGTAGACTATGAAAAATTTGCTACGGCAACCCTAGCTATCCATAAAGGTGCTCATTTTATCGGTACCAACCCTGATTTGAACATTCCAACTGAACGTGGACTTTTGCCTGGTGCTGGTTCACTGATTTCTCTTCTTGAAGCAGCAACTCGCGTAAAACCAGTTTATATTGGAAAACCTAATGCGATTATTATGGACAAGGCTGTTGAACACCTAGGACTTGAACGTCAAGAAATTGTCATGGTGGGGGATAATTATCTTACTGATATTCGAGCTGGTATTGACAATGACATTCCTAGCCTTTTGGTGACGACAGGATTTACAAAACCTGAAGAAGTAGAGGATTTGCCAATTGCCCCAACTCATGTCCTTTCAAGTTTAGCGGAGTGGGATTTCGATGAAAACTAAGTTTACTTTTGTAGGAAGTATTCTCTTTCTCCTCTCGCTTGCTATTTTATTGACCATTTACCTGGCTTGGTTGGTCTATCCTCAGGAAATTTCTTGGTTAAACTTGACAAGTCGTGTTCATCTGCAACCTCAGACAATCCAGCAAAATTTTAATGTTTTGATGGATTATTTGACCAATCCATTGAATCAAGTATTGGAAATGCCAGATTTTCCTTCATCTGCTTCTGGAATCCATCATTTTGCAGTTGTGAAGGGACTCTTCCATCTGGCTCAAGGAGTAGCAATCGTAACGCTGCCGATTTTCTATCTTTTTTGGAAGCAGGTCATTCAAAAAGGATTTCTATCTCTCTACCGTAGAGGAATTTTAATCATGCTCTCGCTACCTTTGGTTCTTAGTTTAGTTGGAGTTTTCATTGGATTTGAGCAGTTCTTTACTTTGTTTCACCAAATCCTTTTTGTAGGTGATGATACCTGGTTATTTGATCCGGCAAAGGATCCTGTCATTCTTATCCTACCAGAGGACTTTTTCCTCCATGCCTTTCTTCTATTTTTCTGCTTGTATGAATTGATTTTTGGATTTCTGTACCTACAAAGTCGAAAAACAAATAGATAAGTCAAGAAAAGTATTACTGATTCCAAATAAAATCTAGGAAAAAACTATCGTTTGTAACATGAATATTTCTACATTTAAGCAAAACATTCACATTTGATTCTAAAAAACCTATTTTTCCCCAATTGTCAAGTCAAGTGCAACAAAGTTGTTCCTCTGATTAAGCGAGTATCTTTCAAGCTGTTTGAGCTG
>NZ_JAHZPU010000014.1 GCF_019929575.1 Streptococcus infantis
GACACACTTGAAAGCTTATTTGATTAACACTCCGCAACTTTACTTGAGTGTTTACACAAAATTATTGACAGAATCGAAATATTTTTAGAGAATGATAAATCAACAAATTTTATTGTTAATGAGGGAATGATTTTAATCACACGAAGCGGTATCCCAGGAGCTACACGCTTAGTGTCAGAACTGGAAGCAAAAACTGTATATTCAGGATTTATTATTGCATCAGAAGTTAATGATTTGATTTATAAAAATTTGATTTTCTACTACTTAAAACATGTTGAAGAAGTATTAAAAAATCAATCAGCAGGGACTATCATGAAAAATATTTCTCAATCAGTTCTTACTGATATGACTGTTTCACTACCTCCCCAAAATGTTCTGTTAAAATTTAATTCAATCGTTGATAACTTACTTGAACAAATGAAAAATGTTCAAAGGCAAAACCAAGAACTCACCCAACTTCGCGATTGGCTCTTGCCAATGCTGATGAATGGGCAGGTGAAGGTGGAGTAGGGGAATCTAAACTAAAAGAGATTTGCATGTTTGGAAAATAAATTTCTGCTAGAGTCTATATCTATTCCAACAGGTTTTATAGCTTTGTAAGAAACGACAATTGACAGGGAATCCTAACTAGTTTAATGTGGTAGAATAGATAGAATGTAAAGATTTTACTTGAAGATTTCCATAGAAAGGAAGACGATGACACCCAACTATAAAATAACAGAAGAAATATTGAATCTCGTGCAGAAGATTTCTGAGTTGGCGACTCAACTTTCTTTCGAAACGAGGGAACTACACCTACGCAAGGAAAATCGAATTCGCTCTATTCAGTCCTCTTTAGCTATTGAGAATAATAGTCTTTCTCTGGAGCAGGTGACTGATGTTATAGAGGGAAAAAGAGTTCTAGGCCCTCTTAAGGATATCCATGAGGTCCAAAATGCTTATGAAGCTTATGAGAAGGTTTTTCGCTTAAATCCATATAGTATAGATGATTTTTTATTAGCTCATCGATTGTTGACACAGGATTTGGTCAAGCATCCTGGACAGTTTCGATTAGGCGATGTGGGTGTTTTTGATGGAGCAGGGAAAGTTGTTCACCTTGGAGCGAGACCACAGTTTGTTCCTAATCTGGTATCGGATTTATTTGTTTGGGCTGAGGCCAGCCATATATCTGATATTGTCAAATCTTGCATCGTGCATTTTGAGTTAGAAATTATTCATCCCTTTGAGGATGGGAACGGTCGTATGGGTCGGATGTGGCAGAGCCTAATTTTGAGTAGATGGAATCCGTTATTTGAGTGGCTTCCTGTCGAGTCTGTTATTTACCGACATCAGTCAGGATATTATCAAGCCTTAACTGATAGTAATGAAGCTAATGATTCTACAAAATTTATCCAATTTATGCTTGATGCGATTTTAGAAACCTTGCTTGATTATGGTCAGCAAAAAATTGATAGTAGGAACAAGTCGGTTAAAGTGCTTTTGAAACCACGTGAGCTAGCTATTTTTGAAAAAATAGAGTCTTATCTTATAGAGCATTATCAGATAACAAATGCAATTGCACAAGAACTAACAGGTTTAAGTGCGGCAACCATGCGTCGTTATCTCCAACTATTTGTAAATCAAGGTTTATTAGAAAAATCAGGAACTACAAAAAACACTATTTATTCGCTCATAATTCGCTCATAATTCGCTCATTTTTTAGTAATAACTTTGTTCCGTATTTCCTGGGAACTAGTAGAAAGTTAGGAGAAATATGGAAAACAACAACCAACGTGCCCTTTGTCAGCAAATCTGGGCGGAAAACAAATACCTTGTTTTGAGCCATTCTAGCAATATTTACAAGGACATTCGCCAGTATCTCAAGCAAGAAGTGGTGGAGCTGAGTCAGGTTCAAGAGATGATTGACCGTGCCTGCGAGATTCCGGAACACAGGGGTCAGGTTTGCAATGCCTTCCAGCATATTTGGGGCTATTTTAAAAAGCAAGCTAGCCTTGATGAACGCAAAGACTATATGCTCTTGTTGGATCGCTACCGCTTTGGTCAAGCTTCCAAGGAAGACTTGATTGCTCAGACGAGAGATTTGCTCGAACGTTACCCAAATGCTTATCTGCAACATTCTACCTTGCTGAAGGGAGACTCCCATGAGACTTTGGCATGAGGCTTTGATTTCACGACTTCCCCGTCCTCAGCTCTTGGGACAGCATCGAGAGTGCTGTGCCCTTCGTGGCAATGGCTGGGGCAGAAAGCATGCGACGGTTGACTATGTCTTTACCCACTCGCCTTATCGTCTCTATGCCTATCATCGTTTGATCATGGAGGAGATGGCTAGCCGTGGTTACAAGGTCAGTCCGGAATGGCTAGACAAGAACTACCGTGGCAAGACCTGCCCTCCTTATCAAGACTTAGCAGAGGAAAAGCTGAAAAGTCCTATCTACAGTGAGCATGACGCTGCCTACTATGAGGAATGTCTGGCTAATCTTCGTGAAAAGGGGATAGAGCTGGAGTAATATTAAGGATTTTCTCCAATATATAACTCTTTTCGTAATTTTTTCGAATAATAAGAATGGGACCTTTAGAATGATTCTAAGGTCTTCTTTTTATAAGTATTTGGATTTACTTTTAATAACTTTTAAGTTATAATTAAATTGAAAGAGGTTGCTTGGTGCACACGATTTACTTCTATAAGGACAAAAATGGAAATGAGCCAGTCTTGGATTATATGAGAGAATTGGCCTGTCGTAAAAGTAAGGATAGTCGCATAAAACTCAGTAAACTAAACGACTATATCGAGCTACTTAGTCAGCATGGGACTAGAGCTGGTGACCCCTATATTAAACATTTAGAAGATGAGATATGGGAATTAAGACCTCTTCGGGATAGGATTTTATTTGTAGCTTGGCTTGATGGGAGTTTTGTTCTTTTACATCATTTTGTCAAAAAGACTCAAAAGACTCCTAGAAGAGAAATTGAAAAAGCCAAGCGTGAACTGAAGGACTTAAAAGAAAGAGGGTTAAGTGATGAAGAATAGTGCCATTGGAAGTAACTGGAAGGATGTCCGGTCAGAACTCTTCACCAAGGAGGAAATCCTTGAAAGTGATATGCGAGTGGCTATCATGAGTGAATTGATTGAGGCTAGATATGAGCAAGGCATCAGTCAGAAAAAGCTAGAAGAACTCAGTGGAGTGAGCCAGCCTGTCATAGCTAGAATGGAAACAGGTAAGACTAGCCCTCAGTTAGATACCGTCTTAAAAGTTTTAGCCAGTTTAGGCAAGACACTCGCAGTTGTCCCACTTGAACAAGAAAATAGTTGAGAATCAGTGCCTATAGTCTTTTCTAATACCAAGCCATAGTCAGCTGTCAGTTCACTATTTTTTTGCGAAGAACATAGCAACCTTGAAAGGCTATCAATCTATATTTACCAAAGGATTTGGGGAATCTTCTCCAAATCTTTTTTTGTCTTTTAAATCGAGATATAGTTTCAAACTATACCAAAGCCTAATTTTTTACAATTATACAGACGCTTTCTTTTCTGTTAAGATAGTTTCAACAACAATTTTTGGAGGACAAAACATGTCAACTACAATTATCGGTTTCCCTCGTTTGGGTGAATTCCGCGAATTAAAATTTACAACTGAAAAATACTTTAGAAAAGAAATCTCAGAAGAAGAACTCTTAGCTGCGGCTAAAGAATTGCGTGCAAAACACTGGAACATCGTCAAAGAAAAAGGCATCACTGAAATCCCATCAAATGACTTTTCTCACTATGACAACTTCCTTGATGCTGCTTTCCTTTTCAACGTAGTTCCTGCATCAGTACAAAACTTAGAATTGTCTGATCTTGAACGTTACTTTGCTTTGGGACGTGGTTACCAAGGAGAAAAAGGGGATGTTCGTGCCCTTCCGATGAAAAAATGGTTCAACACTAACTACCACTACATCGTTCCTAAATTTGAAAAAGACACTCAAGTAAAATTGGCTGGTCACAAGATTTTCGATGAGTTCCAAGAAGCTAAAGAACTTGGTCTTAACACTCGTCCTGTCCTTGTAGGTCCATTCACTTTCCTTCAATTATCAGACTATGAAGAAGGCGTGAAAGCAGAAGACTTCGTAGATAGCTTAGTAGCTGCTTACCAAGATGTTTTTGCTAAATTGGCTGAACTTGGTGCGACTCGTATCCAACTCGACGAAGCTGCTCTTGTAAAAGACTTGACAGAAGAAGAAAAAGCGCTCTTCTTGAACATTTACAACAAACTCTTGGCTGATAAAAAAGGTCTTGAAGTCTTGCTTCAAACATACTTCGGTGACGTTCGTGACGTTTACGCTGACCTTGTGAAATTGCCAGTAGATGCCATCGGTCTTGACTTCGTTGAAGGTAAGAAAACTCTTGAACTCGTTAAAGGTGGCTTCCCAGCTGACAAGACTCTCTATGCAGGTATTGTTAATGGTAAGAACATCTGGCGTAACAACTATGAAAAGAGCTTGGCTGTTCTTGAGCAAATCCCAGCTGAAAACATCGTTTTGACAAGCTCATGTTCACTTCTTCATGTGCCATTTACAACTGCTAATGAAGAATTTGAACCAGCTATCTTGAACCACTTTGCATTTGCAGTTGAAAAATTGGATGAAATCCGTGACTTGGATGCTATCCGCAATGGTCAAGGGGCAGAAGCACTTGCAGCTAACAAAGAACTCTTTGCGACTGAACGTGTTGGTGAAAATGCGGAACTTCGCGCTCGTATCGCTGGATTGACAGACGCAGACTACACTCGTTTGCCAGCCTTCGCAGAACGTGAAGCTATCCAAGAAGAAGCCTTTAAACTTCCAGCTCTTCCAACAACAACTATCGGTTCATTCCCTCAAACCAAGGAAGTTCGTGCTAAACGTTTGGCCTTCCGTAAGGGTGAATTGTCACAAGAAGAATACGATGCCTTCCTTGCTGAAACCATCGACGAATGGATCAAGTGGCAAGAAGAAGTAGGATTTGACGTGCTTGTACACGGTGAATTCGAGCGTAATGACATGGTTGAGTACTTCGGTCAAAACTTGTCAGGTTACCTCTTCTCTAAAAACGGTTGGGTACAATCATACGGTATGCGTGGGGTTAAACCACCAATCATCTGGGGTGATGTCACTCGTCTCAACCCAATCACTGTTAAATGGTCTAGCTACGCACAAAGCCGTACTGACAAACCTGTTAAAGGTATGTTGACTGGACCTGTTACCATCCTTAACTGGTCATTCCCACGTGAAGATATCTCTATCAAGGATTCTACTCTTCAAATCGCTCTTGCAATCAAGGATGAAGTTCTTGACCTTGAAGCTGCAGGCGTGAAAATCATCCAAATCGACGAGGCTGCTCTTCGTGAGAAATTGCCACTCCGTCGTAGCGACTGGTACGAAGACTACCTTGACTGGGCTATTCCAGCCTTCCGCTTGGTACACTCAACAGTAGCACCAGATACTCAAATCCACACTCACATGTGTTACTCAGAATTTACAGATATCATCCCAGCTATCGACAACATGGATGCCGACGTTATCTCATTTGAAGCTAGCCGTTCAAACCTTGAAATCTTGGACGAACTCAAAGCGAAAAATTTCCAAACAGAAGTGGGTCCTGGGGTTTACGATATCCACTCACCTCGTGTGCCTAATGAAGGCGAAATCGACCACACCATCGAAGCCATCCTTGCCAAAGTACCAAGCAAGAAAGTATGGATCAACCCTGACTGTGGTTTGAAAACACGTGGTATTCCAGAAACTAAAGAAAGCTTGATCCGCCTTGTAGAAGCTGCTAAAGCTGCGCGTGAGAAATTGTAAGAAAAGACATTTCTCCATACATGGTTGATCAGTAAGAAATCAACTAGAAAAGGTTCATACATATGTCACGTCAAACACCGTCCCTCTCATTTGAAGTTTTCCCTCCAAACCCAGCAGTAGGCAATGACAAAATTATTGCAGCCCTGAAAGATATGCAGGACTTGGCTCCACACTTCATCAGTGTGACTGCCAGCAATAATAAATTTAATATCAAAGAGACGACGGTTCGTTTGGCTGATTATATTCAAAATGACTTGGAGATTCCAACCATTGCTCACTTGCCAGCTATCTATTTGACTAAGGATAAGGTGGCTGAGACCATTGCAGATTTGGATAAGGTTGGTGTTCAGAAAATATTGGCTTTGCGTGGAGATATCATTCCAGATGTTGAGCCACAGAAGGATTTCCGTTATGCGACAGACTTGATTGAATTCATCAAGGAGCAGGCCCCGCACTTTGATATCATTGGTGCTTGTTATCCTGAGGGACATCCTGATTCGCCAAACCAAATCTCAGATATTCAAAATCTCAAGAAAAAAGTAGATGCAGGCTGCTCAAGTCTTGTCACCCAGCTTTTCTTTGACAATGAGCGTTTCTACGATTTCCAAGACAAATGTACCTTGGCTGGAATTGATGTGCCGATTCATGCAGGAATCATGCCAATCCTCAACCGTAACCAAGCACTTCGTCTCTTGAAGACTTGTGAGAATATTCATCTTCCACGTAAGTTTAAGGCTATCTTGGACAAGTATGAGAATGACCCTGAGTCACTCAGAGCAGCAGGACTTGCCTATGCCGTAGACCAAATCGTGGACTTGGTAACGCAAGACGTAGCAGGTGTGCATCTCTACACTATGAACAATGCAGAAACTGCCCAATATATCCACCAAGCAACTCATGCCTTGTTCAATCACCAGTCTTTAGGATAATAAAAAGCAAACCATTCTTCTTTTCATGGAGGAATGGTTCCTTTTTAATAGAAAAGCCCGCACTTTTTAAGAAAAATATGATAAAATAGACTCTGTACGTACTTGATACAAAGATGAGGGTATTAAATAATACAATGCATTCAAACTGCAAGGTTTAGCGACACGAGCGAGTCAAATCGATATTATTTGACGAGGGGAGTTAGTAAAGCATTTAGCTAATCGCATGATAGCGATTAGCGTGAAAGGCTTAGATGCTTTAGCATCAATCCTTTCTGATGACTAACGGTAGGAAGAGCGACACGAGCGAGTCAAATCGATATTATTTGACGAGAGAGTTAGTAAAGCATTTAGCTAATCGCATGATAGCGATTAGCGTGAAAGGTTTAGATGCTTTAGTATCAAACCTTTCTAATGATTTGTATCTTGATTTTTGTAGGCAAGGCGTATAATATTATCAATCCAAAGGGGATTAAAATGACAAAACATGTGTTTCAAACGACTTTTGCGGGTCGTGAGTTGATCGTAGAGACTGGTCAGGTTGCTAAGCAAGCAAATGGCTCTGTTGTCGTGCGTTACGGTGAGTCAACTGTCTTGACTGCTGCCGTTATGTCTAAGAAGATGGCAACTGGGGATTTCTTCCCACTTCAAGTCAACTACGAAGAAAAAATGTATGCGGCTGGGAAGTTTCCTGGTGGCTTTATGAAACGTGAAGGACGTCCTTCAACAGATGCGACCTTGACAGCGCGTTTGATTGACCGTCCAATCCGTCCGATGTTTGCGGAAGGTTTCCGTAACGAAGTGCAAGTCATCAACACAGTTCTTTCTTACGATGAAAATGCATCTGCACCAATGGCAGCTATGTTTGGTTCATCATTGGCACTTTCTATCTCAGACATTCCATTTGACGGACCAATCGCTGGGGTACAAGTGGGTTATGTTGATGGGGAAATCGTCATCAACCCAACTCAAGAACAAGCAGAGCAATCGCTTCTTGAATTGACAGTAGCTGGTACAAAACACGCTATCAACATGGTAGAGTCTGGTGCCAAAGAATTGTCAGAAGAAATCATGTTGGAAGCTCTTCTTAAAGGACACGAAGCTGTTAAAGAATTGATTGCCTTCCAAGAAGAAATCGTTGCGGCAGTTGGTAAAGAAAAAGCAGAAGTAGAATTGCTTCATGTGGATGCTGAATTGCAAGCTGAAATCATCGCAGCCTACAACAGTGACCTCCAAAAAGCGGTTCAAGTAGAAGAAAAATTGGCGCGTGAAGCTGCAACTCAAGCAGTTAAAGACCAAGTGACTGCTGTTTACGAAGAAAAATATGCAGGCCACGAAGAATTTGACCGTATCATGCGTGATGTGGCTGAAATCTTGGAACAAATGGAACATGCAGAAGTGCGCCGTTTGATCACAGAAGACAAGGTTCGTCCTGATGGCCGTAAGGTCGATGAAATCCGTCCTTTGGATGCACAAGTGGACTACCTTCCTCGCGTACACGGTTCAGGACTATTTACTCGTGGACAAACTCAGGCGCTTTCTATCTTGACTTTGGCGCCAATGGGTGAAACGCAAATCATCGATGGTTTGGATCCAGAGTATAAGAAACGCTTTATGCACCACTATAACTTCCCACAATACTCTGTAGGGGAAACTGGTCGTTACGGTGCGCCAGGTCGTCGTGAAATTGGTCACGGTGCTCTCGGTGAGCGTGCCCTTGCTCAAGTATTGCCAAGCTTGGAAGAATTCCCATATGCTATCCGTCTAGTAGCAGAAGTCTTGGAATCAAACGGTTCTTCATCTCAAGCCTCTATCTGTGCCGGCACTCTTGCCCTTATGGCTGGTGGTGTGCCAATCAAGGCGCCAGTAGCAGGGATTGCTATGGGTCTTATCTCAGATGGAAACAACTATACAGTATTGACAGATATCCAAGGTTTGGAAGACCACTTTGGAGACATGGACTTCAAGGTTGCAGGTACTCGTGACGGGATTACAGCCCTTCAAATGGATATCAAAATTCAAGGGATTACTGCAGAAATCTTGACAGAAGCTCTTGCTCAAGCCAAGAAAGCTCGTTTTGAGATCCTTGACGTCATCGAAGCTACCATTCCAGAAGTTCGTCCAGAATTGGCTCCAACTGCTCCGAAAATTGATACTATCAAGATTGATGTGGACAAGATCAAGATTGTTATCGGTAAGGGTGGAGAAACAATCGATAAGATCATCGCTGAAACAGGCGTTAAGATTGATATCGACGAAGAAGGTAACGTATCTATCTACTCAAGTGACCAAGCTGCCATTAACCGTACCAAAGAAATCATTGCTGATTTGGTTCGTGAAGCTAAAGTGGATGAAGTCTACCATGCCAAAGTTGTTCGTATTGAGAAATTCGGTGCCTTTGTCAACCTCTTTGACAAGACTGATGCCCTCGTTCACATCTCTGAAATGGCTTGGACTCGTACCAACCGTGTCGAAGACTTGGTAGCTATCGGCGATGAAGTGGATGTTAAGATTATCAAGATTGATGAAAAAGGTCGTGTCGATGCTTCTATGAAAGCACTCTTGCCACGTCCGCCGAAACCTGAACATTCAGAAGAAAAAGGTGAAAAGGGTCATCGTCATGGCGATCGTCCTCGTCACCACCACAAGGATCACAAACCTAAGAAAGAAACCACAGAAACACCAAAAGACTCAGAATAAGAAAGGAGAAATGTATGGGATGGTGGCGTGAAACCATTGATATCGTAAAAGAAAATGATCCAGCGGCTCGCACCACTTTGGAGGTTCTTTTGACCTATCCTGGTGTGAAAGCCTTGGCTGCCCACCGTCTCTCTCATTTTCTCTGGAAACATGGCTTTAAGCTCTTAGCTCGTATGCACAGCCAGTTTTGGCGCTTTTGGACTCAGATTGAGATCCACCCAGGTGCTCAGATCGAATCTGGTGTCTTTATCGACCATGGTTCAGGTCTTGTAATTGGGGAGACGGCTATCGTTGAAAAAGGCGTTCTTCTCTACCATGGGGTAACCCTTGGTGGGACAGGGAAGGATATTGGCAAACGCCATCCGACAGTACGTAAGGGAGCTCTCATATCTGCACATGCCCAAGTTATCGGACCTGTAGAAATCGGTGAAAATGCCAAAGTCGGTGCTGCAGCAGTTGTTGTAGCAGATGTTCCTAGCGATGTGACGGTTGTCGGTATTCCTGCTAAGATTGTCCGAGTGCATGGGCAAAAGGATGAACCAACCATTCATGAAGTTGAAGGAAAACGGGAATACTACGTCAATAAACTCGAGCAAGCGAGAGATGCCAGTCATAGATCGTCCGAGCTTTAACATTTGATTTCGTTCGTTTGAAAAGATTGGCTTTGTCAAACAAACCCAAGTGGTCTATCTGAATGCGAAAGAGTAATAAATGCTATTAGATGAATTTGAAAATGTACCTGCTGTTATAGAGCCAACTGATCGAAGCCTCCTTAGTGGTGGAGAAGTTTGTGATACCATTATCTTGTCTTTTAATGGAGAAATCCTTGAACGAGTAAAGCAGATAGAAGGTGTCTACGAAGGTGGCTATCTTACCAATCTAAATGGCAAACTGCCATGGTATATCTATGAAAAAGATGGGAGTAAGGTAGCAGTTGCTATGGCTACTATTGGAGCTCCAATGGTTGTTGGACTCTTAGAAGAACTAAAAGCAAGAGGGTTTAAAAACTTTATCGTTTTAGGGTCTTGTGGAGTTCTGGACCAGTCTATTCAAGCAGATAAGATTATCCTACCAAGCTCGGCTTTACGTGATGAAGGTACTAGTTATCACTATGCTCCAGCAAGTGATGAAATAGCCTATGATCGATCTCTACTCTTAACTATGGAAAAAGCCTTGGATAAAGCTGGTATTGAGCATATTCGAACAAAGTCTTGGACCACAGATGCCTTCTATCGTGAGACAGCTGCTAAGATCAAACGAAGACTAGCAGCAGGAGCTAGAGTTGTAGATATGGAAGCTTCAGCTATCATGGCCTGGGCCCAATATCGACAAGCCAATGTCTATCAATTTTTCTACACAGCTGACTATGTCGACCATCACAATCACGAATGGGATGCTAGACGCGAGGATAGAAAAGCGGATGCTATGACTTTCTTTGAGATTGCCCTAGTCATTGCTCAAGAGTTAGTTTAGACTAGTTTTTACGATAAATTCGAAACAAGAAAGGAAGGGAGCCTAACGGAAAACATAGAAATAAAACTTCCGTAGTGACTCCCTTCATCTTTTTACTTCATTCTTCTTTTATGTTTAGAAAGGAGCAAGGAATTCCGATTTGTGACAGGCAATCGGACTAAAATTTAGTTGAACAGTTAGTTATGAAAATATCTGTTTATGAATTTTAGCTTTCCTGACTATTATTTTATGATTAAAATCTATGACACCATGTCTCGTGATTTACGAGAATTTGTCCCAATTACAAAGGGCAAGGTTCTCATGTATGTCTGTGGGCCAACGGTATATAATTATATCCACGTGGGGAATGCCCGCTCAACAGTAGCCTTCGATACCATTCGTCGCTACTTTGAGTACCGTGGTTATGAGGTTGCCTACATTTCCAACTTTACCGATGTAGATGACAAGATTATCAACCGTGCCAAGGAAGAAGGCATCACACCTCAGGAAGTAGCGGACAAGTATATTGCGGCCTTTCGTGAGGATGTGACAGCTTTGGGTGTTAAACCTGCGACTCGTCATCCACGTGTTGTAGAGTTTATGGCTGATATCATCCGCTTTGTAGAAGACTTGATTAAAAAGGGCTATGCTTATGAGAGTCAAGGAGATGTCTATTTTCGTGTAGAAAAATCTCATAACTATGCTAAGTTGGCCAATAAAACCTTGGAAGACTTGGAGCTAGGTGCTTCAGGTCGAACGGATGAAGAAACAGCTCGTAAGGAAAATCCTGTGGACTTTGCCCTCTGGAAATCTGCCAAACCAGGTGAGATTTCTTGGGATAGTCCATGGGGACCAGGTCGTCCAGGCTGGCATATCGAGTGTTCGGTCATGTCAACGGAGATTTTAGGAGATACCATCGATATTCACGGTGGTGGAGCAGACCTTGAGTTCCCTCACCATACAAATGAAATTGCCCAGTCAGAAGCTAAAACAGGCAAGACCTTCGCCAACTACTGGATGCACAATGGCTTTGTCAATATCGACAATGTCAAGATGTCTAAGTCTTTGGGAAACTTCATTACGGTACACGATGCTCTCAAAACTATCGACGGTCAAGTATTGCGTTTCTTCTTTGCGACTCAGCACTACCGTAAGCCTATCAACTTTACAGAAAAAGCAGTACGTGATGCAGAGACTAATCTCAAGTATTTGAAGAACACTTACGAGCAACCATTTTCTGGAACTGTAGATGCTCAAGAGTTACAGGTTTTTAAAGATAAGTTTGTAGCGGCCATGGATGAGGATTTCAATACAGCTAACGGAATCACAGTTGTCTTTGAAATGGCCAAATGGATCAATTCAGGTAACTATGATGCAGCCGTTAAGGAAGCTCTTGCGGCGATGTTAGAAGTCTTTGGAGTGGTCTTTGTTGAGGAAGATTTGGATGAAGAGATTGAAGCCTTGATTCAAAAACGCCAAGAAGCGCGTGCCAATCGTGACTTTGCGACAGCTGACCAAATCCGTGACCAACTAGCTGCACAAGGGATTAAGCTACTTGACACAAAGGATGGAGTGAGGTGGACACGTGATTGATGTCAATCTCATTAACGGGATTGCTCTAGCTTTTGAAGGAGATGCAGTTTATTCTATGTATATCCGTCGCCATCTCATTCTCAAAGGCATGACCAAGCCCAATAAACTTCACCAAGAGGCAACCAAGTATGTGTCGGCCAAGGCTCAGGCACATTTGATTTCCCTCATGCTGGAAGAAGAAGTCCTAACGGAAAAAGAAGAAGAAATCTATAAACGGGGTCGCAATACCAACAGCCATACTAAGGCTAAGAATGCGGATGTGGTAACCTACCGTATGTCCACGGGTTTTGAAGCGGTCATGGGCTATCTTCATATGACTGAAAATGTGGAACGCCTAGAAACCTTGATTTCTTGGTGCATCCAAAAAGTGGAGGGCTAGGAATGATTGCAAAAGAACTACTGGATTGGTTTCCTGATGGTAAAATCTTAGATCAGCCAGTTGATAAAGAGGGTTATCTAAGTCTACCTCTGTCAAATTATCAGTGGCTTTTGCTTGAGGAAGCTAGTCTTAGCGAGCGTGAAAAACAACTGGTGGCTCTCTTAACCAAACAGGAGCAAACCATTTCCCTCAATCCTTGGTATAGTTATCTCATTGAAGGCAAAGGACAGGCACCGCAAAACTTTAAAAAATTGCAGCTTGTCTATTGTCACCTATCCTATTTCCAACAGGAAAATTTAACGTCTTGGTTAGAGATGATGGGAACCCTCTTTCCAAATTGTCAAACAGTGCTTCAGGTGGGAGCGCAGGATTACATTTTTGTTCTCCAACAGGATAAGTACATATCCGTTCGCTCTATCTTGATGGATACCTTGGAAGCCGTAGAATATGACTTTGGAGTACGTTTGTCCATCATGTTAGGTCAGGTCTGGTCACAGACAGGACATCAGGCTCTGTCAGATCTCATCAAAGCAGAACGTGATTTGTTCAAAAACTGGTGGCGACAAGGGCATCAAGGGTTCCATACTTTTTCTCAACTCTATCTGTGGAGTATGGGTGAAAGAATCGTGGATCTCCGAGTTGTCAAGGAATATCTGCATCAGATGATTGTGGACCAGGATCAGATTCAGGAAATCATCCTTTCACTGTGGGAAAATAGTGCTGTCCTTACGAAGACAGCTCAGCAACTGTATTTACATCGCAATTCTCTCCAATACAAGATTGATAAATGGGAAGAATTGACAGGGCTTCAGTTGAAAGAATTGACTGACTTGACCTTGTGCTATCAGTTGATTTTACCAGATATTATTTAAAGTTTTGTGCAAGTTGCACAGAACTTTTTTATTTTTTTGGTCACCTTGCCATAGAAATGTAAAGCGTTTTCATCTATAATAAAACTATCAAATGACAAAAGGAGTTCACCGAAATGGTAGAATTAAATCTTAAAAATATTTACAAAAAATATCCAAATAGCGAACACTATTCAGTTGAAGATTTCAACTTGAACATTAAAGACAAAGAGTTCATCGTTTTCGTAGGACCTTCAGGATGTGGTAAATCAACTACTCTTCGTATGATTGCAGGTCTTGAAGACATCACAGAAGGTACTGCATCTATCGATGGCGTGGTTGTCAATGACGTAGCTCCAAAAGACCGTGACATCGCCATGGTATTCCAAAACTACGCTCTTTACCCACACATGACTGTATACGATAACATGGCTTTTGGTTTGAAATTGCGTAAATACAGCAAAGAAGACATTGACAAACGTGTACAAGAAGCAGCTGAAATTCTTGGTTTGAAAGAATTCTTGGATCGTAAACCAGCTGACCTTTCAGGTGGTCAACGTCAACGTGTTGCCATGGGTCGTGCAATCGTCCGTGATGCCAAAGTATTCTTGATGGACGAACCTTTGTCAAACTTGGATGCTAAACTTCGTGTATCAATGCGTGCTGAAATCGCTAAAATCCACCGTCGTATTGGAGCTACAACTATCTACGTAACTCACGACCAAACAGAAGCGATGACACTTGCAGACCGTATCGTTATCATGTCAGCAACTAAAAACCCTGCTGGTACAGGTACTATCGGACGTGTTGAACAAATCGGTACTCCTCAAGAAGTTTACAAAAACCCAGTGAACAAATTCGTAGCAGGATTTATCGGAAGCCCAGCTATGAACTTCATCAATGTTAAATTGAACGGTGACCGCATTGTTGCTGACGGATTTACTTTGAAAGTTCCAGAAGGTGCTTTGAAAGTTCTTCGTGAAAAAGGCTACGAAGGAAAAGAATTGATCTTCGGTATCCGTCCAGAAGACGTAAATGCAGAACCTGCTTTCCTTGAAACATTCCCAGAATCAGTTGTGAAAGCAACAATCTCTGTATCAGAATTGCTCGGTTCAGAATCTCACCTATACTGCCAAGTTGGTAAAGATGAGTTCGTTGCAAAAGTTGACGCTCGTGACTACTTGCAAGCAGGTGCAACAGTTGAACTTGGATTTGACTTGAACAAAGCACACTTCTTCGACGTAGAAACTGAAAGAACAGTTTACTAAGATAGATTTTAAACAATGAGCACTACTAGAGTTTTTCTAGTAGTGTTTTTTATCAAGTTTAGCAAACTCTTACAGAATGGGCTTTACTAGTTTTCATATCCTCAAAAAAGTGTTAAAATGGTAGGAAGAATTGGAGAGTATGCATGCCGAAAGAAGTAATTTATTCAGGCGATGAGGTCGTCGCTTTAACGCAAAAATATTTATCGAAAGAAGATGTGGCTTTTGTACACAAGGCCTTGGTTTACGCTGTAGAATGCCATAGTGGTCAGTATCGTAAATCAGGCGAGCCCTACATTATCCACCCTATTCAGGTAGCAGGTATCTTGGCTAAACTCAAGCTGGATGCTGTCACTGTTGCCTGTGGTTTTTTGCATGACGTGGTAGAAGACACAGATGCTACTTTAGATGACTTAGAACGCGAATTTGGTCATGATGTTCGAGTGATTGTAGATGGTGTTACCAAGCTTGGTAAGGTTGAGTATAAATCTATCGAGGAGCAGCTGGCTGAAAATCATCGCAAGATGCTCATGGCTATGTCAGAAGATATTCGTGTTATCTTGGTCAAACTATCTGACCGCCTGCATAATATGCGCACCCTTAAGCACCTTCGTAAGGACAAGCAGGAACGTATTTCCAGAGAAACCATGGAAATCTATGCACCCCTTGCTCACCGTTTGGGGATTTCAAGTGTGAAGTGGGAACTGGAAGATCTCTCTTTCCGCTATCTCAATCCAACTGAATTTTACAAGATTAGTCACATGATGAAGGAAAAACGTCAAGAGCGTGAAGCCTTGGTCGATGAAGTTGTGACGAAACTCGAGGAATACTCATCTGAGCGCCATCTTACAGGAAAAATCTATGGTCGTCCAAAGCATATCTACTCTATCTATCGTAAGATGCAGGACAAGAAAAAACGCTTTGAAGAGATCTACGACCTGATTGCCATTCGCTGTATCCTAGACACTCAGAGTGATGTCTATGCGATGTTGGGCTACGTTCATGAGCTTTGGAAACCGATGCCGGGACGTTTTAAAGACTATATTGCCAATCGTAAGGCCAATGGTTACCAGTCTATCCATACGACTGTTTATGGACCAAAAGGGCCGATTGAGTTCCAGATTCGTACTAAGGAGATGCACGAGGTTGCTGAGTACGGGGTTGCGGCTCACTGGGCTTATAAAAAAGGAATCAAGGGTCAGGTTAATAGCAAGGAATCTGCTATTGGAATGAACTGGATCAAGGAGATGATGGAACTCCAAGATCAAGCAGATGATGCCAAAGAATTTGTGGATACTGTCAAGGAAAACTATCTGGCTGAGGAGATTTATGTCTTTACTCCAGATGGGGCGGTTCGTTCACTTCCAAAGGATTCTGGACCGATTGACTTTGCTTATGAAATTCATACAAAGATTGGGGAAAAAGCGACTGGTGCTAAGGTTAATGGTCGTATGGTTCCCTTGACGACCAAGTTAAAAACGGGTGACCAGGTTGAAATCATCACTAATCCAAATTCATTTGGACCAAGCCGTGACTGGCTTAATATGGTCAAGACCAGCAAGGCTCGTAACAAAATTCGTCAGTTCTTTAAAAACCAAGATAAAGAATTGTCCATCAATAAAGGTCGTGAATTGCTGATTAGTCAGCTCCAAGAAAATGGCTATGTGGCCAATAAATTTATGGACAAACGCCACATGGATGAAGTCCTTCAAAAAACCAGCTACAAGACAGAAGAAGCGCTATTTGCTGCGATTGGTTTTGGAGAAATCGGAGCTATTACTGTCTTTAACCGTTTGACTGAGAAGGAACGTCGTGAAGAAGAGCGGGCCAAAGCTAAGGCAGAAGCTGAAGAATTGGTCAAGGGTGGCGAAGTCAAGGTGGAGAACAAGGACACGCTTAAGGTTAAGCATGAGGGTGGAGTAGTCATCCAAGGTGCTTCTGGGCTCTTGATCCGGATTGCCAAATGTTGTAACCCTGTTCCAGGTGATGATATCGTCGGCTATATTACCAAAGGACGCGGAGTTGCCATCCACCGTGTAGACTGTATGAACCTTCGTTCACAGGAAAATTACGAACAACGTCTACTCGATGTTGAATGGGAAGACCAATTCTCAAGTAAGGAGTATATGGCTCACATCGATATCTACGGGCTCAACCGTTCTGGTCTATTGAATGATATCTTGCAAGTCTTGTCAAATACAACTAAGAATATCTCAACAGTTAATGCCCAACCAACCAAGGATATGAAATTTGCCAATATTCATGTTTCCTTTGGAATTTCAAACCTTTCAACTCTGACAACGGTAGTTGATAAGATTAAGAGCGTACCAGAAGTCTACTCGGTTAAACGTACCAATGGTTAAGTTGGCTTGATATCCTTAGAAAGGATTGCTATGAAAATTATCGTTCAGCGTGTCAAGAAAGCTCAAGTTTCTATTGAGGGTCAAGTATATGGGAAAATCCAGCAGGGGCTCTTACTCTTAGTAGGTGTTGGACCTGAGGATCAAAAAGAAGATTTGGATTATGCAGTCAGAAAGCTTGTCAATATGCGAATTTTCTCAGATGCTGAAGGCAAGATGAATCTATCTGTTAAGGATATCCAAGGCCAAATCCTTTCCATCTCTCAGTTTACTTTGTTTGCCGATACCAAAAAGGGAAATCGTCCAGCCTTTACAGGTGCTGCTAAACCGGATATGGCGGAAGCTTTCTATCAAGAATTTAACCAAGAACTAGCCAAGGAAGTTCCTGTTGAGACAGGAGTCTTTGGAGCAGATATGCAGGTGGAACTGGTCAATGATGGCCCAGTAACCATTATCCTTGATACGAAAAATAGATAAGAAAAAACCAAGCTCGCGGGCTTGGTTTTTTTGTAATGTATTTAGTTCAGTTTTTCAACATAGAGCTGTTTGGCGATTTCTAGGCTGACTTGGAGTTCTTCATTCTTGTGAATCAGAGTGAAGGTATTAGAGAAGCCATCAAACTGCTTGACTTGGAGTTTGTCTCCAATGTGGATGCTGTGTTTTTCCAAATATTGGAGAAGTTCAAAGCTATCATGGACCCGAGTCAGTAGATAGGTTCCTGATTCTTTGATATCAGAGAGAGGAAGGTTATTGATCTCAACTAAAAGCTCTCCCTTGGCAGGAATGGTTCCTCCATGGGGACAGGTTTTTGGAAAACCTAACATTTTGTCTAATCTCTCGACAAAAAAGTCTGAAACCGTATGTTCTAGTACCTCAGCTTCGTCATGAATCTGGTTACTGGTATAATCCAGATGGTGAACCAGAAAAACCTCAATGAGTCTGTGCTTTCGGAAAAGGTCAGATACAAGTTTTAAACCAATATCCGTTAGTAAGTAGCCCTTTTTCTGATCTTTTAGGATAAGATTTTCGGATTGCATGCGCTTGATCATTTCAGTTACAGCTGGAGGTGATACCTGCATTCGAGTAGCGATTTCCTTATTGCTAATCTTAGGAACTTCCATGCCAATCTCATAAATACATTTTAAGTAATCTTCTTTATTTGGTGTCATTCTCATTTCCTTGTTCGTTATCTCCATCTAGTATATCAAAAAAAGCTAGATTTCTCTAGCTTTCTGCCTTGTTACAAGTGGACTTTCTTTTAGTCAAGCGACTTTGCTGCTGCAATAGCTGCTTCAAAGTCTGGCTCGCTGTTGATATTGTCTACGTATTCGACGTAGCGGATGGTATTATCGGTATCGAGAACAAAAACGGCTCGAGCAAGCAGATGCCATTCATTGATTAAGAGGGCATAATCGCGTCCAAAGGAGTGGTCGAAGTAGTCTGAAAGCATGATGGCATTCTCAATTCCCTCTGCGCCACACCAGCGTTTTTGTGCAAATGGAAGGTCCATGGATACCGTTAGGACAACAGTGTTGTCTAAGCTAGCCAATTCTTGATTAAAGCGACGAGTCTGAAGCGAGCAGATGCCTGTATCGATAGAAGGGATGACACTCAAGATCTTTTTCTTGCCTTCAAAGTCAGCCAGTGTTTTTTTAGAGAGGTCAGTCGTTGTGAGAGAGAAATCAAGTGCTTTGTCTCCTACTTGTAGTCGTTTTCCTGTAAAAGTAACAGGGTTTCCAAGGAATGTAGTCATAAGCTACTCCAATCTTTTTTCTTTCATTTTACCTGGAAATGTTCAATTTTTCCAATGATTTGACCGAAATTTAAATAGACAAAAAACGTCAATTCATGGTGACTGACGTTTTTTAATGGATTATTTTGACAAACCTTCAGCAATCTTTTCAAGATTGTATTTCATCATGTTGTAGTAGCTGTCACCTTCTTTACCTTCTTCAGCGATTGAGTCCGTAAAGATTTGCGCGTAAATTGGAATATTTGTGTCTTGTGAAACAGTCTTCATTGGACGGTCATCGACACTTGATTCAACAAAGAGTGATGGAACTTTCATTTGGCGAAGTTTTTCAACCAAAGTCTTGATTTGGTCAGGTGTTCCTTCTTCTTCAGTGTTGATTTCCCAAATGTATGCACTTGGTACACCGTAAGCTTTAGAGAAGTATTTGAAGCATCCCTCGCTGGTTACGATGAGTTTCTTGTCAGCAGGAATAGCGTTAAATTTCTCTTTGGCTTCCTTGTCAAGCTTGTCTAGTTTTTCAGTGTATTCTTTGAGATTCTTTTCGTAGAATTCCTTGTTGCTAGGGTCTTTAGCGATGAGTTGCTTAGCAATATTTTGAGCATAGATGATCCCGTTTTCAAGGTTGAGCCAAGCGTGTGGGTCTTCTTTTCCTTTTTCGTTTTGACCTTCAAGGTAGATAACATCAACGCCTTCGCTGACTGCAAAGTAGTCTTTGTTTTCAGTTTTCTTAGCATTTTCTACCAATTTTGTAAACCAAGCATTGCCACCTGTTTCAAGGTTGATACCGTTATAGAAAATCAAATCAGCTTGAGAAGTTTTCTTGACGTCTTCAGGTAGTGGTTCGTATTCGTGTGGGTCTTGACCAACAGGAACGATACTGTGAAGATCAATCTTGTCACCAGCAATATTTTTAGTAATATCAGCGATGATTGAGTTTGTGGCAACAACTTTTAGTTTTTGACCAGAAGCTGCATCTTTTTTTCCACTAGCACATGCTACAAGAGCAATGACGGAAAGAAAGAGAACGAGTAATGTACCTAATTTTTTCATTAGATCCTCCAATTTATTGGGGTTTTGTCCCTTATTTTAACAAATGTTTATTTTTCAGTTTCAAATATCGTTGTTTTGGAGCGATAAAGAAGCTAATGAGAAAGAAACTAGCAGCTGTGAGCACGATACTAGAACCTGCCGCAACGTTAAAGCTATAGCCGATAAAGAGTCCCAAAACTGAAGCTGTAGCTCCAAAGGTTGAGGAAAGGAAAATCATACTTTTCAGGCTATTAGCATACAGATAAGCAGTTGCAGCTGGGGTAATCAGCATGGCTACAATCAGGATAGTTCCGACACTTTGCATTGCTGTCACAGACACCAGAGTTAGGAGTACCATGAGTAAGTAGTGATAGAAATTGACAGGCATTCCCATGGCTTTAGCCAAGAGTTCATCAAAGGACGTTATCAAGAGTTGCTTGAAGAAAATCCAGATTAACAAGAGAATGGCTGCCCCTACACCCATAGTAATAAACATATCTGTATCTTGAACAGCAAGAATATTACCAAAAAGGATATGGAAAAGGTCAGTTGAACTTTTAGCGACACTAATCAAGATGATACCGAGAGCTAAGAAAGAAGAAAAGGTAATGCCGATGGCGGTATCGCTTTTGACAATCGAGTTTCCCTTGATGTAGGTAATGATGATAGCAGCTAGCAGTCCAAAGACAATGGCTCCGATAAAGAAGTCAATGCCCAAGATGAAGGAGAGGGCTACACCTGGTAAGACAGCATGTGAAATGGCATCTCCCATGAGTGACATCCCACGTAGAATGATGAAACATCCTACAGCTCCAGCTACGACCCCGATAACAATAGCTGTTATCAAGGCATTTTGTAAGAAATGGAATTTTTGCAATCCATCTATAAATTCTGCAATCATAGGTCACCTCCATTGAAAAAGAGTCGATTACCGTAAGCTTCTTTGAGATTGGCTTGGGTAAAGGTTTCTTTGGTCGGACCAAAAGCAATCACTTCTCGATTGACAAGCAAGACTTGATCGAAGTAGTTGGGAACCTTGCTGAGGTCGTGGTGGACGATGAGAACCGTCTTCCCAGCTTTTTTCAGATCTCTCAGCGTATTCATGATAATCTCTTCACTGACTGAGTCAATCCCCACAAAGGGTTCATCTAAGAGGATATAGTCGGCTTCCTGCACCAAACATCTGGCAATCAAGACCCGCTGGAACTGACCTCCAGAGAGTTGACTGATTTGACGTTCAGCGTAGTCAGCTAGGTCGACGATTTCAAGGGCCTCTTGCACTTTCTTCCAATGTTTAGCATTTAAACTTCGAAAGAGAGGAATAGAGGGAAATAGTCCTAACGAGACGCATTCCTTGACCTTGATGGGAAAGTTGTAGTCGATATTGATTTTTTGTTCGACATAGGCGATTCGATGTAAGGATTTTTTAACTTCCTTGTCATCGAGAAATGCCTGACCTTGATGTGGGATAATTCCCAGCATACCTTTTAATAATGTTGATTTCCCAGCGCCGTTTGGACCAATAATTCCGGTAATCGTTGGTCCTTGGAGCACTAGTGAAATATCCTTTAGTGCCAACGTTTCTTTATAGGAGACACTGAGGTTTTCGATACGTATCATACAGTTATATTCCTCCTTTCTTTTAATATACCTTAAAATAAAAATTAAGTCAAGTTAATTTTTGTAAATATTTAAAATATTAATAATGAAAACAATCAGGAGAAGATGGTATTTTAATTGCATTCCCCAGGGATTTTTGCTAAGCTAAGAATAAGTGAAAAATGAAAGCGAGAACAAGATGACACGTTATCAAGATGATTTTTATGATGCTATAAATGGTGAGTGGGAAAAGACTGCAGTCATTCCAGCCGATAAATCACGAACAGGTGGTTTTATCGACCTTGACGAAGAAATCGAAGAGTTGATGCTAACGACGACGGACAAGTGGTTGGCAGGTGAAGATGTGCCAGAAGATGCTATCTTGGCAAACTTTGTTAAGTACCATAGTATGGTCAGAGATTTCGACAAGCGTGAAGCTGATGGAATTGTGCCAGTTCTTCCTTTATTGGAGGAATACCAGAATTTAGAAAGTTTTGCAGATTTCGCAAGTAAACTAGCTGCATTCGAATTAGCTGGTAAACCAAACTTCCTTCCATTTGGAGTATCACCAGACTTTATGGATGCTAGAACCAATGTTCTTTGGGCTAGTGCTCCAGGAACTATCTTGCCTGATACAACCTACTATGCGGAAGACCATCCACAGCGTGAGGAATTATTGAACCTTTGGAAAGAAAGTACTTCTAATCTCCTCAAAGCCTATAACTTCTCAGATGAAGAAATCGAAGATTTGCTAGAGAAACGATTGGAATTGGACCGTCGCATCGCAGCTGTAGTCCTCTCTAACGAAGAAAGTTCAGAATATGCTAAACTTTATCATCCATATTCTTATGAAGATTTCAAAAAGTTTGCCCCTGCTCTACCTCTCGATGACTTCTTCCAAGCTGTGATTGGACAAACTCCAGATAAGGTTATCGTAGATGAAGAACGTTTCTGGCAAGTAGCAGAGCAATTTTATAGTGAGGAAGCTTGGCCTTTGCTCAAGGCAAGCTTGATTTTGAGTGTGGTCAATCTTTCAACTAGTTATCTGACAGATGAGATTCGTATCTTGTCAGGTGCCTACGGACGAGCTCTTTCAGGAGTTCCAGAGGCTCAAGACAAACGCAAGGCTGCTTACCATTTAGCTCAAGGACCATTCAAACAAGCCCTCGGCCTTTGGTATGCCCACGAAAAATTTTCTCCAGAAGCCAAGGCAGATGTAGAGAAAAAAGTTGCGACCATGATTGACGTTTATAAGGAACGTTTGGCTAAAAATGACTGGCTGACTCCTGAAACTCGAGAAAAAGCCATCGTCAAACTCAATGTCATCAAGCCTTATATCGGTTATCCAGAGGAGCTACCAGCCCGCTATAAGGACAAGGTAGTGGATGAATCTGCTAGCCTCTTTGAGAATGCCCTAGCCTTTGCGCGTGTAGAAATCAAGCACAGCTGGAGCAAGTGGAACCAGCCAGTTGACTATAAGGAGTGGGGAATGCCTGCTCATATGGTCAATGCCTACTACAATCCACAAAAGAACTTGATTGTCTTCCCAGCTGCTATCTTACAGGCACCATTCTATGACTTGCATCAGTCATCTTCAGCCAACTACGGTGGGATTGGTGCAGTTATCGCTCATGAAATTTCTCACGCTTTTGATACTAATGGAGCTTCCTTTGATGAAAATGGAAGTCTCAAGGATTGGTGGACAGAGAGCGACTACGCAGCCTTTAAAGAAAAAACACAGAAGGTTATCGACCAGTTTGATGGTCAAGAATCTTACGGTGCAAAAATTAATGGTAAATTAACTGTATCCGAAAATGTTGCCGACCTTGGAGGAATCGCTGCTGCCCTTGAAGCAGCTAAGAGAGAGCCAGATTTCTCAGCTGAAGAGTTCTTCCATAACTTTGCTCGTATCTGGCGTATGAAAGGTCGCCCAGAGTTAATGAAACTCATGGCCAGCGTTGATGTGCACGCCCCAGCTAAACTCCGTGTCAATGTTCAAGTGCCAAACTTTGATGATTTCTTTACAACCTATGATGTCAAAGAAGGCGACGGTATGTGGCGTTCCCCAGAAGACCGTGTGATTATTTGGTAATCAAAAAACCAAGGATGATTGTCCTTGGTTTTTATGTTTTAGAAAAATGGATTAAAGGTTTTTTCGTGAGCGATGGTAGTAGCCGGACCATGTCCTGGATAGACATCGTAGTTTGGAAGGGTGAAGAGCTGGGTTTGGACACTATGAAGGAGTTGTTCCATACTACCAGTTGGCAAATCTGTTCGACCAATGGTTTCTCGAAAAAGGGCATCTCCCGTTAAGACCAAGTGTCCATCTGGGAAAACCAATGAAACTCCACCGATAGAGTGGCCTGGCGTTGGTAAGACTGTGAAGCGGAATTCTTCAATCTGGTATTCTTCATGAAAGACATAAGTGTGTTCAGCTGGTTTGCAGATGACATCCGCCATATCATCGTGTCGAGGGAGTCCTGAAAGGTTGTCAACAGGAGTATAGAGCCAAGAAGCTTCACTTTCTGCCACATAGACTGGAGGATTTCCATAAGTATCTCTGACCAAGTCAAGACTCATAATATGGTCGTAGTGAGTGTGGGTCAGAAGAATGGCACAGACCGGTTTATTGATGGTTTCAATAGTCTTGCGAATGGCCTCCCAATGGCTACCAGGATCGACTACAATCAGGTGTTGCTCCCCTTCAAGATAATAAGTATTTTCATAGGCGACAGGATTCACAGTTTTATGGATTTTCATAGGATTTCCTCTTTCATAGATTTACAGTTTCTAGTATAACACAGAAGCGCAAAATAAGGAATCAATAAAAAAGTCCCTTCAGAGAAGAGACCTTGTTCTTGATTAAAAACGATTTTTCCAGGCTTGGAAGCGAGCATCCAGTAGGAGTTGTGTCAGATTTTTTAAGATTTCGACTTGCTCGGGCTCCAGTGTCTGGGCTTGAGAAACAAGTTGTTGAATGTGTTCAATAGCATTTCTAGAAGATAAATCGTTGATAGAAGTGATTCCAGATTCTAGGATGGTTCCGAAAAAGAGATCAAAATAGAGCTCTAGTTCTTCATCGGGCACACTGTCCACCCATTCTTTAAGAGCGTCTTTGATTTGCAGACTTTCGCTACTAATTTCCTCTAGTTGGACAAAGTGGTGTCCTTCAGTTAGCCAGCTAAAGGTATTGTGTTGAGCGATTCCACCGAGAGCCGTAGATTTGACGACGGTAGGAGTATCAGGAACTTCTAGCATCATGCCGATGACAGAACCTTGTGGGACATAACGGTGAAATTTAGGGATAACATCTTGATAACCAGTCGTTTCTGTCAGATGAGCCTGCAAACCAGGAGCATCGTAGGTATAAACTGCTGATATCTTTTCCTGCAATTCAGGCTGGATTTGACTTGCAGCAAAGACGGCTAGATTTCCACCTTTAGAATGCCCAGCAAGAAGTACTTTTTGTTTTGGATATTGTTTAAAGAAATCTTCCAAGTATTCAAGAGCATCCTTTTGGGCAGGGATTTCCTTCATATAGGTCATATGGAAATCTTCCTTCCAGCCAATAATACTGTCGTCTGTGCCACGAAAGACAATCAGATAAGTATCTAGGTTCAGACGATAGGTCATAGCAGCGAACTGCTTTTGAAGTTCTGTGTCGACCTCGTTAACAAGATTAGAAAGTTTGCTATTTTTAAAACGTTTGTGTTGGGATAACTGATCGAGGAGCTGAAGCCGTTCTTTATTGGTCAACATGGTACTTTCTCTAGGGACGCGTGTTGCAACATCGCTTAAACGATTGACGGATTGGTCCAACAAGTTATCAAAAGACAGGTAGGTCAGCTCTGTCAAAGCAAGTACATCCAGTTCATTTAAGGGAATATCATAAAAAGAATCGTATTGAACGTCAGTTAGGTAGTCAAAAATATTGGCCATGAGAACTCCTTTCTTTACTTTTATCTTATCAGATTTGCATCAATTTCGCTAGTAGTGAGGAGAATTTTGCTATAATATAGAAAAAGGAGGAGCAGATGCATAAGATTTTACTAGTAGAAGATGATCCAGTTATCCGTCAACAAGTTGGGAAAATGCTCTCCGAATGGGGATTTGAGGTAGTCATGGTAGAAGACTTCATGGAGGTTCTAACACTATTTGTTCAGTCTGAACCTCATCTGGTTCTCATGGATATCGGCTTGCCTCTCTTTAATGGCTATCATTGGTGCCAGGAAATTCGCAAGATTTCCAAGGTTCCTATTATGTTTCTGTCTTCCAGAGACCAGGCTATGGACATTGTGATGGCTATCAACATGGGGGCGGATGATTTTGTGACCAAGCCCTTTGATCAACAGGTTCTTTTAGCCAAGGTACAGGGCTTATTGCGTCGTTCCTATGAGTTTGGACGGGATGAAAGTCTCTTAGAGTATGCTGGGGTTATCCTCAATACCAAGTCTATGGATGTACATGTCAATGGCAAAGCTATCAGTTTAACCAAGAATGAATTTCAGATTTTACGTGTTTTGTTTGAGCATGCGGGAAATATCGTAGCGCGTGACGACTTGATGCGGGAGCTTTGGAATAGTGACTTTTTTATCGATGATAATACCTTATCCGTTAATGTCGCCCGTCTGCGTAAGAAATTGGAAGAAGAAGGTTTGATTGGTTTTATTGAAACCAAGAAAGGAATAGGATACGGGTTAAAACATGCTTGATTTCAAAAGTTTTTTTCTAGCTTATATCCGTTCGCGTAGCCGTTTTTTCGTGTTTATTCTCTTACTTACAGGTTTACTTTTTCTCTTTGAGGTCTTATTTGATAACCAAGTGCCTTACTTTAACTATTTCTTCTTTCTATCTACCTTTTTGACACTTCTGTTTTTGGTCTATGATTTCTTGATAGAATTGCAACGCTATCGTAAGGAATTGTTTTACGGAAAAAGAGAAGCCAAGTCACCAATGGAGGCACTACTAACTGAAAAATTAGAGAAAAGTGAAGAAGAACTCTACCAAAAGAAATCAGATGCGGAAAACCGCTATAATGATTTGGTGGATTACTATACACTCTGGGTTCATCAGATAAAAACTCCAATTGTGGCCAGTAAACTCCTCGTGAGCGAGGTGGCAGATCGCCAATTGAAGCAACAGCTAGAACAGGAGATTTTTAAGATTGATTCCTATACCAACCTCGTTCTCCAATACCTACGCTTAGAGAGCTTCCATGATGATCTGGTGTTGAAGAAAGAAAATGTGGAGGATTTGGTCAAGGAAGTTATTCGCAAATATGCCATTTTCTTTATCCAGAAAGGATTAAGTGTTAATCTGCATGACTTGGATAGAAGCATTGTGACGGATAAAAAATGGCTGTTAGTAGTTATTGAACAAATCCTTTCAAATAGCCTCAAGTACACAAATGAAGGTGGGGTTGAAATCTACATGGAAGGTTCAGACCTTTGTATCAAAGATACTGGGATTGGTATCAAAAACAGCGATCGGTTGCGAGTCTTTGAACGTGGATTTTCAGGATATAATGGTCGAATGACCCAGCAGTCATCTGGACTTGGGCTCTATCTAACCCAGAAAATCAGCCAAGAATTAGGACATCAGATTCAAATAGAATCCGAACTTGGGCAAGGAACAACTGTGAGGATTAAGTTCTCTGAAGTGAATTTACTGATTGAATGAAAAGAATTGTGAAGAGCTTGGAAGAAACCTTTCAAGCTCTTATTTAGACCTTTATATAGTGAGAAAAAAGGCTTCAATTAGATAAAAAATTTAATCTTACAAAAATGTAAGATTAAAGTCCTCTTTTGTAAGGTTATGTTATGGCAAGACCTCTTTTTTTGGAGTAAACTTAGAGCATAAAGAAAAAGGAGAGGAACCATGAAAACAATTTTACAAAAGAAACATACAAGTAAGCCGAGTCCAAAGGATATCGAGCGAGTTCAAATCGGCATCGAAATGATGCAAGCTCAGTTTCAATTAATGGGATATTAAAAAGGAGAAGTTAAAATGACACTATTAGATGTAAAACACGTTCAAAAGATTTATAAAACTCGCTTTCAAGGCAACCAAGTAGAAGCCCTGAAAGATATTCACTTTACCGTTGAAAAAGGCGACTACGTCGCTATCATGGGTGAGTCTGGATCTGGTAAATCTACTCTACTCAATATTCTTGCTATGCTTGACAAGCCAACGCGTGGCCAGGTCTTCCTAAACGGAACTGACACAGCTACCATTAAAAATTCAGAAGCATCAAGCTTCCGTCGTGAAAAGTTAGGCTTTGTCTTCCAAGACTTCAATTTGTTAGATACGCTTTCTGTTAAAGACAATATCTTACTCCCTTTGGTATTGTCTAGAAAGCCTATTACAGAAATGATGAAAAAATTGGTCGTGACGGCCGAAAATCTTGGCATCAATCAATTGCAGGAGAAGTACCCTTATGAAATCTCTGGTGGACAAAAACAACGGGTTGCAGTTGCACGGGCTATCATCACAGAACCAGAAATTCTTCTTGCGGACGAGCCAACAGGAGCCCTAGACTCTAAATCATCTGCAGCCCTCCTTGATATCTTTGATCAGATCAACGAGCAAGGACAGACCATTCTCATGGTAACCCACTCAACAGCTGCGGCCAGCCGTGCAAAACGTGTTCTTTTCATCAAGGACGGTATTCTCTATAATCAAATTTATCGAGGTGAAAAGACGGATCGTCAGATGTTCCAAGAAATCTCTGACACTTTGACTGTTATGGCAAGTGAGGTGAACTAGTATGTTTCGATTAACCAATAAGCTGGCCATATCCAACTTAATCAAAAACCGCAAACTCTATTATCCGTTTGCTTTGGCTGTCATTTTGGCAGTCACTATCAGCTATCTCTTTTACTCTCTGACCTTCAATCCTAAGATTGCGGAAATCCGTGGAGGATCCACCATTCAAGCTACTCTAGGATTTGGTATGTTTGTCGTCACCCTTGCGTCAGCCATTATCGTCCTTTATGCTAATAGTTTTGTTATGAAAAACCGCTCCAAGGAGTTAGGGATTTATGGTATGTTGGGCTTGGAGAAGCGTCATCTGATCAGTATGACCTTTAAAGAGTTGGTGATATTTGGAATTCTAACTGTTGGAGCAGGTATCGGTGTTGGAGCCTTGTTTGACAAGTTGATTTTCGCGTTCTTGCTTAAACTAATGAAATTAAAGGTTGAGATGGTCGCTACCTTCCAGATGAAAGTTGTCATTACAGTACTTGTTGTCTTTGGTTTGATTTTCCTAGGCCTCATGTTTCTGAATGCCCTTCGAATCGCCCGTATGAATGCCCTCCAGCTCTCGCGTGAGAAAGCAAGCGGAGAGAAAAAAGGTCGCTTCCTTCTTCTCCAAACCATTCTTGGTTCCATTAGCTTAGGGATTGGCTATTATCTTGCCCTTACAGTAAAAGATCCTCTTACAGCCCTAACAACATTTTTCCTAGCTGTTTTGCTGGTTATCTTTGGTACTTATCTTTTGTTCAATGCAGGGATTACAGTTTTCCTTCAAATATTAAAGAAAAATAAAAAATACTATTACCAACCAAATAATCTCATCTCAGTGTCCAACTTGATTTTCCGTATGAAGAAAAATGCGGTTGGACTAGCAACTATCGCAATTTTGTCAACAATGGTTTTGGTAACCATGTCAGCAGCAACAAGCATTTTCAATGCCTCAGAAAGCTTTAAAAAAGTGATGAATCCGCATGACTTTGGAATTACTGGACAAAATGTTGAAAAAGAAGATTTGGACAAACTCTTGAGCCAGTTTGCAAGTGACAAAGGTTATAGTGTCAAAGAGAAAGAAGTTCTTCGTTACAGTAACTTTGGTGTTGCAAATCAAGAAGGAACCAAGTTAACCATTTTTGAAAAAGGACAAAACCGTGTCCAACCAAAAACAGTTTTCATGGTATTTGACCAAAAAGATTATGAAAATATGACTGGTCAAAAACTTTCTCTATCAGGCAATGAGGTCGGACTCTTTGCTAAGAATGATGGACTAAAAGGACAGAAAAACCTAACTTTAAATGACCATCAATTTTCTGTAAAAGAAGAATTTACTAGAGATTTCATTGTTAACCATGTCCCAAATCAGTTTAATATTTTTACTGCTGATTACAATTATCTTGTTGTTCCAGATTTACAAGCCTTTTTGGACCAATTCTCAGATTCGGCTATCTATAATCAGCTTTACGGTGGGATGAATGTAAATATCAGTGAAGAAGAACAAATCAAGGTCGCTGAAGAATATGAAAAATCCTTACAAAAGTTTAATGCTCAATTAAACACTGAAGGTAGCTATGTGTATGGTAGCAATCTAGCAGATGCTAGTGCTCAAATGAGTGTCCTCTTTGGCGGTGTCTTCTTTATTGGTATTTTCCTATCCATTATCTTTATGGTCGGAACCGTTCTAGTCATCTACTACAAACAAATTTCTGAAGGATATGAAGACCGTGAGCGCTTTGTTATCCTGCAAAAAGTTGGCTTAGACCAAAAACAAATCAAGCAAACTATTAACAAGCAAGTTTTGACTGTCTTCTTCCTTCCGCTAATCTTCGCCTTTCTACATTTGGCCTTTGCTTATCACATGTTAAGTTTGATTCTCAAGGTTATCGGAGTTATCGATACAGCCATGATGTTAACCGTAACACTTTCTATTTGTGGTATCTTTGCCCTCATCTACGTACTTATCTTTATGATTACTTCAAGAAGTTATCGTAGAATTGTTCAAATGTAAAACAGAAACATCAAAAAAGAGAGTGGGACAGAAATCGTTAATTCGTTAGAATTCGATTTCGTCGTCCCACCTCCGCACAGTTGAGTAGGGCTGTAAAAGCTGATGAAATCAGCGTAGTAGAGCCCACTCAACCACTGCGTCTTGCTCGACAATCCAAAGACAATTGAGAGGCTAGGACTTTTGTCCCATCCTCTTTTTTAGTAGCTGGGATTTTGTCCCAGGTTTTATCTCTTATTTCTCAATACGTGATTTGTTGGCGATATCAGCTAGGATTGCTGCTACAAACTCATCATGTTTAAACATTAAAAAGGTATCTACTTTCAGAGGAGATATCGTTTTTCTTTTTCTTCGGATAAGGATACAAAAATTTCTTCCTTTCTCTATCTTTTAAATTGATTGAGTTCTTCAGAGAAAGGTTGTAAAATTTTTGATATAATATCAAGGATGGACTGATGGATATTTAAAAGATAATGTTCAAAAGAATGACAAGTGAGAATTAAAAATATGTCAAATTGGACAGATGTCTCTCTACTATCATCCATGCAGAAACAAGATTATATGAAATAAAAGGAGTAACCAATGACCGGAAACTATTCAACACGTGAATACCGTGAAAAATTATATGATGATCTTCATGTTCGATTAAGAGATACATTGATTTTGATGTGTTCGATTTTTATTGCCTCTATAGGTCTAAATATGAATTCAACAGCTGTCATTATTGGAGCCATGCTGATTTCCCCTCTTATGACACCGATTGTTGGATTGGGGTTTGGTTTAGCTATTTTTGATACGCGTTTAATCAAGCAATCTCTAGAGGTTTTATTTACTCAAGTATTGGTCAGTTTGCTTGTCTCGACTCTGTATTTCTGGATTTCTCCCTTATCTTATGCAAGTAGCGAGTTGATTGCACGAACATCTCCAACCATTTGGGATGTTCTCATTGCTATTGCTGGTGGGATAGCAGGAGTAATTGGTTCAAGGAAAAAAGAAGCAAACAATATCGTGCCTGGAGTAGCCATCGCAACAGCTCTGATGCCACCTATCTGTACTGCAGGCTATGGTTTAGCTAATGGAAATGTACGGTTTTTATCTGGGGCTCTCTATCTTTTCTTGATTAACTGTGTCTTTATCATGCTAGCCAACATTGTTGGAACAAGAATTTTGATGAGAAAAACTCCCTTAAGTTCATTTAAAGAGCTAAACATTAAAATGAAAATTGGCTTGATATCCTTGATTGTATTATTGGTTCTTCCAGCCAGCTATTCAGCAGTCACTCTGACGATGGATCAAGCGCGAAAAGAAGGGATTAAACAGTTTGTAGGAAAAGAGTTCGCCAACCATACGGTCATTAATCAAGTCTACAAGTCTAGGGACAATGAATTGGTCTTGACAGTTGTTGGAGATCCGATTTCAGAAGAAGAATTAGAAACAATCCGCCAAAAACAAGCCTCTTACGGTATTCAAACTGTTCAATTGAAAGTCAAGCAATTCAACAATTCGACAAAATTAGATAGTGAGACGATCAAGGAATTTTACGAAAACATTGACAAGTTATCGATCAAAAACTCTCTGAAAAAGATTCACAAAACGATCGCGCAAAAGAAAATGAAGCAGACAAGGACTGAGATAGTCAACTTATCTAACTCATGGAAGCAAATCTTGGGAGGATATCCTATATCCAAAAGTTAATGGATAGAAAGAATTATTGATGAGGATACTATTTGTGGTGGTTTGCCTAATCACTACTAACTCAGGCTAAATAAAGAAGCAACAACGTTTTCAGTTGTTGCTTCTTTATTTAGCTGGAATTTTTATCCCAGGTTTTATCGTTTATTTTTCAACTCGTGATTTGTTAGCGATGTCTGTAAGAATTAATTCTACAAATGCATCTACCGGCATAGTTTCAGTTTCTTTTTGACCATAACGGCGAACGTTTACAGCCTTCTCTTCCATTTCCTTGTCTCCAACGATTAATTGGTAAGGAATCTTTTGAGTTTGAGACGCACGAATCTTGAACTGCATTTTTTCATTGCGCTCATCCACGTCTGCACGGACACCACGGTCACGGAGTTTCTTCGCCACTTCCCAAGCGTAGTCCACGTGTTTTTCGTTAGATACTGGGATAAGGGTTACTTGGTGTGGTGCCAGCCATGTTGGGAAGGCACCCTTGTAGTTCTCAATCAAGATAGCTGTGAAGCGTTCCATAGTTGAGATAACTCCACGGTGGATCATAACTGGACGGTGTTCTTCACCATCAGCTCCGATGTATTTAAGGTCGAAGCGTTCTGGAAGCAAGAAGTCAAGCTGGATAGTAGAGAGGGTTTCTTCTTTTCCAAGAGCTGTCTTAACTTGGATATCCAATTTTGGTCCGTAGAAGGCAGCTTCACCTTCAGCTTCAAAATAGTCAAGTCCCATGTCATCCATAGCTGATTTCAACATACGTTGAGCATTTTCCCACATCTCATCATTATCAAAGTACTTGTGAGTATCTTGAGGGTCACGATATGATAAACGGAAACGATAGTCAGTCAAGTTGAAATCTTCGTAAACGTCGATAATCAATTGAAGCGTACGTTGGAACTCATCTTTGATTTGTTCAGGTGTTACGAAAGTATGACCATCATTAAGGGACATTTCACGTACACGTTGAAGCCCTGTAAGAGCACCAGATTTTTCATAACGGTGCATCATACCGATTTCAGCAATACGGATTGGCAATTCACGGTAAGAGTGCACGTGGTGTTTAAAGACTTCGATATGGTGAGGACAGTTCATTGGACGAAGAACGAATTCTTCACCATCACCCATATCCATAGTTGGGAACATATCTTCACGGTAGTGATCCCAGTGACCAGAAGTCTTGTAAAGTTCTACTGAGGCAATTGGTGGAGTGTAGACGTGTTGGTAACCAGCGGCGATTTCCTTGTCGACGATGTAGCGTTCCAATTCACGACGGATAGTGGCACCATTTGGCAACCAGAATGGAAGACCTTGACCAACTTCTTGAGAAATCATGAAGAGATCCAATTCTTTACCAAGTTTACGGTGGTCACGTTCCTTAGCTTCTTCACGCATTTGAAGGTAGTTTTTCAAGTCTTTCTTGTCAAACCAAGCTGTACCATAGATACGTTGCATCATAGCATTGTCGCTATTTCCACGCCAGTAAGCACCAGCTACGTTGAGAAGGTGGAAGATTTGGATGCGACCTGTTGATGGAACGTGTGGTCCACGGCAAAGGTCTACATATTCACCTTGACGGTAGATGGTTAAGCCACCTTCGTCTTCTGAGTGTTCTTCAATCAATTCCAATTTGTATGGATCGTTTTTGAAAATTTCACGCGCTTCATCTTTAGTCACTTCCTCACGAATAGATGGGAAGTTTTCTTTCACGATTTTCTTCATTTCTTCTTCGATACGAGGAAGATCTTCATTAGAGATTTGACCCGCTTGGTTGTCTGTATCGTAGTAGAAACCATCTTCGATAGCTGGACCAACACCCAAGTGAATATCTGGGAAAAGGCGACGAGCTGCTTGAGCGAACAAGTGGGCTGCTGAGTGACGCAAGATTGGAAGAGCATCTTCGTGATCAGGTGTCACGATTTCGATGCTTCCGTCTTCAGTGATAGCACGAGTTGTGTCAATCAGTTTGCCGTTAAATTTACCAGCAAGAGCTTTTTTAGCTAGGGAATTACTGATAGATTGGGCAATTTCAAAAGTTGTAACGCCAGATTCGAATTCACGAACAGCGCCATCTGGGAAAGTAATTTTAATCATGGTTTTCTCCTTATATTATTAGTTATCAATTATTTTTATAGCAGAAGTGTTTCCCTATTTCAGCAGTTTTAAATCAAGAAAAACAAAAAAGCGACCTCCTCGAAAGGACGTCGCAACGTGGTTCCACCTTCATTTATGTACAACAAAAACTGTTGACACCTCTGATTGGCTTTAACGTGGCCACCGTTTTATGTTTGCATAAAAGTTAGTAGAGTAGTATCAGTTTAGACTTCCTATGCGTTCTCAGCAACCACGCACTCTCTAAAAGAAAGATTCTAAGTGACTTGTCTCTATGCATTATTATAGCATGATTGCGAGATTTTTCAAGGATTTTGTGAAAGTTTTTTGTTTTTCAGTTTTTGAACTAGTTTCTTAATAGAAGCACCGATAGCCATACCTACTATGGCAAAGATTTCATAGGCTAAAAAGTAAGTCCAGATAAATTCACCAAAAGGTATGATAGTAAAGCAATAGAGCAGTCCGTTACCCAGTAACCACCAAAGTGAGAAACGGAAACGGTAGCTATAGAGTAGCGATACGATAAAGATTACTAAAGGAGTATAGAATAGAATATTATTAATGTAGAGACCCTTGAGCAAAAGGGGGTCAGAAACGACTCGCAAGATCAACTCGTACAGTGGCCAATAAAAGAAAAATACGACCAGATAGTAGGGGAGATATTTAAACAATTTACGCATGGTAATCACCTCTTTATAAAACTATCAACTTAGATATCCTTCCTATGAATATTATAGCATATTTGCAGTAAGAATAGTAAATCAGTTGACAAAGAAGTTAGTTATTGGTAGAATAGGAAATGTCGTAAAGACAAATAACTTCTTCTTGGTTACAGGCATGCCAACCTGTCACTCGGATGAAGCCAAATAAAAAGGAGAAACATCATGGCAATCTCAAAAGAGAAAAAAAATGAAATCATCGCACAATATGCACGTCACGAAGGTGATACAGGTTCAGTAGAGGTTCAAGTTGCTGTCCTTACTTGGGAAATCAACCACCTTAACGAACACATCAAACAACACAAAAAAGACCACGCTACTTACCGTGGATTGATGAAGAAAATCGGTCGCCGTCGTAACTTGCTTGCATACTTGCGTAAAAACGACGTTAACCGTTACCGTGAGTTAATCAACTCTCTTGGACTTCGTCGCTAATCTTGCGTCTAAAACGTTTCTATACTTCGTTGGCTTCGCCTCGATGTACCATCAGTACAATCTTCGGCTTGCCGCCTAGTCTATAAACGTTTTATCCAGCAAGACTCAAGCTCTCTGATATCAGAGGGCTTTTTTATTCATTTTTCTAGCCTTGTTCCTGCCTTGGAAATGTGGTATACTATTTATGAAAATTGTCTAAATTTTTAATTTTATTAAGGGAGGGTTTCATGATTTCCAAATCTTCTGGAAGCCATCAAAACCTGCGATATGTTTTTCTCCTATCTCTGTTGCTCGGAGCTTTGGGAGTCTCTCTATTTTTAGCTGTTTCTATGGGGTCTGTTCAGATTAGCTTGAGTGATACTTATAGAATTATTTTAAGTAAGATGGGGGCCCCTCTGGGTATAGGAGACCTTTCGAAGTCTACACTTGCTATTGTTTGGAATATGAGATTACCACGGGTTTTTCTTGGTTTGATAGTTGGTGCTGGCCTTTCCATGTGTGGTAGCGTCATGCAGTCAACGGTCAATAATCCAATCGCAGAACCTTATGTTTTAGGAATTTCAGCTGGGGCAACCTTTGGTGCGACTTTGAGCATCATTCTCGGGTTTAAGGTCATGATTGGTCTTGGCTCTTTCCTTGGAGCGCTTGTGGCAACAATTGCAGTTCTACTCATTGCATCCATGCAGGGCAGAATGACAACTTCAAGCCTGATTTTATCAGGGACAGTCGTAAATGCACTCTTTTTGGCTTTTTCAAACTTTATTATTTCAATTGGCGCTAATGCTGATAGTGTCATGACCATCAAGTTTTGGACCATGGGTTCTTTAGCGGGGACTTCCTGGGCTCACTTAACTTTGCCAACAATAATCGTGGGAATTGCTTTTTTATTTTTCTCTACCCAATATCGTGTTTTTAATGCCATGATGATGGGTGATGAGGCGGCTTTGACCTTAGGGATTCCCCTACGTTTTTACTGGTATCTTTATGTGACGATTGTGGCTATAATGACAGCAATCTTGGTATCGACCTGTGGGATCATTGGTTTTGTTGGTCTCATCACACCTCATTTGGCACGAAGCTTGGTGGGGACAAATTACAGAAGACTTTTTCCGATAGCTACTTTGCTCGGCGCGCTTTTTGTTGTTTGGGCAGATGTTCTTGCTCGTGTCTTGATTCAAAATGCTGAACTACCGATTGGTATTTTCACAGCCCTAGTAGGTGCTCCTTTCTTTATCTACATGGTTGGAAGTAGACGAAGGGAGGTGAAGGTCTGATATGGACTTAATGTGCCAGGATATTCACTTTGGAATCGGAGAGAAAAAAATTCTCAAAGGAGTGTCGCTCAAACTGGAGGGCAAGCAATTTCATACCATTTTGGGACCCAATGGAAGTGGGAAAACTAGCTTGCTGAAACTCCTCTATCGACAGGAAAAGCCAGATCAGGGATTGATTTGTCTAGATGGAAAACCCTTGGAACAAATGAGCGTCAAGGAAACGGCAAAGCAGATGGCAGTCGTCACGCAGTTTAATCAGTTACAATTTGATTGTAGGGTTGAAGAAATTGTTATGCTGGGTAGAACGCCCCATCTCTCTTTCTTACAAAAGGAAAAAGAAAAAGACTTTGCCTTGGTTGAGGATGCTCTGGTCAAGGTAGATATGTTCGAGAAAAGAAATCGCCTCTACTCTTCTTTGTCAGGAGGAGAGAAGCAGCGGGTTTTATTGGCACGCGCCTTGGCTCAAGAGCCGACCCTCTTGCTCTTAGACGAACCGACCAATCATTTGGATATCAAGTACCAGCTAGACTTGTTAACCATTGTCAAACATCTCAATATCAATGTGCTAGCAGTATTACACGATATTCAGCTAGCTTGTCGCTATTCAGACTATCTCTATCTAATGAAAGAAGGAGAGATTGTTTACCAAGGGACTCCAAAAGAGACCATCACACCAGAGTCTTTGCAGGCTGTCTATGGCGTCCAAAGTAGGGTTACTTGGACGGAAGACCAGCAAGCCATGATTCACTATTTATAAAAAATGAAAAGGAAAATAAAACATGAAAAAATCACTCAGTATTTTGCTCCTAACAGTAGCTACCTTAACTTTAGCAGCTTGTGGAAATAGTACAACAGAAAAAGCTACCACACAATCAAGCGCAGAGACAAGTCAAAAAGCTACTACAGAAACCAGCTATCCTGTAACTATCAAAACTTATGATGCCAAAGGAAATGAAGTCGAACAAGTCTTTGAAAAGGCTCCTGAAAAGGTCATCACTAACAACCTATCAACAACTGAAATCCTACTTGAACTTGGTTTGAAGGATAAAATTGCCGGCATGCTCAATCCTGATAATGCCGTAACTGGTAAATACAAGGATGCCATTGAAGCCATCCCTCATATTGGTGATAAGAAATCAGTCTCACAAGAAACGGTTCTTTCTTATGAACCAGACGCTTTGATGGGACGTAATATGATGTTCTCTGAAAAGTCAATGGGAACTATCAGTGCTTGGAATGAAAATAAAATCCCTGTTTATACGCAAAAAGCCTCACTTTCAAATATCCAACAGGATTTGGGAAATATCGTAGAAGATGTGAAGAATCTTGGTACCATTTTCAATATCCAAGACAAGGCAAACCAATACGCAGAGCAATTGCAAGCTAAAATCGATGCGGTTAAAAAAGCCAATCCAGAAACACAGGGTGAAAAGAAAAAAGCTTTGATTATGGTTGCCTACAATGACGAAACCTTTGGTGCCTACAAGTCAGCCCTCCAAGAAAGCTTGCTTAACCAACTTGGTTATACCAATGTTGCAACAGGAACATCTGGTTTGACCTTGGAAAACTTAGTATCAATGGATCCAGAGTTGATTATCTATGTAACTAGCGATCGTAATCAAAAGTTCGATGAAAAAGCAGTGGATTTGATGAAGGCAAATACTGTTTTGGAAAATGTACCAGCAATCAAGAATCAAAAAATCATGACTATCTCTTACGATGAGTTGATGGACTACGGTCCTGCAGTGATTGATTCCCTTGAAAAAATCAATGACTTTATCAAGAAATAAGGAGTTTAACTGGGAAGGGATTCGTGTTAGAGTCAGTCTTCCTTCAAACTATGACTCTAAACAAGCCTACCCAGTTGTGCTCTTAAACGATGGGGAACTAGATTATTTGTCAGACCTGTCCCAATCTGTGATTTTGGTGGGTTTGATTCCAGAAAATCGTCTGGATGACTTTACGCCTTGGAAAGCTAGTGCGTTGAAAGAAGGGGCCCCAGATTTTGGTGGGAAGGGAGATGCCTACCATCAAAAGCTCTTTCAAGGAATTCTAACAACTCTGAAAAAGGACTACTTGATTGATGAAAGTAGGATTGCCTATGGTGGCTATTCACTGGGCGGTCTTGCTGCTGTCTATAGTCTTTATAGTAGCCATCTTCCTGCGACCTGTATCTTTTCTATCTGTGGTTCTTTCTGGTATCCAGACTTTATAGACTTTTGCAGGGAACATGACTTGATTCAGAGCCAAAGTCTGATTTATCTGCAAAATGGTCAGACAGAAGGTGCCAATCATTCCAATCGTCTGTCTAAGGCTCCTGTTTTTGCAAGGGGACTACATGATCTGATATCAGAGAAAGTTTCCTCAACTTATTCCACTTTTGATGCTTACGGGCATCATGAAGCTCTTGATCAACGCTATCAACATTTTTGTGATTGGCTAATGAAGGAATGGGAGCTTACGTAAAAATCTAATACTCTTTGTTTAGGATGGACAGAGAGTATTTTTCTTGCCTTTAATCGGGTATGTTTTTACATTTCGGAGTGATTATCCAAACCGAAAGTTTAACTGAAATGCATCAAAATGTGGTATAATGAGTAGATAGATAGAATCGAGGATATTATGTCATTTACGAAATTTAAATTTAAAAAATATATAGAAGAAGCTTTGGAGGAGTTGAAGTTTACGACTCCTACCGAGGTGCAGGATAAGTTGATTCCTATTGTCTTGGCAGGTCGTGACTTGGTCGGTGAATCAAAAACAGGTTCAGGGAAGACTCATACTTTCTTGCTTCCAATTTTCCAACAGTTGGATGAAGAGAGCGACAGTGTACAGGCAGTTATCACAGCTCCTAGTCGTGAGTTAGCAACTCAGATTTACCAAGCGGCTCGCCAGATTGCAGCACATTCAGAAGTTGAAATTCGTGTTGCCAACTATGTGGGTGGGACAGACAAGGCGCGTCAGATTGAAAAACTGGCAAGCAACCAGCCCCATATTGTTATCGGAACACCAGGTCGTATCTATGATTTGGTAAAATCGGGTGATTTGGCTATCCACAAGGCTAAGACCTTTGTAGTCGATGAAGCTGATATGACCTTGGATATGGGATTCTTGGAAACAGTTGATAAGATTGCAGGTAGCCTTCCCAAGGACTTGCAGTTTATGGTCTTTTCAGCAACTATTCCGCAAAAACTGCAACCATTCTTGAAAAAATACTTGTCTAATCCAGTTATGGAAAAAATCAAGACCAAAACAGTTATCTCAGATACCATTGATAACTGGTTGATTTCGACTAAAGGTCGTGATAAGAATGCCCAGATTTATGAATTGACTCAAGTCATGCAACCATATCTTGCCATGATTTTTGTCAATACTAAGACTCGTGCAGATGAATTGCATACATACTTAACAGCCCAAGGCTTGAAAGTAGCTAAGATTCATGGAGATATTGCACCTCGTGAACGTAAACGGATCATGAATCAGGTGAAGAACCTTGATTTTGAGTACATCGTTGCGACTGACTTGGCTGCGCGTGGGATTGATATTGAAGGTGTCAGCCATGTTATCAATGATGCTATTCCACAAGACTTGTCCTTCTTTGTTCACCGTGTTGGACGAACTGGACGTAATGGTTTGCCAGGTACAGCTATTACCCTTTACCAGCCTAGTGATGACTCTGATATTCGTGAGTTAGAGAAACTAGGGATCAAGTTTGTGCCTAAGATGGTTAAAGACGGAGAATTCCAAGATACCTATGACCGCGATCGTCGTGCCAATCGTGAGAAGAAACAGGAAAAACTGGATATCGAAATGATTGGCTTGGTTAAAAAGAAAAAGAAAAAAGTCAAACCAGGCTATAAGAAGAAAATCCAATGGGCGGTCGATGAAAAACGCCGTAAGACCAAACGAGCAGAAGGTCGTGCTCGTGGACGTGCAGAGCGAAAAGCTAAGCGCCAGACATTTTAAAAATGAAACAAACACCCTGAGACAAGTATTTCAGGGTGTTTTTATGATATCAAAAAGGAAAGCAGAAGTGCTTTCCTTTTTGGTCTAAAATATGTGCTTTCTATGACTAGGCAATTTTCTTAATCGAAAAATTACGAAATAGAAAGAGAGATTTCAAATCCATGCATCCATTCGGATTTTACTACGATGTCGATTTTTAAAGCATCTGCTAATTGTTTGACAAGATAGAGACCCATACCTGTTGATTTTTTCCTTGTCTCTCCTGAATCACCTGTAAATCCTTTTTCAAAGATATGAGGGAGGTCGCAAGCTTTAACTCCACACCCATTATCCCTAATAATCAGGGTTTTGCGCCCTTTGTCACTTGACATAGAAATCTTGAGTTCTGGTTTGTCAGAGCTATATTTAAGGGCGTTGGCTAGTATTTGAGATAGGATAAATCCAAAACTGCGTTGATCGGTGTAGCAGATTCCTTGTATGTTCTCTAACTTAATCGTAAAATTCTTTTCTTTGAGCAAGGGATCAAAGTTCTCCAAAAGATCTTGGATACACTCTTCTAGGTCAAGGTCTTCAAATAGAAAATCATTTTTCTCACTTTTCACCCTGTAGTAGAATAGGATCTGTGATACATTTCCTTGGATTTGATTTTTCACATAGTCCAATTTAAAAGTAGTATCCTTAGGTAGTTGGTCACTTTGATTGTCTAAAAGGAGGGAAAGAAGCGATAAAGGAAGTTTAATCTCATGCGCCCATTTTTCAACATAGTCCTCGTACTCGGCTAGTAATGAGTTGAGTTTTCCTATTTGAGCCTGCTTTTGATAAAGTGTATTTGCTATTTTTTCAATGCTTTCTTTCTCTGAGGCACTTGATAAATTCAATAATTCAAGTTCAGTATCTGTCTTGGGATTGGCTATGAAGGCTTTATAAGCAGCGGATTTTTTTCTTTCTCTTCTTATAAGTAAGAATGATAGGACGAAAAAAAGCAGGACGGTGGCTAAAATATAGAGAAGGATGAGAGCTTGAAACATTCTCACATCTGAAAGCCAAAGCAGGACAGCTGTAAATAGATCAAATGCTAAGAGAACAAGTAACCAAGGCAGATAACTAGCTAGATATTTTAGATTATGTTTCATCTGGACTTACCTCTTCTAGCTTGTAGCCAATACCTCTGACGGACTTGACTTTAAGGGCAATGCCAGCCTGTTTCATCGCCTTTTTCAGCCTTGCAATGTTTACTTGTAGGGCATTTTCATCGATGAACTCAGTTGTATTCCACAGTTTCATGCTTAGTTCTTCTTTTGTGACGACAGAATCAGTTGCCACTAATAAGGTTTCTAACAATTTCCCTTGATTTTGAGGGAGTAAAATCGAATGTCCGTTGATATAAAGAGTATAGGTATTTCTATCCAGCAGGAAATTATCTTTTTCAAGCAAATTTTGTCTACCTTCATAGCGTTTCAAGATGTTTTCTATACGAGCCAAGAATCTTTCTTTCTTGAAAGGTTTTGTTAAGTACTCGTCAGCCCCTAATTTTAGGGCGTAAATCTCATCTTTTAGTTGTTCACGGGAGGTGAGAACCAATATGGGCACAGAGCGTTTGGACTTGAGATTTTTACAAATTTGAAAACCTGTTTCTCCTGGTAAATTCAAATCCAGTATGATTAAATCCGTATCGTATTGCAATACTTGCTGGCTTGTATCTTTGAAGTCAGTCAACTTATCAACTTGATAACCCGCTTTCTCTAACAAAATGACAATTTCATCTCGAATCAAGGCTTCGTCTTCAATAACCAGAATATGCTTCATATCGGCTCCTCCTTTTCCTATTTTATTCTACCTTATTCATCTCTTTTGGGTTCCATTAATGACAACAAGTACTTGTTGCTATTTTTCTTTACAATTCTTATATAGATGACTTCAAATCCAGCTAACAGTAGTATTATCAGCATGGCTGTGATAAATTTCTGCCCCATGGCCATTCTTGCACTGGCTGGTACTATTCCTGTGAGGAGGGAGCTCACTCCGAAGCTACTACTGATAAGTGCAAGAGCTATTGGCAGACCAAAATACCAATTGATTTGCTTTTCTGAAGATTTACAAAGAGTTTCGTAGTTTGCTCCAAGATGGATTAAGGTCTGGTATCGTCTGTAGGATTGTCTTTGTCCCATCAAAAACTGAACGCCGATAATTGTATTTGCGACAACAAGGAAGATGATAGCCAGATAGATGGTGATATAGCTGGCAGAGATAATGTAAAATAATTGTCTTCCCATATTTTGTATATAACTTTCATAGCCAAGAGGGCTTTGATTCAGCTTTTTATTGGTATCTGAGATAGCTTTCATCAGGCCTTTTTTCTTGACCAGCTCAGGAGCCAAGATACCACTAACATAATTTGAATACCGACCATCTGTATAGCTCATAAAGGTCTCATCTGGGACTATGAGGGCTACAGAAATGGTTATTTCACGATCCGTTACAATCGGTAAAGACTGAACCTCTCCAATCAATTTCACATCATTTCCCATGACTTTGATTTGAGGATTTGTTTTCAGAACAGAGTTAACTAGATTCTCATCCGGGAGAAAATCTTTCCCCATATACAAGTAGGCTTCCTTGTTTGTTAATTCTAGAGGAGGGAGATTGGCAGCCTTTCTAAGTTCATTGTATTCAGAAACTGGTATGAGGTGGGAAGTAGTAGACTGTTTAAATTTATGGAGCAAAATTTCCTTGTTCTTGCTGTCTTTTTGCTTTTTCAACTCCTTGATGACCTCTTCGAAGGACACGGACTCGTGTTCTTTCGGTTCGCCCACTTTGATTTGTAGAATCTTTGAAAACTGTGATGCCAGTCCAGCAGCTTCAAGCTCTTTTTTAACTGTATTTACATCAAGATTTTCATCTGTTTCCTGCTTGCTATCTCTAAATGTATAATCCAATACGTGGGTATGATTGCTTGAATTGCCACTTGCAATGGCCACACCTGCTCCAAAGAGGCACAAGGCAGAGAAGATTAAGAGGGAGCAGATAGCCAGTATAGTTGAGCGTTGGATAACTAATTCCTGAATCTGTCTAAAATTATAGGTGTGGAGTTTTCGATTGCTTCCAAGCTTGACCAAAAAGTCTATAAACAAACGCATACCAAAGAAGAGTAGTATAGTTCCTAGAGTACCCAAGAGAACAGTGATGCCCATTGTTATGACATTTTCCCAAGCTCGTCCACTCATCCCCAAGTAATAGGCTGTTCCTAGAAGCAAAATTCCGAGGACAGAAGCAAGAAGGTACACACCCTTGGGGAGTAGTTTCTTCATGCCAGAAGGAGAATAGGATAGCAGATCTCCGATTTCCTTATTGGCTGTTTTTGCACTTAAAAGAATAAAGACAGCTAATTTTACGGCTAGGAAACCGATGATTGTATAGAATAGAGCTGTAGTAGATAGAGAAAATTGATGTTCAATAATCCCTAGCCCAACAATTTTAGCGGTTATTAGGCTAATCAGTTCTGAAATCAAGATTGAAATTGGAAGACCTATTCCAAGAGCAAGGATACTGTTTCTCAAATCCTCGAGTAGGAGCAGCAAGAACAGTTTGCTTCTTCGCATCCCTAGCGTTAGATAGACACCAAATTCATGTTTTCTCCTTTCCATCTGCATACTGCTTGCGAAGTAGACTAGAAAAAAGAGAATAAAGAGGGTTGCTACATAAAGAATGGGAATCATGCTAAAGAGTTTATTTACAGCGTCACTCTCTATTTGTTTGAGAAAGATCATCACATCTTGATGGGACAAAGAAAGGATGATGTAAAAGGAGATAATAGAAAGAACCATGGAACTGAAATACAAGCCATTATTCTTTCGATCCCTCTTGCTATTTCTTGAGACTAATTTAGAAAACATTGCCATCACCTCCAGCCAGTGCAGACATGACCTTTAGTATTCTGTGGTAAAAGTCTTCTTGACTTTCTCTTGGATAATCGCGTCGAATTTCATGGAATAGTTTTCCGTCTTGGATAAACAAGATGCGGTTGCAAAAGCTGGCAGCGACTGAATCGTGGGTCACCATGAGAATGGTGGTTTCTTCCACTTGATTCATTTCGGATAATTTTTGCATCAAAATGGTCGCATTTTTTGAATCCAAAGCTCCTGTGGGCTCATCTGCAAATACAATCTTAGGGTCTAAAATCAAGGCACGCGCAGCAGCTACCCTTTGCCGTTGACCACCTGATAATTGAGATGGGAACTTATCCAGAAGTTCAGAAATATCTAGATATTGGGAAAGCAATTCTAACCGAACCTTGCTTTCGTTGGCATCGACCTTGTGTAAAGACAAGGGGAGTAAAATATTTTCTTTGGCTGTCATATTGTCCAAAAGCTCAAAATTTTGAAAGAGGTAACCAATTTCCTTGCCACGATAATCAGCTAACTGACTACCTTTTAACTGACCTAAATCTTTTTCTTGCATTTGAATGGAGCCGTCAGTTGGTTTGATGATAGTAGCGAGACAGTTAAGAAGGGTTGTTTTCCCAGAACCACTGCTCCCCATAATCCCTAAGAACTCACCTTTGACAACTTGAAAAGATATACCGTTCAAGGCTTTGGTGATATTCGGCTCTTTTCCATAATGCTTTTTTAATGATTCTACTCGTAAAATTGTTTCCATGTGAAACACCTCCATCTTTTGTTACTTTCATTATAATATGAATCAGAGTAGAATAACACTTACGGATGATGTAAGAAATCTTTATCATTAGGTTATTGGAGTTATACTGACTATATTATAGCATGGTTTCAAGGATTAAAAAAGAGGAGTTGAGAGTCGAGAAATTTTCCTAATATTGAAATTAAAAAAATAATACCACTGTAGTCCATGCTCCAGCAGTATTATTTATTATTTTATAGGAAACTTTACTCCCACTCTACAGTTGCAGGTGGTTTACTTGTAATATCGTAGACGATGCGGTTAACGTGGTCAACTTCGTTTACGATACGTACAGAGATTTTTTGGAGAACTTCCCAAGGGATCTTAGCGAAATCAGCTGTCATACCATCGATAGAAGTAATAGCACGGATAGCGATGGTGTAGTCGTAAGTACGGCCATCTCCCATAACACCTACGGAACGAACGCCAGTGTTAACAGTGAAGTATTGCCAGATGTCGCGGTCAAGGCCAGTTTTAGCAATTTCTTCACGAAGGATAGCGTCTGATTCGCGAACGGTTTCAAGTTTTTCTTCAGTGATCTCACCCATGACACGGATCGCAAGTCCTGGTCCTGGGAATGGTTGGCGCCATACGATGTGGTCTGGCATGCCAAGTTCTGTACCAAGGGCACGAACTTCATCCTTGTAAAGAGTATTGAGTGGCTCGATGAGTTCAAACTGCATATCTTCTGGAAGTCCACCCACGTTGTGGTGAGACTTGATCGTTTGAGCAGTATCCGTACCAGACTCAATGACGTCTGTGTAAAGAGTTCCTTGAGCCAAGAATTTCACATCTTTGAGTTTGCTTGCTTCGTCGTCAAAGACATAGACAAATTCGTTACCGATAATCTTACGTTTTTGTTCAGGGTCAGATACACCAGCTAATTTATCAAGGAAACGTTTGGCAGCATCTGCCTTAACGATGTTCAACCCAAACTTACCGCCAAGCATATCCATAACTTGGTCAGCTTCACCTTTACGGAGAAGACCGTGGTCTACAAAGATACAGATCAATTGATCGCCGATAGCTTTTTGGAGAAGAACCCCAACAACAGAAGAGTCAACACCACCTGAAAGACCAAGGAGGACACGTTTGTCTCCAACTTTTTCGCGGATTTGTTTGATTTGCATCTCGATGAAGTTATCCATGGTCCAGTCACCTTTTGCACCACAGATATTCAAGGCAAAGTTACGAAGAATATCATATCCGTGAACTGAGTGACGAACTTCTGGGTGGAATTGGATACCATAAATTTTCTTATCAGGGTTTTCGATAGATGCGTAAGGGCAGTCAGCAGAAGTACCAGTACGGACAAAGTCTGCAGGAATTTCTGTAACAGCGTCTCCGTGGCTCATCAAGACAAGTTGCTCTTCTGGAGTACCTGCAAAAAGAGCTGATTCTGTGTGAGTCAATTTTGATTGACCGTATTCACGGTTACCAGCATCGCCTGCAGGAACAACCTTACCACCAAGCTTGTGAGTCAAGAGCTGCATACCATAGCAGATTCCTAAAATTGGAATACCAAGTTCAAAAATCTCTGGATCAATATCAAATGATCCTTCTTCGTAAACAGAGTTTGGTCCACCTGAAAGTACAATCCCGATAGGATTGATAGCGCGGACTTCGTCAGCCGAAATCTTGTGACTTTTTAGTTCTGAAAAGACACCAATCTCACGGATACGACGTGAGATAAGTTGGTTATACTGGCTACCATAGTCCAGTACGATGATCTTTTCGACATCTTGCAAATCAGTTGAAATGTTGGTCATCTTTTCCCTTTCTTAAAAGAAATATCTTCTTGAATATTCTATCATAAATGCCCCGGAATTACCAACCAAACAAGTGCAGTTTGACTTTTCCCCATAAGATACGGTACAATGGAAAAAATAAAGAAAAGAAGTGAGCACGCATGTTACCAGCTTATATGAAAATCCACGACCAAATCAAGAAAGACATTGATGAGGGAAGTTGGAAAATTGGGGAAAGACTTCCAAGTGAGCGAGATTTAGCAGAAGAATTTGCCGTTAGCCGCATGACCTTACGTCAAGCAATCTCTCTTTTGGTTGAAGAAGGGGTTTTGGAACGCCGCGTCGGTAGTGGGACCTTTGTTTCAAGCACACGTGTTCAGGAAAGAATGCGTGGAACAACTAGTTTTACGGAGATTGTTAAAGCTCAAGGAAAAACTCCGTCTAGTCACTTGATTTCTTATCGTCGAACCATTCCAAATGAGCAAGAAGTGGCTAAACTAGGTTTACTGCCAACTGATAATATCATTCGTATGGAACGTGTCCGCTATGCAGATAAGGTTCCTGTTGTCTATGAAGTAGCTTCTATTCCTGAGAAATTTATCAAAAATTTCAAAAAAGAAGAAGTAACCAAGCACTTCTTTCAAACCTTGCAAGAGCATGGTTATCGAATTGGTAAATCTCACCAGACCATATATGCGCGTTTAGCCAAAGAAAAGATAGCTCATTACTTAGAAGTTGAAAAAGGGCATGCTATTTTAGGTTTGACTCAGGTTTCTTACTTTGATGACGGAACGGCTTTTGAGTATGTAAAGAGCCAATACGTCGGAGAACGGTTTGAATTTTATCTAGAAAATAATTAGTTTATAACATCACTCTTAAAATAGAAACTCATCTACTTTAAGAGTTTTTATTTGGTTAAGATTAGAAAACATTTTCCTAGTAAGAAAAATAGCAATCATACGAGTATTTTTCAAAGATTCGTGTTATAATAGTTAGGTTATATGGTCCCGATAAGGTGGTAGTGAACATCGTTTAACGATTCTCTACCAGTACTTTGTAACTCTATAACGAATATTTTTTAAGGGGGGACATTTTTATGTCAGAACGTAAATTATTCACGTCTGAATCTGTATCTGAGGGGCACCCAGATAAGATTGCAGACCAAATTTCAGATGCTATCTTGGATGCTATTTTAGAGCAGGATCCAGAAGCCCACGTTGCTGCTGAGACAGCTGTTTATACTGGTTCAGTTCATGTATTTGGAGAAATTTCAACTACAGCTTATGTAGATATTAACCGTGTCGTACGTGATACCATTGCAGAGATTGGCTATACCAACACTGAGTATGGATTCTCAGCTGAAACAGTAGGAGTTCACCCATCACTTGTTGAGCAGTCACCAGATATCGCCCAAGGTGTTAATGAAGCCTTGGAAGTTCGTGGAAATGCGGATCAAGATCCACTTGATTTGATTGGAGCTGGAGACCAAGGTCTCATGTTTGGTTTTGCGGTTAATGAAACTGAAGAACTCATGCCATTGCCAATCTCACTCAGCCACAAGTTGGTTCGTCGTTTGGCAGAGCTTCGTAAGTCTGGTGAAATTAGCTATCTTCGTCCAGATGCTAAATCTCAAGTTACTGTTGAATATGATGAAAATGACCAACCAGTACGCGTGGATACAGTCGTTATTTCAACTCAACACGATCCAGAAGTGAGCAATGAACAGATTCATGAGGATGTGATTAACAAGGTTATCAAGGAAGTGATTCCAGCTTCTTATCTTGACGATGAGACTAAATTCTTCATCAATCCAACAGGTCGTTTCGTTATCGGAGGTCCTCAAGGGGACTCAGGCTTGACGGGTCGTAAGATCATCGTAGATACTTATGGTGGTTACTCACGTCACGGTGGTGGTGCCTTCTCTGGTAAGGATGCGACTAAGGTTGACCGTTCAGCTTCTTATGCAGCTCGCTACATTGCAAAAAACATCGTTGCTGCAGGACTTGCTAAGAAAGCAGAAGTGCAATTGGCTTACGCAATTGGTGTAGCCCAACCTGTATCTGTTCGTATTGATACCTTCGGTACTGGTACAGTAGCGGAAAGCAAGCTTGAAAAAGCAGCACGTCAAATCTTTGACCTTCGTCCAGCAGGAATCATCCAAATGCTTGATCTCAAACGTCCAATCTACCGTCAAACAGCGGCTTATGGACACATGGGACGTACAGATATCGATCTTCCATGGGAACGCTTGGATAAGGTTGATGCCTTGAAAGAAGCAGTTAAATAAAGTAAAAAGGAGTTGATTTGTACTGACCCCAAAAAGTTAGACAATTAATTTAAGCAAAGGATTTAGTTCTGTATTGTACAGGACTAAGTCCTT
>NZ_JAHZPU010000015.1 GCF_019929575.1 Streptococcus infantis
GTCAGCTCAAACAGCTTGAAAGATACTCGCTTAATCAGAGGAACAACTTTGTTGCACTTGACTTGACAATTGGGGATTCTTATATTTTACTTAGACATGCTCATTCAAGATTTTCAAGTGATGATTTTAATAGAACTTTGTCAGAAAAAGGATTTTCATCTCTTGATCAGTTAGAGTTTTTGAATTCTTTTAATATTGATTATTATTTTTCTAGTCCTTATAAACGAGCATTTGAAACAATTAATAGCTCGCCAATTCAATTTGATAAAATAGTTCTTGATAATCGGTTACGAGAGCGAAAATTATCTTCAACCTTTATAAAAGATTCTGAGTTTGAAGACAGTATTAAATATTTATGGCAAAATCCCAGTGAATCTCTTTCAGAAGGGGAATCAAATCAAGATGCACTAGCTAGAGTACTAAATTTTTTAATGGAATTGGAAGAGAGATACTCAGAAAAAACGATTTTACTTAGTTCACACGGGAATTTGATAGGAATACTACTACATCATTTTGATTCCAGTTTTGATTATGAAAAATGGGAGCAGATGACCTTTCCAGATTGTTTTCTAATTGATAGAAATGGGATTGTGAAAAGAATTATGAAAGATTAGTTCTTTGATTAAATAGTGATTCATATTGATCAAAATAGTTTGCCTTTTTACAATTCGTAACCTGCCCCTAATGGCAGGTTTTTTGGTGTTTTAAGGAAACTATTAAACCAGAATTTCTGACTCAAAAGCATTATTTTAAGAGAGAAATATCTAATTTCATAATCTATAAGCAAACGCTTGCATTCTTTTTTTTATTGGACTATAATAGGTTGGTATAAATCCTTCTGTAATAATATTGAGAAGGTGTAGAAAGTAAGGATTTAGAATATTTGTAGTCAAAAATACAATGTTGTTTCTTACGATAAGGAGATAGATATGGCAATGATAGAAGTGCAACATCTTCAGAAAAATTTTGTGAAGACAGTAAAGGAGCCAGGATTGAAGGGAGCTTTGCGCTCCTTTATTCATCCTGAAAAGCAGACCTTTGAAGCGGTCAAAGATTTGACCTTTGAGGTGCCCAAGGGGCAGATTTTAGGATTTATCGGAGCAAATGGTGCTGGGAAGTCGACCACCATCAAAATGTTGACAGGAATTTTGAAACCGACATCTGGTTTTTGTCGGATTAACGGCAAGATTCCACAGGACAATCGCCAAGATTATGTCAAGGATATTGGAGTCGTTTTCGGACAACGTACCCAGCTATGGTGGGATTTGGCACTGCAAGAGACTTATACGGTCTTAAAAGAAATTTACGATGTACCAGACTCGCTCTTCCATAAACGCATGGACTTTTTGAATGAAGTTTTGGATTTGAAGGAATTTATCAAGGATCCTGTGCGGACTCTTTCACTAGGTCAACGAATGCGGGCGGATATTGCAGCTTCCTTGCTTCACAATCCCAAAGTTCTCTTTTTAGATGAACCGACAATTGGTTTGGATGTGTCGGTCAAGGATAACATTCGCCGGGCTATTACTCAAATCAATCAAGAGGAAGAAACAACTATTCTCTTGACCACTCACGATCTGAGTGACATTGAGCAACTCTGTGATCGGATTTTTATGATTGACAAGGGTCAGGAGATTTTTGATGGGACGGTGAGCCAGCTCAAGGATACCTTTGGAAAGATGAAGACTCTTTCCTTTGAACTGCTACCAGGTCAAAGTCATCTCCTTTCTCACTATGAAGGCTTGCCTGACATGACCATTGATAGACAAGGAAATAGTCTCAACATTGAATTCGATAGTTCTCGCTACCAGTCAGCTGATATTATCAAGCAAACCCTGTCTGATTTTGAAATCCGCGATTTGAAGATGGTGGATACGGATATCGAGGATATTATCCGTCGCTTCTATCGAAAGGAGCTCTAAGATGACCAAATTGTGGAGACGTTATAAACCCTTTATCAATGCAGGGATTCAGGAGTTGATTACCTATCGAGTTAACTTTATTCTCTATCGGATTGGTGATGTCATGGGGGCTTTTGTGGCCTTTTATCTCTGGAAGGCTGTCTTTGATTCTTCGCAAGAGTCTTTGATTCAGGGCTTTAGTATGGCAGATATCACCCTCTACATCATTATGAGTTTTGTGACCAATCTGTTGACCAAGTCAGATAGCTCTTTTATGATAGGGGAAGAGGTCAAGGATGGGTCCATTATCATGCGTTTGTTGCGACCAGTGCATTTTGCGGCCTCTTATCTCTTTACCGAGCTTGGTTCCAAGTGGTTGATTTTTATCTCTGTTGGACTGCCATTTTTAAGTGTCATTGTTTTGATAAAAATCTTATCTGGGCAAGGTATTGTAGAAGTGCTGGGATTAACTGTCCTTTATCTCTTTAGCTTAACTCTGGCTTATCTGATTAACTTTTTCTTTAATATCTGCTTTGGATTTTCAGCCTTTGTATTTAAAAATTTATGGGGTTCCAATCTACTCAAGACTTCAATAGTGGCATTTATGTCTGGAAGTCTGATTCCCTTGGCTTTCTTTCCAAAGGTTATTTCAGATATTTTATCCTTCTTGCCTTTTTCATCTTTAATTTATACCCCGGTTATGATTATCGTTGGGAAATACGATGCCAGTCAGATTCTTCAGGCGCTTTTGCTACAGTTCTTCTGGCTCATAGTGATGGTGGGCTTGTCTCAGTTGATTTGGAAACGAGTCCAGTCATTCATCACTATTCAGGGAGGTTAGTATGAAAAAATATCAACGTATGCATCTGATTTTTATCAGACAATACATCAAGCAAATCATGGAATACAAGGTTGATTTTGTGGTAGGTGTCTTGGGAGTCTTTCTGACTCAAGGCCTGAACCTCTTGTTTCTTAATGTACTCTTTCAACACATCCCTTCGCTAGAAGGTTGGACCTTTCAAGAGATTGCCTTTATCTATGGATTTTCCTTAATTCCAAAGGGATTAGATCATCTCTTTTTTGACAATCTCTGGGCTTTAGGTCAACGACTAGTTCGAAAAGGGGAGTTTGACAAGTATCTGACTCGTCCTATCAATCCTCTCTTTCACATCCTCGTTGAGACCTTTCAGATTGATGCCTTGGGTGAGCTCTTGGTCGGTGGAATCCTACTAGCAACAACGGCGACTAGCATTGCTTGGACTCTTCCCAAATTCTTGCTTTTCCTAGTCTGCATTCCTTTTGCGACCTTGATTTATACTTCTTTGAAAATCGCAACAGCCAGTATCGCTTTTTGGACCAAGCAGTCAGGTGCTATGATTTACATTTTCTATATGTTCAATGATTTTGCCAAATACCCGATTTCTATATACAATTCACTTCTTCGTTGGTTGATCAGTTTTATCGTGCCTTTTGCCTTTACGGCTTACTACCCTGCCAGCTATTTCTTGCAGGATAAAGATGGAGTCTTTAATATTGGTGGTTTGATTCTGATTTCTCTTATCTTCTTTGGAATCTCTCTAAAACTCTGGGACAGGGGCTTGGATGCCTATGAAAGTGCGGGTTCTTAATAGCAAAAATTGGACCAAATCATGAAAGGATTTTATGATGTTTGTAATTGAAGAAGTGAAAGATGCCAATCAAAAAATGGCAGTTGTCGCTGAAGTTTTAAAGGATTTGCCAGAATGGTTTGGAATTCCAGAAAGTACGCAAGTCTATATCGAAGAAGCCAAGGACTTGCAAGTCTGGGCTACCTATCAGGAGAGTGATTTGACTGGATTTGTAAGCTTGTCCTATTCTAGTAAAGATTGTGCAGAGATTGATTGTCTAGGTGTAAAAAAAGCTTATCAAGGCAGAGGAATTGGGAGTCAATTGCTTGCTGCTTTAGAGAGTGAAGCACGCAAAAACGTTGATTATTTACAAGTGAAAACAGTAGCAGAAGGCTCTAATAAAGATTATGATCGAACAAATGTCTTTTACCGCAGTCTTGGCTTTAAAAAATTAGAGATTTTTCCACAACTTTGGGGGCCTCAAAATCCTTGTCAGATTTTGATTAAAAAGATGGGTTAAGAATCCCTTGACATCCTTTCTTATAGTGCTATACTATAAGTGGAATCGCCGATTTAGCTCAGTTGGTAGAGCACCGCATTCGTAACGCGAAGGTCACAGGTTCGATCCCTGCAATCGGCATAAGAAAGAGCAATAAAATAAATATTATATTAGTTTATTAGAATCATCAATACTCATCAAAATGAGGAGGAGTATCATGAAAAAGAAAGAACGGATAAAACAAGTAGATAAGACTCACGTTCGAAAAGGAACTTCATCTAGATTGGCAGAAACCCTTTCTACAATTAATAATATAAAAATGTATATCGGTCTTGCCATAACAGCTCTAGTTATAATCATTGTTGCTAGCATCTTTTTAAATTCACCTAATCTCAAGCAAGAAGCAAATCAAACTTCTTCCTCATCTAAGACTGAAGAGACGACAAAAAGTCAGGGGAAAGAGGATGATAAGGATAAGGTAAAGGAAGAGGAAATTCAAAAGCTAAAGGAGCAATTGGCTGATTTGGATACCAAGATCTCAGAAGCGGAGCAGCATGTTAGTCAATTAAAAAAAGAAGCTTCTGTTCTCAAATTAGATATTGAAGCCCTCAGAAATAATGATTTATCAAGTTTAGAGGGTACTTGGCGGACACAGTCTGGTAATGAATATATCATTAATGATTCAGGGGAAGTCCAATCTTCTTGGATATACAATGATCAAAAGCATGAGTCTATTGTTGAATTGAAAGTATCAAAAAGTCAGAATGATCGCAACCCAGAAACAGTAGCCCTTGGTGCTTGGGCAAAAGGTTCTCAGGCGGGAGGGTTTGTGGTAGTCGTTGTACCAAGTGGTGTTGTCATGGAACCTGGTGGTGATGGTAAAATAACAGACAATTCCAATCACACTGAGGATAGACTCTTTGCAGGACAACAATATGAAGGAATGTTGATGCATCCAGAAAATGTTTACTATCGCGTTAAACCAGATACGAGCCAATTAGAATCAGAAGAGAAGAATTTAGCGAAATTGAAAGCTGATCGTGATGCCATCAAATCAGCTTTAGAGTCTAAAGAAAAATGAAAAATGAATGAAAAGAAGCCAGCAATGGCTTCTTTTTTAGAAAAATTCTGACCACATAGTCTATCATATCTGCCACATAGACAAAAGCTATTGTTTGCGATTTTTATTTCTGTTATAGTTGTAATTGTTAAAGGGAGATAAAACTTCCTAACAAAATAGAAAATGAGGTCGTATCATGAAAAAAGTAGTAGGTATCGGATTTTTAGTCGTTGCAGTAGCAGTTTTGTATTTTGGTTTTGTTGGATGGCCAAGTTTAGATGTCAACATCTGGGCCCTCTTTCCAGTAGGTCTATTTCTATTTTTTACTCTTGAAAATCTAGTAAAAAAAGATTACAGGGCCAGTATCATGTGCTTGATTATTGCTTTTATCATTGCTAATGCCATTCTTGATATCTTGCCTATTTCAAATGGTGTAGTTATCGGTGCTGGAGTTCTGGCTTGTGTCGGTCTAGGTTTTCTATTTCCAGATAAAAATGTAAATTAGTTACAAAAAGTCTCGAGAACTCTCGAGACTTTTGATTTATTTTCCAGCGTAATATTTTTGGATACCCTTGACAATACCTGCAACCAATTTATCTTGGTAGCGAGAGTCACGGATACGTTGGCTTTCATCAAAATTATCCATATATCCTAATTCGAGTAAAACAGCTGGTTTATTAGTTTCACGCAGTACTGCAAAGCTACTTCGTAGACGACCTGCATCCTTAGCACCAGTTTCAGCTAAAAGAGAAGAGTGGATGTCTGCAGCAAGTCGATTACTTTCACTGATACGATCAGGATGATTATGCCAGTATGGATTGATCTTAGAAGGATAGCCAGTAGCTTCTTCATAAGAATAAGTCTGAATCCCAGCTTTATTTGAAGCTGGATTTCCAGTAGCATTGAAGTGAATACTGATAAATATATCTGAGTCCGTCTTATTGACCATTCTTGAACGTTCGGTGACAAAGTCGACAAAGACATCACTATCTCTTGAAGTCAGAACAGTGTAACCAAGGGCTTCAAGTTCTTTTCGAAGTTTCTTGTAAACTTGCATGTTCAGTTCTTTTTCAGTGATGTTATAATAAGCAGCACCAGGGTCTTTACCTCCATGGCCTGGATCTAGGAAAATAATATTGTTGTATTTTCCTTTTTCAAACCCGTGGCTTGCAGAAGCTTCGCCAAGCCATTTTCCATCACTTTGAAATTGCTGGTTTTTCCCATTGATTTTATAGGTCCCTGTAACATAGACTCCATTTTCATCTACATAGTAACGAGCTTTATAATAACTGTCATCAATCCATTCGCTCTTAGCCATGTAGCCACCTGACTTGAGATAGTAGGAGCCAATCCATTCACGCTCTGCATAGGTACCACCAGATTTTAAGTAGAACCAGCTATTATAGTTATTATCGAAAATCCATTCTTTTTCAGCCATAGCTCCGCTAGCTTTTAGGTAGTAGCTACCTTGCCATTGGTTGCTTGCCATAGTAGCATCTTTGTTAAAGTAGTACCAGGTACCACTAATTTTATCCCACTTATTTTTGATTAGCTTACCAGAAGTAAGAGCATAGTACCATTGTCCATCTTGTTTTACCCAAGAATTTTCAGCCATTGCCCCACTATTGGTAAACAGATAGTCATCAAAAATTGTGTTGCTGAGCATGACACCTTCTTTGTCAAAGTAGTACCAGACGCCACCGATCTTTTCCCATTTTTGTTGAGAAATTTTTCCATAAGCATTAGCGTAATACCATTTTTCTTGGAGTTTACTCCAACCAGAATCGACCATTGCGCCACTACTAGTAAGGATATATCCATCAAAAATAGTATCACTCAGCATGACCCCATTTTTATTAAAGTAGTACCATTTCCCGTGGATTTTTTTCCAGTTAAGAACAGGGGCATTGTTTTCATAGAAACGCCAGTGGTTTTCCTCTAATACCCAACCTTCTTTTTGGACTTCGGGAACCTTCTCTTCCTCTTTCTTAGATGGATTTGTCGTTTGATTGGCATTTGCTTCAGTTGAAGATTCAGTTTCCTTAGCTGGGAGACTATTTTTCTCCACTTTGTCAGTAGAGGTTTCACTGTGTGTTGTTTCTACTGGGGTTGACTGTACTTTGTTTTCCTCAGCATAGCTAAGGTTGGTTGTTAGACCAAAAACTGAAAGTGTAATGGCGCTTGCCAAGAGCGTTTTTTTCACTTGATTCATCTCCTATTTTTACTTTTTTATAATTTTATCAGAAAAGTGTTTCCTATGGAACATTTAGTGGGCAATTATTAAGGTGCTGGTGGACTGTATTGTTATAGTTGACTATTTCATCATAAAAATTTGAACAATCATGATGATATAGATGAGCAGTGTTAGTAAAAATCCAGCTCGCCAAAAAAATTTAATAAATTTTGGATAATAAAAACTACGTCTTTTGTTTAAGAAGAAAAAGACTAATACAATTGCTAGTATTGATAGGGCTGCCCCCAAAATGGGAAGTTGATTGTGGGTAAAAACCTTTGCACTGATTAAATAGTATTCAAAAATCAGAAAAGGAAAAGCCAAATCTGCAAAGTTAATCCCCTTTTTCTTTAACTTAAAAAATCTACTAAAGATAATAGCCAAAGCCAAGGTTAGTACCAAAAGCAAGACGGAAGCGAGTTTCATTAAAATCATAACAATATTGTATCATAAAATTTGAATAAAAGGAAAGCATATTCCTTGATTTAACAGTGTTTTTCTAAAAATTCTTGTTTAGAAATTGATTTTTTATACTATATCAAACATCAATGTGATTTACTTTGTAAAGTTGGAGTAGTTTGAACCTTCATGATAAATCTTTTTTATGGTGACAATAAAAAATATATATTAGTCAGGAGAGAAGAATAGTAGTAGAATGAGTAGCAAATAAAACAAAGGAGTTTCTTATGAAATTAGTTACTTTATGGTCAAAACTCTCACTAGGCATTCAATTATTGGTGGCTTTGGTCTTGGGTGTTATCGCTGCCCTTATCTGGCCACAATTTGCAGGCTTTTATCAATTTTTAGGTCAAGCCTTTATTAAATTGATCAATATGGTTATCATTCCGCTAATCTTCCCAACTATCGTTGTTGCAGTAGCTGGAGTTATCGGAAAAAAATCTTTTGGAAAAATCTTGACCAAGAGTTTGGTTTACTTTTTTACCGTAACAACTGCCATTACTCTTTTGTTTGTATTTGCTAGTTACTATTTAGGATTTGGTCAAGGAGTGAACATCGGTCAAACTGGTGGAAACCTTGATGGGATTGCTAACAATGTCAAGTTCAGCGAATTTTTGCTTGGTTTCATTCCATCAAATATCGTTAAATCTCTTTCAGATGGCGCTCTATTGCCAATTATCGTTTTTGCAATCTTTCTTGGTTACGGAATTGGGAATCTTAAGTCTGATAAATCTCAGAAGATTATCGAAGGTTTCCAAATCTGGATTGAAGCCATTTACAAGATTGTTACAGTAATTATCAAACTATCACCGATTGGAATTTTTGGATTTATCGCTAAAGATGTTGCAACTACGGGTGTCGACAAGTTGATTGGGCTTGGTCAGTTTGTAATTGGAACTTATCTGGCTTATGCTGTTTTGGTTCTTCTTATTTTCCCTTTGATTGCTTTCTTCTTTAAAGTACCGTATTTATCAGCCTTTCGTGAAAATTGGAGTCTCTTGACCCTGGCTTTTGTTACTGGAAGTTCTAGTGTTGTCTTGCCTTCACTTCTTAAAGATTTGAAAAAACAGGGGCATGACGAGCATACAATTGATTTAGTTGTTCCTTTAGGATATACTTTTAACTTAGAAGGAGCAGCAGTTTATTTCTCAGTAGCGACAATATTTATCGCCCACGCCTATGGTATTCAATTTTCTTTATCAAGTCTCTTGTTTACTGTTTTACTCTTGACTTTGATTGGAAAAACTGCAGCAACTGTGCCATCAGGAGCTATCGTAGTTCTATTAGCTGCAGCACCTCAATTGGGCTTGCCAGTTGAAGGAGTGGCCTTGATTTTTGCAGTTGATTTCTTTGTCAATGCAGGCCGTACCATGATCAATGTTTTGGGTCAAATCTTAACAGTTAGCGTTATCGAAAAAACAGAAGGATATATTTTAGAAGAGGAAAAGGAAAGCCAATTATCAGTCAGCTTTTCTTAAGGAGATATAAATAATGAGTGAAGCAAAAGTTTATGTGATTCATGAGAATTTAGAATGGACTCAACATTTAGTGAAATGGTTGGAAGAATTAGAAGTCCCTTATGAACTATGGGATTTGTCTAGTGGGATTTTAGATTTGCAAAGCCCACCGCCACAAGGTATCTTTTACAATCGTATGTCTGCCTCTTCTCACACAAGAGGACATCGTTATGCGCCAGAATTTACAGAGCAAGTGATTACTTGGTTAGAAGCACACGGACGCAAAGTTGTGAATGGTACCGGTGCTATCAACCTTGAAATTAGTAAAATCAAACAATATTTGAAGTTAAACGAATCTGGTATCGAGACTCCCGCAACAGTTGCAGTTTTGGGTCAAGAAAACATCATTGAAGCAGCAAGAAAATTAAACATTTATCCTTTGATTACTAAGCACAATAGAGCAGGTAAGGGATTAGGCGTTCAACTCTTCCAAAATGAAGAGGAACTTGAAGCTTACGTCAATAGTCCCCTCTTTGAACCATCGGTTGACGGGATTACCTTATTACAAGCCTACATTAAACCAAGTGATGGACGTATCCGTCGTTCAGAGTTTATCGATCAAAAATTCCTCTATACTGTTTCGATTGATTCTTCAGATGGATTCCAACTGTGTCCAGCAGATGGTTGCCAAATCGGTAAGAGACCAGAGCAACTAGAAACGTCTGAAAAATTCCAGATTACAGAACCTCTACCAGATGACCGGAGAGAAGCTTATGAGAATTTCTTGAAAAATGCTCAGATTGAAGTTGCGGCGATTGAATGGGTTCAATCAGAGAGTGGAGACATTTATGTTTATGATGTAAATACCAACACCAACTACAATCCTACGGCAGAAAAGAATGCCAATATTTATGCGCATCAACACTTGGCTCAGTATCTAAAAACAGAATTGCAAGCCCTCACTAGTGAACAATAAAGTACTCAATTCAAAAATCCCCCAGTATCAAATGACTGGGGGATTGATTTGTTTATGCTCTTCGAAAATCTCTTCAAACCAGGTCAGTTTCGCCTTGCCGTACTCAAGTAATGCCTGCAGCTAGCTTCCTAGTTTACTCTTTGATTTTCATTGAGTTTTAATCGATAAAAAATTATTGATTTGTTTTAAATTCTGGATCCTTCAAGCTTTGAACACTAGCATTGATGACTGCACCGATGATCAATATCTTTGCAATGATAATGAACCAGAACATCATCACAACAACGACGATAGAACTGAAAAAACGGACGTCTACGAGATAGTTGACATAATTGTTGAAATAGGCTGCAAAGATATTTAATAAAGCAATAGTAGTAGCTAGTACAAACAGACTTCCAGGTATGACGTAGCGAATCCGACTGACTTTAACATTTGGTAGGAAATAATAGAGCATCATCACGGTAGCGAATAGAAAGGCATAGATCAGAGGTCCTGTAAAATCCTGTAGATAAGAAAATAGAGTACTTTCGGATTTCCAGTAGTTTTTAAGCAGGTCCAATAGCATATGGCCAAACATACTTAGGAATAAGGAAAGTGCAAAGAGAATTTGAAGGCCAAAGCTGACCAAGAGGCTCATCAGCTGGTGTGAGATAATTCCCCTATTCTTTGCAATTCCATAGGCTTTATTAAAGGCTTTCTGAAGAAAATTCATGGATTTGGAGAAAGTCCAAAGTGCTGATAAGATAGCAAAACTTAGTAAACCTGTCGATGGTTGAGTCAGAACTTCTCTGGCAATTTTTGCAACCACTTCATAGATTGTATCTGGTAAAAATTCCTTGATTGTTAATAGAAAGTTGGAGATTGGAATTTGAAAGTAGGGTAAGATGTTGACCACTATCATGAGTAAGGGGAAGATTGAAATCAACCAATAGTAGGCAACAGCAACGCTGGTTAACTCACTATCAGAGGCTTGATAGTAGTGCAAAAAAGCTTTTAATAAGGGTCTATCAATCAGCTGTTTCCACAACTTTTTCATTGCATAATCCTCCACAATAATAACCTAAATCTTAATTTCTGCGAACTAATTCCATCATATCATAAGGTAGTGTGTTGGCTGCTTCTTTTAGAGAATAGGTTTCTAGGTTGTTTACATTTTGTCGTAATTTTTTGGCATACTGGGCTGAGATGAGTTTTTGTTTTTCGTATTCAAAGATAGACTTACGTTCTAGATAGTAGCCTCTCAACATTTCATCGATGTTATTGGGTTTGATACGATTGATAACCCGTTCCACAAAAGCACCACTGGTAATATGACTGGTTTCACGGAGACGTGATTCCTGCATAAAGCTGATCAGAGAACTCTTATAAATCCCTTTGAGGTTTTCTAAACTTTCGATAATGATTTCAGTGTTGGCTAGATAGAGCTCTGCAATCTGATCATAATCGATGGCAAGAAGTCTTTGGTTTTCCTTGTCTCTCCAAGAACGAAAGGTTTTTCCAAATGTGAGCAACTCATGAAGGAGAAAACGCACAATCCGTATAGAAACAAGGAAGTAGTAGGTTAGGCGAGAAGCAAAGTTTCGCTTAATATTTTTCTCCATACTTTTCAAGTAGTGTTGATAAACACGATAACCTCTTTCACCGATTTTGCCCTCTTCATAGGCTTGTTCCAAACCATCGTTCTCGATACTGAGAATCAAGAGTTTAAGAGCTTCCCAGTCTTCTTGGATTTCTTTGTTTTCTTGGCTGAGGATGAGATTTTCAATCCGTCCATGATAGTTATCAATCGCAGCATAGAGGGGAACCTTGTTTTTAGTATGGTTCAGATCTCTCTCTAACTCCATGGCAACATCATTTAGGATAGCAATGTGCATGAGATGATCCTTAGATGGCTCTTGCTCTTCAGAAAGGTGTGGCAAGACCAATAATCCAGTAAGAAAACTGACCAGGGTTACACCAGCTACGAGGAAGAGAAGGAGCGGATATTCTTGCTCTAAGTTAGACGGTATCAAGAGGATAGTAGCAATAGAAACGGTTCCCTTAACTCCAGAAAATGTTAGAAGGAGCATATCTTTGACATACTTGTGGAGACTTTTTTGAAGTTTCTTTATTCGAAACGCGTAAAAGCCGTAAATCATCACAAAGCGGATGGCAAAGAGTAGGAAGGTTAAAAGAAAGACTGTGACGAGAAGAAGCACATTGTTATAAAAAGCACTCTTAAGAATCGGCTCAGCAATCATCTCCAGTTCCATTCCTAACAGGACGAAGACAGAACCATTGAGCATAAAGGTAACAGTGTGCCAAACGGTCTCGGTCACTGTATCCACTTGAGCTTCGAGAAGATTTATCTTTTTAAAACGACTAACTTTTAAAATACCAGCGACAACGACCGCGATAATTCCAGAAACATGAATCTCTTCAGCGATGAAGAATGTTAAGAGTGGTAAACTAAGATCCAGCAAGAGTTCACTGGCTATATCAGTAGCTCGAACACTAAGTAGAAAAGTATGGAGGAAACGATTGATTAAGGCTGTTATAAAGCCGACTGCAAACCCTCCAATGATGGAAATAGCTAGGGAAATTCCTGCTTGAGCGATTGAAAAGGTTCCCGTTGTCCATGCGATGAGAGCAACACGAAAGGCAATTAGCCCAGAAGCATCATTAAGGAGTCCTTCCCCTTTTAAGATATTTGAAATTCGTTTTGGAAATGTAAACCGTTCAGAAAGGGAAGCAAAGGCAACCAGGTCAGTAGGACCAAGTGCAGCCCCTACTGCTAGGCAGGCTGCTAATGGTAAGCTCGCCCAAAGAACATGGGCAAGTCCTCCCATACTTAGAGTAGATATAAAGATGACAGGAAAAATTAGATAGAGAACGATTCTCCAGTGCTTTAGGATAGAGGTTACATCTGCTTCTTGAGCTTCTCGAAAGAGGAGCGGTCCGATAACTAAAGCAAGAAACAATTCAGTATCTAGATGATATTGGTTATTGGGTAAGCAAAGCCCAATTCCTATCCCTAACAAAATTTGAATCAGGGGCATGGGTAGGAAGGGAAGAAGTTTATTGGTCGTACTAGAAACAATGAGAACAAGCAAAAATATCAAGAGATAAAAAAGTAAATCCATCTTCTACCTCCTTATTTTTGTTTTCGACAAGCTTCAAAAAGTTCCTTTTGTTCTTGGATTTTTTGATCAATTTTCGAGCAGTCCTTGTGCTCGATTTTCTTCTGACAACGCTCCATTTCAAGTGTTATCATTTTTTTCTTGATTTTCAACATTTTCTTGCTCATGCGAGCTTCGTCTAGAATCCCGACTGCACGTTCGTGTTGAGTAGATTCAACAAAGTTGTGACGCATGGCTTCTATTTTATCTTTTAGGTACTGTTTATCCATGTCGATACCTTTCTAATTTTTCAATCATGACCAAAAATGGTGGATTGTTAATTTGGTTGAGAGTGCGATAGATAGAGGCAGTATATTCTTGTTGCGGTAACTGACTGACAAAATCCATGACTGAATCCCGTTCGATATCTCCGCCTTCATGCCCGTAGTATATCATAATGGCAATCCGCCCGCCCTTAACGAGCATCTGACAGAGTTTTTCTAGTGCCTCAAGGGTTGTCTGAGGTTGGGTGATAATGCTTTTATCAGCTGAAGGAAGATAACCTAGATTAAAGATGGCAGCTTTCACCTCAGTTACAAACTGATCTACGGTTTCATGACCTTGTAGGATTAATTCTGCATTGGTCAAACCAGCTTCTTGTAGACGTTGACGAGTCTTTTCTAGAGCTTGTTCCTGTATATCGAAAGCATAGACTTGTTTAGCTAACTTAGCTAGAAAAAGGGTATCATGGCCATTTCCCATGGTCGCATCAACGACAATATCCTCTTGGGTGATGACTTGGGCAAGAAAATCATGCGCCATTTCAAGTGGTCTTTTCATTCATAAACTCCTGTTTTACAGCCTTGCATCCTTGGACGCTACCGCGTCGTTTCATTTCAGCTTCAATGCTATTTAGAACTTCCCATTTATTGAGACTCCACATAGGACCAATCAGCATATCTCTAGGTGCATCACCCGTAATCCGATGGATGACGATATGCTTGGGAATAATTTCTAGTTGGTCACAGATGACCTTGACATATTCATCCTGACTCATGAGCTGCAAACGACCTTCATGATAGTCGCGTTGCATCCGAGTATTGGTCATGAGGTGAAGTAGGTGAAGTTTAATCCCTTGGATATCATTGTCCCTTACACAACGCCGAACGTTTTCCACCATCATTTCATGAGTTTCACCTGGCAAACCATTGATCAAATGGGCAACAATCTCGATTTTAGGATATTTTCTCAAGCGCTTGACAGTCTCCACGTAGAGTTCATAGGAGTGGGCGCGGTTAATCAATTCTGAAGTTTCTTCGTAAGTAGTTTGTAAGCCTAACTCTACGGTAACATGCATTCGTTCTGATAATTCTGCCAAGTATTTAATTGTCTCATCAGGAAGGCAATCTGGTCGAGTTCCGATATTGATGCCGACAACCCCAGGTTCATTGATAGCTTGTTCATAGCGTTCGCGAATCACTTCCAGCTTTTCATGTGTATTGGTAAAATTTTGGAAGTAAACCAAATACTTTTTAACATCTGGCCATTTACGATGCATAAAGTCAATTTCTTTATAGAATTGCTCACGGATAGGAGCATCAGGTGCAACGATTGCATCTCCAGAACCGGAAACCGTGCAAAAAGTACAGCCCCCATGTGCTACAGTTCCATCTCGATTGGGACAATCAAAGCCAGCATCAATAGGGACTTTAAAAGTCTTTTCTCCAAAAAGTTTTCGATAGTAATCATTTAAGGTATTATAGGATTTCATAGCTAATATTATATCAGAAAAGCCCTACAAACTCAAAAAAGGTCAGTAAGAGAGAGCGTGCCTAGAAAGTGAAACGAAAGAAAAAGTCAAATTTTTTTTTATAAAAGTCTTTACAAAAAAATAAAAAGTGGTATAATTAAGTCACAAACAAGTGCAAACGTTTTCGTAAAACGTTTGCCTAATAAATATAAAAGGAGATTTGAATGATGAAAGATACATTCAAAAATGTCTTGTCTTTCGAATTTTGGCAGAAATTCGGTAAGGCTCTAATGGTGGTTATCGCTGTTATGCCAGCGGCTGGATTGATGATTTCAATCGGTAAGTCACTTGCAATGATTGACCCAAACCTTGCTCCCCTAGTTATTACTGGTGGCGTACTAGAGCAAATTGGTTGGGGAGTTATCGGTAACCTTCATATTTTGTTTGCCCTCGCTATTGGAGGAAGTTGGGCTAAAGAACGTGCTGGTGGTGCTTTTGCGGCAGGTCTTGCATTTATCCTTATTAACCGTATCACTGGTACAATCTTCGGTGTATCAGGGGATATGTTGAAAGATCCTAACGCTATGGTTTCAACAATCTTTGGTGGATCTATCAAGGTTGCTGATTACTTCATTAGTGTACTTGAGTCACCAGCCCTTAACATGGGGGTATTTGTAGGGATTATCTCAGGTTTTGTTGGAGCGACTGCATTTAACAAATACTATAATTTCCGTAAACTTCCTGATGCCCTTTCATTCTTTAACGGGAAACGTTTTGTACCATTTGTAGTTATTCTTCGCTCAGCAATCGCTGCAATTCTTCTTTCAGCTTTCTGGCCAGTTGTTCAAACAGGTATCAACAACTTCGGTATCTGGATTGCTAATTCACAAGAAACAGCACCAGTTCTTGCACCATTCTTGTATGGTACTTTGGAACGCTTGCTCTTGCCATTTGGTCTTCACCATATGTTGACTATCCCAATGAACTATACAGCTCTTGGTGGTACTTACGATATTTTAACTGGTGCAGCAAAAGGCACTCAAGTATTTGGACAAGATCCACTTTGGCTTGCATGGGTAACAGACCTTGTAAACCTTAAAGGTACTGATGCTAGTCAATACCAAACATTGCTAGATACAGTTCATCCAGCTCGTTTCAAAGTTGGACAAATGATTGGTTCATTCGGTATTTTGATGGGTGTGGCTGCTGCTATTTACCGTAATGTTGAAGCAGACAAGAAACACCAATACAAAGGTATGATGATTGCGACAGCTCTTGCAACTTTCTTGACTGGTGTTACTGAGCCAATTGAATATATGTTCATGTTCGTTGCAACACCTCTTTACCTTGTCTACGCTGTTGTTCAAGGTGCTGCCTTTGCTATGGCTGATATTGTTCACCTTCGTGTGCACTCATTCGGTTCAATTGAATTCTTGACTCGTACTCCACTAGCTATCAATGCTGGTCTTGGTATGGATATCATTAACTTTATCTGGGTAACAGCACTATTTGCAGTTATCATGTACTTTATCGCCAACTTCATGATTCAAAAATTCAACTATGCTACTCCAGGACGTAACGGAAACTACGAAACTGCTGAAGGTTCATCAGAATCTGCTGCTTCTGGTGAGTCAAAAGTTGCAGAAGCTTCTCAAGCTGTTAACATCATTAACCTTCTTGGTGGACGTGCTAACATCGTTGATGTGGACGCATGTATGACTCGCCTTCGTGTTACTGTAAAAGACGCTGAAAAAGTTGGAACAGAGGAACAATGGAAAGCTGAAGGAGCTATGGGACTTGTCATGAAAGGACAAGGTGTCCAAGCTATCTACGGACCTAAAGCTGACGTTTTGAAATCAGATATTCAAGACCTTCTTGACTCAGGTGAAGTGATTCCTGAAACTCTTCCAAGTCAAAAGGCAGCAGCTCAACAAGATGCTGTTGTATACAAAGGTGTGACTGAAGAAGTATACTCAGTTGCTGACGGTCAAGTGATTGAATTGGACCAAGTGAAGGATCCTGTATTCGCACAAAAAATGATGGGTGATGGATTTGCAGTGGAACCAGCAAACGGAAACATTGTATCTCCAGTATCAGGTACTGTGTCAAGCATCTTCCCAACTAAACACGCTCTTGGTCTTGTAACTGAAGCAGGCCTTGAAGTACTTGTTCACATTGGTTTGGACACAGTAAGTCTTGAAGGAAAACCATTTACAGTTCGTGTTACTGAAGGACAACAGGTTGCAGCTGGTGATCTTCTTGTCACAGCTGACTTGGGTGCTATCCGTGAAGCTGGTCGTGAAACTACAACTGTAGTTGTCTTCACAAATGGTGATGCGATCAAATCAGTTAAATTAGAAAAAACAGGTTCTCTTGCTGCTAAAACAGCAGTTGCAAAAGTAGAATTGTAATATTTAGGAGGTTGGAAGCTGTTTCCAACCTCTTGTTTATAGGAGAAAAGCATGAAGTTTTTAACACTCAATACCCATAGTTGGATGGAAAAAGATCCTGAACAAAAGTTTCAACTTTTACTTCAAGATATACTTGAAAACAGTTATGATTTGATTTGTTTTCAAGAAATTAACCAGGAAATTACTTCAGCGCAAGTAGAAGCTGGTGTACTTTATCAGCCATTACCATCTGCTGAGCCGATTCATCAAGACCACTATGTGCGACTTTTGGTAGAGAAGTTGGCTGAGCAAGGTCAAAACTATTATTGGACTTGGGCCTATAACCATATCGGTTATGATCGTTACCATGAAGGTGTTGCAATTCTATCTAAAACACCAATTGAAGCGCGTGAAATTTTGGTTTCAGATGTAGATGATCCGACAGATTACCACACTCGTCGAGTTGCTCTAGCAGAGACAGTAGTTGAAGGTAAAGAACTTGCAGTTGCCAGTGTCCATCTCTCTTGGTGGGATAAAGGCTTCCAAGAGGAATGGGCGCGCTTTGAAGCAGTTCTGAAAGAATTGAACAAGCCACTCTTGCTAGCAGGTGATTTTAATAATCCTGCAGGTCAAGAGGGCTACCAAGCTATTTTAGCTAGTCCACTAAACTTACAAGATGCATTTGAAGTTGCAAAAGAAAGAAGTGGTAGTTACACTGTTCCGCCTGAAATTGATGGTTGGAAGGGAAATAGCGAACCTCTTCGAATCGATTATATCTTTACAACAAAGGATGTGCAGGTAGAAAAACTTCACGTGGTCTTTGATGGTAAAAACAGTCCTCAAGTTAGTGATCATTACGGTCTGCAAGCAACACTATCTTGGAAAGACTAAATCAGGTATTTTAGTAAAAACAATCAAGCCCCCTTCTACAAACAGAAGGGGGAATTTAATTTAAAGAGTTAATATAGTTAAAGTTTTTTATTGAATAACTTGTAAAAAAAGATAAAATCCTTTAAAATAAAAAGTGTTGGAGGAATTTATGATTGTAAATCAAATAAAGCGTATGATCCCGACGCTAAAGGTAAATAATAGAAATTTAAATGAGTTGTTTTATATTGAGACTTTGGGGATGAAACCCTTGCTTGAAGAGTCTGCATTCCTATCACTTGGAGACCAGTCAGGCATTGAAAAGTTAGTTTTAGAAGAGTCACCAAGTATGAGGAGCCGTAAGGTTGAAGGGATTAAAAAATTAGCTAGATTACTTGTAAAGGTAGAGAAGCCATCTGAGATTGAAGCACTACTAGCTAGAATGGAAGAAATCCCTCAACTCTATAAAGGAAATAAGGGATATGCTTTTGAGGTTCTTTCTCCAGAAGGGGATTGTATTCTTATTCATGCCGAAGATGATATCAAGGATTTGAAAAAAGTTGAGGAAGAAGTCACTTTTTCAAAAGATGAGAAACTGAGATATTTGACAGCCTTTGAAATCTCGGTGGAAATTAACTTACCAGATAAGACATCAAGCCTACTTGATAAAGAAGAAATCGAAAACCGACTAGCTTTTAATCAAGCTCAAAGGAGCGATTTACTGGTTGAAAATAATGTAACTTGGGACTTGTCCATGTTGAAATTTCAAGTAGAGAATTTGGATTTGCCTGTATTGCGTCAGCGATTTGAAGAAGCTGGTTACTTTATTCCAAAATCTGAGAAGTTTTTCTTAACTAAGGATACCAACAATATTGAATTGTGGTTTGAAGCAGTATGAAACAAAAAATCATTCAAAAAATAAATCAACAAATTGAGGCAGGGATTTATCCTGGTGCCTCTTTTGCATATTATCAGGATGGCGTTTGGTCTGACTGGTATCTAGGAGAAGCAAATCCAGAAATTGGTGAGAAGACGCGTGAAGGTTTGGTCTATGATTTGGCCAGTGTCAGCAAGGTTGTTGGAGTTGGAACAGTCTTATCTTTCTTGTGGAAGGAAGGTAAGATTGAGCTTGATAACTCCATAAGAGACTATCTTCCAGAAGTAGATTATCCAGACATCACTGTTCGTCAACTCCTAACGCATACAACAGACTTGGATCCTTTTATCCCAAATAGGGATCAGCTTTCAGAGGACCAGTTGAGAAATGCCATGTTTCATCTTAATCGCCGAGAGAAGAGAGCCTTTCTCTACTCGGATGTGCACTTTCTCTTACTAGGTTTTCTCTTAGAAAACTATTTTAAAAAGAACTTGGATCAGATTTTACAAGAGCAAGTTTTGGATCCTTGGGGAATGAAGGAAACTCAGTTTGGTCCAGTTATCCGTGCTGTTCCAACGGTCCGTGGACAGAAAGCAGGAGTGGTACATGATCCTAAGGCTCGTTTGCTTGGAAAGCATGCAGGTAGTGCAGGCTTGTTTTCAACAGTTCATGATTTAAAAATCTTCTTGGAGCATTATTTGCGGGATGATTTTGCTGAAGGATTGAGTCAGAATTTTTCGGATCTGAGTGATAAAGAACGCTCATTGGCCTGGAATCTTGAAGGTGATTGGATGGACCATACAGGCTATACTGGAACCTTTATCATGTGGAATCGTAAGAAGCAAGAGGCGGCAATTTTTCTATCTAACCGAACCTATGAAAAAGATGAGCGTGCCCAGTGGATTTTGGATCGTAATCAGGTCATGGACTTGATTCGAGAGGCAGACTAGGGAGGAAGTATGTCAAAAGCTTTAAAAGGAACTCTTTATACAGTCATTGCAGGTATTGCCTGGGGCTTGTCGGGAACCAGTGGTCAGTACCTGATGGCTCATGGAATATCAGCCCTAGTTCTGACCAATATCCGTTTGATAATTGCTGGTTTACTCCTGATTCTTCTTGCCTATACTAAATCAAGGGATAAATTTATGGCTTTTCTGAAGGATAAATCAAGCCTGTTTTCTCTCTTGCTATTTTCTTTATTTGGTCTTTTTCTAAATCAATTAGCTTATCTATCAGCTATTCAGGAGACAAATGCTGGGACAGCGACAGTTCTCCAGTATGTCTGTCCAGTTGGAATCCTTGCTTACACATGTATCAAGGATAAGGTGGCTCCGATGCTTTCAGAAATCATCTCTATGTTTTTAGCTATAGGTGGGACCTTTCTCATTGCAACTCATGGGCAATTGGATCAACTCTCGATGACTCCAGCTGGTCTATTTTGGGGTTTGTTCTCGGCCCTAACCTATGCTCTTTATATCATTTTACCCATAAAATTAATTCAAAAATGGGGGAGCATATTGGTTATTGGTGTTGGAATGACCATCTCAGGTTTTCTAGCAGTACCTTTTACAGGCCTTATTGGGGCTAGTATTCCCTTATCTTTTGATATCTTTCTAGCTTTTGCAGGCATCATTCTGATTGGAACGGTCTTTGCCTATACAGCCTTCCTCAAGGGAGCAAGTATGATAGGACCAGTCAAGTCTAGCCTTTTGGCTTCGATTGAGCCTATCTCGGCAGTATTTTTTGCCTTCATGATTATGGGGGATATCTTTTATCCTGTAGATTTTCTTGGTATGGCAATGATTTTACTAGCCGTGACTATCATTTCATTGAAGGATTTAATGTTGGAAAAGAAACATCATTCCGTTTAATGGATTAAAACAGTCTTTGATAAGGCTGTTTTTTAATCTTCCAGCAAGTTGGTTCATACAACTTTAAGAATGAATGTTTATAATCAATCCATATATTTAAAGATAAGGAGGAAATATGAATTTGCTACAAAGTATTCATCCATCAAAACCTTTAAGATACTTAAAATGGTTCGATGTCTTAATCGTTACTGTTTTAATGTTTGGGGAGTTTATCATTCGTTCTACTCAACAATTTATGGAGAGTTTATCGACTTCAACTCTTACTAGTGTCACAGAAACTACGACAAATCTAGCAAGTGATGGGGCAGCTTATTCTAGTAATTTTACTTTTCAATTGATGATGTTAGGGATTACTTTCCTTTATCTCTTGATTCGAAATTATGATTTTAAACAAGACCTATACTCTGGAGCTGGTCTGTTTTAATTTGGGTACTCCTTATCTTTGCTGTAGTTGGGATATTTGGTGATATTGTAACAACCCTTAGTGGTGAGTACAATTATTTTAATACTCAGTTGATCCCTTTTATAGATTCCATGGAAATCATTCGAAAATTTATGGTTTTGACGCCAATGGTCATTGGTTATGCTCTTCTAAATGGTTTTTATGAAGAATTTTTCTTCTTGGGATTGCTGACTTCAGTAAAAGAAAAGCATCAGTAGCTGGTTCTAGTATATTCTGTAATTATACGAATTTCTTTCCATACCTATCAAGGCTTACTCTGGGCCTTGGTTATTGGGCTTGTTTATGGTCTCTTTTATTATTTCTTGTACAAGTATGTGGTCAAGAATTTACTCCCATTCTTTATCATGCATGCTCCTGCAGATATGTTTGGTTCAAGTCTCTTGTATCTCTTAATTGCTTGGGGAAATTAGGAATTTAGGACAGGAAATTGAGAAACCAAATTTTTTGACAACAGTCCAATGAGTCACTGTATCAAAGTCTTCTTGTGAATAAAAATTGAGGTCGGGATTTTGGTCCCGACCTCTTGTTGATTCTATATGGATTAGTCTTTGTTTTCGTATGGCAGGATCAAGTTTAGGATGATACCTGTCATAGCTGATAGGGCAGTACCTGAAAGGGTAACTGGACCAAGTTTAAGGATTGCTCCACCAAGTCCAAGTACCAACATGGCACTTGCGATGATAAGATTACGCATTTGTCCGAAGTCAACACGTTCTTTGATCAAGACTTTCAAACCGTTACTTGCGATAACCCCGTAAAGAAGGATAGACATACCACCAAGTACAGCGTTTGGAATTGTTGAAATCAAAGCAGTAAATTTACCAAGGAAGCTAAGGGCAATCGCAATAAAGGCAGCATTACGGATAACTGAGACAGAAGCGATACGAGTCATACCGATAACCCCTGTATTTTCTCCGTAAGTTGTATTGGCTGGTCCACCAAGGAAGGCAGAAACAGAAGTTGCGATACCGTCACCAAGAAGAGTACGGTGAAGACCTGGTTCTTTCAAGAATTGGCGTCCACAGATTTGACCTAGAACAGTGTGGTCTCCGATATGTTCTGAAATGGTTACGATTGCGATTGGTAAGATGGCAATCGTTTCAGGGCCGAAGTAAAGGTCGTATTGTTTGAAGGCACCACCTGTATTGAACGGTAGGTAGAAACCAGGGATTTCAAACCAGTTAGCTTCAAGAACAGGAGTGAAGTCAACCAATCCAAGTGCTAGGGCAAAGAGGTAACCACCGATAATGGCAAAAAGGAATGGGATGATTCGTAGGAAGCCTTTTCCTTTTGTATTGATAAAGGCAGCAATCAAGAAAGTAACAACGGCTACAAGAGCGTTTTTCCAGTTTCCGTCAGCTACAAGACCAGCGTTGGTAACAGCTGAACTAGCAAGTCCAAGACCGATAACGATGATCATAGGACCGATAATGATTGGAGGTAAGAGTTTGTCGATCCACTTTGTACCTGCAAAGCGAACACTTGCAGCAACAAGGACATAGACAAAACCTGTAAGAATAACCCCAGTTTGAGCGGCAGATACATCGCCACCCATTTCTTTCATAGCAAGTGACATAGCTGTGATAAAGGCGAAAGAAGAACCCAGATAAACTGGAACTTTAAAGCCAGTACAAACCATGTAAATGAGTGTTCCTACACCTGATGCAAAAAGGGCAACAGATACAGGCATTCCCAAGATTAAAGGTACCAAGATAGTAGCACCAAACATGGCGAATACGTGCTGGAAGCTAAGAAGAATTCCCTTTCCAGCTGAAGGACGTTGGTCAACGTCTAAAAGCAAATCAACAGTTGATTCCTGTTTCATAATAACCTCACTTTTGGGCATCAAAAAAGAGCCCATTATTTTATAGCAATAGGCTCCCAGAGTAAGACCTCTCTAAAACAAGCTTTCTTCATCAAGTTTTAAAGAGTTTTATATAGATCTGCGCCTTCGTCACCTCACGGGATGACATTAAAAACCTTTGCTTAGGATAGTATAGCAGAAAAAAATGATTTTGTAAATCATTTTTTCCTGAGTCTTGAAATGGGAAAGCGAGGTATGATTTTGTAAATCATTTTTTCCTGAGCCTTGAAACAAAGATGCGAGGTAGGACTTACTAAGGAATGTGTTTTTGCATCAGGATAGAGGTGACTGATAGACGCAGTGGTTGAGTGGTCCATCTTACGCTATGATTCTAGCTTTGATGGACCTACTCAACTTTGCGGGGGAGGGACGACGAAATCGTCATTTTAAATGGTAATCGATTTCTGTTCCTCTCCCTTTTCCCGAGCTTTAAAATGAGAGAGCGAGGTATGAGTTTGCAGATTCTTTTATATCTTTCTAAAGCGGACGTTTGTTAGGCATGCCAGCCTTACGTGGATATTTGTTTGGAGTTTCCTTTTTCTTCTCAACAATAGTAATGTAGCGAGGGTCTCCGTTAGGAAGTGTGTAACTGAGATTTTCTTCAACCTTACTAAAGAGAAGATTGAGGGCATTTTTAGCTTCAGTTAATTCCTCAGGTGCATTGCTAGCCTTGAGTGCAAGCAATTTTCCACCAACTTTTAAGTAGGGAATAGTCAACTCGGATAAGACCTGCATACGGGCAACAGCACGAGCTGTAACAATATCAAACTGAGCACGGAAGTTCTTATCTTGGGCCAAGTCTTCGGCACGTCCATGATAGAAGTGAACATTTTCTAAACCTAGTTCTTGGGCTAATAGATTCAGAAAGTTGATTCGTTTATTGAGAGAGTCAATAATGGTTACATCTAGATGAGGATAGAGGATCTTCATAGGAAGGCTAGGAAATCCTGCTCCAGCACCGATATCTAAGAGTTTAATAGGCTGGTTTTCAATCAATCCCTGTGTAATAGGAGCGATGGAATCATAGAAGTGTTTGAGATAGACTTCTTCCTTTTCTGTAATAGCAGTCAGGTTGATTTTTTCATTCCATTCAACCAAGAGTTCAAAATAACGCTCAAATTGAACTTTTTGCTGGTCAGAAAGAATAATATTTTGTTCAGCTAGCAAGTTATAAAATGTTTCTGGTTTCATAGTAGTTTCCTTCTTTAGTATCATCTTATTTTACCACAAAAAGATGGAAATTTGATATACTGGTACTAATCTAAAAGCAGAAAGGAATTATATGATGACTTGGATTATTCTTGGAGTTCTTGCTCTTATTGTTATTTTCGTAATTGTTAGTTATAACGGTTTAGTTAAAAATCGTATGCAAACAAAGGAGGCTTGGAGCCAAATTGATGTTCAGTTGAAACGTCGAAATGACCTCTTGCCAAACTTGATTGAGACTGTAAAAGGTTATGCCAAATATGAAGGTTCTACCCTTGAAAAGGTGGCAGAACTTCGCAATCAAGTTGCTGCAGCAACTTCACCAGCTGAAGCTATGAAAGCTAGTGACGCCCTCACTCGTCAAGTTTCAGGTATTTTTGCAGTTGCAGAAAATTATCCAGACCTAAAAGCGAGTGGCAACTTTGCACAATTGCAAGAAGAGCTGACCAATACTGAAAATAAAATTTCTTACTCTCGCCAACTCTACAATAGTGTTGTTAGCAACTATAATGTTAAATTGGAGACTTTCCCAAGTAATCTAATTGCAGGACTTTTTGGTTTTAAAGTGGCTGATTTCCTTCAAACACCTGAAGAAGAAAAGGCAGTACCAAAGGTTGATTTTAGTGGTTTAGGTGACTAGGATGTTGTATGATCAAATCGCGAGTAATAAGCGAAGAACTTGGATTTTACTACTAGTATTCTTTTTACTTTTGGCTTTGGTTGGATATGCAGTTGGTTACCTCTTTATGCGGTCTGGTCTTGGTGGCTTAGTTATCGCTCTGATTATCGGCTTTATCTATGCCTTGTCCATGATTTTTCAATCAACAGAGATAGTCATGAGCATGAATGGTGCGCGTGAGGTGAATGAGCAGACCGCACCAACTCTTTATCATGTTGTTGAAGATATGGCTATGGTGGCGCAAATTCCTATGCCACGTGTCTTTATCATCGATGATGCCAGCTTAAATGCCTTTGCCACAGGCTCAAATCCTCAAAATGCAGCTGTAGCCGCAACTTCAGGACTCTTAGCGGTTATGAATCGTGAAGAGTTAGAAGCGGTTATAGGCCATGAAGTCAGTCACATTCGTAACTATGATATTCGGATTTCTACTATTGCGGTTGCCCTTGCCAGTGTCATTACACTTCTATCAAGTATGGCTGGACGCATGATGTGGTGGGGTGGTGCAGGCCGTGGTCGTAGAAGTGATGACCGTGATAGTGGTGGACTTGAAATTATTATGCTAGTTGTTTCCCTCCTAGCAATTGTTTTGGCTCCCCTAGCAGCAACTTTGGTACAACTAGCCATCTCTCGTCAACGAGAATTTTTAGCAGATGCTTCCAGTGTAGAGTTGACTCGTAATCCTCAAGGGATGATTAATGCTCTACGTAAGTTGGACAATAGTAAACCCATGAGCCATCATGTAGATGATGCTAGCAGTGCACTTTACATCAACGATCCTCAAAAACGAGGTGGGTTACAAAAACTCTTTTATACCCATCCGCCAATCTCAGAACGGATTGAGCGTTTGAAACATATGTAAAAGAATCCAGAGATTTTCCTCTGGATTTTTGAGATTTTCTACATTTATAAATCCTGTAGATCAACGACTTCCAAACCATGTTCTGTCAAACGATAGATATTCGTACAGACTTCTTTTAAGAAACGTCGATCATGCGAAACAGTGATGAGGCCCCCAGGGTAATTGGCAAAGAGTTTTCTGATTTCGGGTTGAGAAGTTGGAGAAAAGTTTCGTGTGGGTTCATCCAGAAGGAGAAAGTTTGGTTTTCGCAGAACTAAATTCAAAAGAAGGAGTTTGCCTTGTTGACCTCCAGATAAAGAGTGAATCTTGTGGTGCATCTCTGGATAACTGAAATTGAGACTGGCTAGGAAGGATTGAATTTTCTGTATTTCCTCTTTATTTCCAGTTTGGCTGAGAAATTCTACTGGGGATAGATCCAATTGCAGTGTTTCTTGGTAATTTTGTGGCATAAATCCAAGTGAAATCTCACTTTTGCCACTTAGTAGTTGCTGCAACTTGGCTAACAGAGTCGATTTGCCAACACCATTTGGTCCGATGATACCGATTTTATCTTGACCCCAAACAGTTAGTTGGAGTTTTTGAGACAAAATTCGTTGGCCAATGGATAAAGTCTCCTTTTCCAGTCGAAGTAAGACTTTAGAAGCTGCTAATGGCTCTATATCTGAAAAGAAAAGTTGGATTTCTTCCTCTTCAAGTGGCTTTTGGGTCATGGACTGAGCTGTTTTTCATAGCGTTTTTCTTGAGAAAGAACATTTTTCATCTTTTTAGCCAGTAGTCGTCCGGCAGTACTATCTTTGGTATTGCGAAGTGCAGTTTCTACCTTTTGCTTGACTCGGCGATGCTTTTCTATGGCTTTATCATAGGATCGTTGGTCGTTGTCAGCTTGCTGGCTCTGTCTGGCAAAGTTAGCCTTCCTTTGGGCACTATAGCGATCATAATCTAAGTGCTCGACTAGGGTTTCAGCTTCCTTTCGATGCTTGACCAGTCGCAAGTGGATAATGGTGTCTGCAGTTTGAGAGAGGAAGTCTTCATCATGAGAAATGAAAATAACGGTCTGCCTGATCTTCTGAATCTGAATTTTTAGCCAATCAACTGTCTCAAGATCTAGGTCATTTGAAGGTTCATCTAAAAATAGAATCTCAAAGGGTTTGGATAATTCATGGATGAGCTGAATTTTCAAAGCTTCGCCACCCGATAGGCTACCAATCTCTTGATCACTAGCAAAACGACTGCTATCAAATTGCAATTCCTCAGCCAAACGATAGAGAATACTGAAGTCCAAATCAGCAGACTCTAAAAAGAAGTAGTCCTGTAGAGATTTTTTCTTCAATTTTTCAGGGAGATGTTGGGGAATGTAGGCCAAGGACTGAAGGTCAGACTGGATTTCTCCACTGATTGAGAAATCAGCTAATCTTTCGCCCATTAAAGTTTTAAGTAAGGTTGATTTTCCATTTCCTTCTTCGCCGATAATAGCGACCTTTTCTCCGTCTTGGATAGTAATATTTAAATCGGAAATAAGGTCTCGTAGGTCTTTATTTTGTGTTATAGTTAGATGATTAATTTTTATCATATCATTGCCCTTTCTAAATTTGGATAATACATAACAAAAGCTCTACTTTACCTAGTAGAGCCAATTGTCTATGTCAAAAAATCCTCTTTTAAAAGGGCTGCAAAAAGCAGCAGAAAAAAGAGCACACAAAAAGAGACAGAAACAAGATCTACTAAATAAAGGTTCTTTATTTGATAGACTTAGTTGTTCATGTCTCCCTTACCTCCGAAAATTATTATGTTTATTTTATACCTTTTGGAACACTTTGTCAAAAGAAATGAGAAATTCAAATCTTTCTAGAAACCAAAAACGGGTCCATAGAGAGTCAAAACGTGTTTGACTTGATCGTAGTGGAATTTGTCATAGTTTCGCCAAGCTGTGCGAGCTTCTTCATTGAGTTTAAGGGTGCCAAGTCCAATCAAGAGACTGGTACTTTGGTAAAATTTCTCCAGATCAATTAAGATAGAGTTATCTAGTTTCTCTGTCTTTTTAAGTTGTTTGAGTAGCTCGTCAATATTTTGCTGCAAGAGTATATCATCAGGCAATCCTTGTTTGCAGGTCTGGTAAGCTTTGTTTAACTCGGAAATGAGTTGATAAGCTTCTAAGATTAGTTCTTTGTCTTCCATATGAGCGTCCTCCTTTGCTCATGTATTGATGTCTATAGTATAGCACCAAAAACAAAAAATGTCATAGTAAATATATCAAAAAATCAATCATATAAAACAAAAAGGATTTAGCTCTATCAATAACAGAACTAAACCCTTAGAAGCAATAGATTTTTAAGGATTTGAATTTTGATAGTCAATCAGCAATCAGTTTTTCTAATTTCCAGATGCTGAATCAAAATGAAATGGTAAGGAGTATTAGGAAAATAAGGAAAGTGGTGCCATCGACCAAACTATTATTCATGCCACACAATCCTTTCGCTAGATAGTGAACTAGGGGGTATAAGATACACTGTATAAGGGTGACTGTTTTCTATTTAATGACGGTTAATCATACTGCAGAGCTGGCTACAGTATACTCCTTTCTACTTTATCTTTCCTGTCTTCATTATTGTCTTTTGAATATCGGAATTCAATTATTGATAGGTAAAAGTAGAGTTAGGAAGTTCATATTCCTACTAGTTCTCTGAATCATTTTTAAATTTTCTATCTCACAATTTTAGTTACTTTGATAGAAAAATACCTACATTTGTAATGATAAACTCTGACTTTTAAATTCAAAGTTTGGAAGGCTTACTTCTAGCATTTTCATGGTATAATCAAGATAGTAAATCTTTATGGAGGAAGTATGAAATTAAATATTCAAGAAATCCGTAAGCAGCCTGAAGGCTTGCACTTTGAGCAGACTTTAGACTTAGCAGCTGACTTGCGTGCCCGTAATCAAGAAATTTTAGATGTAAAAGATATTGTTACGGTAGGGAAAGTTCAGTACGAAGACCGTATGTTTTTCCTAGACTATCAGTTATCTTATACAATTGTCCTAGCCTCTAGTCGTAGCATGGAACCGGTAGAATTGAAAGAGTCTTATCCAGTAACGGAAATCTTTATGGAAGGTGCTACCAATCAACTGGACCAAGAAGTTCTAGATGATGACTTGGTTTTACCGATTGAAAATGGGGAAATCGACCTGGCTGAAAGTGTCTCAGATAATATCTTGCTCAATATTCCTATCAAAGTCCTAACAGCTGAGGAAGAAGCTGGTCAGGGATTTGTTTCTGGAAATGACTGGCAAATCATGTCTGAGGAAGAGTATCAAGCCCAACAGGCAGTAAAGAAAGAAGAAAATAGTCCTTTTGCAGGTTTGCAAGGACTGTTTGACGGAGACGAATAGATGGTTTTATCCAAGAAACGTGCCCGTCATGTCATTGAGGAAATCATTGCTCTTTTTCCAGATGCAAAACCAAGTCTAGATTTTCGTAATCATTTTGAACTTCTGGTTGCTGTTATGCTGTCTGCTCAGACGACAGATGCGGCAGTCAACAAGGCTACCCCTGGCCTTTTTGCAGCTTTTCCAACCCCACAAACCATGGCAGATGCAAGTGAGAGTGAGATTGCCTCGTATATTTCTCGCCTAGGCCTTTATCGCAATAAGGCTAAATTCCTCAAAAAATGTGCCCAGCAACTACTGGATGATTTTGACGGTCAAGTTCCTCAGACAAGGGAAGAATTAGTGAGTTTAGCAGGAGTAGGGCGTAAAACAGCTAATGTAGTCATGAGCGTGGGATTCGGTATTCCGGCCTTTGCAGTAGATACCCACGTTGAACGAATCTGTAAACACCATGATATTGTTAAAAAATCAGCTACGCCCCTTGAAGTCGAAAAACGTGTCATGGATGTTTTGCCACCAGAAGAATGGCTAGCAGCTCATCAAGCCATGATTTACTTTGGTAGGGCCATCTGCCATCCGAAAAATCCAGAATGCGAACACTATCCACAGTTATACGATTTTAGTTCGTTATAAAATTGATTTCATGTGTTTTTTCTTGCATCGATTCCTACTTTGTGATATAGTAGTAGCAATCAAATATTCCTTTAATCCTGTCCTGTGAGGCAGGCAAGGAGCTGGATCAAATAGAAGGTTGGAGTCTCTGCTGTTTTAGTAGGGCTAGCTTAACTATACATTTTCAAGTCTCCTTGTTTAAGGAGACTTTTCTTTTTGGAGGTTTGTCATGAAGACAAAAGAAGTTGTTGACGAATTAACCGTCAAGCGAGCAATTACGCGTATCACTTATGAAATTATCGAACGCAACAAAGATTTGAATAAAATCATCTTAGCGGGAATTAAAACACGTGGTGTCTTTATTGCTCACCGTATCCAAGAGCGTTTGGAACAATTGGAAAATATCTCTGTTCCCGTTGTAGAATTAGATACCAAACCTTTCCGCGACGATGTCAAAAGTGGTGAAGATACTTCCTTGATTTCTGTTGATGTGACGGATCGCGAAGTTATTTTGGTTGATGACGTCCTTTATACGGGTCGTACAATCCGTGCCGCTATCGATAACATTGTCGGACATGGTCGTCCAGCGCGCGTGAGTCTTGCGGTACTTGTTGACCGTGGACATAGAGAATTGCCTATCCGTCCGGATTACGTTGGGAAAAATATTCCAACCAGTCGTTCTGAAGAAATCATCGTTGAGATGACAGAACTTGATGGACAAGATAGAGTTTTGATTACTGAAGAAGCTTAATAGCTAAAGGAGTAGCCATGTCAGAAAATCAACAAGCACTGAAACATGTTGTGTCCATGGAAGATCTCACTGTAGAACAAGTCATAAAATTGATCAAACGCGGGATCGAATTTAAAAATGGAGCAAAAGCGTCTTACGAGGACCAACACATCGTCTCTAATCTCTTCTTTGAGAGTTCGACTCGTACCCACAAATCTTTTGAAGTAGCAGAGATTAAACTGGGACTTCACCTACTGGACTTCGATGTAAAAACAAGTTCAGTCAACAAGGGTGAAACACTCTACGATACAATTTTGACCTTGTCAGCCTTGGGAGTAGATGCCTGTGTCATCCGACATCCAGAGGTGGATTACTACAGAGAGTTGATCGATAGTCCGACGATTACGACTTCAATTATCAATGGTGGGGATGGTTCGGGTCAACACCCAAGCCAGAGTTTGCTTGATTTAATGACGATTTATGAAGAATTTGGACACTTCGAAGGACTCAAGGTAGCAATTGCTGGTGACCTAGATCATTCGCGTGTGGCTAAATCCAATATGCAAATCTTAAAACGCTTAGGAGCAGAACTCTACTTTGCAGGCCCTGAGGAATGGAGAAGTCAAGAGTTTGCAGACTATGGAAAGTTTGTAAATATTGATGAAATTATTGATCAAGTTGATGTCATGATGTTTCTCCGTGTTCAACATGAGCGTCATGAAAGTGGAACAGTCTTTTCAAAAGAGGGCTATCATGCTCAGCATGGTTTGACTCAAGAACGTTATGATCGCTTGAAAGATAAAGCTATTCTGATGCATCCTGCTCCTGTAAACCGCGATGTTGAAATTGCTGATCACTTGGTCGAAGCACCAAAATCACGTATTGTTCAACAAATGACCAATGGTGTCTTTGTCAGAATGGCAATTTTAGAATCTGTATTGACTTATAGAAACGCAAAATAGAACACAAAACGTTAAAAGACGCCAGCGAGCGTCCACGAGAGGTGAATTTATGACTAAACGACTTCTAGTTTTAGAAGATGGAACAATTTTTGAAGGAAAAGCCTTTGGGGCTGATATCGATGTAACTGGTGAAATCGTCTTTAATACAGGGATGACTGGCTACCAAGAATCCATTACAGACCAGTCTTACAATGGGCAAATCCTAACCTTTACTTATCCCTTGGTTGGAAATTATGGGATTAACCGTGATGACTACGAGTCTATCATTCCAACCTGTAAAGGTGTAGTGGTATTTGAAGAAGCTCGTAGAGCTAGTAACTGGCGCAACCAGATGACGCTGGATGAATTTTTGAAGTCTAAGAAAATCCCTGGTATTTCAGGTATTGATACACGCGCTTTGACAAAAATCATTCGCAAACATGGGACTATGAGAGCGACTCTGACACATGTGGGAGATAGTATCGATCACATCACAGATCAGCTTCAAGCAACCGTTCTTCCAATTGATAATATCAAACAGGTTTCAACAAAAACTGCTTACCCAGCTCCAGGAGTAGGTTTAAGTGTGGTACTCGTTGACTTTGGCCTCAAGCATTCAATCTTAAGAGAATTGTCTAAGAGAGATTGTAATGTAACGGTCGTTCCTTATACTACAACGGCAGAGGAAATCCTTCACCTAAACCCAGACGGGGTTATGTTATCAAATGGACCGGGAAATCCAGAAGATGTACCAGAAGCACTCGATATGATTCGTGGTATTCTTGGCAAGATTCCTATCTTTGGTATTTGTATGGGACACCAGCTCTTCGCTATGGCTAATGGTGCCAAGACCTATAAGATGAAATTTGGTCACCGTGGTTTTAACCATGCGGTACGTGAAATCGCAACAGGGCGCGTGGACTTTACTAGTCAAAACCATGGATATGCAGTGAGTCGTGAAGATTTTCCAGAACATTTGATGATTACTCACGAAGAGATTAATGACAAGTCTGTCGAAGGTGTTCGTCACAGATATCAGCCAGGTTTCTCTGTGCAATTCCACCCAGATGCTGCGCCAGGTCCTCATGACGCAAGCTATCTATTTGACGAGTTTATCGAGATGATGGAAGCTTTTAAACAAGCAAACTAAAGACGAGTGCAAAATCGTCGGAGAATTTATAGAATTGAACACGGACGGAAAGCTCGGAATTTAGATAAACCAACAAGGATAGAAATCCTTCCTTGGTTTCCTAAAATTCAGTCGCTTTCTTATCGTCCTATGTATCTTATTTAATGGCAACCTGAGAGTTGCCAAATAGAAAGGAGAAGGGTGATCCGTATTTGTTGAACTGAATACGGGCTACGGACGGTGCTAAAAAGATAGTTATTCCTAGAACTGACAGTTCTTCGTCATAACTCCTATTTTAGCTTTGTCCGCTTGACGCCCTTAATATCTTATAAATGCCTAAACGTACTGATATTCAAAAAATTATGGTGATTGGTTCTGGTCCGATTATTATTGGTCAGGCTGCTGAGTTTGACTACGCTGGAACCCAGGCCTGCTTGTCTTTGAAAGAGGAAGGTTATGAGGTTGTCTTGGTAAACTCAAACCCTGCAACCATCATGACGGATAAAGAGATTGCAGATAAGGTCTACATCGAACCGATTACACTTGAGTTTGTAACTCGTATTCTCCGAAAGGAACGTCCAGATGCCTTGCTTCCAACCCTTGGAGGTCAAACAGGACTTAACATGGCCATGGAATTGTCTAAAAATGGTATCTTAGATGAGCTTGGAGTGGAGCTTCTGGGAACTAAATTATCTGCCATCGATCAAGCTGAGGACCGCGATCTCTTTAAACAATTGATGGAAGAACTCAAACAACCAATTCCAGAATCAGAAATTGTCAACACAGTAGAAGAAGCAGTTGCCTTTGCAGCCACTATTGGCTATCCAGTTATCGTCCGCCCAGCCTTTACTCTAGGTGGTACTGGTGGTGGTATGTGTGCCAATGAGGAAGAATTGCGTGAAATTGCTGAAAATGGTTTGAAGTTGTCACCTGTTACCCAGTGTTTGATTGAACGTTCCATTGCTGGTTTTAAGGAAATCGAGTATGAGGTCATGCGTGACTCGGCTGACAATGCCCTTGTTGTATGTAACATGGAAAACTTTGACCCTGTCGGGATTCACACAGGGGACTCTATCGTATTTGCCCCTGCGCAAACCATGTCCGACTATGAAAACCAAATGCTTCGTGATGCTAGCTTAAGCATTATCCGCGCTCTCAAGATTGAAGGCGGATGTAACGTTCAGCTTGCGCTTGATCCACACAGCTTTAAGTACTATGTCATCGAAGTAAATCCTCGTGTATCTCGTTCTTCAGCTCTTGCCTCTAAGGCAACAGGTTATCCAATTGCTAAATTGGCTGCTAAGATTGCGGTAGGGTTGACCTTGGATGAAGTTATTAACCCAGTTACAGGTTCAACCTATGCTATGTTTGAACCAGCCCTTGACTATGTGGTGGCTAAGATTCCACGTTTCCCATTTGACAAGTTTGAAAAAGGGGAACGTCGTCTTGGTACCCAGATGAAGGCAACTGGAGAAGTTATGGCCATCGGTCGTAACATTGAAGAGTCACTTCTTAAAGCTTGTCGATCACTTGAAATCGGGGTGCACCACAATGAAATGCCTGAACTTGCAAATGTTACAGACGATGCCTTGATTGAAAAAGTTGTTAAGGCTCAAGATGACCGTCTCTTCTACGTATCAGAAGCCATTCGCCGTGGTTATACACCAGAGGAAATTGCTGAGCTTACAAAAATTGATATTTTCTATCTGGATAAACTCTTGCATATCTTTGAAATTGAGCAAGAATTGGGGTCACATCCACAAGATCTTGAGGTCCTAAAAACAGCAAAATTGAATGGTTTCTCAGATCGTAAAATTGCTGAGCTTTGGAACACTACAGCTGATCAAGTTCGCCAACTTCGTTTAGAAAACAAGATTGTCCCAGTTTACAAGATGGTCGATACTTGTGCTGCAGAATTTGAATCAGAAACTCCATACTTCTACTCAACATATGGTTGGGAAAATGAATCTATCAAGTCTGATAAGGAATCCGTTCTAGTTTTAGGTTCAGGTCCAATCCGTATCGGTCAAGGGGTTGAGTTTGACTACGCAACCGTTCACTCTGTTAAGGCTATCCAAGCTGCTGGATACGAAGCCATCATTATGAATTCAAACCCAGAGACAGTTTCAACCGACTTCTCTGTATCAGATAAACTATACTTTGAGCCATTGACTTTCGAAGATGTAATGAATGTCATTGATTTGGAGCAGCCGAAGGGTGTTATTGTTCAGTTCGGTGGTCAAACAGCTATCAACCTTGCAGAGCCATTGGCAAAAGCAGGGGTGACTATCCTTGGTACTCAAGTTTCTGATTTGGACCGTGCGGAAGACCGAGACCTCTTTGAACAAGCCCTCAAAGACTTGGATATTCCACAACCGCCTGGACAGACTGCAACCAATGAAGAAGAAGCAGTGCTTGCAGCTCGTAAGATTGGTTTCCCAGTTCTAGTTCGCCCTTCATATGTCTTGGGTGGACGTGCCATGGAAATCGTTGAGAATGAAGATGATCTTCGTTCTTACATGCGTACTGCGGTTAAGGCAAGTCCAGACCATCCTGTTCTTGTTGACTCTTATATTGTCGGTCAAGAGTGTGAAGTCGATGCTATTTCAGACGGAAAAAATGTTCTTATTCCAGGTATCATGGAACATATCGAACGTGCTGGGGTCCACTCAGGTGACTCCATGGCTGTTTATCCTCCACAAACCTTGTCTCAAAAGGTTCAGGAAACTATCGCAGACTACACCAAACGTCTTGCGATCGGCCTCAACTGCCTTGGTATGATGAACATTCAGTTTGTCATCAAGGATGAAAAAGTTTACGTTATTGAAGTCAATCCACGTGCCAGCCGTACAGTTCCATTCCTTTCAAAAGTAACCAATATCCCTATGGCGCAAGTAGCGACTAAGTTGATTCTCGGTAAGAGTCTTGAAGAGCTTGGTTACCAAGATGGACTTTATCCTGAAAGCACACGCGTTCATATCAAGGCACCAGTCTTCTCCTTTACCAAGCTAGCTAAGGTAGACAGCCTTCTTGGACCTGAAATGAAGTCAACAGGGGAAGTCATGGGTTCTGATACTACTCTTGAAAAAGCTCTCTACAAGGCCTTTGAAGCTTCTTATCTACACTTACCAACCTTTGGTAATGTTGTCTTTACTATCGCAGACGATGCAAAAGAAGAAGCTTTGGATTTAGCTCGTCGTTTCCAAAATATTGGCTACGGAATCCTGGCAACTGAAGGAACAGCAGCTTTCTTTGCAAGTCATGGCTTGAAGGCTCAACCTGTAGGTAAGATTGGTGATGATGAACACGATATTCCAAGCTATGTCCGCAAAGGAAAAATTCAAGCTATCATTAACACAGTTGGTACCAAGCGAACTGCAGATGAAGACGGTGAACAAATCCGTCGTTCAGCTATCGAACATGGTGTGCCACTCTTTACAGCACTCGATACAGCAGATGCTATGCTTAAGGTACTTGAAAGCCGTAGCTTCGTTACAGAGGCAATTTAGTTTCTTAGTAAATGAACTAAAAAGCTTTTTATCCAGCGTCAAAAGACGCTGGTTTTTGCTTTTTTATAGATTGATAGAAAGATCGAGTGACGAAAAAAGTTACAGATCATCATTAAATGTAAAAGTTTGAAAAAAAGAGTGGAACAGAAATCCTAGCCTCTTAATTGTCTTTGGATTGTCGAGCAAGGCGCAGTGGTTGAGTGGGCTCTACTACGCTGATTTCATCAGCTTTTACAGCCCTACTCAACTGTGCGGAGGTGGGACGACGAAATCGAATTCTAACGAATTACCGATTTCTGTTCCACTCTCTTATTCTGTCTTTCCCTAAAAATTTGTTGAATTTTTATGATATAATAGGGGCAAATTGAGAAAATGAGTAAGTATTTTCATAAGTCCTTTCAAAAAGTGATGTAAAGATGTAAGCTCTGCTTTTTAAGACTATAATAGTAGGAAAAGACAAGATTAGAAAGAGGTAAGTATCTATGTCTTCTCATAAAAAAGTGTCACTCTCTGAGATTAATCAGTCGATTGATACTCCAAATAATAATCATTTCTGGCAAAATTTAAAGGCCTTCTTGGGGCCAGGTGCCCTTGTAGCGGTAGGTTACATGGATCCAGGGAACTGGATCACCAGTGTTGTTGGAGGGGCTTCCTATAAGTACAGTCTCTTATTTGTTATCCTGATTTCATCGCTTATTGCCATACAACTTCAACAAATGGCAGGAAAACTAGGGATTGTAACCCAGATGGACTTGGCACAAGCAACGGCTCATCACTCATCAAGGTGGCTTCGGTATAGCCTATGGGTTATTTTGGAATTGGCCTTGATGGCGACAGACTTGGCAGAAGTACTAGGCTCTGCAATTGATCTAAATCTTCTCTTTAAGATTCCGATTATGATAGCAATCCTATTGACCGTTTTGGATGTCTTTCTCTTATTGCTCTTGATGAAGTTTGGCTTTAAGAAGATAGAAGCTATCGTGACAACTCTGATTTTAACGATTTTAGCAATCTTTACCTATCTAGTAGCCCTGTCAAATCCAAGTTTCCAAGGGATCGCTGAAGGTTATTTACCAAATGCTACCTTGTTTGAGAGTCCGATACCAGGACATGAAAGTCAATTAACCTTGGCTCTTGGGATTGTAGGTGCTACCGTTATGCCCCACAACCTCTATTTGCATTCTTCCTTGTCTCAGACTCGAAAAATCAATCACAAGGACAAGAATGATGTTCGAAAAGCGGTGCGCTTTATGACCTGGGACTCGAATCTTCAACTGTCCTTGGCCTTTATCGTTAACTCCCTTCTTTTGATCTTAGGGGCGGCCCTCTTCTTCGGACATGCCTCTGAAATCTCTGCTTTTTCTCAAATGTATAATGCCTTGCAGGATTCTACTATTGCGGGAGCCATAGCTAGCTCAACCCTATCGACTTTGTTTGCCTTGGCCCTATTAGCCAGTGGTCAAAATTCGACGATCACAGGTACCTTGACAGGACAAATTGTTATGGAAGGTTTCTTGCATATGCGATTGCCTCAGTGGTTCATTCGTTTGGCGACTCGTCTCTTTGCCTTACTGCCTGTCATGATTGTAGCCGTTCTCTTTGGTCATCAGGAAAAAACCTTGGACCAGTTACTGGTTTATTCACAGGTTTTTCTTTCGATTGCCTTACCATTCTCGATTTTCCCTCTGATTTATCTAACCTCAAAAAAATCACTGATGGGAGAATTTACCAATGCCAAGTGGAATACTATCCTTGGTTATATCGTTTCCATTATCTTGACTATCCTCAATGTGAAATTGCTATTTGATATTTTTTAAAAGCATCTGAGATGAAGTAGAAGAAATATCATTTTGATGATTAAAATTGCAGAAAAAAATCACCCGAGAGTTGAATCTTGGGTGATTTTTTAGAATTCTCATCTTAGACGAAAAACAATTATAAAAAGCTGCATGATGATGCAGCCACACTATATATAGCTACGGAAGACATGGGATTCGAACCCACGCACGCTTTAACACGCCTACCGCGTTTCCAACACGGCCTCTTAAGCCTCTTGAGTAATCTTCCAATACTTACTAACCTAGTCTACCATAAAGCCTTCTTTCTTGCAAATTTATTTAAAGTTGAGGAGTCAGTGATAGAAATTGAAAGAAAGTGACAAAAAATGCTTGACTTTGATTTTTTTTATGATAGAATGAATAATGTAATCGTTAACAGGAGGTAAACTAATGCTAAAAAGTGAACGAAAACAGTTGATTTTAGAAGAATTGAGTAAGCATAAAATCGTCTCTCTAGAGAAATTGGTAGGCTTGTTAGATACTTCAGAATCAACAGTTAGACGTGATTTAGATGAATTGGAGTCTGAAAATAAACTTCGTCGAGTGCATGGAGGAGCAGAGTTGCCTCACTCCTTGCAAGAAGAAGAAACCATTCAAGAAAAATCTGTCAAAAACCTTCAAGAGAAAAAGTTGATTGCTCAAAAAGCATCTTCCCTCATCAAAGAAAAAGATGTTATCTTTGTGGATGCAGGGAGTACGACAGCCTTTCTCATTAAAGAATTGGAGCGAAAAGACATTACAGTGGTAACCAATTCCATTCACCATGCGGTTCAATTAGTGGATAAGCAAATCCCAACAGTCATTATCGGTGGTGGAGTCAAGATGACAACTGATGCCAGTATCGGAGGAGTAGCTCTCAATCAGATTAACCAACTGCACTTTGATCGTGCCTTTATTGGAATGAATGGTGTAGATGAAGGTTACTTTACAACTCCAGATATGGAGGAGGGCGCTGTCAAGCGTGCTATCTTAGAAAATGCTAAACAAACCTATGTCTTGGCAGATTCATCCAAGATTGGTCAGTCTTGTTTTGCTAAGGTAGCTCCTATAAAACGTGCTATTGTCATTACATGCAAGGGTCATGATCTCTTGCCAGCTATCAAAGAGAAAACGGAGGTAATAGAAGTATGATTTATACAGTCACACTCAATCCATCTATAGACTACATTGTCCGTTTGGACAAAGTGGAAGTTGGTAGTGTTAATCGTATGGATAGTGATGATAAGTTTGCTGGTGGTAAAGGTATCAATGTTAGCCGTGTCTTGAAGCGTTTGGATATTCCAAATACAGCGACAGGTTTCATCGGAGGCTTTACTGGAAAATTTATCACAGATACTTTAGCTGAAGAACAAATTGAAACGCAATTTGTCCAAGTGGCAGAAGATACGCGTATCAATGTCAAGATCAAAGCAGACCAAGAAACTGAAATCAATGGGACAGGTCCTAATGTTGAGCCCGAACAACTTGAAGAGTTAAAAGACATTCTTTCAAATCTTACAGCAGAAGATACAGTTGTATTTGCAGGTTCGAGTGCTAAAAACTTGGGTAATGTCATCTATAAGGATTTGATTGCCTTGACCCGTCAGACAGGCGCACAAGTAGTCTGTGACTTTGAAGGTCAAACCTTGATTGATAGTTTGGATTATCAACCACTTTTGGTCAAACCAAATAATCATGAACTGGGAGCTATCTTTGGAGTCAAGCTTGAAAGCCTTGATGAAATAGAGAAATACGCTCGAGAATTGCTGGCTAAAGGTGCTCAAAACGTTATCATCTCTATGGCTGGTGATGGTGCCCTTCTGGTAACATCAGATGGAGCATACTTTGCTAAACCGATTAAAGGAACCGTGAAAAACTCAGTTGGTGCTGGTGACTCTATGGTTGCTGGATTTACGGGTGAGTTTGTCAAATCAAAAGACGCAGTAGAAGCCTTCAAGTGGGGAGTGGCATGCGGAACAGCAACCACCTTCTCAGATGATTTAGCAACTGCAACATTTATTAAAGAAACTTATGAAAAAGTTGAGGTAGAAAAAAGATGAAAATTCAAGATTTATTGAGAAAAGATGTCATGTTGCTTGATTTGCAAGCAACTGAAAAAACAGCAGCTATCGAAGAAATGATTCATAGCTTGGTGGAGCATGGATACGTGACAGATTTTGAAACCTTTAAAGAAGGAATCTTAGCACGTGAAGCTTTGACTTCTACAGGCTTGGGCGACGGTATCGCTATGCCACATAGCAAAAATGCTGCTGTAAAGGAAGCTACTGTTCTCTTTGCTAAGTCGAACAAGGGTGTTGACTACGAAAGTTTAGACGGACAAGCAACCGACCTCTTCTTTATGATTGCTGCTCCAGAAGGTGCCAATGATACTCACTTGGCTGCCTTGGCAGAATTGTCACAATATTTGATGAAAGACGGATTTGCTGATAAACTTCGTCAAGTAACATCAGCTGATCAAGTCATTGAACTCTTTGACCAAGCTTCAGAAAAAGCTCAAGAACCAGTTCAAGCTCCTGCAAATGAATCTGGCGACTTTATCGTAGCAGTTACAGCTTGTACAACAGGAATTGCCCACACATACATGGCCCAAGAAGCTCTTCAAAAAGTGGCTGCGGAAATGGGTGTTGGTATCAAGGTTGAAACCAACGGTGCAAGTGGTGTAGGCAACAAATTAACAGCAGAAGATATCCGCAATGCCAAAGCTGTTATCATCGCTGCAGATAAAGCAGTTGAGATGGATCGTTTTGATGGTAAACCATTGGTGAACCGTCCAGTTGCAGATGGTATTCGTAAGACAGAAGAGTTGATCAACTTGGCTCTTTCTGGTAATGCTGAAGTATATCGTGCTGCTAATGGAGCGCAAGCTTCAACAGCATCTAATGAAAAACAAAGTCTAGGTGGTGCCTTCTACAAACACTTGATGAGTGGTGTATCACAAATGTTGCCATTCGTTATCGGTGGAGGTATCATGATTGCCCTTGCCTTCTTGATTGATGGTGCTTTGGGGGTTCCAAATGAGAGTCTTGGAAATCTTGGTTCTTACCATGAACTCGCTTCTATGTTCATGAAAATCGGAGGTTCTGCCTTTGGTTTGATGTTGCCAGTATTTGCAGGATATGTTGCTTACTCAATCGCTGAAAAACCAGGTTTGGTAGCCGGTTTCGTAGCTGGTGCTATCGCTAAAGAAGGTTATGCCTTTGGTAAAATCCCTTACGCTCAGGGTGGTGAAGCAACTTCAGCCCTTGCAGGGGTATCATCAGGTTTCCTTGGAGCCCTCGTAGGTGGATTTATCGCAGGTGCCTTGGTGCTTTTGGTTAAGAAATACGTGAAGGTTCCTCGCTCACTTGAAGGTGCTAAATCAATCCTTCTCTTGCCACTTTTTGGAACAATCTTGACAGGTTTTGTCATGCTAGCTGTTAATATCCCAATGGCCGCAATCAATACTGGTATGAATAACTTCCTTGGTGGTCTTGAAGGTGGATCAGCTGTCCTTCTTGGAGTCGTTCTTGGAGGAATGATGGCTGTCGATATGGGTGGCCCTGTCAATAAAGCAGCCTACGTCTTCGGTACTGGTACTCTTGCAGCAACAGTTGCAACAGGTGGTTCAGTAGCTATGGCAGCAGTTATGGCTGGAGGAATGGTTCCACCACTTGCAATCTTTGTGGCAACACTTCTCTTTAAGAATAAATTTACCAAAGAAGAACGTAACTCTGGTTTGACGAACATCGTTATGGGCTTGTCATTCATCACTGAAGGTGCGATTCCATTTGGTGCAGCAGACCCAGCTCGTGCAATCCCAAGCTTCATCCTTGGTTCAGCGGTAGCAGGTGGACTCGTTGGTCTTGCAAATATCAAACTCATGGCTCCTCACGGAGGAATCTTCGTTATCGCCCTTACTTCAAACGCTCTTCTTTACCTTGTCTTTGTCTTGGTAGGAGCACTTGTCAGTGGTGTAGTTTACGGTTACCTTCGTAAACCACAAGCAGTGAAATAAGTCAAATATATTTAGGGAACTATATATCTGTTTACAACAACAAGATGTAGTACTTCAATAATATCGAAAAAGACGATTTCCGTTTGGAAATCGTCTTCTCATTATTTCAATAGTTCATATTCAAATAATTTACTTTCAAGCTCATTTTCGTAGTAATCTGCTAGCCTTGTTTTAAGCTCTTTTAGTTTGGTGTTAACTTTTTCATTGTTGAATATCTTTTTATCATTACTATCTTTGTATGATGTGTTTATCTCTAATTCAATTTGATAAGTGCCATAATTGTATTCCGGATTGTATTCTTGAGTATCTTTGACTAGTTCAAGTAATTCATCGAAGACACCTAACAACATTAAGTCCGCTCTATCAAGCTTCCCATACTTTTCTTGTTCGACCAATTCTTTACGGACTATAGAGTTCTCATCTAAGCACATCTCGTTATTGTAAAATTTCCCATCAGAACCATGGAAGCTTAAACAATGATTCTTTTGAGATATGCAAGTCCATAACGTAGATTTTCTAAGAAAATCTATATCCTTTTTATACAAATCTCCTTTGTCGGCAGTTGTATAGTAAATATCTCTTTCATACCAGTTTTTTTGAGGATACTGCTTGGCAACAAACAAAACTGTCTGCTCTGCATAATTAGTTGTTCTAACTTGACTACCTCGTCCATGATATATAGCAATTCTAGTCATTCGTATGTCCTGCGGAGTAATACCAAAACCACTGGCTTCTATAACCGCTAAAATATTATCATTATAAACAGGTTTCCCATAGCTTTTCAGTGGCACTTCTCTACCATCGTAGCCAGTAGCAATTTTAGACAATACATCTGTTTTTACCTTTTTAGAATAAAATTCTCCTAGCGTTTTGTATACTTTTCTTATAGTGACATGCTTCACATCTTTAAGAATAGCATCCTCAGGTACATCAATGACTGCAGCCCCTTTCCCAGTTCCCCACTTTTTGTCATCTTTCCAAATCTCTTTAGCTGGAACAGTTAAACTTTCTGTTATGGTATCAACTTCATTCTTCCATTGTGCGACTAAAACAGAACTTTCTTGTGCTTTAAAATTCCCTCTATTTGCTAAAAAACCATCAACGAAAATTTTTTTCATCAATCCTACAGACTTCCAATACTTTACTGGTGCAAATAGGATGTAATAATCATGTTCATTTCTCATAAAATACTTCTCAAACGACCAAACAAATTGATTGAGTAAATCTTTTGCATGACTACTATCCCCAGTAAATTCATCGGACATCAATTTTCTTATATAGCTGTATTTATCTTTAGATTTAACATTTCCTTCTTGAGCACGGGCTAACTCGTTAGAATAAGGGGGATTTTCGAAACCAATAATCGCAACATTTTTGTCATCTATGACTTCTTGTAATGTATTATGTTTTCCATCTGTTTCCATTGGAATTGATAAAAACTCTTCTGATAAAGCATCTCCACCTGTTACTAAGTTTCCTTTGTTTGCTTGTACCAATGAAAGTGGTGGTATGATAGCCCGTACCTTCCCAATATATTTGTTATACAAAACAAGCCATTCTTTTATTTCATAAGTATTCAAGATGACATGGCTTAACTCTTCTTCAGTTAAATAATGCTCTAATGCTCCTGTACCAGCACATCTATCCAAAATAACATAGTCCATACCTTTAGGAAGACTGCTAATAGCTTGATGAACAAGTTTAGTTGCTTCTTTAACATAGGGTAGTGGTGTATAAAACGCTCCTAAATCTTTTCTATTTGCAGGGTCATTTAATGCGTCCATTACGGTGTCAAAATCGCTTTCGTCTCCACACCAAGGTAAGATATAGTTTTCGACTATTGAATTAGATGGTTGTTTGAGCATCTCAAACATTTGAGATTTAGTTGTTGTTTTATCGTGACGGTATATGTAGTTCGCCCACCCTAAAATGTTTGGAAAATCAATTTCAAATTTTTGATACTCGTCTATTTGGAATAATTCAAGCAATTCATGATTTTTAGGGCTTTTTGGTTGAAGAACATCAAATTCAATTACTTTTTCAGGGTTAGTAGCATCTTTTAAAGTCTTCTGATTTACATTTTTTGATGCACTATTCGTATAATTTTGTAAAATTTCTAAACGATATTTAGTTGCATCATAAACACTTGCACGATTTTTATTTATATCAACTAAAACGATTTTGCTTGGTATAGGAATACCACCTTTAATCCTTAATTTAGACAGATAGTGGATAGCTTGAGTAAGCACAGTATTAAGATCAGCAATGCTATTTTTAAATTCAAACAGAGCTCCGTTAACGATACCATCAGTATTTTCGATTAAAATATCCTTTTCGTCAAAACCGAAACTTCTCCAGAAAAATAAATTGTCAGCTCTTTCATTTCCAGATTGCCAACTTCTATCAATAGCTAGAGGCGTCATTTTACACCTCCAACAATCAACCCATATAGTTGAGGAACAGCAGAAAAGACTTCTCCACAAAAACGTGAAAAAGCCTGTTTTAGTGCTTGACAAAAAACACGTCCGATTACATAATCAGCGTGAGCTGTGAGCTGTGAGCTGTGAGCTGTGAGCTGTGAGCT
>NZ_JAHZPU010000016.1 GCF_019929575.1 Streptococcus infantis
AGCTCACAGCTCACAGCTCACAGCTCACAGCTCACAGCTCACGCTGATTATGTAATCGGACGTGTTTTTTGTCAAGCTCTAAAACAGGCTTTTTCACATTTTTGTGAGGAAGCCTTTTATGCTCCCTACGAAAGTGGGGTGGCATAATGGCTGGCTCACTCCACAACGCTAAAAAAGCCAAAAACGATGAGTTTTATACTCGTTATAAAGATATTGCTGAGGAAATGGGGCATTATAGAGAACACTTTAGAGATAAGGTTATCTACTGTAATTGTGATGACCCAACACAATCAAATTTTTGGCGTTATTTTCATAACAATTTTGCTAGTTTGGGTATTAAAAAACTGATAGCAACACATTTTCAAGAAGATAGCGAACCTTCGTATGCTCTGATTTATGAAGGTGGCGATGACTTCAATATGGAAGCTGGAAATATTGAAACTATTTATGGAGATGATGAGTATACCGCTGGAGATTTCCGGAGCGAGGACAGTATAAACTATCTGAAAGAAGCTGATATTGTTGTGACTAATCCTCCGTTCAGTTTGTTTAGAGAATATATTTCTCAATTAATGGAACATCAAAAAAAATTTATCGTTATCGGAAACAAAAACTCTGTAACATATAAGGAAATTTTTCCACTTATTCAGAATAACCAAATTTGGATTGGTGCTAGAAGTATGAATTCAGACTTTTGGTTGTATGTTCCAGAGGGAGCTGATTATGAAAAATTGGATGAAGATGGAAAAAAAGTAAAGCATATAATGGGTTGTTGGTTTACTAACTTAGATTTACAAAAACGACATGATGGTTTATGGCATGTAGGTGATGTATTTGACCAAACAAAAGCTCATAAATATTACGAAGGGTTTGAGAGTAAATACCCTAAATACGATAACTACGATGCAATAAATGTAGATAATGTTAAAGACATTCCAATTGATTATGATGGTGTAATGGGAGTACCAATAACTTTTATCAATTATTTCAATCCAACTGAATTCGAGATTATTAAATTCAGAAAAGGAGATGACGATAAAGATTTAACAATAGATGGGAAACCTCCATATTTCAGAATTTTAGTTAGAAATCTAAATCCAATTAGTCGTGATGAAGATAAGGGATATTGATAAAAGGAGAATAAAATGAAAGTAAGAAGATTAAGAGATATACTTGATAGACCATTCACTATCAGAGATCTAGCTAGTGGGTATACCAATAATGATGATGGTGCTACTACTGACGCTGTAAAAGGATATAATGGTAACTTGAATATTCGTCCTTCTTATCAGAGAAATAGCGTATATAACGAAGATAAGAGACAAGCTGTAATTCAAACCGTTTTAGATGAGTGTCCTTTAGGTATTATGTACTGGGTTGATTTAGGAAACGGACAATATGAAGTTCTCGATGGTCAACAACGTATTTTAGCTATTTGTAATTATGTTATGGGGAATTACTCTGTAAAATCAAGTAAATTTCCATCCAGTGCTCCACAACAAGATTTCCCAAATCTTCAGATGAACCTAACTGACTTAGCAGAACAAATTCTTGATTATGAGTTAGACATATATGTTTGTGAAGGAACTGCTTCCGAAAAAATGAAATGGTTTCATGTTATCAATACAGCAGGCGAACCATTAAATGAGCAAGAATTAAGAAACTCTGCTTATACAGGAACTTGGCTTTCTGATGCTAAACAAAGATTTTCAACAAAGACTGGACGTGGCGTTGTACTTGCTGACGAGAATCCGAATAATGATAAAGCAGAACCACTATTAAATGGTAATTGGAATAGACAAGAGTATCTACAAACTGCTATTAAATGGGCTTCACAAAATGATAATGACGATAGTACAAATACAATCGAAGATTATATGTTGAAGCATCAAGGAGATGCAGATGCTTCTGAATTATGGCAAAATTTTTCTGCCATAATTGAATGGGTTCGTGGAAAGTTTATAAGCTATCAAAACAGTTTGAAAGGGATGGATTGGGGAACAATCTACAAAGAGTATCAATTAGGACAGTTAGACAACAATATCATCAAAAATAGTGCTTCTGTCATTAACGAAAAAATTGCAGAGTTGGTAAATGATGATGAAGTCACAACTAAAATGAAAGGGATTTATCAGTACATCATTTACGGAGATTCCAAATATCTCCAACTTAGAGCTTTTGATGATAAAACCATCAAGCAAAAATATGAAGAACAGAGCCATCACTGCGTTTATTGTGTGGATGAAGGAAACAACAGAGAGTATGCTCTTAAAGAACTAGCAGGCGACCATATTACACCGTGGTCTTTAGGTGGAAAAACTGTCCCTGAAAATTGCCAACTATTATGTAAAAAGCACAACTCTTCAAAAGGGAACAACTATTAAAATTGAAAAGGCGACTTCCAAAACGGAAATCGTCTTTTTTGATATTCTCATAAATACAATATGTTGTTGGTGGTGTAAACTGGTATATAGTTCCCTTATTTTTTATTTCTGTCTTTATAGCTGGGGTCTTGTCATTCTTTTCTCCCTGTATATTTCCCTTGTTACCAGTCTACGCAGGTGTCCTGCTAGATGATCAAGAGAAGTCAAAGACATTTCGTTTTTTAGGTAGGGATGTTGCCTGGTCAGGATTGATTCGTACCCTTTGTTTCATTGCTGGTATCTCTCTCATTTTCTTTATTCTTGGGTTTGGAGCAGGATTCCTTGGGAATTTACTTTATGCTGACTGGTTCCGTTATGTTATGGGAATCATGATTATCATACTGGGATTGCATCAGATGGAAATTCTTCATCTGCAAAAATTGGAGGTACAAAAAACTGTAACATTTAAGCAAAAACAGTCTAGTAAATATCTGTCGGCCTTTTTACTGGGTATCAGCTTCAGCTTTGGCTGGACTCCATGTATAGGCCCAGTTTTAAGTTCTGTTTTAGCACTGGCTGCCTCAGGAGGAAATGGAGCTCTTCAGGGGGCCTTATTAACTCTCATTTACACTCTCGGAATGGCGCTTCCATTTTTAATTCTGGCCTTGGCATCAGGTCTTGTCATGCCTTATTTTAGTAGAATCAAATCCCACATACTTTTATTAAAGAAAATTGGTGGTTTATTGATCATTCTCATGGGAATTTTATTAATGTTGGGACAGTTAAATGTCTTATCTGGAATATTAGGATAAAAGGAGTTATCTATGAAAAAAATTATCTATTTTGGACTTAGTTTCTTGTCTCTCTTACTTCTGATTGCTTGTGGCAAGGAAGAGAAAAAATCAAGTCAAGAAAATCAACCGACTCAGACACAGCAGCAAACAACTGTGAAGCAAGTGGCTGTAGGAGCAGAAGCACCTGATTTTACGCTTCAATCGATGGATGGAAAAGAAGTGAAATTATCTGACTATAAAGGTAAAAAAGTCTATATTAAATTTTGGGCATCTTGGTGTGGACCATGTAAGAAGAGTATGCCAGAATTGATGGAGCTTGCTGCTAAGGAAGATCGTGATTTCGAAATTTTATCTGTCATTGCGCCAGGACTTCAAGGTGAAAAAACTGTAGAGCAATTTCCAAAATGGTTTGAGGAACAAGGCTATAAAGACATTCCTGTTTTATATGATACAAAAGGAGCTGTTTTTCAAGCTTATCAAATTCGAAGCATCCCTACAGAGTATCTAATTGATTCACAGGGTAAAATTGCTAAGATTCAATTAGGAGCGATTAGTAATGCAGATGCAGAAGCAGCATTTGCTCAAATGAAATAAAGTAATGAAATCATAGAGAGTGGGACAGAAATCGGTAATTCGTTAGAATTCGATTTCGTCGTCCCACCTCCGCACAGTTGAGTAGGGCTGTAAAAGCTGATGAAATCAGCGTAGTAGAGCCCACTCAACCACTGCGTCTTGCTCGACAATCCAAAGACAATTGAGAGGCTAGAACTTTAGTTCCAACCTCTTGTCTCAGAGCTATAAGCCCAAATTACCAGCCAGCGTCTTTAGGCGCTGGCTTTTACCTTGTTCAAGCCGACTCGTCACTTACCTCTTAAAGAGGCTTTAGTATTACTTAGCACTATCCCTAAGGGATCCTCATATTCTTTTACACTTAATTTATCTAATACCATATCATGCTTTACTCGTTCTCAAATTTTCATACTCGTGAATAAATCATCCACTGGATACTTTCTTTACTCTTGAATAGATTTCTTAATTGTGACTTCATTAAGCCCTACTGTACTCACATAATAATCTTCCGTCCAGAAATGTCTATTCCCAAACTTATACTTGAGGTTAGCGTGTTTGTCAAGCATCATGAGTGCACTCTTACCTTTTAAATAACCCATGAAGCTCGAAACACTTATCTTTGGTGGAATAATTACTAACATATGTACATGGTCTGGCATCAAGTGTCCTTCGATAATTTCAACTCCTTTATAACTACACAAGCGATGAAATAATTCACCTAAACTACTTCAATATTGATTATAGATGACTTTTCGTCTATACTTAGGGATGAACACAATGTGATAGAACAGTGCCACTTTGTGTGCGATAAACTATGAGCCTTTTGTGCCATATTTTTTTCCTTTCGCTTTACAATTGGCTTGAACTCCTTTATTGTATCGCGTTTGGAGTTTTTTGGTATAACCTTCGACGCGCACTCGCATAGCGGGTGGTTTATTTGGCTCCCAACTCACGTATCGAGAAGAACTAATAGTCACATAATATAAAAATGTCTAGACAGACCGTCTAGACATTTTTTTAACTTAAATTAGTTTTTAGAAGCAGCTTGGAATTCTGGGTTTTTCCATGCTTCGTCAATAATCTCTTGCAATTCACGAGCAGAAAGTTGCATTTTTTGAGTTTCAGCGTCGTTCAATGGGATGTTAACTGGGCGAACGATACCGTGCGCACCAACGATAGCTGGTTGACCGATAAAGACATTCTCAACTCCGTATTGACCTTCTTGGAATACTGAAAGTGGAAGAACCGCATTTTCATCATCAAGGATAGCTTTTGTGATACGAGCAAGGGCAACTGCGATACCATAGTAAGTAGCACCTTTTTTGTTGATGATTGAGTAAGCTGCGTCACGAACTGAGATGAAGAGTTCAACAAGGTCAGCTTCATTCAAGTCACGGTTAGCTTGTAACCATTGTTCCAATTTTACACCGGCAACGTTAGCGTGTGACCAAACTGCAAACTCAGAGTCACCGTGCTCACCCATGATGTAGGCGTGAACTGAACGTGCATCAACACCGATAGTTTCAGCAAGTGCTTGACGGAAACGAGCTGAGTCAAGTGAAGTACCTGAACCGATAACGCGTTCTTTAGGGAAACCTGAGAATTTCCATGTTGAGTAAGTCAAGATGTCAACTGGGTTAGCAGCAACAAGGAAGATACCGTCAAATCCAGATGCAACAACTTGTTCAACGATTGATTTGTTGATAGCAAGGTTTTTACCAACAAGGTCAAGACGAGTTTCACCTGGTTTTTGTGGAGCACCAGCAGTGATAACTACAAGGTCGGCATCCGCACAGTCTTCGTATTTAGCTGCGTAGATTTTCTTAGGTGAAGTAAAAGCAAGCGCGTGGCTAAGGTCTTCAGCATCACCAACTGCTTTTTCAAACAATTGTGGAATTTCAATGATACCAAGTTCTTGTGCAATTCCTTGTGTAACGAGGGCAAAAGCATAAGAAGAACCTACGGCACCGTCACCGACGAGGATAACTTTTTTGTGTTGTTTAGTTGCTGTCATTTGTCTAGACATCTCCTTTGTTTTTTTAAGGGAAATTCCCCATTTGATTTCATTCTATCACTTTTAGATAGCTTTGTCACGGATATAACATCCAGTTGTTGATGTAAACGTTTTAGGTGTGTCCAAAGACTGAAATATAGGCTAAACTATGGTATAATATATCTAGTTACTAATAGTGAAATGAGGCATTTTTTAATGCAAGATAAAAATTTAGTGAATGTCAATCTGACAAAGGAGATGAAGACCAGCTTTATCGACTACGCCATGAGTGTAATCGTCTCGCGGGCTCTTCCTGATGTTCGTGATGGATTGAAACCTGTTCATCGTCGTATTTTGTACGGAATGAACGAATTAGGAGTTACCCCTGATAAACCTCATAAGAAATCTGCCCGTATTACAGGGGATGTTATGGGTAAATACCACCCACACGGAGACTCATCTATCTACGAAGCCATGGTTCGTATGGCTCAATGGTGGAGCTACCGCTATATGCTTGTAGATGGGCATGGTAACTTTGGTTCCATGGACGGTGATGGTGCTGCCGCTCAGCGTTATACCGAAGCACGTATGAGTAAGATCGCTCTTGAAATGCTTCGCGATATCAATAAAAATACAGTTGATTTCGTTGATAACTACGATGCCAATGAACGTGAACCCTTGGTTCTCCCAGCTCGTTTCCCCAACCTCTTAGTCAATGGGGCTACAGGTATTGCTGTTGGTATGGCGACTAATATTCCGCCACATAACTTGGGCGAAACAATTGACGCTGTAAAACTGGTCATGGATAATCCAGAAGTTACGACCAAGGACTTGATGGAGGTCTTACCTGGTCCAGACTTCCCAACTGGTGCCCTTATTATGGGGAAATCAGGTATTCATAAGGCATATGAGACTGGTAAAGGTTCTATTGTCCTTCGTTCTCGTACAGAAATCGAGGAAACTAAAACTGGTCGCGAACGTATCGTTGTAACAGAGTTTCCATACATGGTTAATAAAACCAAAGTTCATGAACATATTGTGCGTTTAGTTCAAGAAAAACGTATCGAAGGAATTACTGCCGTTCGTGACGAATCAAACCGTGAGGGTGTTCGCTTTGTTATCGAAGTGAAACGTGATGCGTCTGCCAATGTTATTTTGAACAACTTGTTCAAGATGACTCAAATGCAAACTAGCTTTGGATTTAACATGCTGGCTATCCAGAATGGTGTACCAAAGATTCTGTCTCTTCGTCAAATCTTGGATGCTTATATTGAGCATCAAAAAGAAGTAGTTACACGTCGTACTCAATTTGACAAAGAGAAGGCTGAAGCGCGTGCACACATCTTGGAAGGTTTGCTGATTGCTCTGGATCATATTGATGAAGTTATTCGTATCATTCGTGCCAGTGAAACGGATGCAGAAGCCCAAGCTGAATTGATGAGCAAGTTCAAGTTATCTGAACGTCAAAGTCAAGCAATTCTCGATATGCGTCTTCGCCGTTTGACAGGTTTGGAACGTGATAAGATTCAGTCAGAATATGACGAACTCATTGCCTTGATTGCTGATTTGGCAGATATTCTTGCAAAACCAGAACGTGTAGCACAAATCATCAAAGAAGAACTAGATGAAGTCAAACGTAAGTTTGGTGATCCACGTCGTACTGAATTAATGGTTGGTGAAGTTTTGACGCTTGAAGATGAAGACTTGATTGAAGAGTCTGATGTTCTCATTACTCTATCAAATAAAGGCTATATCAAACGTTTGGACCAAGACGAGTTTACAGCTCAAAAACGTGGTGGACGAGGCGTTCAAGGTACAGGAGTTAAGGACGATGACTTTGTGCGTGAATTGGTTTCAACGAGTACTCACGATCACTTGCTATTCTTCACCAATAAGGGGCGTGTCTACCGACTTAAAGGATATGAAATTCCAGAATACGGTCGTACAGCTAAAGGTTTGCCAGTTGTCAATCTTTTGAAACTGGATGAAGGTGAAAGCATTCAAACCATTATTAATGTTGAATCCGAACGTAGTGATGATGCCTACCTTTTCTTTACAACTCGAGCTGGTATTGTTAAGAGAACCAGCGTCAAAGAATTTGCCAATATTCGTCAAAATGGTCTGAAAGCCTTGAATCTTAAAGATGAGGACGAGTTGATTAATGTTCTTCTTACTCAAGAAGATACTGACATCATTATCGGAACTAAGTTAGGTTATGCAGTTCGTTTTAACCAGTCTTCAGTTCGCAGTATGAGTCGTAGTGCTACAGGTGTTAAAGGTGTAAATCTCCGTGAAGGGGATGCAGTAGTTGGAGCAAGAGTGATTACTGACCAAGATGAGGTCCTTATTATTACTGAAAAAGGTTACGGTAAGCGTACAGTTGCGACTGAATACCCAACAAAAGGGCGTGCCGGTAAGGGAATGAAAACAGCCAATGTTACCGAAAAAAATGGTCCTCTGGCTGGTCTCTTAACAGTAAACGGTGAAGAAGACCTGATGATTATCACTGACACAGGTGTCATGATTCGAACAAATGTTGCCAATATTTCACAAACGGGACGTTCAACTATGGGAGTAAAAGTGATGCGTCTAGATCAAGATGCTAAGATTGTGACTTTTACAAGTGTTGCTGCAGCAGAAAAAGAAGAAGTTGGGGCAGAACAGGAAACAGAAAGTGAAGCATAATGTCTCATAAAAAGAATCAAAGTAAAAAAAATAAACGTAAGAATCTGCTGATTAACATACTGGCAGGGTTCCTAATCTTGTTATCCATCGCTTTAATCTTCAATGCTAATATTCGTGATATGTTCATGATTTGGAATACTAATAAGTATCAGGTCAGTCAAGTGACGAAGGAAGAGATTGAAGAGAACAAAGAAACAGAAGGAAATTTCGATTTTGACTCTGTAAAATCACTTTCCTCGGAAGCAGTCCTATCAGCTCAATGGAATTCCCAGCAACTTCCAGTAATTGGAGGGATTGCCATTCCAGAGCTTGAAATGAACCTACCAATATTTAAGGGGCTCGATAATGTTAACCTCTTTTATGGTGCTGGTACAATGAAAGCCAATCAGGTAATGGGGGAAGGAAATTATTCTCTAGCAAGTCACCGGATATTTGCAGGTGAAAATGCAGACAAGAAATTATTTTCTCCTCTAGCTCGTGCTGAGAAAGGGATGAAAATTTATCTTACTGATAAAGAAAAAGTTTATACATACGAAATTGAAGAAGTTAAAATTGTAACTCCTGATCGCGTAGATGTAATTGACGAACGTGATGGAATTAAAGAAATTACCTTAGTAACCTGTGAAGATGCTAATGCCGTTGAGAGGATTATCGTTAAAGGAAATTTAACAGAAATAAAATCTTATGCAGAAACTCCATCAGATATCTTAGAAGCCTTTAATAAACCCTATAAACAATTTTATGAATAGTAGAAGAGGTTGGGATAAAAGAGCCCGACCTCACTTTTTATTAGCAATCAAACTTTGACGCGGTAGCTGATTGAACTTTTTGTTCGTCTTTTAGACTCCAAAAAGCTCCTAATCATCCTCGCGGGGCTGGGACTACGAAATCGAGACTTTGTCTATCGATTTCTGTCCCACCGCCTTTTCTTGACAATTTCAGAAAATAGATAGGAAAAAGACTTTTCAATTTTGGTAAAAAGTAGTATAATGTTTCTATTATAGAAATTTTTAGAAAATTCCGAAAGAGGTTTGTTATGGGATACACAGTTGCTGTTGTCGGCGCTACAGGTGCCGTTGGTGCTCAAATGATCAAAATGTTGGAAGAATCAACTCTTCCTATCGATAAGATTCGTTACCTTGCGTCTGCACGTTCTGCAGGAAAGGTTTTGCAATTCAAAGGTCAAGATGTGACCATCGAAGAAACAACAGAAGATGCTTTTGAAGGGGTTGATATAGCTCTCTTCTCAGCTGGTGGATCAACTTCTGCAAAATACGCACCTTATGCTGTAAAAGCAGGAGCAGTCGTCGTAGATAACACTTCTTACTTCCGTCAAAATCCCGATGTACCATTGGTTGTTCCTGAAGTGAATGCTCACGCCCTTGATGCTCATAACGGAATCATCTCTTGTCCTAACTGTTCAACTATTCAAATGATGGTAGCTCTTGAACCAGTTCGTCAGAAATGGGGCTTGGACCGTATCATCGTATCAACTTATCAAGCAGTTTCAGGTGCTGGTATGGGAGCAATTCTTGAAACCCAACGTGAGCTTCGTGAAGTCTTGAATGATGGTGTAAATCCGCGTGATTTGCATGCGGAAATCTTGCCTTCAGGTGGAGATAAGAAACACTATCCAATCGCCTTCAACGCTCTTCCGCAAATTGACGTCTTCACTGACAATGACTATACTTACGAAGAGATGAAGATGACCAATGAAACTAAGAAAATCATGGAAGACGATAGCATTGCTGTATCAGCAACATGTGTACGTATTCCAGTTTTGTCAGCTCACTCTGAGTCAGTCTATATTGAAACAAAAGAAGTAGCACCAATCGAAGAAGTGAAAGCAGCTATTGCTGCCTTCCCAGGTGCAGTTCTTGAAGATGATGTTGCTCACCAAATCTATCCTCAAGCAGTAAATGCTGTTGGTTCACGTGATACATTCGTTGGACGTATCCGTAAAGACTTGGATGCAGAAAAAGGTATCCATATGTGGGTAGTATCTGATAATCTTCTTAAAGGTGCAGCTTGGAACTCAGTTCAAATCGCAGAAACACTTCACGAACGTGGTCTAGTATGCCCAACAGCTGAATTAAAATTTGAATTGAAATAGGGAGCAAAACAGAAATTAGTAACTCGAAGAGTTTGATTTCTTCCTCGCTTTTATAATTTTAGGCTCAGGCTATAAAAGTCCACTGGACTTTTATACTCCCCCCGCACAGTTGATTAGGAAGTACGAATGTTGCAAACATGAGTAATTCCAATCAACCACTGCGTCATGAAACAGAAATCAGTGACTCGAAGAGATTGATTTCTCCTTCGCTTTTATAATTCAAGGTTCAGGCTATAAAAGTCCACCGGACTTTTATACTCCCCCCCCCCGCACAGTTGATTAGGATATTTTTAGGGATTTGATAGCATGTTAAAACTTAAGGAAGAACTTACTTCGTAAGTCTTATCTGCAACCTCAAAGCATTGCTTTGAGCAATCAACCACTGCGTTATGAAACAGAAATCAGTAACTCGAAGAGTTTGATTTCTCCTTCGCTATCTAACGAATCTACTTGTTTTACTTACAGAACAGGAGGCAAAGGCAAGTATGCCCCAGCCTCTTTCTTATAGAGAAAGGTTTTCCGATGTCTTATCAAGATTTAAAAAATTGTAAAATTATCACGGCCTTTATTACTCCTTTTCATGAAGATGGATCTATCAATTTCGATGCTATTCCAAAGTTGATTGAACATTTATTAGCTCATCATACAGATGGAATTCTCCTAGCAGGAACAACTGCTGAGAGTCCGACTCTAACTCACGATGAAGAGTTGCAGTTGTTTGCAGCTGTTCAAAGGGTTGTTAATGGCCGTGTTCCTTTAATTGCTGGTGTTGGTACCAATGATACACGTGACTCTATTGAGTTCGTCAAAGAGGTAGCAGAGTTTGGCGGTTTTGCGGCTGGTCTAGCGATTGTTCCCTACTACAATAAACCATCTCAAGAAGGTATGTACCAGCACTTTAAAGCTATTGCAGACGCATCGGATTTGCCAATTATTATCTATAACATACCAGGTCGTGTAGTTGTTGAAATGACTCCAGATACCTTACTTCGTTTGGCGGAACATCCAAACATCATTGGTGTCAAAGAATGTACCAGTCTTGCGAATATGGCTTACTTGATTGAGCATAAACCAGAAGAATTTTTGGTTTACACTGGTGAAGATGGTGATGCTTTCCATGCGATGAACTTGGGTGCTGATGGGGTTATTTCTGTTGCTTCCCATACAAATGGGGATGAAATGCATGAAATGTTCACTGCGATTGAAGAGAGTGATATGAAGAAAGCAGCAGCTATTCAACGTAAATTTATTCCTAAAGTTAATGCTCTCTTCTCTTACCCAAGTCCTGCACCTGTGAAGGCAGTCCTCAACTATATGGGATTTGAAGCTGGGCCAACTCGTCTACCTTTAGTTCCTACACCTGAAGAGGGTGCTAAACGCATTATCAAGGTTGTTATTGATGGAGACTATGAAGCAACCAAGGCAACTGTCACTGGAGTGCTTCGTCCAGATTACTAATATAACTAGAAACTTCCTAAACAAGTAAAATTGTTTGGAAGTTTTTTTCTTTTTCTACGAATAAATAGATAGAGAGAAAAATAAGGAGTTTATCATGAAAATTAAGATTGATAATTTTGAGATTTATAAGTTGAAACAAGCAGGTTTAAGTAATCAACAAGTTTTAAAAGTACTTCAATATGGAGAAATCTATGATCAGGAATTAACCTTAGAAACGATAGCAAATGCATCCGAGTGTCGAAATCCTGTTCTTTTTATGGAACGTTACCATAAACTTACCTTTGAAAGTATGGAGAGATTAAGAAGTGACTTTGAAAAATTTCCTTCATTTTCAATTCTAGATGATGTCTATCCCTTTGCTCTCAGTGAAATCTATGATGCTCCAGTATTATTATTCTATAAGGGGGATTTAAATCTCCTAAAGTTGCCTAAGATTGCGGTTGTAGGCAGTCGCTCTTGTAGTCAAACAGGAGCAAAATCAGTCCGTAAGATTATTGAAGAATTGGAGAATGAGCTGGTGGTTGTAAGCGGCCTTGCTAGAGGAATTGATACTGCAGCACATATGTCTATTCTCCAAGGTGGCGGGAAAACCATTGCTGTCATTGGTACTGGCTTAGATGTCTATTACCCACGATCCAATAAACGATTGCAGGACTATATTGGTGAATACCATTTGCTACTCAGTGAGTACGGACCAGGTGAAGAACCTTTGAAATATCACTTTCCAGCAAGAAATCGGATTATTGCTGGCCTTTGTATGGGTGTTATCGTTGCTGAAGCAAAGATGAGATCTGGTAGTTTAATTACTTGTGAGCGAGCTATGGAAGAAGGGAGAGATGTCTTTGCTATTCCAGGTAGTATTTTAGATGGTCGTTCAGATGGTTGCCATCATTTGGTCCAGGAAGGAGCAAAACTTGTTTCAAGCGGTCAGGATGTGTTAGCAGAATTTGAATTTTAGGCACGAGAAAAGATTTATTGATTAAACTTTTCTTCTATATATAGTAGTTAAGTCTTGACAGGTTTTTAAAAATGGTTTACACTTTATAAAGTTTATTACTTTGAAAAGGTGTGATACTGTGGCTACGGCAACAAAGAAGAAAAAATCAACAATTAAAAAAAATCTAGTAATCGTGGAGTCGCCTGCAAAGGCTAAAACGATTGAAAAATATTTGGGTAGAAACTATAAAGTTTTAGCAAGTGTCGGTCATATCCGTGATTTGAAAAAATCCAGTATGTCGGTCGATTTTGAGAATAACTACGAGCCCCAATATATCAATATTCGCGGAAAAGGTCCTCTCATCAATGACTTGAAAAAAGAAGCTAAAAAAGCCAATAAAGTCTTCCTCGCAAGTGACCCGGACCGTGAAGGAGAAGCTATTTCTTGGCATTTGGCCCATATTCTGAATCTAGATGAGAATGAAACTAACCGTGTTGTTTTCAATGAGATTACAAAAGATGCGGTAAAAAATGCTTTTAAAGAACCTCGTAAGATTGACATGGATTTGGTGGATGCCCAACAAGCCCGTCGTGTATTGGACCGCTTGGTAGGTTATTCAATTTCACCAATTTTATGGAAAAAGGTCAAGAAGGGCTTATCAGCTGGCCGTGTTCAGTCTGTTGCGCTCAAGTTAATCATTGACCGTGAAAATGAGATCAATGCTTTTCAACCAGAAGAATATTGGACTATTGATGGAGTCTTCAAAAAGGGAACTAAGCAATTCCAAGCATCCTTCTATGGAATGAATGGCAAGAAGATGAAATTGACTAGTAATGAAGAGGTCAAAGAAGTCTTGTCTCACCTATCTAGCAAAGACTTTACAGTTGATCAGGTAGATAAAAAAGAACGCAAGCGTAACGCTCCACTACCTTATACGACCTCAACTATGCAGATGGATGCAGCTAACAAGATCAATTTCCGTACTCGAAAGACCATGATGGTTGCCCAGCAACTCTATGAAGGGATTAATATTGGTACGGGCGTCCAAGGTTTGATCACCTATATGCGTACAGACTCGACTCGTATCAGTCCAGTGGCGCAAAACGAAGCAGCTAGCTACATCAATGAACGTTTTGGTAGTAAGTATTCTAAGCATGGCAGCAAAGTCAAGAATGCTTCAGGTGCCCAAGATGCCCATGAGGCTATCCGCCCATCAAGTGTTTTCAATACACCTGAAAAGATTGCTAAGTACTTGGATAAAGACCAACTCAAACTCTATACCCTTATCTGGAACCGTTTTGTAGCGAGTCAGATGACGGGTGCTATCTTTGATACCATGGCTGTGAAACTGTCTCAAAATGGAGTTCAATTTGCAGCAAATGGTAGCCAGGTTAAGTTTGATGGTTACTTGGCCATTTACAATGACTCAGATAAGAATAAGATGTTGCCGGATATGGCAGTTGGTGATGTCGTCAAGCAGGTCAATAGTAAACCTGAGCAGCACTTCACTCAACCACCAGCCCGATATTCGGAAGCAACACTGATTAAGACCTTGGAAGAAAATGGAGTTGGACGTCCATCAACTTATGCACCAACCATTGAAACCATCCAAAAGCGCTATTATGTCCGCCTTGCAGCCAAGCGTTTTGAGCCGACTGAATTGGGAGAAATTGTTAACAAACTGATTGTTGAGTACTTCCCTGATATTGTCAATGTGACCTTTACAGCTGAAATGGAAAGAAAACTTGATGATGTCGAGGTCGGAAAAGAACAGTGGCAACGTGTTATCGACGCCTTTTACAAACCATTCTCTAAAGAGGTTGCCAAAGCCGAAGAGGAGATGGAAAAAATCCAAATCAAGGACGAGCCGGCAGGATTTGATTGTGAAGTATGTGGCAGTCCTATGGTGATTAAATTAGGCCGCTTTGGTAAATTCTATGCTTGTAGTAATTTCCCAGATTGCCGTCATACACAAGCAATCGTGAAAGAAATTGGTGTCGAATGCCCAAGCTGTCATCAAGGTCAAATCATCGAACGCAAAACCAAACGTAATCGTATTTTCTATGGATGCAATCGTTATCCAGAGTGTGAATTCACTTCTTGGGATAAACCTGTTGGACGAGATTGCCCAAAATGTGGCAACTTCCTCATGGAGAAAAAAGTCCGTGGTGGCGGTAAGCAGGTTGTTTGTAGCAATGGTGATTACGAAGAAGAAAAAATCAAATAAAATGAGTCCTGAAATTAAATTTCAGGCTCTTTTTAGTTGAAGCTTGACAAAATTCATCATTGTATGCGAAACTAGAATAAGATTATTTTAACTAGGAGAAAATATGCGTTTCATTTATCTCAGTATTGGTTTTATCTCATTAGCCCTAGCTCTGGTAGGTGTAGTTTTACCACTTTTGCCAACAACTCCCTTTCTCTTGTTGTCAATTGCCTGTTTTTCAAAATCTTCTAAACGTTTTGAAGATTGGCTTTATCATACCAAACTTTATCAGACTTACGTAGCTGACTTTCGTGAGACCAAGTCTATTGCGCGTGAACGTAAGAAAAAAATTATTGTATCGATTTATATCTTGATGGGAATTTCCATTTATTTTGCGCCTCTTTTACCAGTCAAAATCGGTTTGGGATGTTTAACCATCTTTATTACCTACTATCTTTTTAAGGTGATTCCTGATAAAGAATAGCTTTAATAAGTAACGATTTCCCTTGATAAAAATAAAAACATATTCGGAATAATATGATATAATAAATTTAAACTAATCTTCAAGGAGAATCAAATGATTTACGAATTTTGTGCTGAAAATGTAACCTTGCTTGAAAAAGCTATGCAGGCAGGAGCTCGCCGCATCGAGCTCTGTGATAATCTAGCAGTTGGTGGAACAACTCCAAGCTACGGAGTGACAAAGGCAGCTGTGGAACTGGCGGTCGACTACGATACGACCATTATGACTATGATTCGCCCGCGTGGTGGTGATTTTGTCTACAATGATTTAGAAGTTGCTATCATGCTTGAGGATATTGCTCTAACTGCTCAAGCAGGAAGCCAAGGCGTTGTCTTTGGTGCATTGACTGCTGATAAGAAGTTGGACAAGGCCAATCTTGAAAAATTGATTGCTGCATCTAAAGGTATGGAAATTGTTTTCCATATGGCATTTGATGAATTGAGCGACCAAGATCAATTAGAAGCTATTGATTGGCTCAGCCAAGCTGGAGTGGCACGCATCCTGACTCGTGCTGGTGTATCTGGCGATTCTCTAGAGAAACGTTTTGCTCACTATCACAAAATTTTAGAACACGCTACAGGAAAAATTGAAATTTTACCTGGTGGAGGGATTGACATGGACAACCGTCAAACCTTTATCGACCAACTAGGTGTGACACAATTACATGGAACAAAGGTTGTCTTTTAAAAAATAGAAAGGAACTGCTAGCTTTTGGTAGCAGTTTTCACTTATGTTTGAAATTTTTAAGGCCTACCAATTTAACAGTAAAAAGGCTAAAGAGTATGGATTTGTAGAAAATCAAGGCGTATGGACCCATAGTTCGACTATCTTGCAGGGAGATTTTCTCATGTTGGTTACAGTTGAGGATGGAGTCTTAGGTTTTCAAGTTTATGACCAAGAAACTGGTGATCTCTATCCACAAGTTCATATGACCAGTATGAGAGGGACATTTGTAGGAAGTGTCCGTGAAGCCTGCTTAGAAGTTCTTTATGAAATCCGAAAGTCTTGTTTTGATGTGCAGGATTTTATCTATCCTCAGACCAAGAGAATCATGACTCGTGTTCAAGAAAAGTATGAAAATCAATTAGAATACTTATGGGAGAAATCTCCTGATACTGCGATTTTACGCCATGAGGGCAATCAAAAGTGGTATGCGGTTCTTATGAAGATTTCTTGGGATGAGCTTGAAAAGGGCAGAGAAGGATTAGTGGAAGCAGTCAATCTCAAACATGATCAAGTATTTGATTTGTTGGTAAAAAAAGGGATTTATCCAGCCTTTCATATGAACAAGCGCTACTGGATTAGTGTGCCACTGGATGATAGTTTATCAGATGAAGAGTTGCTAGAATTGATCGAAAAAAGCTGGAACTTGACCTTGAAAAAGTAATTAGATTTACTTGATTTTTCAAACATTTTCAATTAGCAAAATATTCTTTACTGAAGAAATTTTCAGAAAATATTGGATTTTTTCTTGACAAGTGATTTTTCCTATGCTAGAATACTAAACAAGATATCAAACGAAGGAGAAAGTCAAACATGAAAACAGCTAAGTTTAATCAATTTGCTTTGTTGTTGAGGTACTCGGGCTAGTGCAGAAGCATTAGTCCTGTTTGGCTTACCAAGCGGGAGTAAATCAACATCTCGCTTGGAACTCCGAGCGAGATGTTTTTTTAAACCAAATTTAGAAAAGGGGAAATCTTATGAGAACAGTTGAATTTCTAGATACTAGCCTTCGAGATGGTGAGCAGACACCAGGTGTTAATTTTTCTATTAAGGAAAAGATTGCCATAGCAAGACAACTGGAAAAATGGGGAATTTCGGCAATTGAAGCTGGTTTTCCAGCAGCTAGTCCTGACTCATTTACTGCTGTTCAGGAAATTGCAAAAGTCTTGAAGAAAACAGCAGTGACTGGTTTAGCTCGCTCTGTTAAATCAGATATTGACGCTTGTTATGAAGCACTTAAGGATGCTAAGTATCCACAAATCCATGTTTTTATCGCTACTAGTCCTATCCATCGTGAATTTAAGTTGAATAAAAGCAAAGAGGAAATATTAGAAGCTATAAAAGAGCATGTTTCCTATGCACGTTCTAAGTTTGAAGTGGTAGAATTCTCTCCAGAAGATGCGACTAGAACTGAGCTGGATTTCCTCTTACAAGTCGTTCAAACAGCGGTAGACGCAGGGGCAACCTATATCAATATTCCTGACACGGTTGGTTTTACCACACCAGAGGAATATGGGAATATCTTCAAGTATTTGATTGACAATGTACAAACAGACCGTCAGATTATCTATTCACCTCACTGCCACGATGACCTCGGAATGGCGGTAGCAAATAGCCTCGCGGCTGTTAAGAATGGTGCAGGACGTGTTGAGGGAACCATTAACGGTATAGGGGAACGAGCTGGGAATGCTGCTTTGGAAGAAATAGCGGTTGCCCTTAATATTCGTCAAGATTACTACCAAGCTGAGACAAGTATTGTCCTAAACGAAACCCTCAATACTTCTGAAATGGTTTCTCGTTTCTCTGGTATTCCAGTTCCTAAAAATAAGGCTGTTGTCGGTGGAAATGCCTTCTCTCATGAATCGGGTATTCACCAAGATGGTGTTCTTAAAAATCCTCTCACTTATGAAATCATTACACCTGAATTGGTGGGTATCAAGAGTAACAGTCTTCCACTTGGTAAATTGTCTGGTCGTCATGCCTTTGTAGAAAAACTGAGAGACCTAGCCCTAGACTTTACAGAAGAAGACATCAAACCACTCTTTACTAAGTTCAAGTCGCTGGCGGATAAGAAGCAAGAAATCACAGACGCTGATATTAGAGCTCTGGTAGCTGGAACAATGGTTGAAAACCCAGAAGGCTTCCACTTTGATGATTTACAACTTCAAACTCATGTGGACAATACCATTGAAGCAACTGTCAGCCTATCTAATCTGGATGGTGAGAAGGTCGAATTTAATGCTACTGGGCAAGGTTCTGTGGAGGCCATCTTTAATGCTATTGACAAGTTCTTTAATCAATCTGTTCGGTTGGTATCATATACAATTGATGCGGTAACAGATGGTATCGATGCCCAAGCTCGAGTCTTAGTTACTGTTGAAAATAGAGATACAGAGACCATCTTTAACGCAGCAGGCCTTGATTTCGATGTATTGAAGGCTTCAGCTATTGCCTACATCAATGCCAATACCTTTGTTCAAAAAGAGAATGCTGGGGAGATGGGAGCACCAGTTTCCTATCGTGACATGCCTAGTGTGTAAAGGAGAATGCTATGACAAAAAAAATAGTTGCCCTGGCAGGTGATGGTATCGGCCCAGAAATCATGGAAGCTGGTTTAGAAGTGCTGGAAGCTCTAGCTAAAAAAACAGGCTTTGACTTTGAGATAGACAGACGACCTTTTGGAGGTGCAGGTATTGATGCAGCAGGGCATCCCTTACCTGATGAAACCCTCAAGGCAAGTAGAGAAGCAGATGCCATTCTCCTAGCAGCTATCGGTAGTCCTCGGTATGATGGGGCAGCGGTGCGGCCTGAACAAGGCTTGCTGGCTCTCCGTAAGGAACTCAATCTCTATGCCAATATTCGTCCAGTAAAAATCTTTGAGAGTCTTAAGCACTTGTCACCTCTCAAACCAGAAAGAATTGCAGGTGTTGACTTTGTTGTGGTGCGTGAATTGACAGGTGGGATTTACTTTGGAGATCATATCCTCGAAGAGAAAAAAGCTCGTGATATCAACGATTATAGTTATGATGAAGTGGAGCGAATTATTCGTAAAGCCTTTGAAATCGCAAGAAATCGGAGAAAAATCGTTACCAGTATCGATAAGCAAAACGTGCTAGCAACTTCAAAACTCTGGAGGAGAGTGGCTGACGAAGTCGCAAAAGATTATCCTGATGTAACCTTAGAACACCAGTTAGTCGACTCAGCTGCCATGCTCATGATTACTAATCCAGCTAAGTTTGACGTTATCGTGACAGAGAATCTTTTTGGAGATATTCTCTCGGATGAATCAAGCGTTCTATCTGGCACACTTGGGGTCATGCCATCAGCCAGTCATTCTGAAAATGGACCAAGCCTCTATGAACCTATTCACGGTTCAGCGCCTGATATTGCAGGTCAAGGGATTGCTAATCCTATTTCCATGATTTTATCAGTTGCTATGATGCTGCGAGATAGTTTTGGTCGATTTGAAGATGCGGAACTTATCGAACATGCTGTAGAAGCAAGTTTAGCAACAGGAATTTTAACAAGAGATATTGGAGGTCAGGCTTCGACTAAGGAAATGACAGAAGCTATTATAGCAAGACTATGAAGATAAATGAAGGAATCACTCTTGCCCTCTTGATTTGGAATGTCATGATTTTCTTAATTTATGGTATTGACAAATCCAAGGCAAAGAAAAAAGCTTGGCGCATCCCTGAGAAAATCTTAGTCATTTTAGCTTTTACTTGTGGTGGTTTTGGTGCTTGGTTAGCAGGAATCACTTTTCATCACAAGACTAGAAAATGGTACTTTAAAACAGTTTGGTTCCTTGGGATGGTGACCACACTAATAGCTTTGTATTTTATATGGAGGTAATGGATGGCAGGGAAATCGATTTTTGATAAATTATGGAACCTCCATGTTATAACGGGGGAAGAGGGACAACCTCAACTCATGTATGTAGATCAGCACTATATCCATGAAGTGACTAGTCCTCAAGCTTTTCAAGGATTACGAGATGCGGGGCGCAGATTGAGACGACCGGATTTAACATTTGCTACCTTTGACCACAATGTTCCGACAGTCAATATCTACGATATCCGAGATGTGATTTCCAAGGCTCAAATTGATAAACTGGCTGAAAACGTTGAGGAATTTGGGATTGAACATGCTGCCCACGGTTCAGAAAAACAAGGTATCGTTCATATGGTTGGTCCAGAAACAGGAAGAACACAACCAGGAAAATTTATCGTCTGTGGTGATAGCCATACTGCAACTCACGGAGCTTTTGGAGCGATTGCCTTCGGTATTGGGACCAGTGAGGTCGAACATGTCTTTGCAACCCAAACCATTTGGCAGGTTAAACCCAAGAAAATGTTGGTGGAATTCACAGGAGTTCCTCAAAAAGGGGTTTATGCCAAAGATTTCATTCTAGCCTTAATTGCCAAATACGGTGTTGCTTGTGGTGTTGGCTACGTGGTGGAGTATCGAGGTCAAGCCATTGATGCACTGAGCATGGAAGAGCGTATGACTATCTGCAATATGTCCATCGAATTTGGTTCCAAAATGGGAATCATGAATCCAGATCAGACCACTTTTGACTATCTAAAAGGTCGAGAGTGTGTTCCCAAGAATTTTGCTGCAGCAGTAGCTGATTGGAAAAGACTGGTGAGTGATGAAGATGCCGTTTATGATAAGGTTATTAGTTTGGATGTCTCAGAATTGGCTCCTATGGTGACTTGGGGTACTAATCCCGCTATGGGTGTTGACTTTGATTCTAGCTTCCCAGAAATAAAGGATATGAATGATGAACGAGCCTATCATTACATGGATTTGCAACCAGGTCAAAAACCAGCAGATATCCAACTAGGTTATGTCTTTATTGGTTCTTGTACCAACGCTAGACTTAGCGATTTGCAACTGGCGGCTCGATTTGTAGAAGGGAAGAAAATCGCACCAAATTTGACGGCTATCGTGGTACCTGGTTCTCGACCAGTCAAGCGAGCTGCTGAGAAGTTAGGTTTGGACAAGGTATTCCTAGATGCTGGCTTCGAATGGAGAGACCCTGGATGCTCCATGTGCCTAGGGATGAATCCTGACAAGATACCAGATGGGGTTCACTGTGCCTCGACTAGCAATCGAAACTTTGAGGATCGACAGGGCTTTGGTGCTAAGACTCATCTCTGTAGTCCAGCTATGGCAGCTGCGGCAGCAATCGCAGGGCGCTTCGTAGATGTACGGCAAATGCCAGAAGCCCAGTAAGGAGAGGATATGGAGAAATTTACTGTTTATACGGGAACGACCGTTCCTCTGATGAATGATAACATCGATACCGACCAAATTCTTCCCAAACAGTTTCTGAAGTTGATTGATAAGAAAGGTTTTGGCAAATACCTCATGTATGCTTGGCGTTATTTGGATGATAAGTATACTGAGGACCCAGACTTTGTCTTTAATCGGCCAGAGTACCGTAAGGCTAGTATTCTTATCACAGGGGATAACTTTGGAGCTGGCTCTTCTAGAGAGCACGCAGCTTGGGCGCTAGCAGACTATGGTTTTAAGGTCGTAACTGCAGGATCTTTTGGAGATATTCATTACAATAATGAGCTCAATAATGGTATGTTGCCAATTGTTCAACCAAGGGAAGTTAGAGAAAAACTCGCCCAATTGAAACCAAGCGACCAGGTAACTGTGGACTTGGAACAACAGAAAATCATTTCACCAGTCGGGGAATTCACTTTCGAAATTGATAGCGAATGGAAACACAAGCTCCTAAATGGTTTGGATGATATCGGTATTACCATGCAGTACGAAGATTTGATTGCTGCTTATGAAAAACAACGTCCAGCCTACTGGCAGGACTAGAAGAGAATTAGAAAAGGAAATAGAATTATGACAAAACACATTCAATGGAACGGAACACTTTCACAAGAAGGTTATGACATTTTAAAAGGTGAGGGCGGATGTATCGTTTGCCCTACTAAAGTTGGTTATATCATCATGACCAGTGATAAGGCAGGACTTGAACGCAAGTTTGAAGCTAAAGAACGTAATCGTAACAAACCAGGTGTGGTTCTCTGTGGTAGCATGGATGAGCTTCGCGCTTTAGCACAACTCAACCCTGAAATTGAAGCCTTTTATCAAAAACATTGGGATGAAGATATTCTTCTTGGCTGTATCCTTCCTTGGAAACCAGAAGCTTTTGAAAAACTAAAAGCATACGGTGATGGCCGTGAAGAACTTATGACTGACGTGCGTGGGACTAGCTGTTTTGTAATCAAGTTCGGTAACGCTGGTGAACAATTGGCTGCCAAACTTTGGGAAGAAGGCAAGATGGTCTACGCTTCATCAGCCAACCCATCTGGAAAAGGAAACCGTGGTAAGGTAGAAGGAATCGGAGAACGTATCGAAGGCGCAGTGGACCTTGTTATCGAGGCTGACGACTATGTGGCTTCTATCCAGCCTGACAAAACGATTGAAACTCGTTACGAGCAAGGCGTGATGGTGTCAATGGTCGATAAAGATGGAAAACTCATCTCAGAACAAGGAGGAGCACGCTCGACTTCACCAGCACCGGTTGTTATCCGTAAAGGACTTGATATTGATAAAATCATGATGCACCTGTCAGATACCTTTAACTCATGGGATTACCGTCAGGGAGAGTATTATTAAGATAAAACATAAAATAGAGAGTCTATAAACTCTCTATTTTTTATGAAACTACGAGCAAAATCCGAACTATATAAACTTTAGGTTTCAAAATAATTGACAAAAACTTTATCTTAGTTTATAATCTTTAAAGGAAACGTCGGAAAAGGCGTAGTGATGCGCAAGCATAGGTAGGTCATTATAAAAGAAACGAGACATCAATATGTTAAACGAATTTCCAATCTTTGACTACGAGGATATTCAGCTAATCCCAAATAAGTGTGTCCTTCAAAGTCGAGCAGAAGCTGACACACAAGTGACACTTGGAAAGCACACCTTTAAATTACCAGTTGTTCCTTCTAATATGCAGACGATCTTGGATGAAGATGTTGCAGAACAACTTGCAAAAGGTGGTTATTTCTATATTATGCACCGTTTTGATGAAGAGGGACGTATTCCCTTTGTGAAACGCATGCATGAGAAAGGTTTGATTGCTTCTATCTCTGTTGGTGTTAAAGATTACGAGTATGACTTTGTTAGTCAATTAAAGGCTGATGCACCAGAGTACATCACTATTGATATCGCTCATGGTCATGCTGACAGCGTGATTTCTATGATTCAGCACATCAAAAAAGAATTGCCAGATACCTTTGTCATCGCAGGTAACGTTGGTACTCCAGAGGCAGTTCGTGAACTTGAAAATGCTGGAGCAGACGCTACTAAGGTCGGAATCGGTCCAGGTAAAGTATGTATTACTAAGGTTAAAACTGGTTTTGGTACTGGTGGTTGGCAGTTAGCAGCTCTTCGCTGGTGTGCTAAAGCTGCGCGTAAACCGATTATTGCCGATGGTGGTATCCGTACACACGGAGATATTGCCAAGTCGATCCGCTTTGGTGCAAGTATGGTTATGATTGGTTCTTTATTTGCAGGCCATATCGAAAGCCCTGGTAAAACTGTCGAAGTCGATGGTAAACAATTTAAAGAATACTATGGTTCCGCTTCAGAATACCAAAAAGGTGCCTATAAGAATGTCGAAGGTAAGAAAATTCTTCTTCCTGCCAAAGGACATTTACAGGATACCTTAACTGAGATGGAACAGGATTTGCAAAGTTCGATTTCTTATGCTGGAGGTCGTAAGGTTGCTGATCTTCGTCACGTTGACTATGTCATTGTGAAGAACTCTATCTGGAATGGTGATGCTCACTAAAAATATGATTACTTATTTATGCCACGAATTGGCGTGGCGTTTCTACAAGGTACCGTAAATACCTAACAATGAGTAAGCTGCAGAGATATAAGGATAAGTGTTAAATCTATTTCTTTATTTCCTAGAGGCTTACTTGGTAAGTCTCTTTTTATTTCGGAGGTTATTGTGAAATTATTAGAAGAACGAATTTTAAAGGACGGAAACGTTCTTGGTGAGAATATTCTTAAGGTGGATTCCTTCTTAACCCACCAAGTTGATTATTCCTTGATGCGCGAGGTTGGTCGTACTTTTGCAGAGCATTTTAAAAATGCTGGTATTACCAAAGTCGTAACCATTGAGGCATCTGGAATTGCCCCAGCCCTTTATGTGGCTGAACAGTTAGATGTACCCATGATTTTTGCTAAGAAGGCAAAAAATATTACTATGAATGAAGGAATTTTGACTGCTGAAGTTTATTCTTTCACTAAACAAGTAACTAGTACCGTATCTATTGCAGGTAAGTTCTTATCTCCTCAAGATAAAGTATTGATTATTGATGATTTCTTGGCTAATGGTCAAGCAGCTAAAGGTTTGATTCAGATTATTGAACAGGCTGGTGCTACAGTTGAAGCTATCGGAATTGTGATTGAAAAATCTTTCCAAGATGGTCGTGGACTGCTAGAAAAATCAGGCCATCAAGTAGTATCACTCGCGCGATTAGAGCGTTTTGAAAATGGAAAAGTTATATTTAAGGAGGCAGACATCTAATGAAACAACAGGAAAACCACTCACAGGCAGCCGTTCTTGGTTTGCAACACTTGCTAGCCATGTACTCAGGTTCAATCCTGGTACCAATCATGATTGCAAGTGCTTTAGGGTATTCAGCTCAACAGTTGACCTACCTTATTTCAACAGATATCTTTATGTGTGGGGTTGCAACTCTCTTGCAATTGCAACTCAATAAACATTTTGGTGTTGGTTTACCTATTGTTCTTGGGGTAGCCTTCCAGTCTGTTGCTCCTCTTATCATGATCGGTCAGAGTCATGGTAGCGGTGCTATGTTCGGAGCTTTGATTGTTTCAGGGATTTATGTTATCCTGATTTCAGGTATCTTCTCTAAGGTTGCCAATCTTTTCCCTGCAATCGTAACTGGATCTGTCATTACGACGATTGGTTTGACCTTGATTCCTGTTGCCATCGGAAATATGGGAAATAACGTTGAAAAACCAACTGGACAAAGTTTAGCCTTGGCCATGATTACAGTCCTCATTATTCTCTTGGTAAATATTCTTACAAAAGGATTTATCAAATCTATTTCAATTTTGATTGGCTTGATTGCAGGTACCATTATCGCTGCAACAATGGGCTTGGTTGATTTCTCACCAGTAGCAGAAGCTCCACTCGTTCATATCCCAACTCCATTTTACTTCGGTGCTCCGCAATTTGAGATTTCTTCTATTGTCATGATGTGTATTATCGCTACTGTATCTATGGTAGAATCAACTGGTGTTTATCTTGCCCTTTCTGATATTACTAAAGATCCAATCGATAGCACTCGTCTTCGCAATGGTTATCGTGCTGAAGGTCTCGCTGTTCTGCTTGGTGGACTTTTCAACACCTTCCCATATACAGGATTTTCACAAAACGTTGGTTTGGTGAAACTTTCAGGTATTCGTACTCGTTTGCCAATCTACTACGCAGCTGGTTTCCTTATCTTACTTGGTCTCTTGCCTAAGTTTGGTGCCTTGGCTCAGATTATTCCTAGCCCTGTTCTTGGTGGAGCTATGCTCGTCATGTTTGGTTTTGTATCTCTCCAAGGGATGCAAATCTTGGCGCGTGTAGACTTTGAGCACAATGAACACAACTTCCTCATTGCAGCGGTTTCTATCTCTGCTGGGGTGGGGTTGAACGGAAGCAATCTCTTCAATACTTTACCGACTGAATTACAAATGTTCTTTTCAAATGGTATTGTTATTGCAAGTACAGTAGCCATCGTCTTGAATGCTATTTTGAATCGTAAAAAATAAAAATAAATGAGAAGCGATAGAAATATCCTTCTCATTTTCTTTTTTAGAGCTTGAGGATTGTTTATAGAGTCCTTTTTATGGTAAAATGGTTCTATGAATGAAAGAATGAAAGAGCTCGTTGAACTGCTCAATCGCTATGCGACAGAGTATTATACAAGTGATAATCCATCTGTATCTGATAGTGAGTATGACCGTCTTTATCGTGAATTGGTAGAGTTAGAAAAAGCTCATCCTGACCAAGTTTTACCAGAAAGTCCGACACATCGTGTTGGTGGAAAGATTCTTGATGGGTTTGAGAAATATAGTCATCAGTATCCTCTTTATAGTTTGCAGGATGCTTTTTCACGTGAAGAACTCGACGCCTTTGATGCGCGTGTTCGTAAAGAATTGGATGATGTCACTTATATTTGTGAGTTGAAGATTGATGGTTTATCGATTTCCTTGACTTATGAGCAGGGAATTTTTGTTGCTGGAGCAACTCGAGGTGATGGCTCCATTGGTGAAAACATCACTGAAAATCTTAAACGAGTGAAAGACATTCCTTTAGCATTATCTGAAAAAATAGATATAACAGTTCGTGGTGAATGTTATATGCCGAGAGCTTCTTTTGACCAGGTCAATCAATCTCGTCAAGAAAACGGGGAGCCAGAATTTGCAAATCCAAGAAATGCTGCTGCAGGAACACTTCGTCAGCTAGATACAGCAGTAGTAGCCAAACGTAATCTTGCAACCTTCCTTTATCAGGAAGCTAGTCCTTCAACTCGGGATAGTCAAGAGAAGGTTTTGAAACATTTAGAACAATTAGGCTTTGTAGTTAATCAAAGACGTCTATTAGCTCATAGTATGGACGAGGTTTGGGCGTTTATTCAAGAAATTGGTCAAGAAAGAGATCAGTTGCCTTATGATATCGATGGAGTTGTGATTAAGGTCAATGATCTAGCTGGTCAGGAGCAACTAGGATTTACAGTCAAAGCACCTAAATGGGCAGTAGCATATAAATTCCCAGCAGAAGAAAAAGAAGCGAAACTTCTTTCTGTTGACTGGACAGTAGGGCGTACAGGAGTTGTGACTCCGACTGCTAATCTTACTCCAGTGCAACTTGCAGGTACAACTGTAAGTCGTGCAACTCTTCATAATGTCGACTATATCGCTGAAAAGGATATCCGTAAGGATGACACAGTCATTGTCTACAAAGCGGGTGATATCATACCAGCTGTTCTACGAGTGGTGGAGTCTAAACGTGTGTCGGAGGAAAAACTAGATATCCCAACAAACTGTCCAAGTTGTGAGAGTAAGCTGTTACACTTTGAAGATGAGGTGGCTCTTCGTTGTATCAATCCACGATGCCCTGCTCAAATCAAGGAAGGTTTGACGCATTTCGCATCGCGTGATGCTATGAATATCTCTGGCCTTGGCCCATCAATCGTGGAGAAATTATTTGCTGCCAATTTGGTTAAGGATGTTGCAGATATTTATCGCTTGACTGTGGAAGATTTGCTTTTGCTAGATGGTATCAAGGAAAAATCTGCTCAAAAGCTCTACCAGGCTATTCAAGCATCCAAAGAAAATTCTGCTGAAAAACTCTTGTTTGGTTTGGGGATTCGTCATGTAGGAAGTAAGGCAAGTCAGTTGCTTTTACAAAACTTCCACTCAATCGAATCGCTAGCACAAGCCAATCCTGAAGAAATTGCAAATATTGAAAGTTTGGGGAGTGTCATTGCTCAAAGTCTACAGACCTATTTTGCTACAGAGGGTTCTGCAATCCTTTTAAGGGAATTGAAAGAATCAGGTGTTAATCTAGACTACAAAGGACAGACAGTTGCAGCAAATGCTGCCTTGTCTGGTCTAACTGTCGTATTGACAGGAAAGCTAGAGCGTTTGAATCGCTCAGAAGCTAAAAATAAATTAGAAAGTCTAGGAGCCAAGGTTACTGGTAGTGTGTCGAAAAAAACAGACCTTGTTGTAGCAGGAGCAGATGCAGGAAGCAAGCTCCAAAAAGCACAAGAACTGGGAATAGAGATTCGTGATGAAGCTTGGCTTGAGAGTTTGTAAGGAATACACAGTTTAGAATAATCACCTATCATTTCTTGGTTCTATTCGTATAAGTTAATCAAGAAATATTACTATATAAATTTAATAATTAGAAATTAGAAATTAGGGAGAAACATGTACAACTATCCTGTACTTATTCATTATCATCGTAAGGATGAGGCTTATAAAGATTGTAGTTTTAGTAAAAAGCCGCTCGATACAGTTGAATTAGTAAAAGAAGAAGAGTATTTTGGAGAAAAATTCTCTTTCACTCAATCTAGTGAAAAAGCTATTGAAACAATGACTTTTGTGGTTACAAAAGACGGAGTTTCAAAAGAGTATCCAATTCGTTTCAACTATTATCCACTCTTGACAGAAGTTTGGATTTTAGATGGAGACGATACAGTCTACTACTCCGAGAATCCTGCTATTGCAAGCCCTCACTATAAGGATCAAAATCCTTTTGCTTTTGACAAGGCTATTAACAGTGCTAGTTTTGATCACCACTGGGGTTACCAAGGAGAGTTGGGATGCCAGGTTTCCGAAGAAGAAACAAGCTTTAAACTTTGGTCGCCAACAGCAACAACTGTACAAGTTGTAGTTTATGAATCAGCAAGTAATGATGCGACTATCCTAAAGACTTATGAAATGCAACGTGGCAACAGTTATTCATATAGTCACAAGGATAATACAATTGGAGTTTGGAATTTGACAGTTCCTGAAAGTCTTGCTGGTCGTGCCTATCAATATCAGATTAATTTTCCACATCATCAATCATTGACACGTGATCCATATACCATTGCGACAAGTCCAGATGGAAAACGTTCAGCGATTCTTTCAGAAAAAGAACGTCAGGTTGAAGGTTTTGAAGTCAAGCATGGTAGGGAAGCAACTTGGCGTTTAGAAAACCCTTGTCAAGCTGTAGTATATGAAATGCATATTCGTGATTTGACCCAGTCGGAAACCTCTGGTGTTGCTCCAGAATTAAGAGGAACTTTTTTGGGAGCTGCTCAAACGGGAACGGTCAATCAGTATGGTCAGTCTACAGCATTTGACTATATTAAAGAACTTGGTGTTAACTACGTCCAACTACAGCCGATTGCAGACCGACATAAAGAGTATGATGCAGATGGGAATGTCACCTACAACTGGGGTTATGATCCACAAAACTATAATGCTCCAGAAACTAGTATGTCTACAAATCCAAATGATCCTGGTCAAGCTATCCGTGATTTAAAGACCATGGTACAAGCCTATCACGATGCTGGTATCGGTGTTATTATGGATGTTGTTTACAATCATACCTTTTCAACTGTGGATGCACCATTCCAAACAACGGTTCCAGATTACTATTATCGAATGAACCGTGACGGAACCTATCAAAATGGAACAGGTGTCGGAAATGAAACAGCTAGTGAACACGAAATGTTCCGTAAGTATATGATTGATTCTCTTCTCTACTGGGTAAAAGAATACAATATTGACGGTTTCCGCTTTGACTTGATGGGAATTCACGATGTTAAAACCATGCAGATGATTCGTTGGGCTATGGACGAAGTGGATCCGAAAATCATCCTTTATGGAGAAGGCTGGGATATGGGAACAGGTCTTGCTCCTTATGACAAGGCTAAGAAAGACAATGCCTACCAGTTGCCAAACATTGGATTCTTTAATGATAATCAACGTGATGCGGTCAAAGGTTGTGAAGTCTATGGTTCTATCAAGTCTGGCTTCGTCAGTGGGGCAGGTACTGAGCCGATTGTAGCCAAAGCTATCCTTGGAAGTCGTGAACTTGGTTCTTACCTTAGTCCTAACCAGGTCTTAAACTATGTAGAAGCTCACGATAACTACAATTTGCATGATTTGCTTAAAACTCTTCATCCAACGGAGAGTGAAAGCCGTATCATGAAGAAAGTTGAAACAGCGACAGCGATGAACCTTCTCATGCAAGGGATGGCATTCATGGAGCTCGGTCAAGAGTTTGGTCGTACCAAGCTTGTAGCTACTGGGGAAAATGGAGAGTTGACTCACGAAGATCGTGAGCGAGCAATGAACAGTTACAATGCTCCTGACAGCGTCAACCAGGTTAACTGGGATTTGATCAATGATCGTCAAGATAGCATCGAGTTTGTCCGTCAGATCATTCGTCTTAAAACACAAACTAGTGCCTTTTCATACCCAACCTATGAAGAGGTATACCGTCATGTCTTTGTACACACAGCCATTGAAAGTAGTGGTTGGATTGTTTACGAAATTCATGGTGGAAAAGAACATCTCTTGGTCGTATTTAATGCAAAAGGTGCATCTTTCTATTATGAAAATGCAGGAAATCTTGAAATGTTGGTAACCAATAGCCGTTCTAACCAAGAAAATGCTATTGACGATGTCAGTGTGGCAGTCTTGAATGTTTTAGCGTAGGTCTTAGATTGAAGACGGAGTCAATGAAGTGTAGAGCAAAACTTTTTTGCAGAGACCAATGAATGAACAAAAATGTTTCAGTTGACTATACCTTCTGGCAATTATCTGGTATTTTATCGAAGTTAACAATGAAGGTCACTATCAATTTTTCGATAATTCGACTGGGATTGTCTGGGAAGATACTTTAAAGGGCTTGGGACTATTTGGAATGAAGGAGCATGCTGCTAATTTCAAAAATCTTCTTGCATACTTTGGCGGAACTATCTCCTTTGTTAGAGAAGAGAGATCTGAGCTGCTAGTACAGATGGAAGAAGAATATGGCGATGCTTTTTATGAGAAGTTGGATGAAGCAGATGATTTTGTCTATGATTATGATGGAAATGAAAATGAGCTAAGTTTTATCAAAAAATATCCTGAGAAATTTACTTTTCAGGGAAGTGCAGATAAATCGTAAAGAATAGTAAATAAAGATGAGGCTGGGACAAAAGTCCTAGCCTCTCATTTGTTTTTGAATTGTCGAGCAAGACGCAGTGGTTGAGTGGGCTCTACTACGCTGATTTCATCAGCTTTTACAGCCCTACTCAACTGTGCGGAGGTGGGACGACGAAATCGAATTCTAACGAATTACCGATTTCTGTCCCACTCTCTATTTTTTAGGGGAAAATTCTTGGTTTATAAATAGTTACAATCTAAGTTGAATGTCATAAACTCTATATTTACGGATTTTCAATATATTTTTTAAAAAAATCAGGTTAAAAATTGCTTAAATCCGAATATTTTGTTACTATTATATAAAAATGTAAGAGAATGAAAAGAGGCAAAGATAAATCAGAAAATTAAAATGATTTTCCCAGGCTACATCAGAGAATTATTTTCAGATTTTCAAAATATTTTTTAGAAATATAGTAATTTACTTGAAACTTCTCTAAAAAGGTAGTATAATAAAAATTAAGAAAACGCTTTCAACAAAAAGGGGGATTAAATGGATACATTAGAAGCTTTAAGAACTTTTACAAGTGGTGAAAATTTCCATCTTCAGCACTATTTGGGAGCACATCGTGAGGAGAGAGATGGTGAGTATGGTTATACTTTTCGTGTCTGGGCTCCAAATGCGCAGGCTGTCTATCTAGTTGGTGATTTTACTAACTGGGTTGAAAATCAAATCCCCATGGTTCGTAATGAATCTGGAGTTTGGGAAGTATTTACAACTCTAGCTCAAGAGGGGCATATTTATAAATATCATATTACTCGTGCTAATGGGCATCAACTTATGAAAATTGATCCCTTGGCAGTTCGTTTTGAAGCTCGTCCAGGAACAGGAGCTGTTTTAACAGAAATTCCTGAGAAAAAATGGAAGGACGGTCTTTGGTTAGCTCGCAGAAAACGTTGGGGATTTTTCGAGAGACCTGTTAACATCTATGAAGCTCACGCAGGATCTTGGAAGAGAAATCCTGATGGAACCCCTTATAGTTTCGCTCAACTCAAAGAAGAGCTCATCCCTTATCTCGTTGAGATGAACTATACTCATATCGAGTTTATGCCTTTGATGGCTCACCCACTTGGTTTAAGTTGGGGTTATCAGCTCATGGGCTACTTCGCCTTAGAGCATGCCTATGGTCGTCCCGAAGAGTTTCAAGACTTCGTTGAGGAATGTCATATCAACAATATCGGTGTAATTGTGGACTGGGTGCCAGGTCACTTTACAATCAATGATGACGCTTTGGCATACTACGACGGTACACCAACTTTTGAATACCAAGATCATAATAAGGCAAACAACTATGGTTGGGGAGCACTCAACTTTGACCTCGGTAAAAATGAAGTCCAATCTTTCTTGATTTCTAGCATTAAGTTCTGGATTGATTTCTATCATCTAGATGGTATTCGTGTAGATGCCGTAAGTAATATTCTCTATCTAGATTATGACAATGCTCCATGGACACCAAATAAAGACGGTGGCAATCTTAACTATGAAGGATATTATTTCCTACAACGTTTGAATGATGTTATTAAACTAGCTCATCCGGATGTTATGATGATTGCAGAGGAGTCTTCTTCTGGTACCAAGATTACTGGCATGAAGGAAATGGGTGGACTTGGATTTGACTACAAGTGGAACATGGGTTGGATGAATGATATCCTACGTTTCTACGAAGAAGATCCAATTTACCGCAAGTATGACTTTAATCTTGTGACTTTCAGCTTTATGTATGTCTTTAATGAAAATTATCTCCTACCATTCTCACATGATGAGGTTGTCCACGGTAAGAAGAGTATGATGCATAAGATGTGGGGTGATCGTTACAATCAGTTCGCTGGTTTGAGAAACCTCTACACTTATCAAATTTGTCACCCTGGTAAGAAATTACTCTTCATGGGTAGCGAATTTGGTCAATTCTTAGAGTGGAAATCAGAAGAGCAATTAGAGTGGTCTAACCTAGAAGATCCAATGAATGCCAAGATGAAATACTTTACATCACAGTTGAATCAACTTTATAAAGACCACCGTTGTCTTTGGGAAATTGATACAAGTTACGATGGTATTGAAATCATTGATGCGGATAATAGAGATCAGAGTGTTCTTTCATTTATCCGTAAGGGCAAGAAAGGCGAGATGCTAGTCTGTGTCTTCAATATGGCACCAGTTGAACGTCCTGATTTTACAATTGGTCTTCCAGTTGCAGGCATTTATGAAGAAATTTGGAATACAGAGTTAGAACAATGGGGTGGTGTGTGGAAAGAGCATAACCAAACAGTTCAAACTCAAGAAGGATTGTGGAAGGATTATGAGCAGACTTTGACATTTACCTTACCAGCTATGGGAGCAAGTATTTGGAAAATCAAACGTCGCATAAAACCTACTAAAAAAGTCGCTAATAAAACTCAAAAAGGAGTAGAAAATGAAGAATGAAATGCTAGCTTTAATCCTTGCTGGTGGGCAAGGAACTCGTCTCGGTAAACTCACTCAAAGCATTGCTAAACCTGCCGTGCAATTTGGTGGGCGCTACCGTATCATTGACTTCGCTCTTTCAAACTGTGCCAACTCTGGTATCCATAATGTTGGGGTTATTACACAGTATCAACCACTAGCTCTCAACAGCCACATTGGTAATGGTTCTAGTTGGGGCCTAGATGGTATTGACACCGGAGTTTCTATCCTTCAACCCTACTCTGCAAGTGAAGGAAACCGTTGGTTTGAAGGTACGAGTCATGCCATTTACCAAAACATCGACTATATCGACAGCATCAATCCTGAGTATGTTTTGATCCTTTCAGGTGACCATATCTACAAGATGGACTATGACGATATGCTCCAATCACACAAGGATAACAATGCCAGCTTGACTGTAGCAGTCTTGGACGTCCCATTAAAAGAAGCTAGCCGTTTCGGTATCATGAATACAGATGCTAATAATCGTATTGTTGAATTCGAAGAAAAACCTGCCCAACCAAAATCAACTAAGGCATCAATGGGGATTTATATCTTTGACTGGAAACGACTTCGCAATATGCTAGTTGCAGCTGAGAAGGCCAACCTAGACATGTCAGACTTCGGTAAGAACGTTATTCCAAACTACTTAGAGTCTGGAGAAAGTGTCTATGCATACGAATTCAGTGGTTACTGGAAAGACGTCGGCACTATCGAATCTCTTTGGGAAGCCAACATGGAATACATCTCTCCAGAAAATGCTCTCGATAGTCGTAACCGTCAATGGAAGATTTATTCTCGTAACCTAATTGCTCCACCAAACTTCCTTGGAGAACACGCTCAAGTGGAAGATTCTCTCGTAGTAGATGGATGTTACGTGAATGGTACTGTAAAACACTCTATTCTCTCAACAGCAGCTCAAGTTCGTAAGGGAGCAGAGGTTGTTGACTCTGTCATCATGAGTGGAGCAGTTATCGGAAAAGGCGCTAAAATTACACGCGCAATCATCGGTGAAGGTGCAATTATTGCCGATGGTGTAGAAATTGATGGTACAGAAGAAGTACAAGTAGTCGGATATAACGAAGTAGTGGGGGTAGCAACAGATGAAGATTGATAAATATTCAGCGATTTTAGGAAATACCGTTGGTTTCCATGATATGTCAACCTTGACAAGTAACCGTCCTGTGGCGAGTTTGCCATTCGGAGGAAAGTATCGCTTGATTGACTTCCCACTCTCAAGTTTAGCAAATGCTGGTGTTCGTAGTGTCTTTGGAATCTTCCAACAAGATAATATCAGCTCAGTTTTCGATCACATTCGTTCAGGTCGTGAGTGGGGCTTGAATACACTACTTAGTCACTACTATTTAGGTATTTACAATACACGTGTAGAAAGTAGCACTGTTGGTAAAGAGTACTATCAACAACTCTTAACTTACTTAAAACGTTCAGGTTCAGACCAAACAGTTTCCTTGAACTGTGATGTTTTGGTAAATATTGATCTTGCTCAAGTTTTCCATTTGCATAATACAACAAAATCACCAATTACAGTTGTTTATAAGAAATTGCCTAAGAAGGTCATTTCAGAAGTAAATGCAATCCTTGATATTGATGAAACTGACCACGTACTTTCACACAAACTCTTTGATAAAAAATCAAACCAAGATTTTTACAACATGTCAACAGATATCTTCGTTGTAGATACTCAATGGTTGATTAAGCGTTTGGAAGAAGAAGCTCAAAAAGAATATCCAGAAAAATTACGTTATGTTCTTCGTGATTTGGCAGCAAAAGAAGGTGCTTTTGCATATGAATATACAGGTTACCTAGCCAATATTCATTCAGTAGAAACATATTACCAAGCTAATTTAGATATGCTTGATCAGCATAAATTCTACTCTTTGTTCTCACCAAATCAAAAGATTCATACTAAAGTTAAAAATGAAGAACCTACCTACTATGCACCAGGTTCAAAAGTAAACACATCTCAATTTGCTTCTGGTAGTATCGTTGAAGGCGAAGTGATTAAATCTGTTATTTCGCGTAATGTTCGTATCAATAAAGACAGCTTGGTTAAAGAGTCTCTTATCTTCCCTCGTGTTGTCGTTGGAAAAGGTGCACAAGTTGAGTATGCAATTGTTGATAAGGGTGCTGAAATAGCTGAGGGAGTTGTTATTCGAGGTACAGCAGAAAACCCTGTTATCATCAAAAAAGGCGAAAAAGTAACAGAGGATGTCCTTTCATGAAAATTTTATTTGTAGCAGCAGAGGGAGCTCCCTTTTCAAAAACAGGTGGATTGGGAGACGTTATCGGAGCACTTCCAAAATCATTAGTAAAAGCTGGGCATGAAGTTGCTGTTATCTTACCCTACTATGACATGGTTGAAGCCAAGTTTGGTGATCAAATTGAAGATGTCCTTCAATTTGAAGTCTATGTTGGTTGGCGCAGACAATTTTGTGGAATTAAGAAAACTGTTTTAAACGGTGTTACTTTCTACTTCATCGACAATCAATATTATTTCTTCCGTGGACATGTTTATGGAGATTTCGATGATGGTGAACGTTTTGCTTTCTTCCAACTTGCAGCCCTTGAAGCTATGGAGCGTATTGGTTTTATCCCTGATGTTCTACATGCTCATGACTACCATACAGCAATGATTCCGTTCTTGTTAAAAGAAAAATACAGATGGATTCAAGCTTACCAAGGAATCAAGACTGTTTTGACCATTCATAACTTGGAGTTTCAAGGTCAATTTTCTGAAAGCATGCTTTGGGACTTGTTCAGAGTTGGTTTTGAGCGCTATGCTGATGGAACAGTTCGTTGGAATGATTGTCTTAACTGGATGAAGGCTGGTATTCTCTATGCAGACCGTGTATCAACCGTGTCACCTAGCTATGCTTATGAAATCATGACTACGGAGTTTGGTTGCGGTATTGATCAGATTCTTCGTATGGAATCTGGTAAGGTTTCAGGTATTGTTAATGGTATTGATACAGATTTGTACAACCCAGAGACGGATGCGTTACTTGACTATCATTTTAATAAAACTGATCTGTCAGGAAAAGCTCAAAATAAAGCGAAACTTCAAGAAAGAGTTGGTCTTCCAGTACGTTCTGATGTGCCAATGATTGGTATCGTGTCACGTTTGACTCGTCAGAAGGGCTTTGATGTGGTGGTTGAAAGCCTGCATCGTATGCTTCAAGAGGATATTCAAATCGTTCTCTTGGGAACTGGAGATCCAGGATTTGAACAAGCCTTCTCTTGGTTTAGTCAAGTATTCCCAGAAAAACTTTCTGCAAATATTACTTTTGATGTAAAATTAGCTCAAGAGATTTATGCAGCATGTGATATTTTCCTCATGCCAAGTCGCTTTGAACCGTGTGGACTTTCACAAATGATGGCCATGAGATATGGTACGCTTCCTTTAGTAAACGAGGTGGGTGGCCTTAGAGATACTGTTCAAGCCTTCAATCCAATTGAAGGAACAGGTACAGGCTTTAGCTTTAACAACCTAACTCCATACTGGCTCAATTGGGCATTGCAAACAGCTTTGGATGTTTATCACAACCATCCTGATGTTTGGAAAAATATGCAAGTTCAAGCTATGGAATGTGATTTCTCTTGGGATACAGCCTGCAAGTCATATCTTGATTTGTATCAGAGTTTAGCAAACTAAATAGTTAAAATCGTATGATACCTTCATACGATTTTTTGAGATGATAAAAGTAAGGGACTTAAATGAAAAAATTGAGAGGACTTTGTGTACTGGATGTTGATGGGACACTGATAGAAGAGGAAGTTATTGATTTGTTGGGGAAAGAAGCAGAATGTGAAGAAGAAGTAGCTCTACTGACTGCCCAAGCTATGAGAGGAGAACTTGATTTTGAAGAAAGCCTGAGAAAACGTGTTTCTTTTTTACAAGGACTATCTGTAGATACTTTTGATAAGATTTATCATGAACTACACCTTAGTAAAAATGCTGCGCAATTTATTAACACTCTGCAAAAAAATCAGATAGAAGTAGGTTTAGTTTCGGGTGGATTTACACCTATTGTCGAAAGATTGGCAAAAGATTTAGGGATTTCATTATTTGCTGCTAATCAACTGGAAATCAGAGATGGTCATTTAACTGGAAATCTTATTGGTCCTATTATCAGCAGAGAAGTTAAAAAAGAAACCCTAGTAAGTGAACTGCACCCCCAAAGTTAGACAGAAAAAATCTAACTTTGGGGGTATTTTATTATGAAATTAACTTATGAGGATA
>NZ_JAHZPU010000017.1 GCF_019929575.1 Streptococcus infantis
CAGCTCAAACAGCTTGAAAGATACTCGCTTAATCAGAGGAACAACTTTGTTGCACTTGACTTGACAATTGGGGAAAACTAATTTTTAATATTACACCGATAAAAGTCAAAATCTGTACAATTCGTAATAACCAATCAATATACATTGCCCAATCTATTTTTAGAAAATAATCAGTGTCCATTATTTCTCAAATCTCCTTTCAAAAATCCTTCCAAATCTTGTTTATGCTGATACTTGATGGATGCCTTTTTATCTTTTTCAAAAATGGTCTTCGTTAGGTCAATATCGTTGATAGCTGCAATTGCCACTGTGTAGTGAATGATATCTGCCAACTCCTTTGCCAATTCCTCGTTTGAATCTTGGACACCCTCTTTTCTACCTGAACGTCCATTTAAAACCTCAGCGACTTCTCCAACTTCTTCAACTAGTTTTATAAAAAGTCCTTCTTCTGTTCTAGATTGTTGATAATGGTCAAGTAAGTATCCCTCTAGTTGTCTAACTGTTAAATCCTTCATATTCTTCTCCTCACAAAAAAGCGGGACCTTGTCCCGCTTTTCTTATTTTTCGTCAATAACGATTCTTACTTTTTTGTCTTCAGTTGGGACAGAGTAGACAATCGTTCTTATCGCAGAGATAGTGCGACCCTTACGACCGATCACACGACCCACATCGCTCTGGTCAAGATCCAAATGATATTCCAAAAATTCTGGTGTATCTTCAATCTTGATAGTTAAGGCATCAGGTTGTGAAATCAAAGGTTTCACAATTGCAATAATGAGATTTTCAATCGTATCCATCTGTCAACCTACTTTAGAATTATTTAGAGAATTTAGAATCGTGGAATTTTTTCAATACGCCTTCTTTTGAAAGGATGTTACGTACTGTATCTGAAGGTTGAGCTCCATCAGCCAACCATGCAAGAACGCGATCTTCTTTCAAAGTTACTTGGTTTTCAGCAACAAGTGGGTTGTAAGTTCCAACTGTTTCGATGAAACGTCCGTCACGTGGTGAACGTGAATCTGCTACGTTAATACGGTAGAAAGGTTTTTTCTTAGAACCCATACGAGTCAAACGGATTTTTACTGCCATTTTTAATATCTCTTTTCTTTTATTTTTTTAGTTCGGTGAAATAGCTGAGCTATTTAGCACATGTTCTATTATAGCAGATTTCTAACAGGTGTCAAGAAAAAAACTTGACAGACTTTAAAATTTTTAGAAATTTGTTAGACTATTAGGGATAAATTAGAAAGAGAAACTTTATGAATACTGCTATTGATACTATCTATAAAGACTACCCTGTCAAGTCCTATATCTCTCCAAATCGTGATGTCGAAGCTTGGCTACTAAATCCCAAGCTCGTTCCCAAGTGAAACAAGGACTTATTAACGAAACGATCCAAACCAAATCTGATGCATTGCTTCAAAAAATTCTTTAGTCGTTTGACTAGCGAGGTCTTTTATTAAAAAATTTTTTCAAATAATTGCCACCTTGGCACAAAAATTCTTGCTTTCCAGATTTAAATGTGATATATTTATAACATAAAATTTAAGTGTTATATATTTATAACATAAAAAAGGAGTCTATCATGAAAAGAAGTCAAAAAATGCGTGGCCTCATTGCAATGATTGCCGTAGCTCTCTTTATTGATTTTATTGTTTTATTTGGTTCTAATCTTAGTTGGGGACCCAAGTTAGTTATTACTGGTATTTCAGTGCCAGGTCAAATTGTAGCTATTTGGAGCTGGCTACATAAGAGTCAGAAAGGTAAGGGAAAGATTATTTTTGACTTGTCTGCTAAGCTTTACGCGGTACTTTTATTTGCAGCAAGCATTTTTTATACAGTAGGGATTTGGGTTGCGACCCCTAGCATAAGTTCTGGTATTAAAGAATGGATTTTGGGAATTGGCCTCGTTATTGAAGTGATTGTATTTGGCTTTTTCTGTTTGAAAAATGTCAAGGAAACTCCGGACGAACGCTTTTATGCTAATTTAGCCAAGGCAGCTAGCTTGATGTTTGTTTTTATACTAGGCGCACTGATGATTCTAGCAGTTATCATTGGGTATATGGGGTCTCTCACTCTTTACATGGGCCAGATCTTTATTAGCTTAGCTGCCTTGATTTTCATCTTTGCGGTTGTCTATCTTATCTTGGAACGGAGAGGATAAGCATGGCCAAAGAAAGCAATATTATTACTAATCTCAAATCTGTTCGTGAGTCCACAGGCATGACCCAGCAGGAGTTAGCCGACCTCATCGGCATGCGACGCGAGACAATTCTGCACTTGGAAAATAACCGTTACAATCCTTCGCTGGAAATGGCTCTTAAAATTGCTCAAGTTTTTAATCTGAAAGTAGAAGATCTCTTTGAACTTAGACAGAAAGAGGATGCATAATTCTTTTTAAGAACTAGTATTAAGTTCATTGATTCATTAGGAATTGAAGCCAAAGGGAGAGCGGATACTGGAACATAACAGGACATTGTCGACCGTCATCCAAAGAAAAATCTCTAATCAAACTACTTTTTAGTTGGTTTCCTCTTAAACTACCTTGTTACTAATATTTGAAATCCACTTCTTTTTAGGGTACAATGATAGAAATGATTTTTGAGAGGAATACAATGAAAAAATTAGCTACTCTTCTTTTAGTCTCTACTTTTGCTCTTGCTGGTTGTACTAATATCCAGCGTGCGCTTCGAGGAGATGAATATGTTGATACCAAGATTGCTGAAGAAAAACGTTCAAAAGACGCAACTAAAGCAGCTGAGGAACTAAAGGATGCCTTAACAAACGAAAACGCCATTTTCCCACAATTATCGAAAGAGGTTGCTGAGGATGAGGCGGAAGTCGTTCTCCATACGAGTCAAGGAAATATCCGTATCAAGCTATTTCCTAAGTTGGCTCCACTTGCAGTTGAGAACTTCCTCACTCATGCAAAAGAAGGCTATTATAACGGCGTTACCTTCCATCGTGTAATTGATGGATTCATGATCCAAACTGGTGACCCAAAAGGGGATGGTACTGGTGGCCAATCCATCTGGCATGACAAGGATAAAACAAAGGATGCAGGAACTGGTTTCAAAAATGAAATCTCCCCTTATCTGTATAATATCCGTGGTTCTCTAGCCATGGCCAATACAGGGCAACCAAATTCCAACGGTAGCCAATTCTTTATCAACCAAAGTACAACAGACTATTCTGCTAAACTTCCTACAAGTAGTTATCCTAAGAAAATTATCGAAGCCTACAAAGAAGGTGGAAATCCAACTCTTGATGGAAAACACCCAGTATTTGGTCAAGTAATCGATGGTATGGATATTGTCGATAGCATTGCCAAGGCTGAAAAAGACGAGAAAGACAAGCCAACCACAGCCATTACGATTGATAGCATTGAAATTGTAAAGGATTTTGATTTCAGTAAGAATTAAAATACCGGAAATATAAAGGAGATTAGAAAATGATTATTTTTTGGGGTTCTAAAGGTTATACAAAAGAATTGGGACATACTCAATCCAGCATCGAATGTGGACATTGCAGTAATATTGAACCATGGGAAATTGTAGAGACCGGCCGTAAGTTCACACTCTACTGGATTCCGCTCTTCCCATATGGAAAATCTTACTATGTTTCTTGTCCGATTTGCCAATATGGTCGTGAAATTGAAAAATCTGAAATTGAACAATATCAGAATTATTAAAAAGATAGGTCATGAGACCTATCTTTTTTTATTTAAGTCAAATTATTGAAATCCCAAATCTGATCCATCCATCCTTCATAGAAGTCTGGTTCGTGGCAAACCATAAGGATAGAACCCTTATACTCTTTTAGAGCACGTTTGAGTTCGTCCTTGGCATCAACATCCAAGTGGTTAGTAGGCTCGTCTAGGACAAGGACATTGTTCTCACGATTCATCAAGAGACAGAAGCGAACCTTGGCTTGTTCCCCACCTGATAAGACTTGAATTTGGCTTTCGATGTGCTTAGTCGTCAAGCCACAGCGAGCAAGGGCTGCACGAACTTCTGCTTGATTAAGAGCTGGAAAGGCGTTCCATACCGCTTCTAGTGGTGTTTGACGATTGCCACCTTCCACTTCTTGCTCAAAGTAGCCCAGTTCTAGATAGTCTCCACGTTCAACTTCACCAGCAATTGGCGGAATAATTCCCAAAAGACTCTTCAAGAGGGTTGTTTTACCGATACCATTGGCACCGATGATGGCAACCTTCTGATTGCGCTCAAAGGTCAGGTTTAATGGTTTTGTAAGCGGTCGGTCGTAACCAATCTGCAAGTCTTTGGCTTGGAAGATAAAGCGACCTGGTGTTCTAGCTGTTTTGAAATCAAAAGAAGGCTTTGGTTTCTCACTTTGAAGCTCGATGATGTCCATCTTATCCAATTTCTTCTGGCGAGACATGGCCATGTTACGAGTTGCGACACGCGCCTTATTACGGGCTACGAAATCCTTGAGGTCAGCAATTTCCTTCTGTTGACGTTCATAGGCTGCCTCTAACTGCGATTTCTTCATGGCATAGACTTCTTGGAACTGGTAGTAATCGCCAGAGTAGCGTGTCAACTGTTGGTTTTCTACATGGTAGACAATGTTGATAACATCATTTAGGAATGGAATATCGTGTGAAATGAGAACAAAGGCATTCTCATAGTTCTGCAGATAACGCTTGAGCCAGTCAATATGCTCCGCATCCAGATAGTTGGTTGGCTCGTCAAGCAACAAGATATCTGGTTTTTCAAGAAGAAGTTTAGCCAAGAGTACCTTGGTTCTTTGTCCACCAGACAAGGCTGTTACGTCTGTATCCATACCATTGTCCATGACACCGAGGGCACGCGCTACTTCATCAATCTTAGCGTCCAAGGTATAGAAATCACGACTTTCCAAACGGTCCTGAAGTTCCCCGACTTCTTCCATCAGAGCTTCGATATCTGCTCCTTCTTCCGCCATTTCCATGTAAAGATCATTGATGCGAGCTTCTGCCGTGAATAGCTCATCGAAAGCTGTACGCAAAACATCACGCACGGTTTGACCTTCTTTGAGCACAGCGTGCTGGTCCAGGTAGCCTGCTGTCACATATTTGGACCATTCTACCTTACCTTCATCTGGTAACATTTTACCAGTTACGATGCTCATAAAGGTTGATTTTCCTTCACCGTTAGCACCGACTAGTCCGATATGTTCACCTTTTAGGAGACGGAAGGACACGTCTTCAAAAATCGCACGGTCACCAAAACCGTGACTCAAATTTTTAACTTCTAAGATACTCATTTTAATTCCTTATTTTATTTTTATATAGTAGTTTATAGAGGAGCCAAGCTAAGTAGCCACCTAGTGTGTTGGTCCACAAATCATCAATCTCAAATACCCGATTAAAATCAAAGAAAAAATCTAACACTAGCTGTGTGCACTCGATGCTCAAGCTTAGTAAAAAGCTAAACAAAATCACTCTCTTGGTTTTTCTTAGACTAGGGATGAGATAGAGAAGCTGGAAAATTAAAGGGAAGAGCAAGAGGACATTTAAGGCGTTTTGCAAAAAAATCCAAAACAGTTGTATAGGGCTGGTTACTTCTCCTAGGTTCCACAAAGAGTTAAAAGGCGTCAAAAGAAAAACCAGGCGTCCAAAAGTTTGAATACCTGGAGTTTCCACTCCTGTAGGAAGTTGAGGCTGGGGAGTAAAACAAAAACAGACGATACAAAGACTGTATAACACGATTCCCAGGCTTAGTAATGTTTTTCGATTCATCTTATGGATTTACTTCAGCTACTGCTTTTTGGCGATCACGTTTCATGGTATTTGAACGCAATTGTCCACAAGCCGCATCGATATCAGTACCATGTTCCTGACGAACAACACAGTTGACACCTTTTTTCTTGAGCGTATCGTAGAAGGCCATCACGCGCTCCTTAGGACTACGACTGTATTGGTCATGCTCACTAACTGGGTTGTAAGGAATCAAGTTTACATAGGATAATTTCTTAATGTTCTTAAGCAATTCTGCCAACTCGAGTGCTTGTTCAACTCCGTCATTGACTTCATTCAGCATGATATACTCAAAAGTCACACGGCGGTTGGTTGTTTCGATGTAGTACTCGATAGCTGCAAAGAGTTTTTCAATCGGAAAGGCACGGTTAATCTTCATGATGCTTGAACGTAGTTCATTATTCGGAGCATGAAGTGAAACAGCAAGGTTAACCTGTACGCCTTCATTAGCAAACTCACGAATCTTGTGAGCCAAGCCAGAAGTAGATACGGTGATATGACGAGCACCGATAGCCATTCCCTTGTCATCATTGATAGTACGGATAAAGTTCAAAACATTATTGTAGTTATCAAATGGTTCTCCAATACCCATAACTACGATATGACTAACACGTTCGTCCTGTCCACGCTCGTCAAAATATTTTTGAACTAACATAATTTGAGCCACAATTTCCCCATTATTGAGGTCACGTTGCTTCTTAATCAAGCCTGACGCACAGAAGGTACAACCAATGTTACACCCTACCTGCGTGGTGACACAGACTGACAAACCATAGTGTTGGCGCATTAGAACAGTCTCAATCAACATACCGTCTGGCAGTTCAAAAAGGTACTTAACTGTTCCATCAGCTGATTCTTGAACAATGCGTTGCTTCAAGGGATTAACTACAAACTGGTCGTTGAGCTTGGCGATTAAATCTTTAGACAAATTGGTCATTTCTTCAAATGTCTGAACGCGTTTACGGTAAAGCCATTCCCATATTTGATCAGCTCGGAATTTCTTTTCTCCTTGCTCTAAGACCCATTCTTGCATCCCTTGGCGTGTTAAACTATAAATCGACGGTTTCATCTTTTCTCCTTATTTTCTAGTCCTTCTTACGGATGACGAAATGACGTTGTCCCTTGTCTTCTTTCTGAGATTTTTGTTCTTTTGAACGGCGTCTATTTCTCTTATCGGTATGATTTCTTTTCCTATTTTGAGAAGATTTCTTCCCTTTTCGGTTGTCTTTTTCTTCTTCTTTCTTGCGCATTTTTTGATCAAATGGTGCTCGTTTAGGCGTCTCGTTTTCTAAAACAAAATAGGCACATCCATAGCTACAATACTCGAGGAGATAATCTTGTAAACGACTGATTTTCTCAAAAGATTCTTCAGCTCGCTCATTTTTGTAGAAACCACGTAAGCGCAACTGTTCATTACTCCAGTCTCCTACAATATAATCATACTTAGTTAAAACTTCTGAAAAGCGTTGAGAAAATACCGTTGCATCGAAGGCTTCCTTGCTATTTTCAACTAAGGTAAAAGTAAAACCTTCCGCTTCGACTTTATCTCCAGACAAATGAAATTCTGGACCAGGGAATTTATTGTAATTATATAATTCAGGTGCAATTTCTTTACGCATAATATTCCTTTTTAACGTTTACTTAATACTCTATTTTACCATATTTTTGCCATATTTACATCTTTTGATTTAAAATGAAAAAAGTCTGACTATTTAAGAATCTCTATCTAAAAAACTTGACTTGCGTGGACAAGAAAAAACTGGGGAAAACCCAGTTTATAACGATTATAGGTAAAGGAATTTGAAGAGCGCTACTGCTGCAATAGCCGCTGCAATCGGTGCAACTACTGGTACCCAAGCATACCACCATTTTGAATCACCCTTGTGTTGACCAAGGATTGATTTTGGAAGGAAGGCGTGAAGAAGACGTGGTCCAAAGTCACGAGCTGGGTTCAAACCTGGTCCTGAAGGTCCACCAAGTGAAGTAACCAAGGCCATTACCAAGAAACCAAGTGCCATGTGACCTACCGCAACACCTGCTGTTGTATGTGGTGCTGTTTGAGCTTTAATGGCCAAATCAGAGAAGTCAACAGTTTGACCTGCTTGAGTTGCCATTTGCTTCATGTATTGAAGAACTTCAGCTCCAAAGAAGTTCTTTGTCAATCCAAGAGCTGCAAAGAAAAGAACGAATGAACCAACAAACTCATTGATAAAACCGTTAACTGTTGCTGCAAAGCGTGATTCTTTTGTACCGTGGTCCAAACTTGAAATAGTTGAGAAAGATCCCAAAATGTTGTTTGCTTTTTCAGTTTGCAAGTAGTATGGGCGGTGTGTTGCAACAACTAATGCTTGTCCGAAGATTGCTCCCAAAACCTGCATAATGATGTAAGGTGCAACTTGAGCCCAAGGGAAGAGTCCGCTAACTGCTAGACCAAGAGTGAAGGCTGGGTTGATGTGATTACCAGAAATGTTACCAAACATCAAGGCAGGGATCATAACCCCCATACCGTAACCAACAGCGATAACGAGCCAGCCACTTTGGTGACCTTTCGTACCTTTAAGTTCAACGTTGGCAACTGCACCATTTCCCAAGATAATCAAGATGGCTGTTCCCAAAAATTCAGTGGCATATTTGACTGCCCATGCGAAATCCATTGATAGATTCTCCTTAATATTTTTTTGACAATCCCTATTCTATCAATTTTTAAGGCTTTTAGCAACAGATTTTCTAAAAGAATCCTATGGAAACGCTTTTATTTAGGGCTTTAAAAAAAGACTTAACAAAGAGAGTTTGTTAAGTCCTAATTTCGATTATTCTTGACGCTGACCAAAGTCCTTAATCATCTGATCCATTTCCTCACGACTCGGAGTTGTTAGCATATAGAGAAAGTCTCCTTGCAATTCAGCAAAAGCAGCTGGCATGATTTTTTTGACCCTGAACTGCTGGCTGTATTTAGCGAGCAAGTCTTCCTCTGAATATACATAGTTAGCATTAGCACGGCGTGATGTCGCCAAACAGTAAAGCGGCTCGAAATGAGAAGCAGGGAATGGTTCACCTGCAACGATAGCTGCATAACCCTTGTACAAATCCAAGGAATGCGCATAGTTATAGACATCAATAGTAAAGCCACCCGCTGGACGGTTATTGTACTCAATGGCAATATAATCATCACCCTCACGGAAGAACTCAATATGGAAGAAACGTTCTTTCATACCAAATTCCTTAACAATAGCCTCACCATACTTGCGAAGTTTTGGATCCATGTCCTTAAGAACGTAGTAAGAATTGTCCATCTTGTAAATCATGAGATCCAGTGGTGTATGGGCGTAGTCAAAGGTCGTAGAAAAGACGATATTTCCGTCTCTATCTACCAAACCGTCGAAGGTACAGATTTCACTTGAAGTTACAAATTTTTCAAAGAAATAAACGGTTGAATGGTCCCATTCAGTCTTAAAGTGGTTTACATCATCTTCTGTTTTAAGCTTGAAGGTTGCAGCTGCCCCAACTCCATTGTCAGGTTTTGCAATCATGGGAAGACCGATTTCTTTCACAGCTTTGTCAACATCTGCTTCTGTTTCAATGACAGCTCCTGGAACGACTGGTACTCCCGCTTTTTTGAAGAGTTTCTTCATTTCAGACTTAAACTTAGTCTTCTTGAGATCTTCTGGTTTGGCACCAAAAACATTGAACTGTTCACGAAGGGCAGCGTCTAACTCAAGCCAGTATTCATTATGAGATTCGATGCGGTCAATTGGACCATGCTTATAGAAAAGAAAGGCAACTGCACGTTTAACCTCATCGATATTTTCAAGATTATCAACTCGGAAGTACTCCGTCAAGCTATTGCGCAATGGTTCATCTAGTTGTTCGTAGGGTTCTTGTCCAATCCCTAGAACTGTGATTCCTTTATTAGCTAACTCAATACTAAACTGTTGAAAATTTTGTGGGTAATAGGGTGAAATTACAAGATAATTCATAAGCAACTCCTTTTATAGACTCATGTGACCGAGGAAATAAGGCATTTGTTTGCGCCACCAATCCCAATCGTGGGCAACATCGTGTCCCCATTCTGCAAACCAGGCAGGAATTTGTTTTTGGTCAAAGGCTTCTTTGAGCTTGTAATAAGAAGGTAGTCCATCATGTTCCCAAGCACCTAGCCCCGTACAGACCACAATTTCTGCTTGACGATAACGATCGATAAACCAACCATCATTTTGATTCCAGATATAGTCTACTGGTGAATTTTGATAGATAGCATCGTCATTATAGTAGTCACCTACAAAAAAGCGTACGTCATAGACACCACTAAGGGCAATTACCTTGGTAAAGACATCTGGATGCTGAAGGAAAAAGTTAAGTGCATGATAAGCTCCCATAGAGCAACCTGTTGTCATCATACCGTCAAACCAACCTGTTTTATGTTTGATAAAAGGAATGGCTTCTTCAATCACATATCGTTCATAAGCACGGTGCATCTCAGCTTGATCATGACCATTTTTCCAAGTTGCCAGCCAGCTCTCACTATCCACACTTGAAAGCGTAAAGAACTGAACACGACCTTCCTCGATAAAGGATGCACAAGCATCAATCATTCCAAAATCATAGTATTCATTGTGGCTACCACCTGAGGAAGCAAAGACTACAACCGGGATGCCCGCATGTCCATAACGGTTGACGTACATTTCGCGATTTAGATGTCCGCTCCAGTGGCTAAGATGTTCAATATGCATATCCTGTCTCCTTTATACTAATTACCAATTTTCTGCAAAAAAGCGTAGGCAAGCTGGAAGATTTTCTGACCATGGAATTTCATGGTGAATGGCTCCAGCCTGAACCTTGAGTGAGAGATTTTCCAACTGTACTCCTCCTGCTATCAAATCATGATAATAGCGAAGAGAAGAGTCAATATAGGCCTGCTTAATATTGCCAGCCATGAGGGTCTTGTCCGTATCATCAGCTTCTTCCGTTCCAACATAGATAAAGACACGCTGGTCAGGCAATAGTTTTTTTCGCTCGATATAGCGATCAAAGGCCTCTTGGTGAAGCCAGTTAGCTGATGAGAAAACTCCCAAACATCCAATCTGATCCTGATACTCCAAGCCAATAAACTGGGTAATATTGCCACCTAGAGAAGATCCAACCATAGCAGTGTGCTTGCGGTCAGACTTTGTCCGATAGTTTTCGTCGATAAAGGGTTTGATCACTTCCATGACAAACTCAGCATACTCGACTCCCTTACCACCAAATTGTTGACCAGGAATATTAGACTCTTGGAATTTCCATGCTGCGTACTCATTCATCCGTCCAAGTCCATCATTGTCAATGGCCACGATTATCATACGGCAGATATCAGGATTTCGCTTGATGGCAGGAATAATCTTCCAAGAATGTCCAACGTAAGATTCCTTACTATAAAAGACATTTTGTCCATCGTGGAAATAAACAACTGGATAAGATCGATCCGTGTCTTTCTCATAGTTTTTAGGAAGAAGTACACGTACCCGTCGCTCCTTACCTGTGTAGGGAACCACTAATTTATGCTCTCGCATTTTCAGATAAAAGTAGGATTGATTCATTGTCAGAAAACTCTCTATATTCAAAATTTTATCTTATTATAGCACAAAAATAGAAAAAAAGTCAGTTTCCGTCTAAATTTAGAACAAAAAACTAACTTTTTCTGCTTATTTTCTCAATTCCTATGGTTTTTCTAATTAGAGGAGATCTTCAATCAACTCATCCACCGCATCTTTTTCTGCTTGTGGTGTGATTTCTGTGATCATAATTCCTGCAACTGCTCGCTCAACCAATCCTTCAACGTCCATACGTGTTTCATACTGTTCGGCATTCTTGATCTTAGGATTTGTTTTAGGACGATCAGGCGCAAAAATCGTACAGCAGTCTTCAAAAGGTTGGATAGAAATTTCAAAGGTGTCAATTTCTTGCGCAATATCAATAATTTCTAGCTTGTCCATAGTCACAACTGGACGGATGATTGGTGTATTGGTCACCGCATTGATGGCCTGCATACTTTCAAGGGTTTGGCTAGCCACCTGACCAAGACTTTCACCATTGATAATGACCAAACCATTTCTCACTTCACGGATACGGTCTGTAATGCGCATCATAAAGCGACGGGTCAGTGTCATGAGATAAGCTTCTGGAGCTTTAGCCTTGATTTCTTCTTGAATCTCAGTAAAAGGCACTTCGATAAACTGGATATTACCACCGAACTTAGTCAATTTACGGGTCAAATCCTGAGCTTTCTTGAGGGCGCCTGGACTAGTATATGGTGGACTAGCAAAGTGAACAGCCTCGATATCCACTCCACGTTTTAGAGCGAGATACCCTGCTACAGGAGAGTCAATCCCTCCTGATAACATAAGCATTCCTTTGCCCGAAGTTCCAACTGGTAAACCTCCCGCTCCACGAATAGTTTCATAAGAAAGGTAGGCTGCTTCCTCACGAATCTCCACCTGAAGATTGATGTCAGGATTTTTCATTTGTGCTTGTACATTGGGAATAGCTTCAAATACTGCACCACCTAGAGTTTGGTTCAACTCACGACTGTCTAACTCAAAGTTGTGGTCACTGCGCTTGCTTGAAATTTTAAAGGTCATTCCTTCCTTGTAAATATCTTTCATAATCTCTTGTACAGCAGACTTTAGAACCTCTACAGATTTTTCAACCTTATACACTGGTGAAAAGTTTTGAATCCCGAAAACTTGCTTGAGTGACTCGGCAACTGCTGTGTAGTCGGCACCATTTAGATAAGCATGGGCACGATCGCGGTCTGCTGTCACTTTGACTTGAGGATAAATGGACAAAACGTCTGAGATATTATTACGTAGTTTATTGATGAAACGCATACGGTTTTTACCCTTGGTTGAAAGCTCTCCGTAGCGAATCATAATTTCTGAATACTGCATGAATACTCCTATCTTACTTTTCTAGTTTGATTGTATATTAATTTTAGTTTAGTCAAAAATTGCTCAACTTGACTCATGTCATTTTCTAGGTCTAGACTGAGGCGTACTGCTGACTGGGCCTTATCTTTTTCAACGCCCATGGCAATCAATGTGCCAGCAGGTTTTCCTGCCTTGGACGAACAAGCAGAGGTTGTGGAAATGAAAATATCATAATCTTCAAATGCGTGAACAATGACTTCACCACGAACCCCCTTAATCCCAAAGGTCAAAATATGAGGTACAAAGTCTTCCTCACCTGAGAAGACAAAAATGTCTGGATATTCAAGAAGAGCTTGACGGATGACTGCCTTCATCTGGCCAGTCTTGCTAGCAAAGAAATCTAGCTTTTCCATAGACAAACGGAGGGCCTTGGCTGTCGCTGCAATACCCGCTACATTCTCAGTGGTTGAACGATAGTCACGCTCTTGGCCACCACCAGTTAATAGCGGTGTAATCTTCTTACCTGACTTGATATAGACAAATCCTACACCACGAACTCCGTGGAACTTGTGACTCGAGAAGGTTGCAAAATCCACTCGGTCTGTCAAATACTTTTCTGTCGAAATCTTAGCCAAGGCTTGAACCGCATCAACGTGGAAAGAAATAGTTGGCTTATCAGCTAATAGTTCTGAAATAGCTTCAATAGGCTGGATTGAGCCGATTTCATTGTTGACAGCCATAACAGAAACAAGAGTCGTATCAGGACGAAGTAGATTTTCTAAAGCAGTTACATCTACAAATCCTTTTTCATCAACTGGTGCAAAATCCACTTCAAAACCTTGAGTCTTGAGCCAGAGGGCTGACTCCTTGACTGCTGGATGCTCAATAGCTGACACAATAATGTGTTTACCAAATTGCGCTTTTTCAAATGCAACCCCTTTGATAACCCAGTTGTCTCCTTCAGTCCCACCAGAGGTAAAGAAGATTTCTTCGCTTTTCTTGCCAATCAAATCTGCAATCTGCTGACGGGAAGCTTCTAAAATTCTGGTAGATTGGTCTCCCAAACGATGGAGACTTGAAGGATTTCCAATAATTTTTGCAGACACTTGCATATAGGTTTCAAGTGCTTCTGGATACGGCTTAGTCGTTGCCGAATTATCAAAGTAAATCATGGTTTCTCACGCTTTCTAAAATCACTCCTTCTATTGTATCACGAAACAGTTCAGGCGACAAGAAAGGCAATTCAGGTTCATTTAAGTTTTTTTTAAAGATTTTCGGTATAATGAATTTTAGTAAAGGAGAGATATTATGTCTAATTATCGTAGAACATCAAAATCCAAAACAGAACACATCAAAAAAGGATTTACTGTTTTTCAAAAAACGATTGCTACTATCGGTAGTATACTGGGGCTGATTACTGCAAGCATCACCATCATGAATGCTATGAATAACAACAACAATAATAACTCTAAAAAAGAAACTACGACAACCCAGACAACTGTCATAAAAGAGATTCAAAAGGAATCACCTCAAGAGAACACTACTCCAAACAAGGACAATACTTCTACAAAGAACAACACACAAGAAGAGACAACAACACAATCTAGTAGCAGTGCAGAAAGTAAGAAAGAAGATACTAGCAGTAAACAAGAACAACCGACTGTTCCTTCATCTAGCACTCAAACAACAGATACAAAAACATCTACTACTAATGGAGCTTCCTAAAAGAACGATCTAACAGCCAGTGATTGAATCGCTGGTTTTTTTATTGCTGTCTCCAGCATTTATCAGCAAAAGTTGATCTTTACAACAGAAAAATGATCAGCCTTTAAACCAATCATTTTTTGAATATATTTTATACTCAATGAAAATCAAAGAGCAAACTAGGAAGCTAGCCACAGGCTGTACTTGAGTACGGCAAGGCGACGCTGACGTGGTTTGAAGAGATTTTCGAAGAGTATTAGCTAAAAACTAAAAATAGGTAATTTAGAATAGATACCAGTACTAGCACTCCGTTATTTAGCAAATGAACAGCTATGGAATCAAGGATATTCCCTCTACGAGCATAGGCTAAGTAAAATATCACTCCCAGTAAAAAATAAGTTACAAACTCTATCGGATAAAACATATGCAGATAGCCAAAAATCGCAGAACTTATTAGCAATTTCAACCACTTTTGATCTTCTTTAAAAAAATAGTGGCTGAAGAATCCTCTAAATACTAATTCTTCCATGATTGGAGCAAATATACCAATTGCAAAATGAAAGGCGATGAAAAATAGAGGAAAAACACGAGTAACCTGCTCACTTGTGGCCAGCAAGGCAGCATCGTTAGCGGAAGTTGGATTTCCAGTAACCACTTGGATCAGGAGAGTACCTACAATCGCTACTAGTCGAGTACCACATAAAATAAAAGGGCTATTCCAAAATCCTTCCAGGTAAATTTAAGAGTCTTCTGCTGGTCTGGAACTTTCTTTTTATACTGTCTCCAAACAGCAACTAGCAAGAAGGTAGCAAGTACCAAATACCCAATACTAGTCGTCCACTTTAAGGATAGAGAACTAGAATCTTCGAGAGCCAGCATTCTCATGGGAAATGTATTTACATTTATAATCAGTAAGATCATTCCTACAAATTTTAAACTATTTTTCAACTTTTGCAAACCACTACCTCGTCTTTCCTTAACCCCAGCATCTCTAGTTACTAACGATGCTCACCTATGTTTTCTTTCTTCTTTATAGATTTCTACTCCCTTAATCAGGGATAATAACACAAGGATGACCCCAATATCTAAATTGATCAAACTACCTCCATTAGCGAATAAATACAAACCCAAGCAGGCTTGCGCTAAGGGATAGGCATATTTATTAAATTTCATAGATACTCCCCAAAGCTTTCTACAAATAAATGAATGAATAGAATAACTTCTTAGTCTTGCTCACATAAGAGCATCAAATTTCAGATTTACTTTTTTCTACTAGCTATCTCTAAATCCAATTCAATAATACTCTTCTGATTAATTTGTAAGATCGGTTTAATTCTTTTAGGATTGAACCAGACCACCGAATTATTAAATCATGTTTAGGAACAATCATAGTTTAGCATTTATTTCTAGGAAAAGATTGCTCTTTCTTAAATTGTCATCAAAACATCCTAAATGGTAGTAATTGGCTTGCGGCTTAACCCAATCTAATACTCTTCGAAAATCAAATTCAAACCGCGTCAACGTCGCCTTGCCGTACTCAAGTACAGCCTGCGGCTAGTTTCCTAGTTTGCTCTTTGATTTTCATTGAGTATAAGGACTTCGTCCCAAGTTAAAAATATTCTGGTCAAAGAACTTCAGTGACCATCAGCTTCCACACTTTAAGAAAAAGCGAACAAGACCAGATTCTGTTTATCAGAAAACTAGTTTTGTCCGCTTTTTATATTCGAGATTAGTCTCTTGATCCAATCTCTATGATTTAGATGCTTTTACATCATCTTATTCGTCGTCTTTTTTCTTTCCCATAGCAAAGAGACCAAGAAGTGCACCTACAACACCAACGGCTGCAAGGCCAGCATTTTCTTTAGTACCTGTCTCTGGGAGCTTGTATGGATGACTTGCAGGTGCTTGGTAGGTCTTATCTTGTGACATAGCAAGAGCTACAAGAGACTGCTCATCTGTGTATGCTGGAGTTTCACGTGTAGTTGGAGCTGAACCATTCACACTTCCAGTAAATTCTGGAACTTCGTGAGTAGTTCCTTCTGATCCATTTACGTGACCAGTGAACTCTGGGACTTCATGGACAGCTGCTTCAACACCATTCACACCACCAGTATATTCTGGGACTTCGTGGACAGCTGCTTCAGTGCCATTGACACCGCCTGTGAATTCTGGAACTTCTACTACTGGTGCTGGAATCTTGTCTGCTTCTGCTGTAGCTTCAGTATATTCTGGAACTTCATGGATAGCCGCTTCGGCACCATTTACGCCACCTGTGAATTCTGGGACTTCTACTACTGGTGCTGCTTCATCACCTGCTGTGCCAATAGCTTCAGTGTACTCTGGAACTTCATGAACAGCTGCTTCGACACCATTTACGCCACCAGTAAATTCTGGGACTTCTACTACTGGTGCTGGTTCGTCACCCTTACTTGTAGTTGGAGCTGGTTTCTCTGGTTCTTCCGGAAGTTCTTGGTGGAATGTAGTCATTTCGTAGAACTCTGGTTTGCCACCTTCCCAAACAAGTTTGACATCCAACAATGGCGCTTTTTCTCTCACTGCAAATGTTTGGAAACTTGAGGTAATTTCACCTAGTTCTGACCAAGCATCTGCTTTATCTTCTTTCAGAGTACGAGCAAGCACACGAGCTTTCACTCCTTGAGGAATACTTGAAACAAGGCGAATATGGTTAGCATCTGTTGGTTCTGACAAGTGGTAAACAAGCTCACCTTGGTCTTTCTCAGCCTTGTAGCTTGTTAAGACTTTTCCATCCACGAGGTTCGTGTAAAGGTTGCCTTGGCTTTCACCACTATTTCCCTCTACAGTTGGGTCATTGATTGGTTTCACGAATTCACCATCATTGATCACCAACTCAGTGAAGCCTACAAAACGAGCATCATAGTCTGCTGTAAATAGAACACGGAGGTAGTTGGCTTTAACTGGGCTTGAAAGTTCACCCTCGATGTAGCGATTTCCTGGCATCTTAGAATCATGTGTCCAGCCATCTGTCAAGGAATCATCACGTGTTTCATTAGCAGCACCGTCACCAACTGTCACAACATCGGTCCAAGTCTTGCCATCTTGACTGACTTGAATCTTACCATCACGAAGATAGTTTTGAGTGCCGTCTTGGATATAAGCTCTAATCTTCTTGATGTCACGTTCGCTACCAAGTTTAAGAGTGATATGACCATCTTTACGAGCATAGTCTGAAAACTCTACAAAGTTATTGTAAACTCCGTCGAATAATTGATCCAAGTTCTTGATCTTACGAACGTCATTTCTACCGTATGTTGGGTGAATTCCCATTGATGTAGAATCAAGTGTTGTTGGTTGAACTTCTTTTGTCTGAACAAGTAGAGATGTTGCTGTCACTGCTTGTTCTTGATCAGTCTTATTAACCAAACGAACATAACGTACCAAGGACTTATCAGTCACTTGATCAGCTGGATACCATTCTTGGGCATTTGGAGAGTATTCCAAGTTGAGGGATGGATTTTCTGTACCAATTGCTTGAATGCTTTCAGCTTGATGCAGACGATCAAGTTTCATACCCAAGTAGCTATTAGCTGGAAGTTTAGTTCCGCTTGGAATTTGAAGGTCATAACGGCCTAGGCTGTCATAAACTGGAGTTGACTTCAATCTTTCAACGTTTGTATCAGTCAATTCGCTATTGCCTGCACGTGTTTCAACTGAGAAGTCAGCGATACGCCACCATAAGTTGATGTTCTTAGTATTGCGAACACGAACGTAGCGAGCTGAAATTGGAGTTTCGATTTCTTTGGTTTGTTCACCAGTCAAGCGATCCAACTCTTGCCATGAGCTACCATCTGCAGAATACTCAAGAACACCTCCCGCCAATTTATCTCCTGATCCTTGAACCAGACGAACCTTGGTCACAGGTTTGACTTCACCCAAGTCAAGTTGTACCCAACCATTGACTGGAGTTGTGTCTGTTCTATCAGCATTTGCAAGCATGGCTTCAGTATTATCACGTCCATCTGTAATCTGAGCAACTGTCGTGTTGTACTTGTACATAAGATTTGGACTGATAGTCACAGTAGCTGATTGTTTAGCACGAGTAACTTCTACAGGACGGTTAACAGCAATTTCTCTTACCGCAAACCAAGTGTTTCCACGATCTGAAGTCGCAATCATGCGAACAGCTTTAGCGTTGATGTTGAGGTTTTCAAATTTAAGCAGAGGCTCATTACCAGTGTAGCTTGGTTCTGAAAGGGTTACCCACTCATCATTTTCATTGAGATACTCAACTTTAGCGTTGTTGAAGGTATCACGAGGATTTGCTTGAGTTCCCATTGCAAAGGTCAAGTTTTGAACTGAAACAGCCTTATTAAATTTCAAGCCAATGTAATCACCAGTCTTGATACTGTTTGGTGATTTGATCAATGCATGAGTTCCTAGATCTCCATCAGTCACTTCAGCAAGTCCACCTTCTACACCTGTACGGTTAGTGATAAAAGTGCTGATCACTTGGTCAGGGTGCAAGGCTTTTTGAACTTCTGTTGCAAGGATTTCACGAAGTCCAAGCAAGAATGGACGGATATGTTGAACACCTAACTCAGCTCTCTCATCATGGTCTACATAATGGAAGGTATAAGTTTGTGATTGTTCATAAAGTTTCAAGCCCTTGTAATAGCTATCCCAAAGTTTTGCAGAATCATTGGTTTCGATAGCCTCTGTACCATCAAGAAGAGCACTCAAGGCATCCATTTGGTCAATGGTATTATCCAACCAGTAGTGGATTTGAGCACGCATCTTCTCATCACCAGATGCTTTATAAAGTTGTGCTGCTGCTTTTAGTTTAGCAAATTCTGCACGCAATTCTTGACGCTCTGCACTGACATCTTGACCAGCTTTCAACTTAGACATGAAGGTCGCCAATTTCGGTGCAAGTTCAACAGATTCTTCCAATTTCACAACACGACCATCCATGTTTTGGTTGATCATGTGTTTACCAAGTTCACGGAAGGCAAGAGATGTTTCACTATCTGTAAACTTGCCAGTTTCAACAAAGTTGAAGGCGATATCGTTTACTTTCTTGGCTTCTTCTTCAGACTTCCATTGTTTCCATGCATATTGGGCTGCAGAGAAGAGGGCAATCTTAGAAGGCTCAGATTGTTGCATTGGGTTCAACATGATGCCTGAAAGGAGACTTGGGTCTACATTCGGATGAAGGAATTTCTCACCACCACCCAAGATCAAGTGTTGTTTAGAGTTGTCTGTAACAGGCCAATTGACCCATAGAGACACTGGACGGTAGCTCTTACCACCTGCAGTCAGGTTGTTCTTAAGGTTTGAAAGGAAGTTTTCGGATACTTCACCCCAAATCTTACCACCAGTAAGGGTCATTGAAGTTGAAGTTGGGAGATTTTCATTGAGTGCTTTCAACTCATCTTCACGTCCATTACCCCAATACTGACCTGGGACAAAAATCATTTCCTTACGAAGACCAACATAAGTTGCCTGTTTTTCAGTCAACCAGTCTGTCATGTCCTTCATCAAGCGGTTGTAACTATTGTAGCCACCAACTGGACTTGGAGCATCATCAGCCAAAATACCGAACTCACGAACACCGACATCCATCAATTGAGTGAATTTAGCTTTAATAGTTTCAAGGTCTTTTTGGTAGTCAGCGTCATTTCCAAATCGGATACGGTTGTTCATGAATGGGTGGATAGTCCAAACATAACGAGTCTTGTTTTGGTTTCCGACACGCGCCAATTCACGGATTTCAGCTAATTTTTCTTCTGGATAAAGTTCACGCCATTTCTTGTTGTGGTATGGATCGTCTTTTGGTGCAAAGAAGTATTGAGTCAACTTCAAGTCACCACCATAGCGCATCAACTCAGCACGATCAGCATTGCTCCAAGGGTTACCATAGTATCCTTCGATAAAGCCACGGTTCTTAATTTCAGCGTAGTCTTCAACTGTTACGTTACGCAAGACTGGTGCTTCACTTTCATTAAGCATGTGTTTGAGAGTTGTCAAACCGTAGAAGACAGCATCTGTATCCTTACCGACGATAGAGATTGTATTATTCTTGATTGACAAGGCATAAGCATCAATCTTATCAAAGAGTCCTTGAGAAATTCCAGACACTTCTTTTTCAGCCTGTGAATTTTGACCATGAACACCAAGGTAGATGTTAGTAGCACCTGCCACTGCTGTTTGACTGCTTGTGTATGAGATTTGATGATCTTGTAGAACACTCTTCAAGCGGTTGCGAGTATAGATATCTAATTGATCTCCCATGACAAGATTGACTTGTTTATGGAGTTTCGTAACACCTTCATCGTACGTTACTTTTTGTGGTGTTGGGAATACCTTGTATTCTTTCTTAAGGTAGTCTTGACTTTGGGCTGCTGCAGCAACTGCCTCGTCACTTGTAGGTTTTTCAGCTACAAACTTATCAGCAAGTTCAGTTGTACCATCACCCATTTCCTCAACTTTAGGTTTTTCTGGAGTTACAGGTTTCTCTGGATCAACTGGCTCTTCGGCCTTGTTAGTAGAAACTGGTTTCAGAAGTTGAATTTCTGCGGCACTTCCGAATCCTGCGGCACCTGCTAGAACTTTAAATTCCACCTTATCCGTTTCAACTGCATCAAAGTTAACTGTTTTCTCTTTGGCATTGTTTTCCCAAGTTCCTGAAGCAACTTTAACCATTTGACCATCTTTTTGAGCATAGATTTCGTAAGATGTCACGACTCCGTTACCACCACCTGGACGTGGAAGATAGGTCAAACCATTGACTTTTTCACTTGCTTTCAAGTTCATTGAAACTGTAAATGGAGCTTGATGTCCAGACCATTTTGAATGCCAGAAGGTATTTGGATCATTATCAAATGCTTTTTCTACTGGACCTTCTGCATTGGTACCTGGTAACTCTTGACTAGTTGCAGAAACTGTAAAGTGATCATTTGGAATCAAACGTGGATTTACAAATGCTTCATTTGACAACTCAGCACTATGCAAGATTCCTTTGAAGCCACCAATTGTTTCAAGTGGTAAGACTAAGCTATTATGAGCCAAACGTGGATTAGCTGGATTTGCAATTCGTTCAACCTTTTCACCGTCCACATAAACTTCTGTCACTTGAGGTTTGGTTACAACAGAAATTTGATAGCGTTTATTCTTTTCAAGTTTCTTTTTAAATTGAATATGGAATTGTTCAAAAGTATATGCAAGGTAGCCATCTTTGTCCGCAAGATAGAGTTGATTGTTTCCACTTGTTGAGAAGGTTTGCTCGCCATCACCAGTCACTGTCACATCCAATTTCAAGACATGACTTGGTCCAGCATCACCAACTAGGCCTTCGATAGTGCTATCTTTTTCGAAATTCAAACCTGCTTCAGTCTTTTGTACCTTCTTAGCAAGATAATCTTTGACAGTCTCAGGATTAATCTTGAACAAGTCTTCTTCAGCTACGGTCTTATCTGGGTTAGATTGTGGTGCATAGACACTTGCTGGTTGAACACGTTCTGCATAGGTCTTGGCTGCACGGTCTGAACCCCAAGTGCGTTCTGCAGTTGATTGCATACTCTTGAAGAAGCGTTTAAAGATATCGTAAGAAGTAAGTCCAGTTTCATGGAGGTCAATATTGTCATTCCATACAGCGTGACCACCACCAAGGATATTTGGATTAGAAGCTTCTAGGCGTGGTCCACCACCTGTTGAGAAGTCATTCGGTGTCCAACGGTTGTATTGAGTTTCATAATTGGCATAATCTCCATAGCCACCTTGACTATTGCTTCCACTTGGAACACTATAGGTTGGAATATCTGTGATATTGATAATTTTAGCACCTTGAGCAATGGCAGCTGCTGGTCGTTGCCAACCAATACTCCAGATATCAACTTCTACATCTTTCCAATCAACAGGCGTAGTTCCTTGTTTGGCAGAGAGTGAACCCCAAATACGCGGTGTTAGGCCTTTGCCTTTGATGTACTGGATCATATCATTGACATAGCGACGATAGCTTTCTGGACTTCCATAGTACTCATCTGTACCGATATGAACTGTAGTTACACCATGGAGCGGTGCATCTTCGCCATCCAACAATTTATCATAGACTGATTTAACAAAAGCAAGCGTTTCTTCGTACTTGTTATCCAAGTCCAACATAGCTACACGTTCTACATTGTGTTTTCTCGCACTCAGTTGTCCCTTATACATCAAATCTGGACGAACCTTGACAAATGAGAGGGCGTGACCAGGTGTGTCAATTTCAGGAACAAGGTTGATATGCAAAGCTTTCGCCAACTTGATGATTTCTTGCATTTCTTCCTTAGTATAATGCTCGTCAGATGTTAATTTTTCGCCATTTTCACCGACAACATCAGTCTCTACACGGAAGCCTGTCTTAGCATTTTTGAGAACATAGTCTAGTTCTTCTTGCTTGCTAAGTTGTTTGCCCTCTACATGTTTTTCTAGGAAGATATAGTTATCATTCAAGTGCAACTGAAGATCGTTCATCTTGTAGTAAGCCATGTTAAGCATGATATCTACAAGCGTATCATAAGGGATAAACTTACGACCTGTGTCTAGCATGAAACCACGGTGACTGAAGCTTGGGAAATCACGGATTTCACCGTTCTGTAGGTCTTTTTCACCCATTTGAAGAAGGGTACGTGTGGCATAAAATGCTCCTGCATTTGTTGCAGCTTCTACAGTGATAACTCCATCTTTAACAGTGATACCATAGCCTTCCTTGCCATAGCCCTTATCTTCAACCTTCTTAAATTCGATCCGTTTTTGAGCTGTTTGATCACCTGTAGCGATTTCTAACCCACGACTTTCAAGGTCGGTCTGATAGAATTTAGCTTCTTGACCAAATCCAGAATCTCCGACTGAAATAACAGTATCAGCTGTAATAGAAGTCTTGCCTTCAGTTCCATACCATTGTTGAACTGCTGGAGCAACTGCTGGTTTAGTGCCAACGCCTTCGTCTGTATGCAAGCCTTTAATGACTACTTCAAATTCTTTTGTGAAGGTATGAGTATCCTTGACTTGTTGGACCATGACCTTAACAGTTTGATCTGTTAAGGGTTTGTAGATTTTGTTATTAAGATCAACAACTCCCTGTTTGTTGCTACCAATCAAGCTGACTTGACCTGGTAATTTAGGCAAGATAAGTGATTTCCCATCTTCAGCAACAGCTAATTCTGTCACTTGGCGAATATCTGTTGGTTTGCTAGCGTCTGGAATGTTTGAGTAGGCGCGAATTTCTTGAATCCCAACATTTTTCCAGTTCATTGTACCAGCTTGATAATCCGTGATTTCAAGTTTAAGGTACTTGGCTTGGATAGCTTCTTTCAAGTCAATTTTTTCATCAAGAAGAGGATTCCCTGTTCTTTGATAGGCCAACTTCCATTCTTTAACTCCTGATCCATTCACATCATCCTGGCCAGCGTAATAGAGGTTCCATGATTTGATATTTGGATCATTTTGTTCACCACGAACGCGGCGGTCCCAATCAATCTCAACATGCTTAATCACTGTTGTCTTTTCAAGTGTAAATTCGATTGTTGGTTTCTCAACGTTTTGGTCAGTAGCCCAGCGAGTGTCAGGTTTTCCGTCAATTGCCTTTTCTGCTGTGTATTGTGTGTTGGCTTCATGGTTTGATGCTGTAGCAGTCGCCTTTTCTAAATGATTGACATCTGGTGTATCTACTACATCTTTAGTCACAGGACTTGCAGCTGGTTTCGCCTCAGAAGCTACTTCCTCTTTTGGATTTGTAGCTGGTTTTGAAGCCACTTCTTCCTTAGGAGCAGGAGTTTCAGTTGGTTTTGGAGTAGTTGTTTCAGCTGCAGTTGCTTCAGTTTCTGACGCTGCAGGTTGATCCTCTACAGTTCCAGCACTAGCTTCTGCTTTTTCAATAGCTGCTGCTATATCTGCTGGTAGTTTATCCAGAGGCTGAGCCTGTGTTATTGTTCCTTCTGTCTCTGCAGGTCCTTCTGTTTCAGCAGCTTGAACCATACCAGCTCCAAAGATACTGGCACCAATCATAACAGAAGCTGCGCCGATTGTAAATTTACGTATACTGTAATGACACCGTTTCTCAAAAAAATGTTTTCCCATTTTTTCCTATTTCCTTTCATACGCTCACGAGTGGTAAGCGCTCTCATTTCCCTTTAGAAAAAGAGAGGACCTAGAGGGTCCTCTCTGGGTTTTCTTTTTCTCCACGACAATGAATGTGGAGTCTAAGCTCTCTTTTAATGAAAACTTTTTTAAATTTTAATCTTCTTTTCTTTTTGCAAGAAATAGAGCAGACATTGCTAGACTGAGACTGGCAAGGAAGAAGATATGCTCTGACTTGCTAGTACCAGTTTCTGGAAGTTTATCCTTCGCTTCTTGTTTAGCTGCTACTTCCTTCATTTCTGGTTTAGCAGTATCAACTGATTTCTGATCAAGTTTTTGCACTGCAGCATCCTGTGGTTTATGATCCAGTTTCTCTGTTGATGGAGTCTGTACTTGACTTCCAGGTTCCTCAGTTAATGGAGTTTGTGGTTTATGTCCTGGCTCTCCTACTGATGGCGTTTGTGGTTTAGAAACTTGTTTATAAACTACGGCAAAATGTCCTAGCTGACTAGTTGTAAACTCAACTGTACCTTGACCATTTGTAAAGCTTACTGCTTCACCCGATGCAGTGTAATATACTCCAGCTACTTCACCAGAAACTGGAAGTCGAACGAGCACTACACCCTTCGCTTGAACTTCATGCTTATCTTTATCAACTAAATGAAGAGCATAAGCATCAAATTTCACACCTTGTAGACTTTGGTCTGTTACTTTTTGAACTTTAAGATTAAGATCTGTAGCCAAATCTCTTGCAAGTCCTGCAACTACAACTCCTGTAGTCTTATCTGACAAGACTCGAACACCTTCAGTTGGTTTGTCTACTGTAGGTGCAGCTTGGTCACCTGCTGTTCCGATTGCACCTGTATACTCTGGAACTTCGTGTACAGCGGCTTCAGCTGCATTCACACCTCCAGTAAATTCTGGAACTTCATGGATAGCTACTTCATTTCCTGCTGTTCCTTCAACTTCACTATACTCTGGAACTTCATGAACAGCGGCTTCAGCTGCGTTCACTCCTCCAGTAAACTCTGGAAGGTCATTGATAGCTGCTTCAGCGCCATTTACACCACCTGTGAATTCTGGAAGGTCAACAACTGGCGCAGCTTCGTCTCCCTTGCTTGATGTTGGAGTTTCAGGTTTAGGTTCTGGAGTTGGTTCTGGTTCTGGAGTTGGGGTAGGTGTTTGGTCTTTCAACTGGTCGAGATAATCTGCAAAGAATTCAAGCATTCTATTTGTCAAGAGATGATTATCTGTTGCAAATTTCATGCTGGCAACAACACTTGCTACTTCCTCTTGATTGCTCTTATCAGTCAATTTTTGAGCTTTAGCCAAGGCCGCTTCATAGGCTGCTGTATCAAGACCTGTTTCAGCAACTTGCGGACGAGCAAAGATCAATTCTGCAGCTGATTGATATTGGTTTTCTGTATCACCGTAGGTTCTTGTTCCAGTTAGAACAATCTTCTTAGCCTTGATAGTCTTACCAAAGTCAATATCTTTTGGTTTATTATTGTTAGCCCAATTGGTTGCATTGAAGGTATGTTCCTTACCTGTTTCATCCGTTACTACAAGAGTAACATCTCTCAAGTTGCCATTTGAACCTGAACCACGTGGAACATAACGGAAGCCTGTGATTTCAGTTGGTTCCTTCAAGACCATGGTTGCTGGTTTGCCAACATCTCCTCCGCTCCATGATGTATGCCATAGACTTGACACGTTACCATCAAAGGCATTTTCAAGACCTTCACCAGCCTGAGCAGGAGCCGAAAGACTTGCAAAGTCATCTGCTACAAGAGCTGTTTTCTTCATCACTAAAGCGTCTTTAAGAGCATTGACCTTAGCAATTTCAGACTTAGCTTCTTCTACACTGATATCATCGTCTGCTTGGCTGAGGTTGAAGACTGCTTCTTTCAAAGCATCCATTGTTTCTTTGGTGTAGTTGGTCATAGCAACAGTTGGAAGATAGTTCTTGACAGCATTTTCTGTCATCATCTTACCAGTCAAGACAATCTCTTCAATTTGAAGTCTATCCATGATGAAGTCATTGTAACCACGGAAGTTAGCATTACCACCAGAATCTCCACGTGTGTTGCTTGCATTGCCTGTAGAGTAGATACCTACCCATGTATCGCCAGTTTCTGCACCTGTCACAAGGAAGGTAGCACGTTTCGCTTTTTTAGAATCTGTCCATGAGTTTGGTAATTCATGCATTTCCAAATTACTTGCTTGTCCAGATTGGAATTCGCCCTTACCGACTACGAATGCGTAAGTACTGTCTGATCCAGCTTCATAGTCAAATGTGATACGGTAGGTCTTACCTGCTTCAAAGCGGAAGTTTTGTGGAATTGTTTGGTAAACCAAGTTACGACGACTCACAAGACCGTTGGTCTTGAGTGACCAATTTCCTTCGATAACGTCATCAACTTTCTTGCCATTCCAATCACGTTGTGTGTATGGACCATGTTTTTCAGACAAGTGAGTACGGTTGTCTTCAACACCTTCGATACCACCGATGACAAATGGGAAGATACCTTGTCCGACATTTTCAAAGTCTTGTTTGAAGACACCTGTTGCAGTATCGTGACCGTCACCGTACATATTTGATTCATTTTCAAAGGTACGGATTTCATCGAAGTAAGTTGCTTCATCGCCTGCTTCACGACTCAAGGTCAAGGTTACGTTTGATACATCTGAACCTGTTGTAAAGAAAGCATACATGTTTTGGAAGTAACTTGTGTTATCAACTGTTGCATTGCTTCGACGAGTATTGTGAGCATAGGCTTTTACATAGTTGAGAGCGAGTGACTTGTTGGTGTAGTTGGTTACTTCTTTTTCACCAGTATTAACAGTAATACTTGCTTTAGCATTACTACGGTTGTCTACACCGACATAGACTGCGTATTTAGTATTTGGCTTCAAGCCAGTCAATTTTTGAGTGAGACTAACTTTTTCTTTATTGCCTTGGATACGAAGCATTTGGTTGGCACCTTGAGACTTGACGATTTCAGCCTTAGAAGCATCTCCTGAAATCTTCCAATGATCCAAAGATTCGCTGTTAAATCCTTGGTCATAGATATGCATTCCTTCACTCCATGACATTTCTGGATTTGTTTGTTTAGAACGATAGAGAACATATGGCTGATTTGCAGTGAGGTCAAGGGTAATCTTACCGTCTTTCACGGCAACTTCTTTTTCCTCAGTCTTACCTTGGTCAGTTAGTTTATAAAGGTAAACCTTACCATTTGCCCAGTCGCTAGGAAGTGTCCAAGTTGTTGCACCTGCTTCAGTATTGAAGTAGTACATTTTTTCCTTGTCACTTTCAAGCTTGTTACCATTTGCATCCCAGTTCCAAGGTGTCAAATAGGCTGAACCATCTTGAATCACACGATCGTTAAGTGTAACAATTCGTTCACGATATTGTGGACTGTTGACATCATTTGATTTACGAGTTACCACAACCTTGTTATTTGCAGCATCAACCAATTCGACTTTCATTTCTGGAGTCCATTTATAGGTACTACCATTGTCAGTCATGGTTACTGGTTTGCCATCTTCCCATTTGCTGACTGTGAAGTGTTGGAAGTACTTAGTCATAACGTCATGAGCAAACAAGTTTGTTACATAACCGTTATAATCACTACGTCCTTGCCATCCTTCGAAGTCCTTCATGCTATAACCGCCTAGAAGTGGGTAGTCAGCTGCACCACCATAACTTCTGTAGTCACCAACCCAAGAATCTTTTTGGTGGTTACGGATAAAACGAGTGATGGCACTGTTAATACCTTTGTTTGTATAGCCACCGTAGGTCAAGTCAGCTGCCCAGTGTTGGAAGGTAGAATCATATTCACCACCATGGCCCCACTCAATAGCAAATCGCCAACCTTGTTTGTTAATTTCTTTAGCAATAACGTGAGTTGCCCAGGCACCGTTGTCACCTGATTGACCGTTACCCCAAACGTCGACGTAGATGAAGTCTAGACCTTCACCCAACTCTTTCTTCAACTCTTCCCAACGAGCTAGACGCCCATGAGCGAGGTCATAACCAGCATCAATGTTGATACCTTGGTCAAGCCAGTTCCAACCGTAGCTGTAGCTGCCATCTGCATTTTTACGAAGAATATCTTCATTAAAGTATTTAGACTCTGGGTAGGTTTCTGAAGCATTAACGTGGATACCGAGGTGGGCACCATATTTCTTAGCTTTCTCAATAAGAGTCTTAAAGTCTTCAACACCACCGATACGTTTACCGATGTCTGCATAGTTCAAGTGTCCAGAGTCATGTCCTTCACTTCCGTATCCTTTAAGAAGGACACCTTGGCCAAGACCATCGGTATGGAGGTTGATCTTCTTGATACCATCCAAGGTCATGAGGAATGGGTTTTGAGCTTGTGAACCAAAGTTCATAGCGATACGGTAAGCTGTAATGTCTTTAACTTTTTCCCAACCTTGAGGGTTGTTCATGATACTACGGTAAGCAATCGCACCATCTTGCCAGTCAACCTTATGGTCAGCATTAGCATCTTCAGTAATGACAACTTTTGCACTTGGAAGTTCTTGAGTGTATGCTGGGAAGACAACTCCGTTGTGGGCTTTTTCCCATTGCCATTCAGAGCTATGAATTTCCACATAGTTGGCATTGCCAATCGTATTCTTATAAGCTGTCAAACGTGTCCAGTCGTAAGAACCACCACCATAGCTATTTTGTGAATTACTCCATACACCAGCAGCGAGTTTATCTGTTGAAACAAATCCATACATATAGCCTTTGGCTAATTCTTTCATTGGATTTGTTACTTCGATATGGTCATCACCACTGACGTGAGTATTGTTTGACATGGTTGCCCCATCAAACTTAGCTCCTGCTTGATCACTTGAAACAGATACCAAGGCATTTCCTAGGAAGCTGATTGAAGAAAGTAATTTACGTTCGTCATCAATCTTTTGTCCTGGTGTAACTTGGTTATGGTTGACAATCTTAGTCACATCAAAGTGAAGTTGGTTGTCCACCACTTGCAAACGAACGGTCATATCTGCATTGATGAGGTTTTCCTCATCACGGAGTTTCATTTCATACTCAGCAGTCGTTGCATTGACCTTCTTATAGGTAACTTCAGGAGTCACAGCATGCTTGTTAATCACAACTTGATTAATCGGTTGCACTTGACCTGGAAGCTTGTTGCCATTGAGGACGTACTCTTTAATACGTGGGAAGGCTTGGTCGATGACTGCTTTCAATACTGTAGATTCGATAGTGTCGTATTTGACATTGCTATCATCTACTGTGTCGCCCTTTTCTTTTTCAGCGGCTTCTTGATCGTTTTTCACACCTTCTTGGTCATCAGTTTTGACATTGACAATGGTACGTTCGCTGCTGTTATAGGTTCCAGCTTTAAGAACGATTTTCTTCTCATCTTTGAGTTTGTCATTAACTGCAGATGGCAAGGTCACTGTGTCAAAGAGTTTGACATCGTTGTTAGTTGCATTGAGCTGTCCATCTGATTTAAGGCTGATGGTCAAGTGGTTCTCAGAACCATTTACTGGAGCTGCAACACGTCCACCTTGGTACCAAAGTCCACTTCCATTTGACTTGTATTCCCAGAACCATCCACCTTGATCATAACCTACAAAAACGTTGTTATCGGTATCTTTAAATTTCATGAAGACACCAAAGCGAGATTTGCCTGTTTCAGACTCTTCTTTGAAGGTCAAATCAACTGTGGCGTTTCCATTTTCATCAACTGTCAAACCTTCTTTTTCAAACAAGGCTGGTTTTTTACCATTGTCATTTTGAGCAGTTGACGCTAGTTGGTTGTAACGAACTCCATTTTCTTCACGGATCGTTACAGTTCCCTGTTGTTCTTTATTTTCAACAGTTTTCCACTCTGGAGTCACTTCTTTTGATTCAGCCGGTTTAGTTTCTGCTGGTTTGTTCTCAGCTGGTTTTTCTTCTTTCGGCTTATCTTCTTTTGGTTTCTCGTCCTTGTCTTCAACTTGTTTATCAAGTGCATCTAGACCTGCTGGTTTTGTTGTTTCAATGCCCTTAATATAGTTTTGAATCCATTCAAGCTGAGCTGGTGAGAAGAGAATTCCTCCACTGCGGCTTCCAACAACACCATTTTGGTGGATACCAATCAATTTTCCATTTTCATCGAAAATTCCGCCACCACTTGCACCAGGCTCACTTCCTTGATAACTGATCCCACGAACACCCTCACCGTGATTATTGATGTCTTCAACTGTAGTATTTAAGATTGGAGACAGTTTTCCAGTTGGATAACCAAAAACGTGTACCTTATCTCCAACCTTAGTAGTTGCAGGTTTGTCAGTCACTTCAACAGGAGCGTTAGCAAGAGGAGAACGAAGCTTAACGATGGCCAAGTCATTTTTATAACCTTTTAGGAATCCTTCACGGTCCCAGTGCTTAACATCATTCTTACTGAATTTAACATCAGGTGCTCCTTGATAAGAAACTGAATAAACATCGCCATCACTTTCAATATTATCAGCTACCTTGCGATTATTTCCGTCTGGAACATCTTTGATAAAGTTATGAGAAACAGATAAAACTAGATTTTCACCAATGACAATACCGCTACCGACACCAGCTGCACTTTGAATTTTTACAGTTGCACCATAGTTTAATTCACCATTTTTTGTTTTAGCGACATCATCTGGAACAAGACTCTTGTCTTCTTTCGCTAATTCCTCTTTTGATACAGTACTGCCATTTTCTTCAGCCTTATCAAGTTTTCCACGTAAGTCTTCTGGAAGAGCATCTGAAGCTGCTGCAGCTTCTTTTTCTTTCTCGAGTAATTCTTCTTCTGTTTTTGGTCCATCAGTTACTTCAGGAGAACCTTGGTCTTCACCAGCTTTTGGTGCCTCAAAATCACGTCCATCATCTTCTTTTGCGTTTGAAAGAGCTGCAGCCAATTCTGCTGGCATATTTGCTGTTGAACCTGTTTGCGCAGAATCTGCAAGAACAGTGCTAGTTCCAAAGAAAGCTGCACCAATCATAACAGAAGCCACACCTAATGAAAATTTCCGAATACTATATTTACAACGTTTTTCAAATAATCTTTTATCCATCGGTTTTTTTGTTCCTTTCAGTTTACAAAGTAAGCGTTTGCATTTTCGTTTAAAAAAAATAACCTCCTCTATTTTTCTAACACTCCCTTATAAACATATAAATTTTTCTATACCAACTTAATATATCAAAAAAGGTTAAAAAAATCAATAGTTTAATAAGTAAAACTAGTAAAAGTATAATCCAATTTTCAGACTAGTCTGAAAAGAATTTCAGCAGGCCTTATTTCTAGCGTTTTAGCAACCAAAAAGAAACTTTATCAAGAAAGCTAAACCATCCTCGTTTAACTTTTCAATAAAGTTTCTATGAATTTTTATACTATTTTTACTTTTTTACTGTTGTAAAACCTTTCTTGGTTTTGTGCCTTCAGCAGGTCCAATAACACCTGCCATCTCTAATTCTTCCATCAATCGAGTTGCACGGTTAAAGCCAACCGACAGACGGCGTTGAATCATAGAGGCACTAGCTTTTTGAGTCTCGATGACAAGAGCTTTTGCTTCTTCAAAGAGAGGATCTCCAGCATCACCGCTAGAGCCAAAATCACCTTCTGTCTCAGATACTTCTCCTGGGTCAAAGCTTTCATCATAATCCGCATCAGCTTGAGCCTTAATGAAGTTTACGATGCGTTCCACATCATCATCTGAGATAAAGGAACCTTGGAGACGAACAGGATGGTTTTCATCAATTGGTTTAAAGAGCATATCCCCTCTGCCGAGTAATTTCTCCGCACCATTTTCATCCAAAATCGTACGTGAATCCGTTCCTGAAGATACAGCAAAGGCTACACGTGAAGGCACATTTGCCTTAATCAAACCAGAGATAACATCCACTGAAGGACGCTGGGTTGCAAGAATCATGTGAATACCAGCCGCACGCGCCTTCTGTCCAAGTCGGATAATGGCATCTTCTACTTCCTTGCTAGCAACCATCATGAGGTCAGCCAACTCATCCACAATCACAACGATTAAAGGTAGAGGTACTTGTTTGTACTCTGATTGAGCGTTGAATTCCTCAACTTTAGCATTGAAACCAGCAATATTTCGAACTCCGACTTTGGCGAAATGTTCATAGCGGTTTTCCATCTCATCAACGACTTTTTGAAGGGCCTTGCTGGCCTTACGAGGGTTAGTCACAACTGGAATCAAGAGATGAGGGATATCGTTGTATACTGACAACTCAACCATCTTAGGGTCCACCATCATAAATTTGACTTGGTCAGGGCGGGCCTTCATCAAAATACTTGCGATAATACCATTAACTGCAACGGATTTACCAGAACCTGTAGAACCGGCCACTAGCAAGTGAGGCATTTTTGCCAAATCAAAACTACGAGCCGTACCATTGACTGCTTTCCCAAGAGGAATTTCTAAAAGATTTTCAGGCTTAGTCTGAGATTGTTCCCAAAGCTCACGGAAGGATACAGTTGCAATTTCTGAGTTAGGAACTTCGATACCTACCAAGGATTTCCCAGGAATAGGTGCTTCGATACGGACATCTTTAGCAGCCAAGGCGAGAGCCAAGTCGTCTGCTAGATTGGAAATACGGTTGACACGGACACCAACTGCAGGTTTAACCTCATACTTGGTCACCGACGGACCGATTTCTGCTCTTTCTACAGTCACTTTAATACCAAAACTCGCGAAGGTCTCTTCCAAAATTTTGATATTTTCTCGAACGATTTTCTTTTCTTTTGACTGATCTTTTGGTTTATCTGGTGCAAAGAGTTGTAAGCTTGGAAGCTTATACTCCAGGGCCTTTTTAGCAGAAAAATCTACTTCAACCTCTTCGTCATCATCATCTTCTTCAGAGAAAACTTCTTCCTCTGGATAGTCTCCTTCTTCAGGGTAATCAAAATCAGCTTGCGGGAGAATAATCTCAGGTTCTACCCATTCCTCCTCTGGAAGTGGAGGAAATTCTTGCAGTGGTTCGTCTGATAAGATTTCTCCAGTTTCCATATCTACAGGCTGCATGTCAAGCAAAGCCTGCTCTTCTCTTTCTTTTTCAAGTCTTGCTTGCTCTTCTGCTTCTCTTCTTGCCTTTTCCTCTTCACGCTTGATAAAACGCTCTTGTTTTTTCTGTTCACGGCGCTCCATCCAGATAGCAAATCGAGCTGAAAGAAAATCAGCAATATCATAGATAGACCATGGACTCATTAAAAGAGCTCCAATTAGGATTAAGATTGCCCCTATGAAATAGGTACCGATGTTTGAGAACAAAAAGGCTACCGGAATGTAGAGCCCTACCCCTAACAAGCCTCCCCCTGCAAAACCGGTTACTTGAAAACTGGTTAAATCTTTAAAGATTTGTCCAATCGTTCCTTGAAAAATAGCATTTGCCATGCTAAGCTTCCAGACAAGATAAGCTTGAAAGATGAGGAGCAAGCCTGCAAAAATAAAGAAGAAACCTGCTAGCAAGCCTTCTTGTTTATGAATCCATTTAAAGAAGAATAGATAAATCAAGAGAGAGAAAATAGCTAAGTATGCTAAACTCCCTACGAGTAAGCGAATCAGGTTATAAACAGTGATTCCGACAGCTCCCCATTTGAGTGCTGCAAAAATTAAACAGATAGCCAAAGCTAAAGAAATCAGCATTCGTTGAATCGCTTGTTTTCTTTCCAATTCTGCTTTAGACGGTCTTCGTCTTGTTTTAGTTGTATTCTTGTTTGCCATGCTTCTATTATATCATATTTCACCGCCATTTCGAAAAAGATCAATATCCTCCTTGGATTCTGTCAATAATTTTGTGTAAACACTCAAGTAAAGTTGCGGAGTGTTAATCAAATAAGCTTTCAAGTGTGTCAG
>NZ_JAHZPU010000018.1 GCF_019929575.1 Streptococcus infantis
CTATACTGTTTTTTGCAACTCTAGTATATCAGATGAACATGTCTTTTGTGTTGCACTTCATTTTACAACAGGGCATATATAACACTTAGAAGTTATATGAAAGTTCTAAATTGAAGTTAGCTAGTCTTACTTTCTAAAACTAAGATTGTTTGACTAACTTAGAGGAAATATGGGACGTAATTTCATTTGACAAAATGGCTTAGGCTAAGACTAGCCTTGGTTTAGCAAACTAAACATCTTCAAGAGAACCTGCTATCAATTGAAAGGTAATTTAGGAATAAGAAACTAGCTCTGTCTTATACTCAATGAAAATCAAAGAGCAAACTAGGAAACTAGCCACAGGCTGTACTTGAGTACGGTAAGGCGACGTTGACGCGGTTTGAAGAGATTTTCGAAGAGTATTGTACTTTCTTGTTGTTCACTACAGTTGACAATGAGCCCAAAAAGCGAACAAGACCAGTCTCTGTAGATCAGAAAACTAGTTTTGTCCGCTTTTTATTGTCGAGATTAGTCTCTTGAACCAATCTCTATGACTTAGATGCTTTTACATCATCTTATTCGTCTTCTTTTTTCTTTCCCATTGCAAAGAGACCAAGAAGTGCTCCTACAACACCTGCTGTTGCAAGGGTTGCATTTTCCTTAGTACCTGTTTCAGGGAGAATATTTTGACGACTTGCAGGCGCTTGGTAGGTCTTGTCTTGTGACATAGCAAGAGCTACTTGTGACTGCTCATCTCTGTATGCTGGTGTTTCACCTGTAGTTGGGGCTGAACCATTCACACTTCCAGTAAATTCTGGAACTCGGTGACTAGTCCCTTCTCCACCAGGAACGCTACCTTCAAAGTGTGGAACTTGATGGGTAGCTCCTTCTGATCCATTTACATGACCAGTGAACTCAGGTACTTCATGAACAGCTGCTTCTGCTCCATTGACACCGCCTGTAAATTCTGGAACTTCATGGATAGCTGGATCTGTTTTACCAGATACTTCTTTCTTAGTTCCGACTAAGACAATCTCATCTTGCGGTGCTTCAATAGTTTCGCGAAGTTTTTCAGTACGGCTTCCATCTAGTGCTACTTCAGTCAGGATACGTTCTTTACCTTCACGACCTGCTTGAGTTACACGCGTTTCACCTTCTGCTAGAGTTGGATCTTCTTTCTTCACTGTCTTGAAGCTGAGAGCTTCTTCTACCACTTCTAGGCTAGGAAGCTCTTCCTGAACAGCTGGGGCAACTTTTCCAGTTTCAACCTTTTCTTTGGTCAATTGGATACGGTATTCCTTGACGTGTTTACCACTTTCTGAAACGAGACGTACCAAGACTGGAAGTTTATCGTCACCACTATCGACAACTGTTGCCGCTACGTTTTCACCAGCTTCAACGGTCACTTTAGGACGGTTTCCACTATAGGTTACTTGGTAGTCCACACGAGCTTCAGAGAAGTCAGCAAGCTCTCTACCATCTACAAGAAGTTTAGAAGCAGTATTGTCTTTAGGAGCTTCACTTGGTGCGATAAAGGCCATTTCAGTGATAGCCACACCCTTCTTGTCTGCTTTTCTGTCCATGCGCCATCTCATAGCTTTAGCTTTGACCGGTGCAAAGGTTACATGGATGTCAGTTCCTGCTTGAACTTCTTGATCCGCACGGTATTCAACTTTCTCCCAGTTAGAAGGAGTGTTGAATGGATGTTCTGGATCGTATGGTTGGTAGTTAGAGTAATATTCTGGTGAATCAAATTCTGGTCCCACATAGCGTTCTAGGACGAGTTTAGAAGGGGCGTCTGTTCCACCATCTGCAAAGAAGCGAATGCTTCCTTCAGCTACTGTACGTTCAACAATCTTACCATTTTCTCTAAAGATAACCCCTACAGAAACTTCTGGATTATCAGACGGAGTTGGAGACCAGTTAGTCCAACGACGGGTTTCATCATCTGAACCATCGTTGACATAGTCCACACGGTCATGAGAGTTTGGATCAATATCGTTAGTTGCTGAGGCAAATGAACGGTTACTATTATCATCGAAGTCTGGGTTGTCTGAAAGATTTTCACCGAGTTTGTCTGTCACACGTACAGCCACTTCAGCAGTTAAATCAGTACCTAAAACGCGACCATGAACTGTAAATTCACCTGCTTTTGTTAGATTTTCTGCTGGAACTGCTTCCCAGTTAACAGCCAAGTCTTTGACTTCATAGTCAGATTTTCCTGTGAAGTAGACAGGAACTTTTGCTGGTAACTCAAGGGTTTGTCCTTTAGCAACTAAACGAGATGATTTGGCAACAGCAACAGGTTTGCTTGCGAGTAAATCTTTATCATTTGTGAAGTGTAGACGGTATTCACCTAGGATATCTCCATTTTCAGCCTTGACAACAACACGAACCGGATCTCCTTCACGCACGCTTGGTACAACTGTTGCAATACCATTTTCAGTAACACTTGCTGTAACAGCTGGAGCTTTTCCTTGGCTTGCTTCAAGATAGTAGTCAGTCAAGCCTGGGTTAAAGTTTGGCAAATCTTTTCCATCTACTTGGATTTGTGCTTGAGCTTTCTTGGCTGCAGCGACTTGTTTAGAGAAGATTTGCATTTCTGTAATAGAAGTACCCCATTTACCATCTGGTCGAACCATGCGGATACGAACTGCGTAAGTGTTAACTTTATCAAAGCTAAAGTGGGTCATTTCCCCAGCTCTTACTTGATCTGGAGCCTTGAGATTTGTTACTTCTTTCCAGTTTTTATCGTCATTAAAGACATGATCTTCGCGTGCTACGAAGCTTGGATTCTTAGGAACTGTTGGAGTTTCTGAACCGACATAGTATTCGATGACATAGGATTTAGGTGCACCAACACCGTGGTCTTCGTGGAAGGCGACATTGAGGTTATCAACTGAACGTTTAGACATGATACCAGAGTCACCGAAGAGAATTCCCACTGAAGCTTCACTTGTACGATTCCAGTTTGTCCAGCGGTTTGCTGGTTGATTATTATATGAGATTAGTTTGTCATTGACATTGGCTACCGAGTCACTTGGATTTGAGTCTGATGCAAAGGCAAGTGGCAATTCTGAACCAGTCCACTGGTCAGAAATATTAGCACCAGTTTCTGTCTGTGAAGACACACGCACATGAAGTTTGGTTGGTAGTTGAGTACCTTCGACATGTCCTGTCACAGTGAAGCTTCCTTCACTTGCGTACTGGCTTGGTTCAATAGCATCCCAAGTCACTTTAGCTGAAGATACTTGGCCATTTGAGTGGTAAGTACGGACGCTCTCTGGTAATTGAGGAGCTTCTGCAACTGGAGTTGTTACGCTGACTTCTTCGACAGCAATGATACCTTCTACAGAAACTTTAGCATGAGCTGCGTTTTCGATTCCTTCTACTTTACCAAGAACATCAAAACTATGGTATTTAGCAAGGTCTTCCTTAGCAACTGCTTGCCAAGTCACCTTGCGAACTTTTGGAAATCCTTTGTCGTACTCTACAGTTACCGTAGTTGGTAGACTTGGTTCTTGGTTCAAACCTGTCACGACACTAACTGGACGAATGGCTTGGACGACTTTGCTTTCAGTATTTGCTTGGATGTTCAAGTCAATCTGACCTTCTGCTCCTTCAAACTGAGCTTTCAGAGTTACTTGACCTGGTTTGTGCAATTCAAGCATACCTTTACGAACGGCTACATCTCCCTCACCTGAAGTTGAGAAGGTTACCTTGTCAGCCTTCAAGACTGCCTGAGTACCATCTTGATAGTGAGCCAATACCTTGATACCAACTGTTTGGTCTTCTTTCAAAGCAGCTGCGTTTTCAACTTCTAGGCTCAAACGTTCAATCTGCGGAGCTTCTTGTAAGAATTGGATAGCATAGGTTTGAAGTGGGCCGCCATCGTTTGGTTGAACATGAATGCTTGCACGCATACCATTTGCTTCATTTGCTTGAATAACTGTCACTTGCGCATTTTCAGCTGTAGCTTTGACCTCTGGCAAGGCTACTCCATAAGCAAGCTTGTGGTATTTTACAGGTTGGTCAGTTGAAAGGCCTTCAACCGCTTGATCTGCCACAGTTACGCTTGGAACTACTGGTGCAGTTGCTTGACCTTCTGCGACCACAAAGGTCGCATCGATTTGGTCTTCACCTGAAATTCCTTTAGCTTGGATGCGAGATCCTGGGATAGCTAATTTAGCTTGATCTTCAGCTGCAATTTCCCACTTATCAACATCATAGCTTCCTACAGTACCATCTGACAATACGTAAGAAACAGATTTGTCGACTGAATTTAGGTCTGTATTTGGAGCGATTCTCTTGACTACAGGTAATTCTGCTTCGAGAGCCAAGACTTCAACACGCGCTTCGACGTCTCGTCCGTCTGCCACACCTTTAACAGTCAAGATACCAGGTTCGTTGACATCAACTGCTGACCATTCTACTGGAAGTTTTGCACGACTGCCATCACTGTAGATAAATGCCACTTTCTTAGGCATATTTGGTGCTTGACCGATAATGGTACGTACTTTAGGTACTTCTGTACCTAAAACTGTTTTTTCTGCTTGGTCTTTCTTACCTGTGAAGATAGTAGTTTCAGCAGATTTCAAGAGATCAGAGTGGGCAGTCAAGGTAAACTTACCAGCTTGCTCAGTTGATTTAACAATCACAACACCCTTACCATTGAAGGCTTTACGGATCCATGAACCATCGGCTTGCTCTTTGTAACGCTCACGGCTAGCTTGTTCACCGTTGTCCACACCGACAATCTGTCCTTGTCCATGCAACTGGAAGCGCACAAGGTTATTAGCAGTAGGAACTACATTTCCTTTACTATCAACAATTTCGTAGTAGATATAAGTAAGGTCTTTTCCGTCTGCTGCGATTGCATTTTCTTCTTTGACTAAGCGTACACCAGCAGGCTCACCAGCAGTCGTAACCTTATCACGAGCAATTTCATTACCTGCCTCATCACGGGCTACTGCTTCCAAAGTTCCAGGTTGATATGCAACCTTCCACTCAAGGTATAGTTCCTTGGCATTGGCACCTTCTTGATAAGTACGTCCATCACTTGTTTGTTTCTTGTTAAAGGTTTTCTTACCTAGGGACTCACCATTCAAGAACAGTTCCACACTTGCAGCGTTTGAAAACGCACGAACAGGAATCTTACCATCTGCATCCGCTACATTCTCTTTCAAATTAGAGTCTTCCCAGTTCCAGTGAGGAAGGAGGTGAACCATTGGTTTCTTCTGAGCAGAAACCCATTGGCTTTGGTACAAGTAGTAGTCATTCTTTGGAATTCCAGCTGTATCTACGATACCGAAGTAAGAACTCTTAACTGGTGTGTTGTTTTGGTTGTGCCATGGAGTAGGCTCACCGATATAGTCAGTACCTGTCCAGATGAATTGACCTGCATAACCTGCATTATCACGGTCAAAAGTCCAAGATGCAGTGGCTGTTTTACCCCAACCAACACGGTCATTACCGTAGTCGGACTGCTCATAATGACGGTAAGCTTGGTTGCTGTGGACTAGTTCACTTTCAGGACGGAAATAACTGCCACGAGTACGAGTTGCAGAAGAAGTTTCTGAACCGTAAATCAACCAATTTGGATGTTTAGCACGCAGTTTCTTGTAGTTATCTTCTGAATAGTTAAATCCAACCGCATCCAATTCGTTCGCAATCTTTTCATGATCACCACTACCATCACCAAAACGGAACTTGTCTGCTCCCATAGTAACATAGCGTGTCTTATCAACAGACTTAATCACTTGAACCAAACGTTTAACCGTTGCTAGAGAACGAGCTTTACCGTCTGCCTCACCGATTTCATTACCAATAGACCACATGAAGATAGCAGGGTTGTTCTTGCCTCTTTCGACCATGGTGCGTAAATCAAAGTCAGACCATTTTTCACCTTTTTTAGCTTCTGGATGAGTAGCATCTTTATCAAAGAAACGGCCATAGTCATACTGTTTCTTACCACCGTACCAAGTATCAAATGCTTCTTCTTGAACCAACAAACCAAGCTCTGCAGCAATCTGCAAAGTCTGCTCACTAGCTGGATTGTGGGTTGTACGGATAGAGTTCACACCCATATCCTTCATCTGTTTAAGACGACGGTATTCTGCCTTATAGTTTTCTTCAGCCCCTAGAGCGCCATGGTCATGGTGAAGAGAAACTCCATGGAATTTAATGCGTTCACCATTCAAAGAGAAGCCTTCGTTTGGAGTCCAGTTATAGTAACGGTAACCAAACAAGTCCTTCTTAGCATCTACCAACTGACCATCACGATAGACACGAGTCACCAATTCATAAAGGGCAGGCTTGTCGTTAAGAACTGTCCATAGTTTTGGTTTCTCAACTTGTAAAATCGCATTCAAGCTTGTTGATTGATGAGCTTTCAAGACTTGACTGTCTGTACGAACCACATCCGTCACTGCTTGACCATTTCGTTCGATAATTTGGTATTCAGCGACAATTTCATGATCTTTGTCATCAGTATTGACAATCTTACTTGTTACATGAGTATTAACCTTACCATTCTGTTGTTTTTCAAGGTCTGGTGTTAAGATAGTTGTCCCATTTTTCTCAGCATGAACCTTATCTGTCACTTGAAGAGTAACATCACGGTAGATACCACTTCCAGAGTACCAACGGCTACTTGGTTGTTTATTGATTGCATGAACTGCAATGACGTTTTCACGACCGTCTTTATTGAGATAGTCAGTGATGTCGTATGAAAATTGGTTATAACCATTTGGATAGTGACCAACTAGTTGACCGTTTACATAGACTTGCGAATCCATATAAACTCCATCAAAAACCAAACGAACATTCTTGTTAAGGTCTTTTTCGTCAAGTTTAAAGGTCTTGCGATACCAAGCATCACCACCATTGAGTTGTCCACCCTCATTTTGGGCAGGAGAATCATGATCGAAGTCATTGTAAATACTCCAGTCATGAGGAAGGTCTAATTTCTTCCAGCTTGATACATCTGCATCTGGTTTGATAGCATCTTTGGCATTGGCATTGAGTTTAAAATGCCAGTTTTGGTTAAATTCTACTTTACGGTCCTCAACCAATTGATTTACCTCCTCACTGGTAGCCGGTTTTAGGTCCGGTTTTTCCGTTTGAGCAGATTGATCTTGAGTAATTGCTTGAGGCTTTTTATCTAAGATGGAATCCTCTTTTTTGTCAGAATCTGATTGTAGAGTTTGATCGTCCTGTGCTTTTTCAGCTTCATGAGCTGGTGTAGCAACTTTACTTGCAACTGATTCAGTTGATGCTTGAAGTTCTGGACTTGCTGTTTCACTAACTTCCTCTTTATGAGACTCATCCTCTACTTTTTCTGTAGCAACTGTAATCGGAGTTTCTTCCGCAGCTACCGGATTTGCACCAGCTACACTTGCTCCAAATAAGACTGAACAAGTACCGATGACTACTGAGCAAGTACCCACCGTAAATTTTCGGATACTATACACTCTTTTTCGATTCCAATGATCTTTTCCCATAAGATCCTCCTTATATTCGTAACCGCTTCCATTTTTATGTAAGCGCTCTACTTTTTCAGTAGTATTTTGCTTCTATTTTATAAAATAATATAAGAAACTTCAATACTAGCAGCATAAAAATCATACTTTTGATTCTTTTTTCTATAATTTGTAGAAAATCATACAAAACTGAATGTACATTTAGTGAATGATTTTACTAAAAAAGGCGGTGGGACAGAAATCGATAGACAAAGTCTCGATTTCGTAGTCCCAGCCCCGCGAGGATGATTAGGAGCTTTTTGGAGTCTAAAAGACGAACAAAAAGTTCAATCAGCTACCGCGTCAAAGTTTGATTGCTAATAAAAAGTGAGGTCGGGCTCTTTTGTCCCAACCTCTTTTACGGACTATCAAACTGATATTTCCTTATAGATTATTGACTAGTTTTCCCATTTGCCAGCAGCTTGATCATCTCATTTTTACGTTTTTCTAACTCTGCAATTTGCTGGAGAAAAAGCTCTGAAAAATCACAATTAAGCTCCTCGGTTTCACCACTGTTATACCAGTCTAGAGCAACTATGTGATTATCCTTATCAAAGCAAAACACGATATCTCCGTCACCTACGATAGACAGAAATGGGATATAATCCACAAAGCCCAGAGCGTGTAATTCCTTAGTTTGAAGTCGAATGTCTAAAAAGTCTGGGATACCGTTCGCAATCCCCAAGACCTTAATACCTCGGCAGAATGTCCAAAATGGTGCTACATCGTAAGCCTTGGCTCTTGGCCACAGCTCTTCCCTGACCTCCATAAACAGACCTCCCAGAGCTGACATGGTGAATTCTCTGAAATCTTCTGGCAGACGAATACCATATTGATTTTCAAAATCCTTTACATCTTCTTCGGATGGTTCATTGCCCATGCAGGCGACAACTTGATAAGTTTCCTTATCATAGTGACGAAAATAATCATAAACTTCATTGATTGCCATGATTTTATTCCTTTTTTACTCAGAAATATAGGCCACAAATCCATCTGGCAAGATGACTTGCTGTCCATCTTCGTGTTCGCAATGACTCTCTAAATCAACTGAATCTCTATCTAAGACATAATTCTCTGCAGACTGATTAAAAACTGCTTGAATTTCTTTTCCTTCGTAGTTCCACTTCAAGGATAGGACATCTGGTTTCAATTCTTCCAAGCGATAATTTCCATGCTGAATAATGCTTGCAACTTCCTTACGAACCTTGATTAATTTCTTCATAAAATTCAGCATGTCATTGTCCTCAGAAACACGGTCCCAAGGCATGACACGACGGCAGTCAGGGTCTGGTCCACCAATTAATGCTAGCTCTGTTCCGTAATAGATACAAGGAGTCCCTTTTTGAAGATAGAGGAAAGTTAGGGCAGTCTTGACATGCTGGAGATTTCCTTTGGCAGTTGTAAGGATACGCTCTGTATCATGAGAATCCAGAAGATTAAACATCACCTCTGAGATTTGTTACTTGTAGTACATCGACTGGCTATTGATTTCTGAAATAAACTGCTCTGTCTTTTTACGCTGACGCAAGAAATAATCCTTGATACTTTCAGAGAGCGGGTAGTTCATGACCGCATGGAACTCATCCCCTTGTAGCCAAGGTTGAGAAGTATGCCAGATTTCACCTAAAATATACAAATCAGGCTTTTTAGCTAGAACTGCCTTTCTAAAATCTTTCCAGAACTGATGGTCAATTTCATTGGCAACGTCCAAGCGCCAAGCATCGATATCAAAATTCTTAATCCAGTAAGTTGCAACACTGAGAAGATAGTCCCTAACCTCCGGATTAGCTGTATTTAACTTAGGCATATAGCTAGCAAAAGCAAAGGTATGATAAGGGAGTTCTCTTGGATTCTGAAGTTTATCCTCAGTAACTGGGAATTCTTGAATATGGAACCAATCTTTATAAACTGAGTTTTCTCCATTTTTTAGAACATCCTGCCATTGGACTGACTGGTTGCCAATATGATTAAATACTGCATCTAGCATAATCTTGATACCACGTTTGTGGGCTTCCTCGACTAGATTACGAAAGACTTCCTTGTCTCCAAAGTGACGGTCGATTTCAAAATAATCTGTCGTATCATACTTATGATTGGTCGTTGCTTCAAAAATCGGACATAGGTAAAGTCCAGTGATTCCCAAATCTTTAAGATAGTCTAAATGATCAATAATCCCTTGTAAATCTCCACCAAAAAAATCATCCATGTTAGGTGCAATAACAGCATCCCACTCTCGAGCTCCATCTGGAGTCAAATTAGGATTTCCATTAGCAAAGCGTTCTGGGAAAATCTGATACCAAACTGTGTTTGAAACCCAACTAGGAACCTGGCAACCGTCGATTTCATGAATATAAGGAAGTTTAAAGCCATTCCCTTCAGCATCCAAGTTTTCTTGAGTATGCTCTACACAACCCTTATCACCGTAATAAACACCTTGACCTTCTTTATCAAGGAGCTCAAAGAGGTATTGAATCCGTGCAAAATCAACCGATACTGTAACCTGCCAATAATCAAATAGGGCATCTGAGGTTACTTTGGTCATTTCTTTCTTATCTTCATACTTATCCTCAATGAAAATAAAGGGATCTCCATAGTGTAAGATAACCTTCTGGACATCATTTTTCTTGGTTCTAATTCGGATATGTAGCTGACCTTCTTTGTAAAGATAAGCATACTCTGATTCTGGTCTATGATAAATGGCTGTTAATTCCATGTCTTGTCTCCTAAATAATCTAATATAACATCAACGAAAACGTTTTCATAAATAATAGAACTAGTATACTATTTTAAGATTCGATTTGCAATACTTGGTCAAATTTGATAAGAAGATATCTCCAAATAAACACTGCAGACTAACCAAGAAATTTCAGCACACCTATCAATAAAAAGCTCCCAAACTCAGCCTCACAGCCTAGTCAATTTGACAAAGGGCAAGTTCTTTCAATCCTCTATCGTAAAGGTAGGTTAAACAAAAGTTGTCAGTCATATTTTGAACTTTGTGTTTACTCATTCCTCTAGGCAAGGCTATATCGCACAATTCTCTTGTTACCAGAGAAAATAGCTTTTGCTTGCCCTTCCAATCATCATTCTTAAATTCCGAGAATCAATTTGAAACGAAAAAGAATGCTGATAAATCAACATTCTTTTTAAGTATTATTTGCAAAAAACAAGATATTTTGTCTGTTTAGCTACCAAAAAGATACCATATTCATTCATTCTTTTGTTTCTTTAACTTCTATATCTTCAAATCTATGGTTTATCTGATAGCATTTACTTCTTGAGTCACAATAAATACAACCATGTGTACAGCCTCTGAATAAATTCATTCCATTTTTTGAAGATAATATTCCTTTTACCTTCGTAAAATGCATTCTATTATCTCCATATCTGCTTATTTTTTCTTACAATTTTTTTGATGTGTTTTTAATTTCTTCATCGCCCAATCATAATGACTAGAAGTAGTGCTTACAAAATACGAACCAAGTACACTTCCTCCTACCCACTTATAGACATCTTTTGAAAACAATTCTTCGTTTGTAAATCTCTCAGCTAATTCTAAAATATCTTTATGGGATTTATGAAACATTTCTTTTGCATCTTCAAGAGAAGTATTTTGATGTTTTTTCCAAAACTCGACATTCATATCTCCATAAGTTTTCCAATTATATGGAGCTGGAATAAAAGGTTTTGCCACTCCCTTTAAATTTGTATCTACCCAATTCAAAAGAAGTTGGTGCCATTCATATAAATGAATCAAAATATCTCTTAAATTTTTGTCTCTTTTCCAATGAGCCTCTTTCTTTTTTTCATCACTTGAAAAGTCGAGAGGTGTGTTTAATTCTTCGTCAGATAGCTTAGCAATTAATACGTTCAACTTATCATAGTTTTCTTTCGCTGCAATCATTAAATCTTCTTTTGTTCTTGGTCTTGGCATAATATTTCCTCCTACTTTACGCTATATCTCAATATGGTTTTTAAGCTTTAGTTATCGGAATCCAAAGTTCCATTTTGTAGTCTTTGCTGTGCATATCACCTTCATAGTAATATTCAAAGTCAGATTTTCCTGAATGAATATAGCCATGCTCAGGTAAGAATACTTCCATTGCATATTTCCACCCGTTATGAATGCACTCCGGAACACTTCCTACTAATTCTACAACTGCATACTCTGCTTCTTCCACTTCCAAAACATCTAAGCCCATACTTGTGGCTTTGTCTACATCATTAACGATATAACCAGCCATATAATTTATTGTACTTGAATTTTCCACATCATGGCAAACGCCCATACTTTGACCACTTCCTAAACTTGCAAGTTCATCGTGTCTATATTTTTCATATAGCTTATCCCAGACACTTGGACATAATGATGAATTGATGCTTTGTTCATTTACCCCTGCAACTGTAAATGCTTGTTTCTTTTGAATTGTAATGTTCATGCTTCTTCCTCCTCTTACACTTAGTGCTAACTGCACTCGTGATACTAATTTGAATGGTTTTCCATTTCTTACCTCAGAAGGAGTAAATCCATGAAAATTTTTAAAAGCTGTTCCAAATGAATCTGATGACTCATATCCAAATTTGAAAGCAACATCAATAATTTTTTCATCCTTATTTCTTAATATAACGGCCGCTTCAGTCAATCTTCTGCTTCTTAAATATTCTGAAAGCGTTGTTTCAGTCAGAATAGAAAACAAGCGACTGAACATTGAATACGAATATCCGGATAACTGAGTTACTTTCTTTTCATCAATTTCATCATCAAGAACTGTTTCAAGATAATCAATCGTATCGTTAAACGACTTGATAATATTCATTTCAATTCCCCCTTTCCTTCAGTTAATTTTAGTATAGAGGAAGATTTCTTTTCTTACCCTACAATATCCGTACAAGTTTTGTAAGTTTCATTTCATAGAAATTTATACCTTGCTAAATTCAACAAATTCAAATTTGTCTACACCGCATAAACAGATTGAAGTAAGTCAAGCCAAAATGACTGACTGTCTTGTCTTTCATTGCCACGGTTTTCTCAGCGTTTAATAAATGCTTTAGCTTGCTTTTTTTGTTCTCGGATGTTATTCACTTTTAATTCTCCAACCAATGCATTATTTTGACTTGTTTATTAAGAAGTCCTGTAAAAGACTAATAATAGGGGGCTCAGGATAAGATAAGGCGAATCCGTAAAGAGTCCATTGACACCTGCTTTTTTGCCTGAAGCCTTTAAATATTCAGATTCTAATAACTTTTCGATAACACGACCATCACTAGAGATTTTAACAAGAGCATAATAGTCCATGCCCCATTTATTGACAGAGGTTTGACTTTCTCCAGAGCTAAAGGCATAGAGCTCTTGCTTCCAAGATTTCATACTATCGATTTTAGGACAAACACTTGAGCTCGTGTCGTGGTGATCTAACTCTTTTTTATCAATATGCGAATAAGTGGTCCACTTAGCCTGCTTGTTCTCTCTATCAAACTCTAAAAGGGCAAAGTTTCTGGTCTGATTTGTATAAACTTGATCTTCAAAACACACGGGTATCTGGTCGCTATCTGATACGATTTGAAAATATCTCTCTTGTGCCTTTTTAGGAAGTATACTTTGCGGATCCTTTATGGCAATGATTTCTGGATGAGAAAAATCACCAGTATAATAGACTATTTCCTTACCAGCCTTGATAATGCCAATATTTTGTCCATCTGTAAAGAGTAGAGGCTCTTCCTCCCAAACATGGTCACAATACCAAGCATCTATCTCCTTCACACCCAAAGGTGATACTTCAAGCAAACAGTAGCGATTGAAATCTTCCTTCTCACTGGTCAAGACAAAGGCTCTGCCATCCTGTAACATGACAGAATTGAAAACACTATTGTAGTCCTTGTCTAGTTCCCATTTGTTCAATAGGCTTAACTTTAACTTCCCCATTTTCTTCCTCCTAATACTCAATGAAAATCAAAGAGCAAACTAGGAAGCTAGCCAAAGGCTGTACTCGAGTACGGCAAGGCGAAGCTGACGTGGTTTGAATTTGATTTTTGAAGAGTATAAACAATCACCATTCATTGATGGCAAATAGAATGGCTAATCGAATATTTCTTAGCAACTGATCCGAAAGTTCATCGTATACTTGACCCAGTCCCTTATCTTGTGCCAGCCATCCAGGTTCATCATTCCAGGAGCCCATTCCTCCAAAAACATCCGCTGCACTTGCAGCTCTAAATATGCTTAGATGTTGCGGTGGAATTTGAGGTTCTGCCAGTCCTTTACCAGATTCTGGATCTAGCAAAAAGTTTCTAGCAGAGTGAAAGACTTTGGCAAAGTTGTCACATTCAATTTTAATTGCTAGATTTTCTATACGAGTCAATATGTCCTTAAATTCTTCGATATTATTTTCATAGTGGGGAATGTCTTGAGAAGACCTTTCCCATTCATACTCGGTGTAGGTAACATCCCAGCCCCTACCTGCGGAAGCAGCTTCCCAATTTGGTAGGAAATAACTTGCCTTCCCATCTTTATAAAAACAGAGAATTGAACTCTGTGTCGCATTGGAGAAACCTAAAATACCTCTGTCTTCAACTGAAATAGGACAAAATAATTTTAAGTCCTTCAAACCTTTTTCCTTAAGATTTTCAAACCAATCAGTTACAGAAAGTTCTGTAGTTTCCCCCTTTTCTGACGGCAAAATTTGAAAGCTCAACTTATTTGTATATTTTTCAGGATTATACCATATTTCTTTACCACTTTTTAAAGCCTTCCTAGCTACTGCCACGATACAGGCTATCTGATACATTTGTCCATTCATATGATTTCTTCCATTATTCCTTCAATCAAATTTGTAAGGCTTTTAGCCGCATAGATCACCTGGTCAGGATCATGGATGTAGCAAATAATCTGCCCTTCCTGACCCTCTCGGTCTGGATCAAAATCCAGCATAAGATAACAAGAGTCACAATACTGAGCAAAAGGAAGCCATTTTTTATTAAAAAGATAGGGCTTAATTCTACTATCACGCATATTTTCTAGGTCTTGACTAGAAAAATAGTCGGGAAATTCGGTTAACAGAGCATCTCTATTTTGAAAGTACTTTTTACAAGTCTCAATTTCCTGTAGACTCATGAGAGAAAAAGTCAAATCTCTCTGGTCAATTACACAAGGTAAAATAGAGAGGTATTTACTCCCATTTTTGTAGCTATAAAGCTCTTTGAAGTCACTAGGTAGACGAACGCCTAATATTTCCTCAAAGACTTGAAGCTCTTCCTCGGAAGCACCAGAAATATTCTGATAATCATCTAGGTATTCCTCTTCCACAGGATCATCCAAATCCCAGTCTTCAAAATACTCACAAATATAAGTTTCTATTTTTTTAACTTGGTCAATTAATTGCATAATCCCACCATGATTTCTTTATTTTATCTGTCTTCCAATGCTTTTTAACGCTTATAACTTGTTTTTTCTAGGAGAAGGGGTTCAGGATTTTGCTTAATCCAAGCAATAGCTAGCTGACACAGGCGGTCTAGGCGAGGCTCGTCATCAAAATCTTTCCCATGAACTTGAGCAATAAGCTCTTTAGTCTCTGCTAATTCTTGTTCTGAAAGAGGGATTCCTAGAGACAAGTATTGAGGGAGTGCCTGAAGCATTTTTCTATAGTCCCTGTCCCAGTTGACCCCACCATTGCGATCCAGCTCATCTCGAACTCGACCTGGTATACGGATAACTTCCCCCTGAACAGTTTTTGCTGCTCCACTTGAAGGAATCAAGAAAGACCATAGTTCCTCATATTGCTCCTCCCAGCTACCTTCTTTTACGAGAATCGGAGAAACTCCATCATGAGTTATTCGTTTGGCTACTGGCTTGACATCAAACAAACGATAAAGTTTGGCTAAACCCTTATCTGCTGCTTCCAAATAGTCAGGATTGAACCCTTCTCTATGAAACTCAAAATCTTTACCAATATTTTCGACCTTTTCTTTCATGGCTGGTGTTTTCTTAGCACCCGCATCCAGAAGCATAGAGGCGATCTCAGCTGTTTGGGCAATATAGATTCCCCGACAGACAGTGAGAACAGAGTCTAGGGGAGTTTGCCCCCTATCATTCTTAGAATGGACACTTGCCCCCTTTTCTAAGAGAAGCGCAACTGTCTTAGGATGAAAAAACTCAGCTGCCATGTGTAGAGGTGTATTTCCATAAGTATTGCTTTTTTCAATATCTGCCCCCAATTCAAGCAAGAGTTTTACAGTCTCTCTCCCCATGGTTGCCTGACGATACAAAGGAGTTGCACCATAATAATCAGGGATATTAATATCTAAGCCCTGTTCGACAAGCCAGATAACCAGCTCATCAGGAACCCCACCAAAATGCAGAGCCGTACTTAAACTATATCTCCCGTTATGGGCAGTTAGCTCACACTTGTCATACACGGCCTTTAATTGGTCAATATTGCCATCAGTTAGTAGTTCATTGAAGTCCTTGGGTAAAGTTACTCTTTTCTTTGCCATTTTTAGTTCCTTTCTTCTGATATAGCGTCTAGGGCAATCCAATGAAGATTGTCAACAGTTTTCAAAGTCAGGACTTGTCCATCATAATCATTTTTCAACTCAAGACCGTTTTGCTCAATAGATATATGATTGTACCAGTAGTCTAGGCTGGCGTATTCCCCCGTATGAATGTTGATGAGCATACTCGTTATGTGATCCCAAGTCCCTTTCTTAACTGTTTCTGCTAAGAGGTAGTAAGCATCTAAAAATATGAGATTTCTCCCATAGATCCAAAAGGGCAGATCAAGTCCCAACAAAGGCAACTTGGCAGAAAAAATCTCATCACCGTGTGGTGGCACGGTTTCATAATGAAATTCTATCTCACTGCCATAATAGGCAATCAGGGCTCCCTGACATCCGATATTTTGAGGAATCCCCTCCTCAGCTACTATAAATTCCATGACCTGCTCCTTCTATTTTCAATCATAAAACCCGACCAGACTCTGCCAGAATATCAGGCTGGACGCATGACCTATTCTAGTCATCAAGTGGATGAAGTCACTTTCACAACCCTTCCAAACTGCAGATTGAGCCGTTCCCATGGCTCTAACAAATGCTAGAAAATCTGATGCCAGCCATATTTTTTCATCATAGTTCATCTCTGCATCAAGAGCATAGATCGCCCCAGATTGACAGTCCAGCAAAATAGTGTAGGGATCTCCATTTACAATGATGATCAAGCCTCTTTCTTGTAGAGTCGAGTAATCATGGTATTCCAGATTGCGATTGATCAGCCAAGTAAGACTAGTGTCGTCCCCATATCCAAACTGGTAACTTAAAAAACCGACCTGCCCCCAGTTATAGGCCAGAATATATTTCCTAAAAATCGGATCCAAATCTTGTATTTGTAATTGTTTTTTCAAACGATCCAGTTCAGACACAGGCACTTCCGTTTGGTTCAGGACAATTCCTTCTCTTATCTCAGGGTCAAGCCCTTGTGTTTCTTCCTCAAGAATAGAAATGATTTGGTCAATTGTCAATAATTCCATTGTCAACCTCCGACTATAAATAGTCCGTTTTCTAGGCAAACTAGTTAGTTTAGGTCTTCTTTTTTCTGATGAACATGCTTATCTCTATTATACCTCAAAGCTGTCTGATAGGGATAAACTACCAGTATTTTCAGGGATTTTTTGGTCAACAACTTCTCCTAATTAAAGCAAAAAGCCATTCCTCAAGGGAACAGCTTTTTCACTTATAATTAAAGGTTTCTCCAGCCAACTTATCTGCCTGCTTGGGAAAGAGGGTGTAAAACTTATGGGCTAGGTGCAGCAAAATTGGGAGATTGAGCTCGCGTTTGTTTTTACCTATGGTCTTAACAATCTTTTGCGCGACAGCATCTGGTTCCAATAGAAAACGGTCAACCGACTTGAGATAGGTCCCATCTGGATCTGCTTGGTCAAAAAATCCTGTACGGATAGGTCCTGGATTAACAGTTGTCACATAGACACCATAGGGCATGAGTTCAAGGCGCAAAGCATTTGAAAAACCAATAGCCGCAAACTTGGTCGCAGAGTATAGACTGGACTTGCCAGTTGCTATCAAACCTGCCATGCTAACAATATTGATGATATGCCCTTTTCGGGTCTCTTTCATACGAGCTGCAACCAAACGAGACAGATTCATCAGGGCAAAGGTATTGACTTCAAACATCTGATGAATATCTTGATTAGAAATCTTGTCAAAATCCTCAAAAATTCCATAACCAGCATTGTTAATCAAGACATCAATCTTGCCATAACGCTGATAGAGCTCCGCAACTAGTTCTTCTAAGGCCTGCTCATCGGTAATATCAATCTCGACCAATTCTGCCTGTGGATGATTTCCGTATAGTTGAGCTAATTTTTCCTTATTTCTACCTAGCAAAATGAGTTGGTCTTGAGGCAAGAGTTTGACCATTTCTTGGGCTAGCCCCCCGCTAGCACCTGTAATGAGAATAGTAGACATACTTTTCCTTTCTTGAGATTCTAGATTTCCACTTCTTCTAGATCTTTAACCACATGGACATTTTCAAAAATACTAGCAGCGTCTTTCTTGAGCTGGCTGATATCTTTTGAAAGGAAACGGGCGCTGATATGGTTGAGTAAGAGTCGTTTGGCTCCTGCTTCTGTTGCGACCTGCGCTGCCTGCATGTTAGTTGAGTGGCCATGATTGCGGGCAATTTTCTCATCACCCTTACCATAAGTAGACTCATGGACAAGGACATCTGCATTGACAGCCAGACGCACACTGGCATTGGTTTTTCGAGTGTCACCTAAGATAGTGATAATCTTACCTGGACGTGGAGCTGAGATGTAGTTTGCTGCCTTGATCTCGGTGCCGTCCTCTAATACAACATCCTGACCGTTTTTGATTTTTCCAAAAAGCGGTCCAAATGGTACGCCGGCAGCCTTGAGCTTTTCAGCATCCAGAGTGCCTTCTAGGTCCTTTTGCATGACACGGTAGCCCACACAGAAAATAGTGTGATCCAACTCTTCCGCATATACTGTAAATTTATCTGTTTCAAGAATTTTCCCTAGAGAATCTTGGTCGAACTCATGGAAATGAATCTTATAGGGCAGGCGTGAACCAGAGACACGCAAACTAGTCAAGACAAATGACTTAATGCCTTGGGGACCATAGATTTCTAAATCTGTCTGCTCTTCATTGGCTTGAAAGGCACGACTAGAAAGGAAACCTGGCAAACCAAAGATATGGTCTCCATGTAAGTGAGTGATAAAGATTTTGCTGATCTTTCGTGGTCGAATCGTAGTTTCCAGAATGCGATTTTGCGTTCCTTCTCCACAGTCAAAGAGCCAGACTTCGTTAATCTCGTCCAAGAGTTTCAGGGCGAGACTTGAAACGTTGCGGGCTTTAGAGGGCTGACCAGCCCCCGTTCCTAAAAATTGAATATCCATTCGATACTTTCTAATTAATCAATATATAACATAGCAGTGCGATTTTCCGAGCGATAATAAAGCTTGCCAGAAAAAGCTCTAGCTTCTTGTAGTAAATCCTCTTGGCTGTAGCCTTTAAGTCGCTTTCTTCCATCTGCCAAGGTTTCCAAATCTGTCAAAGCTGTAAGATTTCCCACGCTAACAACTTCCTCTTCTCCGATTGCCTTCATGTAAATTTTCCCAGACTCCTCAAAAACTAGCTGATGAGGAAAAATTTGCGCAATCTCAAAGAGTAATTCATCCGTAATTGCTTCCTCATATTCAGAGAAAATGCGACCAAGGTCGTCCCTCTCATAGCAAAATCCAAAGGATTTACCAGATAGATTGAGGCGAATAAAGGGCTTGCTTTCCAAAGCGAAACTTGGCTCAGCATTATAGAGGTTTAATTCTTTACTGACTTCCGCAAAATAATCGGTCGCAGCTTGAGGACTTTTTTTCTGGTAGAGCTCGGCAAAGTAAGCATTCACTACGCTGGGTGGAGGTGTGATAAGGGCTAGCTGTTCCTCTTCAGACCTACCAGCTAAAAGCTGATCCAGATAAACCTTGTCTAAACTTGTATAGCCACCATACTTGAGAGCTAATGATTTGATATCAGTCATAAAATTCTTCTAATCTCCATTTATTTTTCTCAGAAATGAAGCCTGTGATGACTTCGCCGTCATCTTGGTAGTCACGTTCTTCTAAGATAGCAACACTCTCCAAATCATGAATCTTGTAAGACTTAGAAAAAGGCACGCGCAGAGTAAAGGGTTCAAAAATTTCCTTAATCTTATCCAGCAATAAAGCCTGCAACTGTTCGCGACTATCTTTAGACTTTGCTGAAATCAGAGCATATGGCGTTTGAGTAGGCGTAAAGTTCTCCACCAAATCTGCTTTATTATAAAGGGTCAAGCGAGGAATATCCTCCATGTCCAAGTCTTTCATGATAGACAGAACCGTTTTTTCATGTTCCTCATGGTAGGGATTGCTGGCATCGATGACATGGACCAGGAGATCTACATGCTTGCTTTCTTCTAGGGTAGACTTGAAACTTGACACTAATTCAGTCGGTAAGTCTTGGATAAATCCAACGGTATCTGTCAAGGTTACCTGTAGATTGCCCCCCAGATGGATGCTTTTAGTTGTCGCATCCAGAGTAGCAAAGAGCTCATCCGCCTCATACTGGGTCTTGCTGGTCAAAGTATTCATAATAGTTGACTTCCCAGCATTGGTGTAACCAATCAAACCAATTTTAAAGGTACTTGACTCCAAACGTTTTTCTCGAACTGTCGCTCGGTTTTTCTCAACCACCTTGAGTTGACGTTCGATATCTGCAATCTGGTTGCGAACACTACGACGGTTAAGCTCCAGCTGACTTTCACCTGGACCACGGGAACCAATTCCCCCTGCCTGACGGCTGAGCATAATCCCCTGACCAACCAAGCGAGGCAAGAGATACTTGAGTTGTGCAAGATGAACTTGTAGCTTACCTTCATGGCTTCGAGCTCTCATAGCAAAGATATCTAAAATTAACTGCATACGGTCAATGACCTTGACTCCTAGCACTTCCTCTAGATTGACATTTTGGCGAGGCGTCAAACGGTTGTTGACGATGACAGTCGTGATTTCTTCTGCGTCCACCATTTGAGCTATTTCTTCCAACTTACCAGTTCCGACAAAGGTCTTGGAGTCGTATTTTTCACGTTTTTGTCTGTAACTATCGACTACAAACGCTCCGGCTGTCTTTGCTAAACTAGCCAGTTCTTCCATGGAGAGGTCAAAATTATCCATGCCTTGGAGTTCAACTCCAACCAGCAGGACTCGCTCCTCTTTTTTCTCCGTTTCAATCATTTAAAAACTCCTCAATCTGGCTTAAAATACGCTCTTTCACACCAGATTCTCCTATCTGATAAAAGGTCACCTGCATGCGATTACGGAACCAGGTTAGCTGACGCTTGGCAAAACGACGGGTCGCCTGTTTGAGACTGTCACGAGCTTCTTCCAAGGACTGCTCCCCTCGAAAATAGGGAAAGAGTTCCTTGTAGCCAATCCCTTTAGCAGCCTGCACATCTGGATAATGGTCAAACAACCACTTAGCTTCATCCAATAGTCCAGCTTCAAACATCAAATCCACACGGTGGTTAATCCGTTCATAAAGCTGACTACGCTCATCATCCAAGCAAATAATCAGAGGTTCATACAAGGTCTCTTGATTTTCCAAGTCTTGACCAAAATGGGCAATTTCCAAGGCACGCATGGCACGACGACGATTAAACTGGGGAATTTCAAGGCCTATTTGCTCTACAAGATGGGCTAACTCCTCATCTGAAAAAGGATCTAGACTAGCACGATAAGCTAAAATCTCCTCATGAGGTGTCTCCCCACCTAAATGATATCCTTCTAGCAGACTCTGGATATAAAGTCCTGTCCCACCTGCAATAATAGCGAGCTTACCTCGACTTTGAATATCCTCAATGGCCGCCTTAGCTTCTGAAACAAAATCAAAAGCCGAGTAAGACTCGGTTACTTCTCTCACATTAATCAAATGATGAGGGACAGTTGCCTGCTCCTCTGGACTAGCCTTGGCTGTTCCAATATCTAGTCCTCGATAGACTTGTTGGCTATCTCCACTAACTACTTCACCATTAAAATGCTTAGCAACTTCAATGGCTAGAGCTGTTTTTCCAACTGCAGTCGGTCCAACAATCACAATTATTTTTGTTTTCATCTTTTTTCCTTGAAAAATTCCCATTTTTTCGTTACTATTATTATATCACAAAAAGGTCAGTCAGAAAAATGCGACCTCTTGAGGTAGCTGGCTGATTTATAAGTTAAAGGAGGAATACTCATGGCTAAAGGATTCGCTAAAGGTCTTGTAACAGGTATTGCAGGAACTGTCGCTGCAGTTGCAGGTGCAGTATACGCAGTTAAAAAGAAAGTGATCGAACCAGAAGAACAAAAAGCAGCTTTCATCGAAGAAAATCGTAAGAAAGCAGCGCGTCGTCGCGTATCACACTAAGCAAAAAAAGAAGTTGAGATTTTTTCTCAACTTCTTTTTTTCTATTCTTTTATACTCAATGAAAGTCAAAGAGCAAACTAGGAATCTAGCGTGGTTTGAAGAGATTTTCAGAGAGTATTAAATGGCCAAGTCAAACTTCAATTGCGGTTTCACAGGAGCATAGTCAACCAACTCAAAATCCTCTGCTTTAATATCAAAGAAATTAGTCTTGTCTGGTACATTCAAGACCAAACGGGGTTGGCAATTTGAAGGTTCACGACGGAGCAATTCCTGAGCTTGTTCAAATTGATTGTCATAGATGTGAAGGTTGTTGATAAAGTAGAAGAATTTCCCAACTTTCCAACCAAAGTGTTTAGCAATCATCATTTGAAGAGCTACATACTGCATGGCATTGATATGATGAGCCACCAGCATATCATTAGAACGCTGGGTCAAGGTCGCATCCAAATAGATTTCCCCATCTACACGACGGACATCAAACATAGTCTGAAAGGCACATGGAAGAAGGCCGTCTGTTTCCTCGAATGCTTGATAATCCCAGAGTGAGATGATATTGCGACGGTTCCAAGGATTAGCTTCTAACTGTTTGAGAATCTTGTTAATGATGTCGTGCTTTTTAACCACAGCCCCATAACGTTCCCCAATAGTCCCTGTATCTCCAACTTCCCAGTCATTCCAGTAGTGAACATTGTACTTGTCATTGAGAACTTCCAAACTATTGGTCTGATCTTGGTAGATCCAAAGCACTTCTTTAATAGCTGATTTAATAGCGATAGGACGCAAAGTTGTGATGGGAAATTCACCCTTAGACAAATCATACTCTGCAAAGGCCCCTGTGATGTACTTGGAGTTAGCAACAGTCCCATCCTTATACTTAGGACGAGCTTGCTCAGAAAAGACACCTTCATTCAAGATTCGCTCGATATTTTCTTTAAAAATCGTATCTGCTTTTGTCATTTGCTCTCACCTCATTCATTGTCTTAACTAGTATAGCATAAAAAAGAATTTTCTACCTGCTCAGAAAATCAATAGCATTTTTATATTTCTTCAATCTTTCCCTATCCTTTTCAGTAATAGAAGTCAATCTCGAAAGATCTGAATTATGTTTTAAATCAGCTAATTTTACTGCCCGTGCTAGAGAATTTTTCTTCACAGTTTCCAAATACGCTTGATAATCTTGCATTGGTTTCTTTGTCAAAACCTTAACAGCTGTAACAACTTCTTCCGGTAAACCTGCAATTAGTAATTCTTCAGCTGAAACAGGACTGTCCTCAAGAACATCATGCAACAAAGCAACTGCTTTTTCTTTTTCAGACTTAACTTGGTTTGCTACATAGATTAGATGTTTAATATATTCTATCCCTGCCTTATCCAGTTGCCCTTCATGAGCTTGCGTAGCAATAGACAAGGCTATATCAACTATGGATTGTTCTGCAGTATTCATCCAAAACTCCTCCTATCATTATTGACTTATTACTTTATTTTAACAGCTTCAACTTAAAAAGAGCTTGATCAATAACCAAGCTCTTGATTCATGTGCTTTATTGCAAAACAAGTGATGCTGCTCCGATAACTCCAGCATCATTTCCTAGAGTTGCAAGAGCTAGTTTAGTTGTTGTGCGTACTTGTGGGAAGGTATTTTCATCATAAACCTTTTGCACACCTTGAAGGAGGAATTCTCCCGCAGCTGATACACCACCACCGATAACGATTGTTGATGGGTTTAGGATTGAACCGATGTTGGCACATGCAATACCCAAGTAACGTGAGAAGTTACGGTAAACGATCAAGGCAAGGTCGTCTCCTTCTTTTGCCAAATCAAAGACAGTTTTAGCTGTTACTTCTTCTCCGTCATCAATCAAGCGTTTTAAGGCTGCATCGCCTTCGTATTCATCTGCGTAACGACGAGTCAAGTTGACAATCCCTGTTGCCGAAGCAACTGTCTCAAGACATCCTTTTTTACCACAGGTACATGCGATTGGTTGGTCAAAGTCAACAGTGATGTGACCAAGCTCTCCTGCCGCACCAGCAACACCGTGGAGCAGTTTCCCTTCAGCAACGATACCGCCACCAACACCAGTACCAAGTGTCATAAAGACAACGTCTGGTTGGTTTTCACCAGCTCCCATCCAACGTTCGCCAAGAGCAGCTACGTTGGCATCATTGTCGATAAAGAATGGAATTCCTAATGCTTTTTCCATTTTTTCTTTGATTGGTTGAAGAGTTTTCCAGTTGAGGTTGTAGGCACCGATAACAGTTCCCTTTTCACGGTCAACCACACCAGGTGAACCCATACCAATCCCTTGGAAATCCGTCGCAGACAATCCAAGCAATTCAAAACGATGTTGAATAGACTCAATCATATCATCTACAATGTGGCTTCCTTCATCCAAAATGTTAGTCTTGATAGACCATTTTTCTTGGATTTCTCCTTCTTGCGTTAAAATTGCGAACTTAATAGAAGTTCCACCAAGGTCAATCCCAATAATCTTTTGACTCATCTTTATCTCCTTTTATTATAAATTGAAAATGCTTACAGCACTAGTATACCAAAATCTGCCTATCAGTGCAAAGGTTTGCATTAACTTTCCAGATTTTTTCTATTCTATGGTTTCCACAAACCAGAAGCATCTACATAATAGCGTCCGCCATCCACTCGCTCATTCTTCGCCATCTTACCATCTGATTTGAGATAGTAGTTTCCTTGCCAAGCATTACGAGCATAAGAACCATCTGATTTTAAGTAGTACCAAGATTGGTAAGAAGAGTCATAGACCCACTCACTCTGAGCCATCTTACCATTTGACTTGAGGTAGTAGGCACCTTGCCAAGTATTATGCGCATAAGAACCATCTGATTTGAGATAATACCAGGCTTGGTAGTAAGAATCATAAATCCATTCACCCTGAGCCATCTTACCATCTGATTTGAGATAGTAACTTCCTTGCCAAGTATTGCGTGCATAAGAACCATCTGATTTGAGGTAATACCAGGCTTGGTAATAGTTATCGTATACCCACTCATTCTCAGCCATTCTTCCATCTGATTTGAGGTAGTAAGCACCCCGCCAAGTGTTCGTTACTGGTTTCCCATTTTCAGAATAATAGTACCAAGATCCATTCTGACGAACCCAGCCACTTTCAGCTGGTACACTAGGAGTAGGTACTGTACTACTTGGTGCTACTCTATCAGGTGCTACATTGTTGTTAGCTTGAGAGGCACTTGTCTTTTTCTCTTTTAACACTCCCTTAGGCGCATTCTTAGATTCACAGGCTATCCCATCATGATCCTTATCTAGAGTAGCAGAATAACCTGGTTCTCCCTTATGAATATCCGCATAACCATTCTCCCAGGCTTCCTTACAGCTTGAAAAATGGATACTTTCATCCGCCACAACAGGCTGTAAAAACAATGCTAGGGCAGGTAAAGAAGCTAGGCCGAGTTTTAATAAATGACGTTTGTTCATGATTTTCTCCTAAAATTATAATATCAACTTCCCTATTATTTTATCAAACTTATTTCTGCAATTCAAGAAAACTTCTAGTTATTTCTGCAAACTCTTTTGGTTTGGCTCTATTTAGAACATGAGGACCGTCAGGGATGATCTGGAACTGGGAATTTGGCATTAGTTCTTGAATAGCTTTCATTGAACCAAGATTAGGCTTATCCTGACTACCACAAATTAACAAGCTTGGATAGGGACAATTCCGTGCACTCTCTCTTAAATCAAGTGTTTTTAATTCTTCGGAAACTCCAACCATAAGAGCCTTATCTGCCCCCTGTTTCTCAAATATCCTCTTAGGCAGCAATTTAAATATCAGCAACTGAATGTAAAAAGGAATATTACCTGCTAGTTTCAGTGGACAACCTGATAAAACCAAGGCCTGAAGATTTGGCAAATCATAACTTGACAGCTCTAATGCAAGTGCAGCTCCTAGGGACAAACCGATTAGGACAAAAGGTTCTGTCTCCTTTGATAAGTGCTGATAAATGTGTTCCTTGGCTTCTTCATAGCTAGCAACTCCAGTAGGGAATAAGTCAAGGGCTTCAGAGGGATAATCTGCAAGCAATTCTTGCACTTCTTGCCAACTATCTGCTGACTGACCTAGGCCATGTAAAAATATTAATTTCATTTAGTTCTCCCTTACTGACAACTCATACAATCCCCTTACTGCATTACAGCCATAGATGACTTCTGCTTGCTTCAAATCTTCTATGGTTAAGACCTTCTCTTCCACCTGCCCGATTTCAAGTAAATGCTGGCGATAAATCCCTAGTAAAATGCCAAGACTACTAGGTGGGGTATAGAACTTGCCACCCATTTTTAAGACCAGATTCCCAATAGAGGTTTCAAGCAATTTTCCATCAGAAGTGTGATAGATGATTTCCTGCTCTCCCAATGTCAAATGTGGTCGGTGTGTTGTCTTAAAGTAGGTAAAGGCCTGCTCCAAATCAGCTTCTTGCTGACAAAGCTTGGCCTGACAAAAACTAGAGTTAAGTGGTGTCAATACTTGTCGATCAATTTCTATTTCTCCAGACTTGCTGAGACTGATTCGCAAACGGTAGTCTTGATGAAGGTCACAAGCCTGGCACTCCTTCTCTAACTTTTGTCTCAAGTCTTCTGCATCAAAAGGAAAGGCAAAATAACGACTAGCCTTTTGTAGTCTTTCTAGATGTTGCTTTTCAAAGAGAAAGGTTTTCTGGCTGATTTTTCCTGTCGTAATCAGTTGAAAACGAGGCTGTTTTCGGTAAAGAACAGCTGCCTTTTGCTGGACTTCACGGTATTCCGATTCCCAAGTACTATCCCAAGTGATGCCACCTCCGACACCATAGATGGCTTGCCCTCCATGCAGTTGAATGGTTCGAATAGCCACATTGAAAATCCGTCGTCCACTAGGAAGCAAGAGTCCAACAGTTCCACAGTAAACTCCTCTTGGTTGGAGCTCCAAGTCCTTGATAATTTCCATGGTCGCTATCTTGGGAGCTCCTGTGATGGATCCACATGGAAAGAGTGAACGGAAGATTTCAACTAGGTCAACATCTGGTCGTAACTGACTCTTGATAGTTGAAGTCATCTGCCAAACCGTTGAATACTGTTCTACCTGGCATAAACGCTCCACATGCTCACTTCCCACCTCAGACAGGCGGTTCATATCATTGCGCAAGAGGTCCACTATCATCATATTTTCTGAGCGATTTTTGGGGTCCTGCTTCAACCAAGTGGCCTCTTGCAAGTCGTCATCGTCGTTCAAGCCACGTTTAGTTGTGCCCTTCATAGGGCGAGTCGTTAATTCACGGCCATTTTGTTCAAAAAAGAGTTCTGGACTCATGGAAATCACTGCCATGTCGTCATGCTCTATGTAAGCATTGTAACCCGCCTCCTGCTCGACAACCATACGATTGTAGATAGCAAAAGGATTAGCAGACAACTCCTGCTTGAGTTGAACCGTATAATTGACCTGATAAGTATCGCCCTGTCGCAAATGATAGTGAATCTGAGCAATTGCCTTTTCATAGTCCTCTGCAGATGTTACTTCCTGCCAGTTTGATGGCAAATCCACCTCCTCATAAGTCAGAGGAATGCTAGAGGTTTCAACATTGTCATGAACGGTGAAATAGAGGAGATACTCTCCTAACAAGGGACCCTCGTGAACCGCTAACTTCTCCTCAAAAGCAGGTGCAGCCTCATAGCTGACATAGCCTACCACATAATAGCCCTGCTCTTGGAAGCTTTCCACTTGTGCAAGCAAGTCTGCCACTTCTGCTAAATCTCTGGTTTTCAACTCTTTAATAGGCTGGGTAAAGGTGTATCTCTCCCCCAAAGCCCTGAAATCAATCACTGTTTTTCTATGCATGTTCTAAGTATACCATAAAAGCCAGACCCCAAACAGGAGATCTGGCAATTTTATTCTTTGAGAATGCTAAAGTAGATTTCACTTCCTTAGCAAATCTAAAAACACACTCTCTTTTATCTATCATTTGGGAAAGAGTTCGGATGAAAAGGCATCTGTGACCTGCAATAGTTTTTGGAAGACTTTTTTCTTCAGAGCTACTGTATAGTTTGCAACTGAGCCTCCATACTTAAAGTTTCGGTAATCCGTTTCTACTGCTTGGTCAAACAAATCTTGCAATTTCTCGTAAGAATCAATTTGTTGGCCATCAATTTCAAAACTATGAATTCCTCGTTTTGCCTTGGCAATAATAGCGTCAAACCAGGCCTTCTTCCATTCTTCTAAGTTCTGGAACTTGCCCTTCGAAACCTTCTGGATAATGAAATCATCTCCAAGGGTGTCATGCCCCTCGCTTAACGCCTCATCCTTGTATTTATTAGAAGCATAGCCTAGGAAACCATTTTCGTAGCCATAATATCCCCACATACGAAAGGCATTATGCTTGAAGGAGATAGCTCCAGGAGCTCCCTGACTGGTATTTCCACCGTAGATAGCATCCACCATCTTGACATTGACATAAGCTGTCTTGAGTTCTTCTGGTCGGTAAGTTCCCTGATAATGCCTATTGGTGATGATGTTATGTTTGATTAGGTCATCCACAGAATTTAGCTGAGTCTTGGCTTCCTCATCCGTCAATGGACGGACATAGTCCCACTGGTTAGGAGCAAGGAGTTTATTATCCTGGTCCTGATAGCGCATTTGCTTGGTCATCTTGCTGAACCAAGCCTTCTTCAATGCAAGATCATTCTTAGCAAGAACTCGTTCTCCTTCCAGATAATCTAGAAGCATCAAGGCCTCATTATAACCTTTCATGTAGTGGTCAATCTGCTGGCGTGTTTGCAACTTGGTTGGATCTGGATTGTACCATTGATCCCCATCATTTGGTCGCATGTAGGCCATGTTGAGACCAAGAGCGCCGTATTCACCCTGATGACCTTCCTCAGCCGGTGACTGGAGCATGCCCTGAGCATAGGCTTCTACATAGGTTCCTTCACGATGTTTGTAGCCCCCCAGATAGACAATACGATCGTTGACGTGAGTTGTCTCATGGGTGTAGACGGACAAGCCATACTCACTGATCATATCGATTTCCACAAAGTGAACAGCATCTCTGGCATTTATCTTTGGATAGATAGAGGCATAAGCTCCTAGCTTATTGTCTTTATAGTAGCGACCTGCTGGTCCAAATACTTCACGAATTGGCGCGTAGTCTTCCATACCACTGGTATGTCCATAACGCTCTACCCAGCCACGTCCATCAACGCGATAGCCTTCCCAAACCGGTGTAGCTACATTAAAGTCACTCTTAACCATACGGTCTTTAACTTCATCAGTAGCAAGTCGATACCAGAAGTCCAAGTAAGTCAACTGGCGGTCCGCTACTAGATCAATGTCAGCTTTCATCTGGTCTATGGTTTTGCCAGATTTATCAGCTGATCCGAAGGTAATGGTATTGTAGTTGGAAATCAGGAACATCTGTGCCTTCTTGACATTCAACAAAGGCAGAATCATATTGCGATGCAACCAGTTATTAAGATTGTCATAAGCCCGATGCTTCCGATTTGCAATTTCTTGATTCTTCGAAGCTCGCTCTGCTATGTACACATGGCCCTTGGTGGCATTCATAAACCAGTCATTCATATCCTTGTCAGTCGTCAATAACTGTCTGTTGTAGTCTAAGAAGGCATGTAAATCTTCAGATTTTATATCTTTGGCTAGGACTCTGGCAAAGGTTTCATGAGTCTGGTTGCCTTTTAGGTTGTTCTCTCTTGAACCAAGTTCAATCAATCGATCCAAGACATCCACATTTTGCCCATAAAAATCTGGTTTAAAGAGCATGAGTTCTTTCAGATTATAATCCGCAAATCGGATACCGTAATAGCGATTGAGATAAGCCAGACCCAACATGATAGCTGATTGATTGTCCTGAAATTTTTTCTTCAAGGCAGCAGTTCTAGCAGGCGAATCATTCCACTGGTAGTCTAGATTTGTAAGTAACTTATCAACCAGGCTTCCCAGCTGCGCTTTGACCTCTGCAAAGCTTTCTTCTAGATACCAGTTCTTCACTGCCTCAACCTTTTTATCAAGGCTAGTGGTTTGATCATCTAGGATTCGATAAACTCCATCCGACTGTAAGTCCACTGTTTTCAGGATAGAGGTCAAGTCCTTGACCAGGGCTGAACGGTCCTTAACCAGCATATCTGGAGTATACAGCAGATCCAAGTCGGCAATCTTATATTCCTTAACAGCAGTCAAGCCAGAATTTTGCGAGGTGATTGCAAATACCTCCTTGGTCTTGTCTGCATAATGAACCATGATATGGTCTGCCACTGAAAGATCCGTTACAAAGTCTTTCCCTTTCATGGCGATAACAGAGATTACCTCTTTCTTGGCTAGATTGTGATCAAGATCCAGTTTATTTCCTTGATTAACGATCCATTCTTTATTGTAGAAAGGTTGCAATTTTTCAAGGTTGCGATAGGCTTGATCATGGCGACTATCATAATCTTGGATATCCTGATAAGCGTATTCTTTTACACCAGAGATAGCAGAAGATTCAGTTCTTGACTTAGCCAGGTAGTAGCTATAGCCTCCCTCAAAGGTTTTCTGAGCATTGCGTTGAATCAAGTCAGTTGCTTCAGCAGTTACCTTATAATATTCTTTTCCATCAATTCTCTCAGTTTGAATAGACTTGATGGCTAAATGGCTGGTCTTATGGCTCTCTGAACTAATCTTGAGGTAGTAGTCTTCCAAGTTTCTTGGCACTTCTGTCAAGTGCTGAATCACAGACTCTTTGCCATTTTCAACCTTAACAAGGCTTGTTTCCTTGATATCTTTCATTTCTAGCTTTTTAAGCTCTAAACGAAGCTTCTTGTCCTCAAGTAGAGTGCTCTCTTCACCCTTACCACGATTAAAGATCATCCTTGTAGAAATGGTGTAATCCGTGTAGAGTTTTAGATTATAAACTGTTGCTTCCAGCTGATCACTCGTCAAGTCAAGAGTCTGATCCGCTAGCCCCTTGGCTTTAATGGTAGCACTAATTTTTGAAACGGAAACACCATCTGCCTTCTCCAAGTTATAGCTTAAGCGAGCTGAACGGCCCATCGAATTTCCAGTAATATTTGAAAGAGTTAGGACAGGTTCAGGTTTAATTTCTTCTTTTTCCTTACTGCCACGGATGATAACCTGATCTTTAGCTTCTGTTAAAATCCGTGTTGTTTCTTTCAGCTCTGAGATACGTTTCCCATCTTTTTCCTCATAGCTGGTAACAATCTCTTTCTCACCATCTTGACCGACTTGCTCGATTCTTGTTTCACCGACAAGCATGTCTGGATCAATCTTTTCCCTAGTTTGTTTAGGGATCAACTCTTTTCGGACTTCAATATGTAAAGTCGGTTTTGCATCTAAAACTAGCGCTTCAGTAGCTTTCACACCACCATTATAGCTAGGGAGTTCCTGTTTCAGAGTATCAACTGGGACTGCGCCTCCTTCATACTCTGGTAAAGTTTCGGCTATTACACCTTTGCCATTAACACCACCTTCAAATGTTGGTTTTGTTGGCTCAACCAAGGATTCGCCTGATACACCGCCTGTAAACTCAGGGAGTTCCTGTTTCAAAGTATCAACTGGAACTGCACCACCTTCATACTCTGGTAAGGCTTCAGCTACTGTACTTGCGCCATTAACACCACCTTCAAATGTTGGTTTAGACGGCTCAACAAGTGGTTCACCATTAACTCCACCTGTGAAGTCAGGATGTTCTTGTTTCAGAGTATCAACTGGAACTGCGCCTCCTTCATACTCTGGCAAGACTTCAGCTACTGTACCTTGGCCATTGACGCCACCTTCAAATGTTGGTTTAGACGGCTCAACCAAGGATTCGCCTGATACGTCACCTGTAAAGTCTGGTTTTTTGTGGACTTCTGGAAGGCCACTTTGACTGCTCAATTCTGGTGTGTACTCTGGCAAGGATTCGGCTACTGTACCTTGACCATTGACGCCTCCTTCAAATGTTGGTTTTGTTGGCTCAACCAAGGATTCGCCTGATACGCCACCTGTGAAGTCTGGACGTTCCTGTTTCAGTGTGTCAACTGGAATTGCGCCTCCTTCGTACTCTGGTAAGGCTTCAGCTACTGTACCTTGACCATTGACCCCACCTTCAAATGTTGGTTTAGACGGCTCAACTAAAGATTCGCCTGATACGCCTCCTGTGAAGTCGGGATGTTCCTGTTTCAGAGTATCAACTGGGACTGCGCCTCCTTCATAATCTGGTAAGGCTTCAGCTACTGCTCCTTGGCCATTGATGCCACCCTCAAATGTTGGTTTAGTGGGTTCAACCAAGGATTCGCCTGATACGCCACCTGTAAAGTCAGCTTTGTAGTGGACTTCTGGGACGCCACTTTGACTAGTCAATTCTGGTGTGTACTCTGGTAAGCTTTCTGCTACCGTACCTTGGCCATTGACGCCGCCCTCAAATGTTGGTTTTGTTGGCTCAACCAAGGACTCGCCTGATACGCCACCTATAAAATCGGGAATTTCATGAATGGGTGCTTGATTTACTGGTTTTGCAGGAATTTCTGGACTCGCACTAGATGTTAGATCTTGGCCTGTTCCTCTTAAATCCGTCTCTAATAAATAACCGACATAGTCATAGCCTTTAATGTCAATAATTCCTTGAGTTAAACTATCTGCAGACACAAGGGTTTTAGTCTGATCATAAGCTAGTAAGTCCTTGTGTTCAAAAGCAAATACTTGATAAGGTAGTAATAAACTCTTACCTACAGAAGCAATCAATAACACTCCAACTATCTTAGAAGGCTTTTTCCTGGAAAATAGGAAAACCACCAAACTAGCCGTCAGAAGACCAAGACCAGCCAAGGGGAAGGTGACTGTTCCTGTTTGAGGTAAGACGGCTTGTCCCTGCTTACGATAGACTAGATAATAGCTCTCTTGGCTCAGATCTTGTGGTAATTCATGGTGAATGAGTTCACGTTCAGCAGCTGTCAACTCCGATTCTGCTAAATAGTGAAAGGAAACTTGCTTGGTCTCATCAGCCTGAACCAGTTTTGGTTCAAGTGTTCCTCCAATGAAGGCAAGTCCAATCAATACCGAGCCCACTCCCATGCTCAGTTTGCGAATAGCAAATTTTTGTAGCTTTTTTCTATCGCCCTGTTGTAAAATGAAGTGCAACACAAAAGACATGTTCATCTGATATACTAGAGTTGCAAAAAACAGTATAGAGG
>NZ_JAHZPU010000019.1 GCF_019929575.1 Streptococcus infantis
AGTCAGCTCAAACAGCTTGAAAGATACTCGCTTAATCAGAGGAACAACTTTGTTGCACTTGACTTGACAATTGGGGACCCCTTTTAGAATTAAAATCGCTTTCATTCTAACGAATTTACCTCTGCCATTTCAAGGTAAAATATGGTATAATACCAAAGATTGAGGTGAACTATGGAATACAAATTATTTGAAGAATTTATCACTCTCCAAGCTCTCTTGAAAGAACTTGGTATTATACACAGTGGTGGAGCTATTAAATCCTTTTTAGCTGAGCATCATGTCTACTTTAATGGTGAATTAGAAAATCGTCGTGGAAAAAAAGTAAGAATCGGAGACTCTATAGACATTCCTGACAGGAAAATCCAAATCATTCTGACGCAACCGAGCTTAGAAGAACAGGAAGAATATGTCCAAGAAAAACTTGAGAAAGAACGTGTGGCTAAACTTGTCAAAGAAATGAATAAGACGGTCAAAAAAAAGCCAACAAAAAAGACCCCGAAAGCTAAAACAAAAACTGCACCACGTTTCCCAGGTAGATAAGTATGTGGCTAAAAAACTTATCCATCAAGCAATTTAGAAACTATCAGGATACCGAAATTGAATTTAATCCTAAATTAAATGTATTTGTGGGTCGAAATGCCCAAGGCAAAACTAATCTTCTGGAAAGTATTTACTTTTTAGCTTTAACTAGAAGTCATCGGACAAAGACAGACAAGAATTTAATTCAATTTGAAGAAGAACAGCTTCAAGTTTCTGGAATTATTCAAAAACGAACGGCTACTGTACCACTTGAGATTGATTTGACTCCAAAAGGTCGGATTACTAAAGTCAATCACTTAAAGCAAGCTCGACTATCTGACTATATTGGACACATGAATGTTGTTCTATTTGCACCCGAAGATTTACAACTTGTCAAAGGAGCACCAGCTATCCGACGTAAGTTTATAGATATGGAGCTAGGGCAAATCAAACCCATATACTTGTCAGATTTGTCAAGCTACAACCATGTTCTTAAACAAAGAAATACCTACTTAAAGTCAGCGAATCAGATCGACGAAACATTTTTATCTGTTCTGGACGACCAGCTAGTTGACTATGGTTGTCGAGTGATGGTTCACAGAGAAGAATTTATCAAAAAAATGGAATCTTTTGGTCGTGAAAAACACTTTGATATTTCGGACCAATTAGAAGAGTTGTCAATTCGTTATCAACCATCTGTAAACTTCACTGACAAGGGAAAACTAGCAGAATCTTTCTATGCAGCACTTCAAAAAAGTAGATCAAGAGATTTATTTAAAAAGAATACTGGAGTTGGTCCTCATCGGGATGATATGATTTTCTTAATCAATGGAATGGACGCAAGTTTTGGAAGTCAAGGACAACATCGTAGCCTTGTTCTTTCTATTAAACTAGCTGAAATCGAATTAATGGAGAACATTACAAAAGAATCGCCTATACTTTTACTTGACGATGTTATGAGCGAACTTGACAATACTCGTCAACTTAAATTATTAGAAACTATATCTCAAAATATTCAAACCTTTATTACGACAACTAGTTTAGAGCATCTTCAAAACTTACCAGATAATCTCAGTATATTTACTGTAAAGAGCGGTCAATTATTTGTAAACTAATATTTACATCGGTGTAAATAATAAAAAATCTCCTGTTTTACAGGAGATTTTTTATTACATTGAGTAGTTTGGTGCTTCATTTGTGATTTGCACATCGTGTGGATGGCTTTCTTTTAGACCGGCACCTGACATTTCGATAAATTGAGCATTATCATGCAATTCTTTAAGGTTAGCTGCACCACAGTAACCCATACCAGATCGGATACCACCAATCATTTGGAATACGATATCAGCTGCTGCTCCTTTATATGCAACACGTCCTTCAATTCCTTCTGGAACGAGTTTATTTGCTTCATTGACAGAGCCTTGGAAGTAACGGTCGCTTGAACCTTTCTTCATTGCAGCGATTGAACCCATACCACGGTATGTCTTGAACTTACGTCCTTGGAAGATTTCAGTTTCTCCTGGAGCTTCATCTGTTCCTGCAAACATTGATCCAAGCATTACTGCATTTCCACCAGCAGCAAGGGCTTTAACAATATCTCCAGAATACTTGATTCCACCATCAGCAATGATTGTTTTGCCATATTCACGCGCAACTGCTGCTGCATCATAGATAGCTGTAACTTGTGGAACTCCTACACCTGCGATAACACGAGTTGTACAGATTGAACCTGGTCCGATACCAACCTTAACAACGTCAACTCCTGCATCATAAAGAGCACGTGCACCTTCAGCAGTGGCAATATTTCCGGCAATTAGTGTACGGTCTGGGAAGTGCGCACGGATTTCAGCAATTTTACGAAGAACACCTGCTGAGTGACCATGGGCAGTATCAATAACAATGGCATCTGCACCTGCTTCAAAGAGTGCTTCTGCACGTTCAAATGTATCAGAAGTTACACCTACCGCACCAGCAACTAGAAGACGACCAAACTCATCTTTAGCTGCATTTGGAAACTCAATCACTTTTTCAATATCTTTAATCGTGATCAAGCCAGAAAGACGACCTTCTTCATCAACCAAAGGAAGTTTTTCAATACGGTGTTCTTGAAGAATGCTCTCAGCTGTTTCAAGATCTGTTCCAACAGGAGCAGTAACAAGATTCTCACTGGTCATATGATTTGAGATTGGTTGATTGTAATCTGAAATAAAACGAAGATCTCGGTTTGTTAAAATACCAACCAATTTACGATTTTCAAGAGTTTCAACCACTGGAACACCACTGATACGGTAACGTCCCATGAGTTCATCTGCTTCTGCAATTGTATGCTCTGGAGTCAAGAAGAATGGATCAATGATAACACCATTTTCAGAACGTTTTACCTTACGAACTTCATCTGCCTGCTGTTCAATAGACATATTTTTATGGATAACACCAAGACCACCTGCACGCGCAATAGCAATAGCCATTTGGCTTTCTGTTACAGTATCCATGGCTGCTGTAATAATTGGGATATTTAAAGTCAAATTATCTGCCAATTTTGTTGTTAAATCTGCATCATTAGGCAATACATGACTCTCTGCTGGAATAAGCAATACATCATCAAAGGTAAAACCTTTTTTCAAAAATTTAGTGTCCCAATTAGACATTGAAGTTTCCTCTTTTCTTTCTTTTTGAGCTTGACGCTTTTTGTATTGTATCTATCATACCATTCTATGAAAATTTGTCAATTATATTGATAATAGATAATGTAAAAAACTATCCCTTTAATTTTAAAGAAGAGATAGTTTTAGAGTTCATATTTTATCTATTAATGAAAGTAATTTAGACCCATTGCAGCTTTTACTTCTGAAAGCGTTTGACCAGCAACTTCTCGAGCTTTTTCACTACCTTTTTGAAGCATATTATACACTTCACCCATATCTTTAGCATATTCTAGGCGACGTTCACGGATTGGACCAAGTTCACGTTCTAGGATTTCCAGTAGATACCGTTTAGTCTTGACATCACCTAAACCTCCACGTTGATAATGCTCTTTCATGTCAGCAATTTCTTGAGCATCTTCAGGACGTCCAAAAACATCTAAATAATGGAAGACCATATTTCCTTCAATCTTACCTGGATCCTCGACACGAATATGATCTGGATCTGTATACATACTCATTACTTTCTTACGCAAAGTATCTGCATCATCTGACAAGTAGATACCATTATTAAGCGATTTAGACATTTTGGCATTTCCATCAAGACCAGGTAAGCGACCTGCTCCTTCATTTTCAGGATAAATTCCTTCCGGTTCTACTAAAACATCACAATTATAGGCATGATTGAATGAACGCACAATCTCACGCGTTTGTTCAATCATCGGTTTTTGGTCTGTACCTACAGGAACATAGTTAGCCTTAAAAGCTGTGATATCTGCTGCTTGAGCAATTGGATAAACTAAAAATCCAGTTGGAATACTTTCTCCAAATCCTTTCTGAGCAATTTCTGTTTTTACAGTAGGATTACGCTCCAGACGAGCCAAAGACACTAGATTCATGTAATACATAGACAACTCTGCCAATTCTGGTATTTGACTTTGAATGAAAATCGTTGATTTGTTAGGATCCAATCCCACTGCAAGATAGTCCAAAGCAACATTCCCAATAGACTCTACAATAGTTTGTGGATCTTTTGCATGGTCAGTTAAAGCTTGCTGGTCAGCCAAAAAAACAAACATGTCATATTTATCTTCTTGCTGTAATAAGACACGATTTTTTAAACTACCAACGTAGTGCCCAATATGTAATTTACCCGTTGGACGATCTCCTGTTAAAATAATGGGTTTATTCATCTTATTCTCCTTTGATATGGTCCTTTCAATTATAGCATTTTTTTGATAAAAAGACAGATAATTTTTTTTATCAAATAATTACGATTTCAACTCCTTGACTGTAAACTATCTGTAAACTTAATTTACAAATAATTGACAGATAAAAATTTGAATATTTGCTGATTTTCTAGTAGAATTAGAGTATTACATATAATAGGAGAAAAAAATTGCTAACAGTATCTGATGTTTCACTACGTTTTAGTGATCGCAAACTTTTTGATGAGGTCAACATCAAATTTACAGAAGGAAACACATATGGTTTAATTGGTGCTAACGGTGCAGGTAAATCAACATTTTTAAAAATCTTAGCTGGGGATATTGAACCTACAACTGGTCATGTTTCTCTTGGACCTGATGAACGTCTTTCTGTGCTTCGTCAAAATCACTTTGACTATGAGGATGAACGTGTTATTGATGTTGTTATCATGGGTAATGAAAAACTATACAACATCATGAAAGAAAAAGATGCTATCTATATGAAAGCAGACTTTACTGATGAAGATGGAGTTCGTGCAGCTGAGCTTGAAGGAGAATTTGCTGAACTAGGTGGTTGGGAAGCTGAGAGTGAAGCTTCACAACTCTTGCAAAACTTGAATATCCCTGAAGATCTTCATTACCAAAATATGAGTGAACTCGCAAATGGAGACAAAGTGAAAGTACTCCTTGCTAAAGCTCTATTTGGTAAACCAGATGTACTTCTTCTAGACGAGCCGACCAACGGTCTTGATATCCAATCTATTACTTGGTTAGAAGATTTCTTGATTGATTTTGATAACACCGTTATTGTCGTATCCCATGACCGTCACTTCTTGAACAAAGTATGTACTCACATGGCCGACCTTGACTTTGGAAAAATCAAACTCTATGTCGGAAACTACGACTTCTGGAAAGAATCTTCTGAGCTTGCTGCTAAATTGCTAGCAGACCGTAATGCTAAAGCAGAAGAAAAAATTAAGCAATTACAAGAATTCGTTGCTCGTTTCTCTGCTAATGCTTCTAAATCAAGACAAGCAACATCACGTAAGAAAATGCTTGATAAGATTGAACTTGAAGAAATTGTGCCATCTAGTCGTAAATATCCATTTATCAACTTTAAAGCTGAACGTGAAATCGGAAACGATCTCTTGACAGTAGAAAATCTATCTGTCAAGATTGATGGTGAAACTATTCTTGACAACATCAGCTTTATCTTGCGTCCAGGTGACAAGACAGCTCTTATCGGTCAAAACGACATTCAAACAACTGCATTGATTCGTGCGATCATGGGTGATATCGACTATGAAGGAACTGTCAAGTGGGGGGTTACAACTAGTCGCTCTTACTTACCAAAAGACAATTCAGCTGATTTTGCTGGGAGTGAATCTATCCTTGACTGGCTCCGTCAATTTGCAAGTAAAGAAGAAGATGACAATACCTTCTTGCGTGGTTTCCTTGGTCGTATGCTCTTCTCTGGAGATGAGGTTAACAAACCTGTAAACGTCTTGTCAGGAGGAGAAAAGGTGCGCGTGATGCTATCGAAACTCATGCTTTTGAAATCAAATGTTCTAGTACTTGACGATCCTACTAATCACTTAGATTTGGAATCTATTTCAAGTTTGAACGATGGATTGAAAAACTTCAAAGAATCAATCATCTTCGCCAGTCATGACCATGAATTCATTCAAACATTGGCTAACCACATTATTGTCCTATCTAAAAACGGTGTAATCGACCGTATCGATGAAACCTATGATGAATTCTTAGAAAATGCTGAAGTACAAGCAAAAGTCAAAGAACTTTGGAAAGACTAAATAATACTTTAAAACTCAGTTGGATTAACCAACTGAGTTTTCTATCATTCTATGAGGTAACATGAAAACATTTTTTAGAAACTATTGGACCTATTTTATTTCTTTCATCATTCCCCTAGTAATTATGTCAGGAGTCTATCTTTCTCAAGGTATCTACTGGAACAGTGATACTTCACCTTTATTAGGGGATGGATTTCATCAATATGTTATTTTTGATCTAAATCTTCGTAATATTTTACATGGGAGTGATAGTCTATTTTATACTTTTACCAGTGGTCTAGGTCTCAATTTTTATGCCTTGTCCAGTTATTACCTTGGTAGTTTTCTATCTCCTCTTGTTTATTTTTTTGATGTATCAAGCATGCCAGATGCAGTCTATCTGTCAACCTTGTTGAAATTTGGCTTGATAGGTCTGTCAACCTTTTTTAGCTTGAGTAAAATATTCAAAAATATACCTGCCCTACTTCGATTAGCTCTATCTACCTCATATGCATTAATGAGCTTTACAGTTAGTCAACTTGAGATTAAAACCTGGTTAGATGTTTTTATTTTAATCCCCTTAATTTTAAGTGGTTTACATCTACTCATAACGGAAAAAAAACGTATTCTATACTTTACAAGTTTGTCAATATTATTTATCCAAAACTACTATTTTGGATATATGACTGCCCTGTTTTTGGTAGTTTGGTATTTTTGCCAACTTTCCTGGGATTTTAAAAGTCGCAAGTTCTCTTTCCTTGATTTTTTCCTAACATCCTTACTCGCTGGTTTAACAAGTTTCATCATGACACTCCCAACCTTGTTTGACTTAAGAACTCATGGTGAAAAACTAACCGCTATTACAAAAATAAAAACAGATGCCAGTTGGTATCTAGATCTATTTGCTAAACAATTTATTGGTGCTTTCGATACAACTAAATATGGTTCTATCCCAATGATTTTTGTTGGCCTCCTTCCTTTCATCTTAACAATTGTATTCTTTACATTAAAATCAATTAAGTTTCACGTGAAACTATGCTATGCAACTCTACTCATTATCATCATTGCTAGTTTTTATCTAGAAGCCTTAGATTTATTTTGGCAAGGAATGCACGCGCCAAATATGTTTCTTCATCGCTATGCGTGGATTTTCTCTACTCTTTTAATTTATATATCAGCAGAAGTTTTAAATAGAGTTAAGGATATAAAATTGTGGAACGTTTTATTTTCAATAACTTTACTTTTATCTGGCTATCTGGCAACCATTTATTTTAAAAATCATTATTCGTTTTTAACTAAATTAAATATACTCTTAACGCTTGAATTCTTAGTGGTATACTTACTGTTATTATTGGCACTTATTAAAAAACTGATTTCTCCAAAAATCTTTTCAATTCTTATTTTGATATTTACAATAAGTGAAATTAGTTTTAATACTTCATCTCAACTAAATGGAATTACGAAAGAATGGGGATTTGCTTCTCGTAGTACCTATGATAAAGATATTCCAAGTATGAAAGCTATTTTGGAGTATACCAAACAGCAACCCGATACATTTACACGAACTGAAAAGTTACAAACTCAAACTGGAAACGATAGCATGAAATTTAACTACAATGGCATCTCACAATTTTCATCTGTTCGTAATCGTTCTGCAAGTACAACGTTAGATAAGTTGGGTTTTAAATCTTCAGGTACCAACCTTAATCTTCGTTATGCAAATAATACTATCATTGCAGATAGTCTATTTGGAATCAGCTACAATATTTCTGAAACCTATCCAGATAAATATGGTTTTCATCCAAGCTATCAAAAAGATAATCTAACCCTTTATAAAAATCAATTCGCTCTACCAATTGCTTTTGCTACACAGTCTCTTTACAAAGATGTCACTTTTAATGACCATACTCTTGATAACCAAACTCAATTTTTAAATCAAATTGCTGGCTTAAATGAAGAGTACTTTTATCCGATAGATCATCATACAGACTCTAGTGACAGTGTGGTCAATCTAAATGGAACAGATAATGAAGATGCAACTATCAGCTACAGTATTGAAGTACCTGATAATAGTCAGGTTTACCTTTCCATGACCAAGCTAAATTTTTCAAATGATAAGAAAAAGCAAGTTGACATCATTGTCAATGGTGAAAAAAAATCCTTTACCACAGATAATGCTTTTACATTTTTTAATCTTGGATATGCAGAACATAAACAAACTTTTGATATCCAGGTTAAGTTCCCAGGAAATGCTCAAGTATCATTTGAATCTCCAACTTTCTATCGCTTAGATACTAAGAAATATACGGATGCTATACGCAAAATAAAAGAAAATCCAGTAGAAGTGAGCTCTTATAAAAATAAAGTCACTGTAAATTATAAGATAAAGAATGAGACATCGATCTTTTTCACAATTCCTTACGACCGAGGATGGTCTGCTTACCAAAATGGTAAAAAATTACAAATTCAACAGGCACAAACTGGATTTATGAAAATTGATGTTCCTGAAGGTGAAGGAACTATTACCCTTTCCTTTTTACCAAAAGGATTTGTTGGTGGTGCAAGTTGTTCTCTTATTGCTATTATTGTCTTTATTTTTTATGATATTCAAAGAAAAAAATATTCTAGATAAAAAAACTATCGACCGAATTGGTCGATAGTTTTTAGTCCTCTTCAGCTTTTTTAGGTTGATAGGCTAGCATTCCTAAAGCAACAAAAATCATTACTGTAAAGATAAGGAAAATAATCTGACTATGAATATTACCTGTCATAGAAATGGTTTGTCGTAAACCTGAAACTGAATAACTCATAGGTAACCATGGATTAATAGTTTTAAAGAATTGATTCGTCAAAGCTAAAGGATAAGTTCCTGCACTTGATGCTAATTGAAGGAGTAATAAAATTAAAGAGAAGAAGGCGCCTAGGCGAGAATTCCAGGTTGTCAATGCTGTTACCATCGCCATGAAAGCAAGGCTGGTTAAAATTATCAAAGCTAAGGTTTTGAATTCATGTACTGCAGTAAGTCCAATTAAATGTACTCCACCATAAACTAATACTCCTGCCAAACCAGCAATGATACCGTTAATTTCAAAGCGAGACTTAAACCAAGCCCAGCGACTTTCTGGATGGCGCCCAGAAGGCAATTTAGCAAAAATCATATTAGTTGAAATAGCAGCAACAAAAAGAGCAACTGATATCATATACGGAGCCATAGCAATCCCATTAACAGCAACTTGATCCGTATCAGTTTTTGAAAGACTTAAAGGATCAGCCAGTAAGTCTGCATTTTTTGGTTCAGTTGAAGCCTTATTCAATTGTTTATCAGCATCTGTCAACCCTTGATTTAATTGACTTGAACCATCACTTAATTTTCCGAGTCCTGATTGTAAAATTTCAGATCCTTGAGCAAGTTGATCTGCTCCACTAGCTATTTTTTCAGAACCATTAGCCAGTTGATTTGCTCCTGAAACTAGCTGGTCTGATTTATCAGCTAATTGTTGAGAACCCGCTTGTAATTGATTAAATCCAGCAGTTAAATCTGATGTTTTATTGTTTACTTGGTTGACACCTGATGCAAGTTTATCAATTCCTGTTGCTAATTCTGGCCCATTCGCTGCTAATTTAGCAGTAGCACCTGTCAATGTAGAAGATTTTTCTGTTAACTGATTAGAGCCTTGTAGCAACTTATTGAAACTTCCTGTCAAATTCGAATTTTTCGAACTCAACTGACTTGCTCCTAAAGCTACTTGATCTACAGATTTTGTATAGCTGTCAATACCAGATGCAAGAGCTTGACTAGCTGGCAATAACTGACCATCAATTGCTGTTTGAATCTGTGTTAATCCACTTGACAAACTTGTCAATGTTGAAGAAGCAGTTGGTAATAATTGACTTGAGTGATTCTTTAATTGAGTTAGACTATCTGTTTGAGTGGTTACATTTTCTAAAGAAGATTGTAACGTTTGAACTGTAGTTAAAATTGTTCGTGCTGACTCACTAGCAGAAGATGATTGATTAGAAACCACAGAAGTTATCTCTGCCTGTTGGTCAGGAGTTAAGCTTTGATAAGCACTCGTAGATTGAATAGCTGATAAAGTAGTTTCTTTTTCAGATTGATTTGAAGTAATGATGCTTTGTGCTGAATTTGCAATCGTTGATAGACTACTAGAAAGCTGGTTTGTTACTTGAGTTATCTCTCCATTATCTGCTGTTTGAATAGCTTGATTAAATTGCTCTAAACTAGTTGCTAATTGTTTAATCTGATCTTTCTGTTGGTTTGCCCCATCTAATTGAGTAGAAAGTTCTTGAATACCTTGATTAAGTTGTGTTAATCCTGTACGTAGAGTCTCTGATTTTGTAGAAATCTGATTTGCACCTGATGATAGACTTTGAACTCCATTTGTATAAGTATCAATACCAAGTGAAAATTGATTTAATCCTGAATTGAGTTGAGAAACACCACCTGTATAGGCTTGTGTGCCTGCATCAAGTTGAGTCAATCCTGATACCAGTGCCGGTGTCTGTGAATTCAGTTGGTTTAATCCATTATCAATTTGTGAAATAGCGCTGGTATATTGATTTAAACCAGTATTAAAATTACCAAGACCAAGATTTAACTGATTTACACCAGCTGTATAGGTTCCTAAACCTGTAGATAATTGATCAGCACCATTAGAAAATGTGAGACTCGATTGAGCTAAGGTTTGAAGATTGGTTGATAAGGTTTGACTCCCATCAGAAAGCTGATTCGAACCATCAGCCAACTGTAAACTTGCATTTGCCGCTTGAGATAAACCAAGTTTTAAATCCCCCATCTTATCAAATAAAGCTTTGGTATAAGATTGAGTAACTTTAGTAGCCACAGTCTGTTTGATTTGTGTCATGGCAGAATCACTCATCTTGCTAGCAATAAAACTATGACCACTTGATGTCTGATAGTCAATCGTCATCTGTTCAGGATGATTTGTAAGGATAGAAGAAGCTTTCTCAGAAAGATTACTTGGCAACGTTACGACCATGTAATAATCTCCATCCCGCAGTCCTCTTTCTCCCTCACCTTCATCTACAAAATGAAAATCCAAGCTATTACTATCTTTTAAATTAGACACCATGTCTTCACCAATAGTGAGTTTTTCATCATTATAAGTAGCAGCTTGGTCCTTATTAACAATTGCTACAGGTAACTCCGAAAGTTTACCGTATGGATCCCACATTGATGATAAGAAAATGATATTGTAAAGAGCTGGAATTAAGGAAATTCCTATCATGACAATAATAAATGTCGGTTTTTTAAAGATTGCTTTCCATTCTTTAAACATATTGTCTCCTTTTTTAAACTACTTGTCTAAATTTTTGATATAATAGATTATACATAAAAAAATTAAAAAGACAAGATAAAAAATCCGTTTTTAAACACATTGTCTAAAAATGTTCATATGGAGGGAACATGCAAGAAAGTAATAAACGATTAAAAACCAAGCGCATTATCGAAAATGCCATGGTAGAATTATTGATGGAACAACCATTCGATCAGATTACAACTGTTAAATTAGCACAAAAAGCTGGAATTAGCCGCTCCAGTTTCTATACTCATTACAAAGATAAATACGATATGATTGAACATTACCAAAGTAAACTATTTCATACCTTCGAATATATCTTTCAAAAACATGCTAATCACAAACGAGATGCTATTCTAGAAGTATTTGAATACTTGGAATCAGAACCGCTTCTAGCAGCTCTTTTATCTGAAAATGGAACCAAGGAAATTCAAAATTTCCTGAGAAATAAGCTTCACATCCTACTGAGCACGGACCTTCAAAAACGTTTTATGCAACTCAAACTAAATGAAGTAGAATTAGAATACAGTAGCGTCTATCTAACAAATGCTCTCTTTGGAGTCTGTCAAACCTGGATTGCCCACGGAAAAAAAGAAAGTCCACAAGAAATCACGGACTTTTTGATGAAAATGTTAGGGGATACAAATTAATAAAAAGCTCTATAATAGTTATAGGAAATCAAACCCCTATGGATATTATGGAGCCTATTTTGTTGTTCTTATTAGGCTAAGGCAATACAATTTTCTTAGTTTTATTTTCGGACAAAAATCATTCTTTCTCAATATATTGAATATGCCTCCCCTCATTACATCGAACAAAGAATCAAAAAAGGAACACCAAATTAGTGTTCCTTTCATCTGACTCCGCCAGTAGGACTCGAACCTACGACATCATGATTAACAGTCATGCGCTACTACCAACTGAGCTATGGCGGATTAAATAGTCCGTACGGAATTCGAACCCGTGTTACCGCTATGAAAAGACGATTTCTTAACCAACGGACCCTCTACCTGTAGCAGATATAACCATTATATCAATTTATCAAAAATTGTCAATTACTTTTTTTGGTTTTTAGCCATTAGTTCTCTCAATTTTTTTGTTTTTAGACGAGAGATAGGACAACGATGATCTTCATAAAATACAACTTCCATTTTTTTACGATCAATTTCTCTCACATTACCAATATTGACTAAAAATGACTTGTGAGCTAGATAAAAACGTTGGGTTTCCTTATCCTTTTCTTGAATATCTGTCATTGTTCCATAGAATTCTTTTGCAAAATTCTTACCTACAATCCGTAATTTATGAGAAGTTCCAGTTGTTTCAATGTAGAGAATATCATGATAAGGAATACAAAGATCATTTCCTTTATAACTATAATCAAAATAATCAACGACTGATTGGTTTTCAAGTAAAGTAGTCTTAGTGTAAAGCACACAGTCGGCAACTCTATTTTTAAAAACTTGATCACTGGTTTCTTTATCAATGAAATCCAATGCTGAAACTTTGTATTTATAAGTCAAGGTAGCAAATTCAGATCGACTTGTAATAAAAACAATAATGGCATAAGGATTGCGGTGACGAATAAATTGAGCAACCTCAAATCCTTTTCTCTCAATCCCATTGATATCAATATCTAGAAAATAAAGCTGATTGACTTCATCATGCTCTACATATTCCATAAATTCTCTTACTTTTCCTGTTGTTTTATAGGAGATAGGAATATTTGTTTCCTTAGAAATTTTATTTAGAGTTGTTTCCAACCTTACTTGGTGTTCTATAATATCTTCTAAAATCAATACTTTCATATCAGTTCCCTCTTAAATCTAATTACTTGTTTAAATACATCATTATCAATTTCTGTTTCTAAAATAACATTGTCATATTTTCCTAAAATTTCTTTAACATTATTAAGTCCAAGTCCTCTATGTCTTCCTTTAGTTGAAAATCCTAATTCAAATAAATCTTCGGATTTTACCTTTCTTTTTTTACAAGAGTTTTGGATGACAACTAGAGTTTCAAGATCCAACTTGATAATAGCTACCTCTAGTTGTTTCTGATAGCTTTCAACTGCTCCCTCAACGGCATTATTGAGAAGAACACTCATCACGCGCACCAAATCTAACAATTCCATGGACAAAGGAGTAATGACATCTTTTACCTCTAGTGTATACTCTACATCATTAGTTTTCGCATTCACAATAGATTGTGCAATCAAACTACGAAGGGCTGAATCCTCAATATTATTCAAATCGAAATAGGTATACTTATCTGAACGTAATTTTTGATTCGCCTTTACAAGAACTTCACTGTAAACCCTGTCAATTTCTTGTAAATCTTTACTTTCGATCGCCATTCTTAAGCTGACAAGCATTCCTGTATAGTCATGACGAAAACCACGAATTTCATTATATAAGGAAACAATCTCATCCGTGTAAGTTTGCAAGTGTTTTTGCTCAAACTTCTTTTGTTCCAATTCAATTTCTTTTTCTATCTGAACTTTATGAGAATTCATGGAGAAAAAAGTCAAAAGTAGGCCAACAAAAACAATGGATGATAAAATACTTCCAAAACCATTTAAGTGACGAATCGTACTCACAATATCTGAAGTGAAAGAGACAACGTGTAGAAAAATAAATGCAAAGAGCACTTTCTTCAGAAAAGGATATAGATAGTCTTTATCAAAATATTTAAATTCGAGATGGAAATAAGACACAACAACTTTAATAACCAAATAAGTTAAGATCAGGATAAATAGAGAAAAATAATTGTTATACTTCAATGCAAACTCATCTCCTGTAATAGATGATAAGGTTACTGATAAAAAGTTATTAGTACTATTATATAAAAGAGAAAATAATAGACTGATAAAAATTCCCTTAGATTTCTCATACTTCTTAAATCCAACAAAGTAACCAAATAGGAGGAAAGGAAATAAAAATTTAGACAAACTAAAACTATCTAATTTCAAGAAATAGAGAATTATTTCCAATACTAATGGTATTAGAAATATATAAAGACTAAAAAAATATTGGTCTTTTCTAGTTGCTTTACAAACCCATTCATGAATTTTACTAATAATAAAAACATAAACAATAGCAATTACTAATCCGAATAAATTCATTATTTCCCACCTTTATTTTTACTTACTTTCTTTTTGGAAAAAGAAAATTATTTATTGTATATGGAGGTCTCCATTCCCCACCTCTGATTTCCTGCAGTTCTTTTTCGTTCAATTCTTGGAAATCTTTCATTTGAGCAAAATCTGTATTCTTTTTCATAATATAAACTCCTATAATGTTTTTCTTGTAAATTAACTTACAAAAATATTATATAAAATCTACGATACCTATAGAGAATTATTTCTCAAATGCTCAAATTTTATTCTGAAATGTCAAATTTTTACAAAAAAAGCTGGGATTTTTTCCCAGCTTACGATTTAACACTGATCCCAGCAGGATTCGAACCTGCGACCGTTCGCTTAGAAGGCGAATGCTCTATCCAGCTGAGCTATGAGACCTTACTAATCTATCTTATCAAAAAAAGCTAGCTTAGTCAATCATCTATTTATGATAGGGAGAGCCCTGTTGAATCGAAAACGCTCTATAAATTTGTTCTACTAAGACTAATCTCATTAGTTGATGAGGAAGCGTCAATCTCCCAAAACTAACAGAGAGATTGGCTCTTTTTTTCACCTCTGGAGATAGTCCTAAACTCCCACCAATGATAAAAGTGATTGTCGAAAATCCATTGATAGAAGCCCTTTCAAGCTGCTTACTGAACTCTTCAGAAGAAAAAGTGGTTCCTTCAATAGCTAAAACAACTACAAAATCACGTTCCCCTACTTTAGCAAGAATGCGGTTCCCTTCCAACTCCAAAATCTTTTGATTTTCAGATTCGCTGGCCCGATCTGGTGTTTTTTCATCAGCCAACTCAATCATTTCTAGATTAGCAAATCGTGAAATTCTCTTGGAGTATTCTGCTATGCCATCTTTGAGATATTTTTCTTTCAGTTTTCCAACTGTTACCACTTTAATTTTCATTCTTCTATTCTAACATATTCACACTAAATTTCACATCTTATTCACAGATAAGATTTTGAAAAACTTCAATAAATTCACAGGTTTTCGAAAGTTATCCACAAGTTGTGAAAAACTTTTTGTTTTTAAGCTTGGATTAAGCTAGCTATTTTATACTTTCATTGATAAAAAAACATGGAGGCTTCTATGAAAAACTTAAAAACTAGTTCCAAAAAATGGGGACAACTTTTAGTAGTCATTCTCATTAGCTTTTTTAGTGGTATTTTAGGTACTTTTACCACATTGCAGCTCAGTCAAAAACAAAATAGTGGTACGACAACTACAACGACTGTCAGCAAAACAGCTGTAAAAAATGAAAACTCAACTACACAGGCAGTCGATAAAGTTAAAGATGCTGTTGTATCTGTCATTACTTACTCATCAAATTCTCAAAATAGTTTACTCGGATCTGATGAAACTGATACAGATACCAATGCTGAACAAGTATACAGCGAAGGTTCTGGGGTCATTTATAAAAAGGAAGGGAATACTGCCTACCTTGTAACCAATACTCACGTTATTAATGGCGCTAAAAAAGTTGATATTCGTTTAGCAGATGGCACAAAAGTCCCTGGTGAAATTGTGGGTTCTGATACTTATTCAGATATTGCCGTTGTAAAAATTGCTGCAGATAAGATCACTACAGTAGCTGAATTTGGTGATTCTAATCAACTAACAGTTGGAGAAACAGCTATTGCAATCGGAAGTCCTCTAGGTTCTGAATATGCCAACACTGTGACTCAAGGGATTGTATCAAGTTTAAATAGAAATGTCTCTCTAAAATCTGAAGACGGACAAGCTATTTCAACCAATGCTATTCAAACAGATACAGCTATTAACCCTGGTAACTCTGGCGGTCCTTTGATTAATATTCAAGGCCAAGTTATCGGTATTACATCAAGTAAGATTGCCTCTAATGGTGGAACATCTGTCGAAGGTCTTGGTTTTGCCATTCCTGCAAATGACGTAATCAATATTATTAAACAATTAGAAAAAGATGGAAAAGTAACTCGACCTGCTCTTGGAATCCACATGGTTAACTTATCAAATCTTAGTACAACTGATCTTCAAAAACTAAAACTTCCTGGAAATGTTACTTCTGGTGTCGCTGTTCGTTCTGTTCAAAAAAATATGCCTGCCAATGGACATCTGCAACAATATGACGTCATTACAAAAATAGATGATAAAGCTATTTCTTCCACTACTGAATTACAAAGTGCTCTATATAGTCACTCTATTGGAGACAGTATGACTGTTACTTACTACCGTGATGGTAAGGAAGAAACAACAACTATTAAATTAGATAAGAGTACTAGTGATTTAGATAAGTAATTTACAGATATGTAAAGTTACTTTACAGAATATCTAAGTTGTGATAATGTAGAATTATGGAAGAATTTAAAATTGTTCAAATAAAAGATATTCAAAAAAATCCCTATCAACCTCGTAAGGAATTTTCAGAAGAAAAAATACAAGAACTGGCACAATCTATTAAGGAAAACGGTTTGATTCAGCCTATTATCGTTAGAAAATCTCCTGTACTTGGATACGAGATTTTAGCTGGAGAAAGACGATATCGTGCATCTATAGTTGCTGGTCTTTCCGAAGTTCCTGTCATTGTTAAGCAACTTTCTGATCAAGATATGGTGCTTCATTCTATCATTGAGAATCTCCAACGAGAAAATTTAAATCCAATAGAGGAAGCTAAAGTATATCAGTCCTTAATTGATAAAGGTTTTACCCACACAGAAATTGCTGAAAAAATGGGGAAATCTCGACCTTATATTACAAACCTAGTTCGATTGTTAGGGCTACCTAAACATATCCTAACCGAAGTTGAAAGTGGGAAGCTTTCCCAGGCTCACGCTAGACTCCTCATTCAATTATCAAGTGATAAACAAGATAAACTCTTGAATCGTATTCAAACTGAAAATCTCTCTGTTCGGCAAGTTGAACAAATACTACAAAAAACGAAGAAGATCAACAAAAAAGAAAAAGATTACTTTGTCAAAGAGGAAGAGCAAACATTAAAAAAAATACTCGGATTAGAAGTTCAGATTAAGCTACAAAAAAAAGATAGTGGTAAAATTACTATTTCTTTCCATAACCAAGATGAATACCAACAATTTATTAACAGCCTGAAATAAGGCTGTTATTTTAGTATTCTTAACGAACATAGTTATCCACTGCATTTTAGTTTTTAAAAGCCCAGTATTTCAGAATTTTTCTTAGTTATCCACATTTTGTGGATAACAGTTAAAAACATTGTTAATTGTTTTCCACAAGTTGTGGAAAAATAATCTCATCTATGGTAAAATGATTCTATCAATAAACCTTTTAAATTCTATAGTAAAGGAGGAGGAAATCATTGAAGGAAAAACAATTTTGGAATCGTCTTTTAGAACTTGCACATGATAAACTAACTCAGTCAGTTTATGATTTCTATATTTTAGACGCGAAACTTATTAAAGTTGAAGAGACTACTGCAACGATTTTCTTACCCCGAGATGAAATGCAGATTTTCTGGGAAAGAAATATCAATGGGATGCTTTTAGCGGCAGGTTTTGAAATCTATGATACTGAAATAAAAGCCCATTATGTCTTCACGAAAGTTGAAGAAGCTGCCTCTCAAGTAGACCTACATTCTGAGTCTACAAATAACTATCAGCAAAATCTGTCCACTATTCCATATTCTGAAACTGGACTCAAGGAAAAGTATACTTTCGATAATTTTGTCCAAGGAAATGGTAATGTTTGGGCTAAGTCCGCAGCTTTAGCAGTTTCTGAAGATCCTGGACTAACTTATAATCCTCTATTTATCTATGGAGGTCCTGGACTTGGAAAAACTCACCTGCTAAATGCCCTTGGTAATGAAATTCTAAAAAAGAGTCCAAATGCGCGTGTTAAATACATACCTGCTGAAAGCTTCATTAATGAATTTCTAGAGCATTTGAGACTCAATGATATGGAAAAATTTAAAAAAACTTATCGTAGTTTAGATCTCCTACTCATTGATGATATTCAATCTCTTAGTGGAAAGAAAGTTCAGACTCAGGAAGAGTTTTTCAATACATTTAACGCCCTTCACAATAATAATAAACAAATTGTTTTAACAAGCGATCGTAGGCCTGAACATTTAGAGAGTCTACCTGAACGTCTGGTCACGCGCTTCTCGTGGGGATTAACGACAGATATCACACCACCTGATTTTGAAACACGTATTGCTATTTTACAGAGTAAGACTGAACATCTCAATTATCATTTTCAGAATGATACACTCGAATATTTGGCTGGACAATTTGACTCTAACGTGCGAGAACTCGAGGGTGCACTCAATGATATCAGCCTAATGGCCAAAGTCAAAAAGATTAACGATATCACAGTTGACATTGCCGCTGAAGCTATTCGTGCTCGTAAACAAGACGTCAGCAAAATGATTGTGATTCCAATTGATAAAATCCAAACAGAAGTTGGAAACTTCTATGGTGTTAGTGTCAAGGAAATGAAAGGAACTAGACGTGTTCAAAATATCGTTTTAGCCCGTCAAGTTGCCATGTATCTAGCCAGAGAAATGACTGATAATAGCCTTCCTAAGATTGGAAAAGAGTTTGGTGGTAAAGACCACACAACAGTCATTCACGCTCATGGAAAAATCAAATCCATGCTTGAAACAGATGATAATTTACGTATAGAAATTGAAAACATCAAAAAGAAAATTAAATAACTTGTGGATAACTTTTAAAAAAATCTCTCATTTATCCACATCTTTTAAACAAGGATCTGTCCTTGAGTTTTCTTGATTACAAGTGTTTTTCCACAGATTTCACACACTCTATTATTACTATTATCCTTCTAATAATAAAAAGAATAAAGGAGAATCCATGATTCATTTTTCAATTAATAAAAACTTATTTTTACAAGCCTTAAATACAACAAAGAGAGCTATTAGCTCAAAGAATGCAATTCCTATCTTATCGACTGTAAAAATTGATGTTACCAATGAAGGAATTACCTTGATTGGATCAAATGGTCAAATCTCAATCGAAAATTTTATATCGCAAAAAAATGAAAATGCAGGTCTCTTGATTAACTCTTTAGGTTCAGTTCTACTGGAAGCTTCTTTCTTTATCAATGTTGTTTCAAGTCTTCCAGATGTAACACTTGATTTTAAAGAGATTGAACAAAAGCAAATTGTCTTAACTAGTGGAAAATCAGAGATTACTCTTAAAGGAAAAGATAGCGAGCAATATCCACGTATTCAGGAAATTTCTGCAAGCAATCCTTTAGTTCTTGAAACAAAACTTCTTAAAAAGATTATCAATGAAACAGCTTTTGCAGCTAGTACCCAAGAAAGCCGTCCTATTTTGACGGGGGTACATTTTGTCTTGAACAATCATAAAGAATTAAAAACAGTTGCGACAGACTCTCACCGTCTCAGTCAGAAAAAGTTGACTCTTGAAAAAAATAGCGATGATTTTGATGTTGTCATCCCAAGTCGTTCGCTACGTGAATTTTCAGCTGTTTTTACGGATGATATCGAAACAGTGGAGATTTTCTTCGCCAATAATCAAATTCTCTTTAGAAGTGAAAATATTAGCTTCTACACACGTCTCTTAGAAGGAAATTATCCAGATACAGATCGATTGATTCCAACAGATTTCAATACAACAGTGACTTTTGACGTTGCTAAACTACGCCAGTCTATGGAACGTGCACGTCTTTTATCAAGTGCGACACAAAATGGTACTGTTAAATTAGAAATCAAAGAAGGAATTGTAAGTGCCCATGTTCACTCTCCAGAAGTAGGGAAAGTAAACGAAGAAATTGATACTGAAAATGTAAGTGGTGCTGATTTGACAATTAGTTTCAACCCAACTTATTTGATTGAAGCACTAAAAGCTCTAAATAGCGAAAAGGTTACAATCAGCTTTATTTCTGCAGTTCGTCCATTTACTCTGGTTCCAGCTGATACAGATGAAGATTTCATGCAGCTCATCACGCCAGTTCGTACAAATTAATGAAAAGAGGTTGAGCCTAGCTCGCCTCTTTTATGGTATAATCGAAAAAGAAAAAGGAGACTAACTATGTATCAGGTTGGAAATTTTGTTGAAATGAAAAAACCACATGCTTGTACGATTAAGTCAACAGGCAAAAAGGCAAATCGCTGGGAAATTACTCGTGTTGGTGCAGATATCAAAATAAAATGTAGTAATTGTGACCACGTAGTCATGATGAGTCGCTATGATTTTGAAAGAAAAATGAGTAAAATCATCGACTAATAACCCTAGTTAGAGGGTTAGCAAGTTTTCCCTTTTTGTGTTATAATATTGAAGATTGAAATGTGAACGGAGAATGAGAAACTATGGCTTTAACAGCAGGTATCGTGGGTTTGCCAAACGTCGGTAAATCAACCCTATTTAATGCAATTACAAAAGCAGGAGCAGAGGCTGCAAACTATCCATTTGCAACCATTGACCCAAACGTTGGAATGGTAGAAGTTCCAGATGAACGCCTCCAAAAATTGACGGAAATGATTACTCCTAAAAAGACAGTTCCAACAACCTTTGAATTTACAGATATTGCAGGGATTGTAAAAGGAGCATCAAGAGGAGAAGGTTTGGGAAATAAATTCTTGGCCAATATCCGTGAAGTTGATGCGATTGTTCATGTGGTTCGTGCCTTTGATGATGAAAATGTCATGCGTGAGCAAGGTCGTGAAGATGCCTTTGTGGATCCGCTAGCAGATATTGATACTATTAACCTAGAGTTGATTCTTGCTGACTTAGAATCAGTCAATAAACGCTATGCGCGTGTAGAAAAAATGGCGCGTACACAAAAAGATAAGGAATCAGTTGCAGAATTTAACGTTCTTCAAAAGATTAAACCTGTTCTTGAAGACGGTAAATCAGCACGTACCATTGAATTTACAGATGAAGAGCAAAAAGTAGTCAAAGGTCTTTTCCTTTTGACCACGAAACCTGTTCTTTATGTAGCTAACGTTGATGAGGATGTCGTTGGAGACCCAGAATCTATCGATTATGTGAAGCAAATTCGTGAATTCGCAGCAACAGAAAATGCAGAGGTAGTGGTTATTTCAGCGCGTGCTGAAGAAGAAATTTCTGAGTTAGACGATGAAGATAAAAAAGAGTTTCTTGAAGCCATTGGTTTGACAGAATCAGGTGTGGATAAGTTGACTCGTGCTGCTTACCATCTACTAGGACTTGGAACTTACTTCACAGCTGGTGAAAAAGAGGTTCGTGCTTGGACCTTTAAACGTGGTATGAAAGCTCCTCAAGCAGCTGGTATCATCCACTCTGACTTCGAAAAAGGTTTTATTCGTGCAGTGACCATGTCTTATGACGATTTGGTAAAATACGGCTCTGAAAAGGCTGTAAAAGAAGCTGGACGTTTGCGTGAAGAAGGAAAAGAATATGTCGTGCAAGATGGCGATATTATGGAATTCCGCTTTAACGTTTAATCAATATTTAAAATAATGTCAATTAGGTTGGAAAAAAATTCCAACCCTTTTGACTTTTGAAAGGAAATATAAATGACAAAATTACTTGTAGGATTGGGAAATCCAGGAGATAAATATTTTGAAACTAAACATAATGTTGGCTTTATGCTGATTGACCAACTAGCCAAAAAACAGAATGTTACCTTTACACACGATAAGATATTCCAAGCTGAGTTAGCCTCATTTTTTCTTAACGGTGAAAAAATTTATCTGGTGAAACCGACGACTTTTATGAATGAAAGTGGAAAAGCTGTTCATGCATTGTTAACTTATTATGGTTTAGATATTGAAGATTTACTGATTATTTACGATGACCTTGACATGGAAGTCGGAAAAATTCGTCTTCGTGCTAAAGGATCAGCTGGTGGTCATAATGGAATTAAGTCGATTATTCAACATATTGGTACACAGGTTTTCAATCGTGTAAAGATTGGCATTGGAAGACCTAAAAAAGGAATGTCAGTAGTTCATCATGTTTTGAGTAAGTTTGATCAAGAAGATTATATCGGTATTTTACAGTCAATTGACAAGGTTGACGATGCTGTAAATTATTATTTACAAGAAAAAAACTTTGAAAAGACGATGCAGAAATATAATGGGTAAGGAAATGGCATTAATCGATTTCTTTTTAGAGAATAAACAAATTCTATCTTGGCATGAGAACTTACTACAGAAACAAAGACAATTATTGCTAGGTCTTTCTGGCTCAGCAAAATCTTTAGCGATTGCTAGTAGTCTGAAGAGTCAGGATAAGGTTTTAGTGATTACTTCCACATATGGAGAAGCTGAGCGTCTGATTAATGATCTAATCTCCATATTAGGTTCTGATCTGGTTTATCCATTTCTAGTAGATGATTCACCAATGGTTGAATTTTTGGTATCATCTCAGGAAAAGATTTTTTCTCGGGTTGAAGCTTTGCGTTTTCTAAGAGATGAGTTTCAAAGAGGAATTTTAGTTTGTAACGTCGCAGCTAGTCGAGTATTCTTGCCGAATCCTCAAGTTTTTGATGATAGTATCTTAGAACTTCAAGTGGGGCAAGAATGCGAACAAAGAGAATTAAAAAATCACTTGATTTCTCTTGGTTATAAGAAAGTTACACAAGTTCAAAGTCAGGGAGAATTTAGCCTTCGTGGAGATATTCTAGATATATTTGAAACCTCTCAACTATGTCCTTATCGGATTGAATTTTTCGGTGATGAGATTGATGGCATTAGAGAATTTGATACTGAAACTCAATTATCAAAAGATAGTCAAACTCAAGTACTAATCTATCCAGCTAGTGATATTTTGTTAACGAATGAAGATTATCATCGTGGTCAGAAATTTTTAGAACATGAGATTGATAAGGCACTTTCTCCAACTTTAAAGTCTTACCTAGAAGAAGTTTTTAGTTGTACGAAAGAGCAAGTTCTTCATGCAGATATTCGCAAGTTTTTGTCTGTATTTTATAAAAAACAGTGGACCTTGACAGACTATTTGAATCAAGTGCCTATTATCTTTGATGATTTTCAAAAAATCATGAACCAGTACGATGCTTTTGATAAGGAAATAGCTTGCTACTTTACAGAAGATTTACATAATAGTAAAGCAGTATCAAGTTTACAATATTTTGCTGATGTAGAAAGTCAGTTTAAAAAATATGTACCAGCGACTTTCTTTTCAAATTTTCAAAAAGGGCTTGGAAATTTGAAATTTAATAATCTGTACCAGTTCAATCAATATCCTATGCAAGAGTTCTTTAATCAGTTTTCTTTTCTGAAAGAAGAAATTGAACGTTACAAAAGATTAAAGTATACGGTTGTTCTTCAATCAAGTAGCAAAACTGAACTAAAGAAACTGTCAACGATTCTTGATGAATACGATATTAAAGTTGATAATAGTAATGAAAGTGAAATCTGTAAAGGAACTGTCAATCTTGTTGAAGGAAATCTGCGACATGGCTTTCATTTTGTAGATGAAAATCTTGTATTTATCACTGAATATGAAATTTTTAAAAAGAAGATTAAACGGAAATATCGAAGACAAAATATCAGTAACGCTGAACGATTAAAGGATTATAATGAACTCCAAAAAGGAGACTATGTTGTTCATCAAATCCATGGTATTGGTCAATATTTAGGGATTGAAACGATTGAAATCAAAGGGATTCATAGAGACTATGTAAGTGTTCAATATCAAAATGGAGATCAAATTTCTATTCCTGTGGAGCAGATACAGACTCTTTCTAAGTATGTTTCTAGTGATGGTAAGGCTCCAAAGTTAAACAAATTAAACGATGGACGTTTTAAAAAAGCGAAGCAAAAAGTAAAGAGTCAAGTTGAAGATATTGCAGATGATTTAATTAAGTTATATGCAGAGAGAAGCCAACTTAAAGGTTTTGCATTTTCAAAAGATGATGAAGACCAAAATGCTTTTGACGAAGCATTCCCATATGTAGAGACTGAGGATCAACTTAGAAGTATCGAAGAGATTAAGAAAGATATGCAGGCTTCTCAACCGATGGACCGACTTTTAGTTGGAGATGTTGGTTTTGGTAAGACAGAAGTAGCTATGCGAGCTGCATTTAAGGCTGTCAATGATCATAAACAGGTTGTCGTTTTAGTGCCAACAACCGTTCTTGCTCAGCAACATTACAGTAATTTTAAGGAAAGATTTGAACAATTTGCTGTCAACGTAGATGTTTTGAGTCGTTTCAGAAGTAAAAAAGAACAGACTGAAACACTTGAGAAGTTAAAAAAAGGTCAAGTAGACATCTTGATAGGGACCCATAGAGTCTTGTCTAAAGATGTTGAGTTTGCTGATTTGGGGTTGATGATTATTGATGAAGAGCAACGTTTTGGTGTTAAGCATAAGGAAGCTTTGAAGAAATTAAAAAAGAAGGTTGATGTCTTAACCTTGACAGCGACACCAATTCCTCGAACACTTCATATGTCTATGCTAGGTATCCGAGATTTATCAGTCATAGAGACTCCTCCAACAAATCGATATCCTGTTCAAACCTACGTACTTGAACAGAATGATCGTATCATTCGTGATGCTGTATTGAGAGAAATGGATCGTGGTGGTCAAGTTTACTATCTTTACAATAAAGTTGACACGATTGAAAAGAAGGTTTCAGAGTTACAAGAACTGATTCCAGAAGCTTCTATTGGATTTGTTCATGGTCAAATGAGTGAAATTCGCTTAGAAAATACACTTCTTGATTTCATTGAAGGACAATATGATATTTTAGTAACTACAACAATCATCGAGACAGGAGTAGATATTCCAAATGCTAATACCTTGTTTATAGAAAATGCAGATCATATGGGCTTGTCAACCTTGTATCAATTAAGAGGTCGTGTTGGTCGTAGTAATCGAATTGCTTATGCTTATCTCATGTATCGTCCAGATAAAACTTTGACAGAAGTTTCTGAGAAGAGATTAGAAGCTATCAAAGGTTTCACTGAACTGGGTTCTGGTTTCAAAATTGCTATGCGTGATTTATCCATTCGTGGAGCTGGGAATCTTTTAGGAAGCTCTCAGTCTGGATTTATCGATTCTGTTGGTTTTGAGTTGTACTCTCAGTTGTTAGAAGAAGCAATTGCTAAGAAAAATGGAACTGACAAAAAGCGTGAAAAAGGAAATGCTGAGTTAATTCTACAAATTGATGCTTATCTCCCAGATGAATATATTTCGGATGAAAGACATAAAATTGAAATTTACAAGAGAATTCGTCAGATTGACAATCGTGTCAACTATGAAGAATTACAAGATGAGTTGATCGATCGTTTTGGAGAATATCCAGATGTAGTTGCCTATCTTTTAGAAATTGGTTTAGCAAAAGCTTATCTTGATAAAGTATTTGTCAATCGTGTTGAAAGAAAAAATAATAAACTTGTCATTCAATTTGAAAAAATTTCGCAACAACTATTTTTAACACAAGATTATTTTCAGGCCCTCTCACAGACAAGTTTGAAGGCTAATATTTCTGAGAATCAAGGTTTGATAGAAGTTGTATTTGATATTCGAAATAAAAAAGATTATGAGATTTTAGAAGGATTGTTGACTTTTGCTGAATCCCTAGTGGCCATAAAAAATGCAAAAGAGTCAAATTAGGTATGACATTTTTCTTCTATAAAAGGGAGAAAAATGGTACAATAATAATTTGAGGTAATAAAGATGAGATTAGATAAATATTTAAAAGTATCAAGAATTATTAAGCGCCGTACAGTGGCTAAAGAAGTTGCAGATAAGGGACGTATCAAGGTAAATGGTATTCTTGCTAAGAGCTCTACAGATTTAAAAATCAACGACCAAGTCGAAATTCGTTTCGGAAATAAGTTGTTGCTTGTAAAAGTGTTAGAAATGAAAGATAGCACTAAAAAAGAAGATGCCGCAGGTATGTATGAAATTATCAGCGAAACAAGGGTAGAAAACGATGTATAAAAAAATAGTGCAAATGAATAATTCCTTTATTCAAAATGAACATCAGCGTCGTAAATACTTGATGGAAGAACGACAAAGACGAAATCGTTTTATGGGTTGGGTGTTGATTTTGATTATGTTGTTGTTTATCCTACCAACCTATAATTTGACTCAAAGTTATCAGCAACTACTTGAACGTCGCCAACAGTTATCTGACTTGAAAAAGCAGTATCAAGAATTGAGCGCTGAAAAAGATAAAGAATCAAATCTTGCAACCAAATTAAAGGACGAAACATACGCAGCCAAGTATTTGCGTGCAAAATATTACTATTCAAAATCATGGGAGGAAGTTTATACTATTCCGGACTTACTTCCTAGGTAATGTAAAATGGAAAATTTATTAGATATTGTAGAAAAGTTTTTAAGTCAATCAGATGAAAAATTAGAAGAGTTAGCTCAAAAAAATCATCTGTTACGGCTACAAGAAGAAGAGGAAAAAAAGAATGCGTAAATTTTTAGTGATATTACTACTTCCTATTTTTTTAAAAAGTGTCCAAGTAGTAAGCACTGAGAATCCAGTTATCATTCCAAACCAAGAAGTTTATTCCTTAACCCACGCTTCGTATCATTTTTACTATCAAGATGTTATAGAATCTCCAAAATTTTATGGTGAAACGTCTGTTTATTCTACAGAAGATTTGATTAAAGAATCAGGAAAAGTCAATGCAGATACAAAATTATCTGTTTTAGAATGGAGATTAAATAAACAAGGACAGCCTGTCTTTAAATTGTCAAATAATCAATTTGTGATGGCTGATAAACGACTTTTATACGATAGTTCAATTGTCAACGATTTTTCTAAACGAGTATGGTTAGAACCAGGATTTGTCGTTTATAATAGTCCTTATGATCAACAAGAATTAAAGTCTACTTTAGCAGCTTATCAAGAGGTTGAAGTAGATATGTCTATTTTTGCTGGTGGTCATGAATTTTTACATATCAAACAAATTGGTTGGGTTTCGACGGATTACATTTCCAATGATGACAATCGTATCCAGAAAGTACAAGAGTTGTTATCTGCGAATTATCAAAATGAACAGTTTTCTATTTATGTTAAACAATTGAGCACGGGTAAGGAAGCTGGGATTAACGAAGATCAAAAAATGTACGCTGCTAGTGTTATGAAATTACCTTATCTTTATTCTGTTCAGGAAAAAATCAATCAAGGTGATTACCAACTTGACACGAAACTGAAGTATGTTTCCGAAGTAAATGATTTCCCTGGTTCTTATAAACCGGAAGGAAGTGGAAGTCTCCCTAAAACAGCGGACAATAAAGAGTACACTCTCAAAGATTTAATTACAAAGACAGCGAAAGAATCTGACAATGTAGCTCATAATATTCTTGCTTATTATATTACGAATAAATCAGATGAAGCCTTTAAAAACGAAATGACTGCTATCGCAGGTGAAGAGTGGAACGTAACAGAGAAGTTAGCTTCAGCTAAAATGGCTGGTCAGGTTATGGAATCTATTTACAATCAGAATGGTTTTGTTTTAGAATCCCTATCGCAAACAGCTTTTGATAATCAGCGGATTGCTAAGAATATTTCTGCTAAGGTAGCCCATAAAATTGGGGATGCAGATGAATTTAAACACGATGTGGCAGTAGTCTACACAGATTCTCCTTTCATTATTTCAATCTTTACCAAAAATTCTGATTATGATACCATTTCTAAAATTGCTAAGGATGTCTATGAGGTCCTAAAATGAGAGACCAAGATTTTTTAAATCATTTTTTAGAAAAAGGTTATTTTAAAGATCATTCACGAGTTGTACTAGCCTTGTCTGGTGGATTGGATTCGATGTTTCTTTTTCATCTCCTTTCAACTTACCAAAAAGAACTTGGGATTGATTTGTTTTTAGCTCATGTGAACCATAAACAACGATTAGAATCGGATACTGAGGAATATGAATTAATAAAACTAGCTGAACAAGTTGGAGTTCCAATTTACGTAGCTCATTTTACTGGAGATTTTTCAGAAGCAAATGCTCGTCAATTTCGCTATGATTTTTTTAGAGAAGTAATGGAGAAAACTTCCTCTACAGCCCTTGTAACAGCTCATCATGCAGATGATCAGGCTGAAACGATTTTTATGCGATTGATTCGAGGTGTTAGGTTGCAACACTTATCAGCTATAAAAGAGAGACAAACGTTTGATAAGGGAGAATTAATTCGTCCGTTGCTTTCTTTTTATAAGAAGGATTTTCCTGAAGTTGAGCATTTTGAAGATAGGACGAATAAAGAAAATCATTATTTTCGCAATCGAGTTCGTAATATTTACTTACCACAACTGGAAAAAGAAAATATTCAGCTAAAGAGAGCGTTTTTAGAGTTTGGAAAAGAAGTATCTGACTATCAAATTGCTCTGACTGAATTATCTCAAACAGTCAATGTGGAAGATTTAACTCAGTTTTTATCTTTTAGTGAAGCAACACAGCGAGTTTTACTACAACAATACCTTAGTTGTTTTGCTGATTTAAATGTAACAAGAGAACAATTTCAAGAAATTCTTCATATTTTAAAAACTAAGAGTCAATATCGTCATCGTTTAAAAAATGGTTATGAACTTGTAAAAGAATACCAACACTTTAAAATTTGTAAAATCAGACCAAAGTCTGATGAAAAAAGTAGTGATTGTGTGTTAGACTATCAAAATCAAGTTCATTATGAAGGTTATTTATTCTCATTTGGAATCCCTCTAAAAGGGGAAAATGTCCAAAAGATGAATGTTTCTCGTGAAACATCGTTGATTTTACGGCATCGACAGCCTGGTGATTATTTGATAAAAAACGGTCATCGTAAAAAACTAAGACGACATTTTATTGATTTAAAAATTCCTAAAGAAAAACGAGAAAAAGCTATTATCATTGAGCAATTTGGAAAAATTTGTTCAGTTTTAGGAATTGAAATCAGTGATTTGAGTAAAAAAATGAAAAATGATATAATGAACACTGTACTTTATATAGAAAAAATAGATAGGTAAAATCATGTTAGACAAAGATATCAAGAAAATTTTGATTTCACAAGATGAAATTACAGAAGCAGCTAAAAAATTGGGTGCTCAGTTGACAAAAGATTATGAGGGAAAAAATCCGATTTTAGTTGGAATTCTAAAAGGTTCTATTCCTTTTATGGCAGAATTGGTGAAATATATTGATACACATCTTGAAATGGACTTTATGATGGTCTCTAGCTATCATGGTGGGACTGTAAGTAGTGGTGTCATTAATATTAAACAAGACGTAACTCAAGATATTAAAGGTCGACATGTTGTCTTTGTAGAAGATATCATTGACACTGGTCAAACCTTGAAAAGTTTGAAAGATATGTTTACTGCAAGAGAAGCAACGTCTGTGAAGATTGTTACCATGCTTGATAAACCAGAAGGTCGTACAGTAGAAATCGAAGCAGATTATACATGTTTTACAATTCCAAATGAATTTGTTGTAGGCTACGGTTTAGACTATAATGAAAACTATCGTAACCTTCCTTATGTAGGTGTATTGAAAGAGGAAGTTTACTCAAAATAGAAGGGTAAGTGTTTGAATGCAAAAACAAAATAATGGTTTCATAAAAAATCCATTTCTTTATTTGTTGATGATTTTCTTGCTAGTGACAGGATTCCAGTACTTTTTTGCTGGCAGATCCGCTGGTCATAGTCAACAAATTAAGTACTCAGAATTGGTTCAGGAAATCACTAACGACAATGTAAAAGAAATGACCTACCAACCAAGTGGTAGTGTTATTGAAGTGTATGGTGTCTACAAAACTGCTAAGACAGAGAAACAGGAAACGGGAATTCAATTTTTTACACCCTCTGCTACAAAAGTAGAGAAATTTACAAGTATTGTCCTCCCATCAGATACAACTGTAGCGGATTTGCAAAAGCTAGCAAGTGAACATCAAACAGAAATTGAAGTAAAACACGAAAGCTCAAGTGGTATGTGGATTAACATCCTGGTTTCAGTAGTACCATTTGCTATCTTATTCTTCTTCCTCTTCTCTATGATGGGAAATATGGGCGGAAATAGCGGACGTAATCCAATGAGCTTTGGACGTAGTAAAGCTAAGGCTGCTAACAAAGAGGATATTAAAGTCCGCTTCTCAGATGTCGCAGGCGCAGAGGAAGAAAAACAAGAACTTGTTGAAGTTGTTGAATTCTTAAAAGATCCAAAACGATTTACAAAATTGGGTGCCCGGATTCCAGCTGGTGTTCTCTTAGAGGGGCCTCCGGGAACCGGTAAGACATTACTTGCCAAAGCAGTCGCAGGAGAAGCTGGTGTACCATTCTTTAGTATTTCAGGTTCTGACTTTGTAGAAATGTTCGTCGGTGTCGGTGCAAGCCGTGTACGTTCTCTCTTTGAGGACGCAAAAAAAGCAGCACCAGCTATTATCTTTATCGATGAAATTGATGCCGTTGGTCGCCAACGTGGTGTCGGTTTAGGTGGAGGTAATGATGAACGAGAACAAACCTTAAACCAACTCTTGATTGAAATGGATGGTTTTGAAGGAAATGAAGGAATTATTGTCATTGCGGCAACAAACCGTTCAGATGTTCTTGATCCGGCTCTACTTCGTCCAGGTCGTTTTGATAGAAAAGTATTAGTTGGTCGTCCAGATGTTAAGGGACGCGAAGCAATTTTGAAAGTCCATGCTAGAAATAAACCTTTAGCTGAAGATGTAGATTTGAAATTGGTAGCACAACAAACTCCAGGTTTTGTTGGTGCCGATTTGGAAAATGTATTGAACGAAGCAGCTTTGGTTGCAGCTCGTCGTAATAAATCAGTGATTGATGCTTCTGATATTGATGAAGCTGAAGATCGTGTTATCGCTGGACCATCTAAGAAAGATAAGACAGTTTCACAAAAAGAACGTGAATTGGTTGCCTACCATGAGGCAGGACACACCATTGTCGGTCTAGTATTGTCAAATGCCCGTGTTGTTCATAAAGTTACCATAGTACCACGCGGACGTGCAGGCGGATATATGATTGCACTTCCTAAGGAAGACCAAATGCTTCTATCTAAAGAAGATATGAAAGAACAATTAGCTGGCTTAATGGGTGGACGTGTAGCTGAAGAGATTATCTTTAACGTCCAAACAACTGGAGCATCTAATGACTTCGAACAAGCTACTCAGATGGCGCGTGCAATGGTTACAGAGTATGGTATGAGTGAAAAACTTGGTCCAGTACAATATGAAGGAAGTCATGCCATGTTTGGTGCACAAACCCCTCAAAAATCAATTTCAGAACAAACAGCTTATGAAATTGACGAAGAAGTTCGTTCATTATTGAATGAAGCACGAAACAAAGCTGCTGAAATTATCCAGTCAAATCGTGAAACTCACAAGCTGATTGCAGAAGCATTATTGAAATACGAAACATTGGATAGTACACAAATTAAATCTCTATACGAAACAGGAAAGATGCCTGAAACAATAGAAGAGGAATCACATGCATTATCTTATGATGAAGTAAAATCAAAAATGAGTGAAGAAAATTAATTATCTTAAATACTGTAAACAGAGGAAGCGCAAGTTTTCTCTGTTTTTTTAAAAAAAGTTGAGGAAACTCGAATTTAAATCAAAGATTTCGATATATAGAAAACAAAATACAAGTTCACCTATGTCAATGCTCTCTTAGAGGAAATGATTCAAATTTTCTGAAAACAAGAATGCAACAGTTACTTGAATAATATGAAGAAATGTTTTCAAAAAATGATATGTGTTTCATAAAAAACAATTATTGTAAGAAAAAAATTAACCGAAACTCTGGTCAGACGAACGATTTAAAGGCCGCAAAGCCCTTCTCAGAGAGCTGAAGGCAGTAATCCAGGAGAAATGAAAAAAAGTTAAAAAAAGGTGTTGACAAAGCAAAAAAAGTCGGTATAATAGTAAGAGTTGAAAATAACAACTCCGGTCCGTTGGTCAAGGGGTTAAGACACCGCCTTT